>DBMI01000043.1 GCA_002298165.1 Desulfarculales bacterium UBA702
TGCATCGCAACTTGTTTGCGCAACAGCCTGTCCTGACCGCGTCAGCCGGATTTTGTCCTTAAGTTGACGGCTATGGGATTGATATCCGGGTGATGCGAAAAAGCCACTGTAGGGGCAAATAATCATTTGCCCCTACAAATACCATATCGCCCCAAGGTCTCCCGGGACATCCCCACTCGATCCCCACCCCGCGGGTCATATTTATTTGGCAGCAGCGCGCCCGCCCATATTACGAGCGTTTTAGCTGCCGGTACTTGATCCGGTGCGGCTGATCCGCGGCTGCCCCCAGCCGTAATTTCCGGTCGGCTTCGAATTCGGAGTAGTTACCGTCGAACCACACTACCGTGCTGTCACCCTCGAATGCCAGTATATGGGTTGCGATCCTGTCCAGGAACCACCGGTCGTGGCTGATGACGACGGCGCAGCCCGCGAAATTTTCAAGCGCATCCTCCAGGGCGCGCATGGTATTTACATCCAGGTCGTTCGTAGGCTCATCGAGCAGAATGACGTTAGCGCCCTCCTTGAGAACACGCGCAAGATGCACGCGGTTGCGCTCGCCCCCCGAAAGCAGGCCCACCTTTTTCTGCTGGTCGGTCCCGGAAAAGTTGAACCGAGCAACATATGCCCTGGAATTAACAGTGCGATTGCCGAGTTCCAAACTGTCCTTACCCTCTGAAATTACCTCCCAGATGGTCTTCTCGGGGTCCAGCACATCGCGGCCCTGCTCGACGCAAGCGAGCTTCACGGTGCTGCCAAGCCTTATCGAACCTGAATCAGGCGTTTCTGATCCCGTAATCATCCGAAACAACGTAGTTTTGCCCGCCCCGTTAGGGCCGATTACCCCGACAATTCCTCCCGGCGGCAGCGCGAATGACATGCCGTCCATAAGCAGGCGATCGCCGAAAGCCTTGCCAACGTTTTCGGCCTCGATTACCACGTTGCCGAGCCTTGGCCCGGGGGGGATGTAAATCTCGAGGTCCCCGGCCCTCTTTTCGTAGTCCTGATTGAGGAGCGATTCGTAAGAGTTTATGCGGGCCTTAGCCTTTGCGTGGCGGCCTTTAGGCGACATCCGTATCCATTCAAGCTCGCGGCTCAAGGTTCGCTGGCGCTCGGTTTCGCTCTTCTCCTCCTGCCGAAGCCGCTCGCTTTTCTGTTCGAGCCAGGATGAGTAGTTTCCCTGCCACGGAATCCCCTGCCCCCGGTCAAGTTCGAGTATCCAGCCCGCCACATTATCCAGAAAATATCTATCATGGGTTACGGCTATAACCGTTCCGGCGTAGCGCCGCAGGTGCTGCTCCAGCCACGAAATCGTTTCGGCATCGAGGTGGTTGGTAGGCTCATCGAGCAGCAGAATATCCGGTTCGCGAAGCAGGAGCCGGCACAGCGCAACACGCCTGCGCTCGCCGCCCGAGAGCACCTTTACCGGCATATCCTCAGGGGGGCACCTGAGGGCATCCATGGCCATCTCGAGCCTTGCATCAAGGTCCCACGCATTAAGCGAGTCAAGCTTTTCCTGTACCTCCGCCTGGCGTTCGATGAGCTTATCCATCTCCTCATCCGACATCGGCTCGGCGAAGCGCTCGTTGATGATGTTAAATTCTTTCAGCAGATCGACGGTTTCACGCACACCTTCCTCGACCACCTCGCGCACTGTTCTGGCATCATCGAGCAGCGGCTCCTGTTCGAGAAATCCCACGGTGAATCCTGGCGCGATTACCGTCTTGCCATTAAAATCCTTGTCCACTCCCGCCAGAATCCGCAGGAGCGAACTCTTTCCCGACCCGTTCAGGCCGACTACGCCTATTTTCGCGCCATAGAAATAGGAAAGGTAAATGTCTTTCAAGATAGGTCGCTTGTTGAAAAACTTACTCACTCCGACCATGGAATAAATTACTTTGTTTGGCTCATTGCTCATTAAATTTTCCCGGTATTTTTTGAGTTTCCAGACTCGATGTTTCTATTTAAAGGTTTAATTATCAATTTTTGTTGCGAGAGTCATGTATGTTATCGAACGAACACGGAATTTGCCACATCTTTCAAGCATAAAAAAGCGAGGGAATGATTCCCCCGCAATCCAGGAGTTCGGCCGCGCAAAGCAAAGCGCGAAGCCTAACGCCAGGCATTATGCCTTGCTGTCTCGGTCTACTTAATAAACGAGCAGCAGTAGTCCGTAAGCTTTTTGATCTTGAGTTTGAATTTAGAATTCGCAGGCACTTCGAAAGATTGCCCACCTTCTACAGTTTTCCACTCGCTCGATCCGGGCAAAAGGACTTCCAAATCGCCTGAAAGGATTTCCATCAGCTCCTTGTCTCCGGTACCGAACTCGTAGTCTCCCGGAAGCATTACACCGAGGGTCTTCCTGGATCCGTCCGCGAAGACTATTGTGCGGCTGGTGACTTTCCCGTCGAAATAGATGTTCGCATCCTTGATTACCGTTACATTCTTAAATTCCGCCATGCCATGTTCCTTTCAGATCGTCTGAGATTTTCCGCAATGATAGATCGGAAAGCGGAAACTTGGAAGGACCTCGCGCTTGCGACAGCGGTTTTTTATCAGCGTGAAATGAGAACAAGGAAAACAGCGGGTATCACCAAAATAATCGTGCTGAGTAGAAACCAACTGGAACTCGGATCACCGCGAAATCTTCGGATCAGACCCACAAGTACCGCTCCCAACCCTGCCAGGGCGCCGAGAAGTGCAATAATAAAAACCATTAGCCCGCGGTTGCGGCACCCAAATAGATCCACCGGTGTTAAAGCTATTGCGAAGAAGAGCAGCGGCACGGCAGCCGGAAAAACCAAATGATGCAAAATCCGTTTCATATCAGATCCCATCAGCTTACTTTCCGGTGAGGGGATGGGATAGGACTTGTCCATGGATGCCTCCTCTGGGGCCGTTGCCTGAACTAGTTGCGATGCAAATTCCCCTCCCTTTGAGGGGAGGGGCCAGGGGAGGGTGACAAAAAGATCTAGAATTTCAACCCCTTCCCCAGTCTCTCCCGCCAGTGGAGGGGAGTTCTCCTTCAATTTTGGCCCATTATTTTCCCATTCCGGATTTGGGAAGCAGCCCTCCTCTATCTGCGCCAGGTTTATCCAAGGTCCCAAGGATGACAGGTGCTGCCTCTTTTTGTCGGCTGTGCGGAGGCCCCCGTCTACTTCTCAGGATAGGCCATATCCCTGAAGGAGATGACATCCAGAACATTTCTGTCTTCAGGGTCGCTTACATCCGCGCTCAACATGATTTCATAATCGGACCACGAAAGAAATCGCTGAAGGAGAAGATGTAAAACTGAAATGCAAACCGGCCAGGCGAGGATACCTCCCGGTAATGGGACCAATTCGATTAGATGAACTATCGATCTACTCGATCTGTTAAGTTCCTTGGAACGAATCCTGAAAATTGACTAAATACTCCCCTCAGGCTGGGTTTCTTTAGCCGCATAGCTCCCTTCTCAATCAGGTGCCAAGACATTACCGCCAAAATAATAGTTATGGGGGTCGAGAGCGCAAAAAGCTGCCATGGCTGGATTTTATTCCAGGATGCCCATATGATTGTCTGTTGTAGAGGGAAAGCGTATATGTAAATTCCATAGGAATAATCGCCGTATTTCCCCCAGTTATTCGTGAAGCTGTTTTTTAAAAACGCTAAATATAGAAACAGGTAGGGCAAGGTGAAAAAAGCGATAAAGGGTCCATACTTTATGTAGAAACTGAGGAGGTAAAGGATTGATGCTGGAACGAATAGATGGATGGAGAGTATGATCTTGTCGCGAAAGACATAGTAGATAGCCCCCATAATGAAATAGATCGTTAGTGCAGAGGTGTGGTAATCCGCAAAGAGTGCTTCACCGTTTCCAATGTAATTTCTGAGGAAGAAACTGATCGGCAAGACTACAAGGGCAGGCAGTAAATACCTGATTTTAAGAAGCCTTGTCACGCCCAATACCGCTACCATGGCATACAACTTAAGCTCGATTCGAAGTGTCCATAAGGACCCATTCACAGCACCGGGAAATTTGTTGTCGGTAAAGACGCCGGGCAGGCGATCCGGCAGGCTCAGGAGTGAGGCGTTCTTCAGATATTGATAGGTCCTGCCGTCCAGAAAGTACTCCTTAAGAGAAAGGTGAGATATCAACGGGGCCAGAACAAAAGCCGTCAGGATAACCACACAGATCAGTGCCGGGTAAATCCTCAGAATGCGCTTGCTGACGAAACTTAAAATGTCTTCATCGGAAAACCAACTGCCGGTGATAAGAAATCCGCTTGCTATGAAAAACGATGCCAGGAACGTCCAACCGACCGTTTCAGTAATGCTTACTCCGGCGAAAGGTTCGCAAGGAGTTCCGGTCAGACCGAAGGAGTGGCAAAGAACAACGATAATCGAACCTACGAACCTAAAGAAGTCGAAATTATTGGTATTCCTTTGAGAAAGGGATTTATCGAGGATAGTTGCTTTAGACATTCAGTAATCAGTGCATTGGAGAGGGAGCGGCCACTCGGCTTTAATCGGCCTATCCCTGTTTTAGGTCTGCGAAGTGGGTCCCTGGCTAATTCGGCAGGGAACTTAGCGCGTGGGACCGCTCTATAAATACTGACGAGCCATAACTCTTCAATTGGTCAATGCCGGCGGTGATGGGAAGACTGGTGCCCAGTCGGACATGAGCACCGCGAGTCAAGCCTGGCACCTCCGAAGACTGCAATTTAGCGAACAAGGGAGATTTTGACAAGCAGGCACTGTCCGCTTCATTGGAAATCCTGCTCTGATGGAATCCTTCTTTCGCTTATTTCCAGAACGGTTGGGACACTTCTTGATTGAAGATGATCGTTGGAGCGTACGAATACTGGATGCTTCGGTTTGGGAAAACCTCAGGTCAAAATCTGCATAGCTATCGTATATTCGATTTCGCAGGTTGCCCAGGAAGAGCGATTGGGTTGGAAGTGAGGAGTATATAAATTATCGATTTATTTGATCGGGACAACTGGATTCGAACCGGAGTAGGATTATATACAGTAAGGATTTTCAGGGGGCAGGGTCTACAAAGGGTACACCATGCCCCTTGTTTGACCAATCAGTGCAGGAGGATTTATAGAATTTCTGCCATACGAGGGTTTATGAACCATCGGGCAACCTTCCTGCCGAGGAATAATCATTTTAAAAAATTGTCGAGAAGCGCGAATAAAATGTACCCAGGTATACAGATGTAGCAGCTGATGAGTGCAACTCGGGTCCATCTGCCTGTAGCGGAGAGGACAGGGTCATTGAGGGCAAGATATTGACGCTTGAGCAAAAATCGCAGTGTGGGAAACAACGAAACAGGTCGCCATTCAAGGTATATTGGGCGATTCAGATTTTCCCATGTCGAGGTGTGACGGGTTTGTAAGCAAGAAAGGAACCTTGGGTAAATAATGTTCCAGACAATCATGCTAAGGAAGGAAATGCCTAGAAAAGAAAGCGCTATTGTGACCATATGCGTCAGTTCTTCTAGTTTGATTTTTTCGATCGACCAGAAGGGCCTGAAAATAAAAACAACTCTACCTTATTCGTTAATGGTATGCAAGCAGGGCGGGAATCGAACTCGCATTTGTATAGGCCCAGAGCCAGTTGGCAGCTTTCTGCCCGACACGTGCAACACCGTCCACGGGAGTTGAACCCGCGATGCCGTAAGTCCCAAGCCAATTGATTAGTCTCTGGAACTGAAGTGAAACTTCACCAATTTGCACTGAGAACCGGGAAGGGAGTTGTTTTCAATATGGCTTGGCGCCGACTACTAGAACAAAAGATGCCTCTGGAAAAGCGCTGGAAAACTCCTGTTCTAGTCGAATAATATTGGATTTAATCCCTGCGTTTGAAAGAATATTGACTAAAGCTAGAGCATCCTTGGGTATATCCTGTGAATCCTTTATACCAATTTTTATGTCAATAATATCTGGCCGTAAGCCTGGGAATAATGGGAGGATTAACTCAGATTCAAAACCAGACGATTTGAACACTTGTACAAATTGCATGGCATACGTTTGTGCTTCCTGATTGCCAATTGCCGCAGTTACTGGAATTTTTTTAATCAGGATACGAATAGGAGTTTCAGCCACATCCATACTTGTCTTTAAATTGTCCAGTAAGGATTGTTGTTGTTCCGATGATAGGGACCGTGGTGCAGTCTTCTTCTCAAGGTTAGCTACATCATTGCGTGCGCTTGCCGCCTCCTGTTTGGTCCGGTTAATGGCAGCGGTAGTAATTTGGGCAGAAAACTGCTTCTCCTGCCGATCAACGTAGAACCGTACACCAGCTGCCACTGCGCCTAGCACAGGCAAAATTACTGACGCCAATAGCAAAATGTGGCTCCAACGCTTGAGGGTCTCAATTGTAGCCTCTTCGGGGGTCACACCGTCCTCCAAATCCTGTTAATATAGCCTAAGACGACTCTTTAGATTTGAGACAGACTAATTGCCAAATTTCCTCTGATTCTAAACTGCACATTGCGATTCTGAGTTAGCGGACCACTTGCGGACCACCGAGAATAGGCGCGGCCAAAGATTTACGGACAGACCGCCGAGGTTTACCCTGTCCACTCAGTGGGCTGATTGGCGTTCTTGTTCTCTGGAAGATACTGCTTCCATTTCTCTTTGACGTAATCAAAAAAACCGTCCACACTTGGAGCTTTACATACGGTAGCTAATTCACGCCCAACCTGGGTAAGCAATACCATTCCGATATCTAGGGAATTCTGGTCTTCGTTTTCCATCGTTAGGGTTAAGGGTATCCCATAATACGATACTCTAAGTTCCTTTGGTAGAGATAGTCTAGAAAAACCCGCCAGATTGCTAAATTGGATAAGGCCGATGGAATCCAGATGGGTCAGTGATCCGAAATTGATACCCTTATGGTTGTAAATAGAAGCTGTGAAGTCAAATATCAAAGGAGTGAAGCGGCCGACGAACCAGCCAAAGCTGCATAAAGCCGTAAACATCTCTGCATCTTTTTTATCCAGGTCAGCAAGAAAGTTCACGGTTCGCTTCGAATAGGTTCCTGGAAGATTGGCTTCTCCTGCCAAGACACTTGCCCAAAGTTCTTGCATTTCACTGTCAGAAACTATTCGTGATTTATCGAAAAAATTTGTGACCCAATCATCTTCTATTTTGTTTGGGTCTGAGCCGTCTTGCAGTTGGGGAATGGCCTTCCTTGTTATACATTCCATGTTTTCTTGACGGTTTGCCTCCTCTTCGACAAAACGATGCATTGCCCTACGATGCAAATCGGTAACTTCTATTTTAGTCTTAGCCTTTATTAGGCTTGCTTCTGCTTTGGCCTTCGCGACCCGTTTTATGTGCCATGGCTCAAAAATACCTCCAACAGCAGCAGCTGATACTTTCTTGATCAAAGTATCAGCCGGTACCGAAAGCTTTCCAAGATTTACAAGAGAAACTGATTTGTCATCCGGCATTTTCTTATCCTCACCGAAGAATGATAAGACCGATCCGCGCGAGAATTTATGAATGTTACGTCGCAGGTGGACAGTGTCTCGGGGAGTCAGTCGAATTCTTTCCCCGCCCACCTAGCCCGCCCGAGCACATAAGAGTGGATCGGGCGTCCGGGTGCGAGCTGAAAATCAAACATCTTGTAATCGACAACATTATCAGAATGACATACTAGTTTAGCGCCTTGCTGCGTCCATGCTAAGTGACAGGCGCTTCACTGATACTGTTCCTTCCGGAAGTTGGACCAAGTAAATGTCACCGGTCCTAACCTGGATTCTCTCGCTCTCGTGAGTGTCAAAAAGGATGATCTCGCCATCATTTATCGTCGGAGCCATGGAGTCTTCTTTAACCCGAGCAAGATACAACTCCCTGTAACGATCTAAGCTCGTACCTACAAGCCGCTCAATAAAAATGCCTTTTGAAAGGATAGTGATCAGCTATCCCCTCATAGTTCAACTGCCCTCTGGACCTCCCTCCAAATCCATGATTGAAGCAGCGGGACAAGAAGTATTCTTCCGGACTGAGACATTGGAGACACCAAAGGGGGGGAAGCTATATCTATTGATTACAGGGAAACGATTGGAAATGTTTGATCGGGACGACTGGATTCGAACCAGCGACCTCTGCGTCCCGAACGCAGCGCTCTACCAGGCTGAGCCACGTCCCGATCTGGTGCAACCATTCTCTCTAACAAAATTTCCGCCCTGTGTCCACCGTTTTGAGACCTCCGATGGGACAGCTTATTGAACAAGCCGCGAAAATGGTACAAAATAAAGAACGGTACAGATAGAGGGATGTATAAAGAAAGAGCCTGGAATCCCCGCAACGCTCGGGCGTGCTGAGATGCGTTAATACCAATTCGCGTTTAAGTTGATGTAGCTTAGGGCCTTNNTTCCTGGTACGATCTTGGACGCGGATTAGTATAAGATTGCAATAATGAAAAGAGTGGGGAAATGATTTCCCCCCGAGCCCCACGATTTCGGCTATGCGCGCAAGCGCGGACTTGGCGCATGCGGCGGTTGCCCAGGTTTTGCCGGGCACCGCCGCAT
>DBMI01000040.1 GCA_002298165.1 Desulfarculales bacterium UBA702
CCGGTCCAAACAGTGGGAGGGGTTGGGGGAGGGGGATTTTTCACCGGAGCCTTCGGGCAACAGCCCCGATTCTAAGTGCCACCGGCATAGGGCAATTAAACATACCCCTTCCCTTTAACCCGCAACCCGTAACCCGCAACAGGCAAGGCATGGATTTCATAGTAGTCGCGGAAAATATCGTAAAGTCCTATGCCCGGGGGGCGCAAAAGGTCTCTGTCCTGCACGGGATTAACCTCGAAGTCCGCACTGGTGAGTTCCTGGCGCTGATGGGGCCGTCCGGATCAGGGAAGACAACGCTTCTAAACCTTATTGCTGGACTGGATATTGCCGACTCGGGAAAACTGGTGGTGGCCGGGACCGCAATCTCCGAACTAGGCGAGACGGATCTTGCCCGCTGGCGGGCTCTGCACGTGGGGTTTATTTTTCAGTTCTATAATTTGCTGCCCGTGCTAAACGCCCTTGAAAATGTCGAACTGCCTCTCCACCTGCGACCGTTGTCGAAAAAGCAGAGAAGGGAGCACGCGGTAACGGCACTGGAACTAGTGGGCCTCGCAGACCGCATGCGCCATTTTCCCGGCGAACTCTCAGGGGGCCAGCAGCAGCGGGTGGCAATCGCCCGTGCAATAGTTACCGACCCAGCCCTCATTGTGGCTGACGAACCGACCGGGGATCTCGACAAGAATTCCGCTTCCGAGGTGTTGAGGCTCCTCGAACAACTAAATACCGATTTCCAAAAAACCATAATAATGGTTACCCACGACCCGCGCGCCGCTGAAAAAGCCGGAAGAATGGCCCACTTGGACAAGGGTATTTTAAATAATTCGGAGAGTTAGTTCCTGCCGGCTTGATGCAGGCTACAAGTGGGGCAGGCTTTCCAGCCTGCCTCGGGTAGAAGTCGGCGCGCTCTCTTACCGACCGCCCAATCCTGACTTCAAAACGATCTCTGCCTCGTCTTCCTCCATCTGTTCACTCTCAATAGAAGAAGTGTCCGCGGATCCGAATCTTTTTTGCCGCTCGCCGGCAAGTGGAATTGTACGATCGAACCGAAGCTGAGTGATCTGTTCGGAGGTAAGACCGATTAGAAAAATCAGTGCGGAGAATACGATCAGCATCTGAGAAGTCGGACCATAGCGGCCGTCGAGCATCCAGATCTTATAGATACCATATGCAATACCGGTGAGAAAAGTTACGAGGCTTGCCGGAAGGAAGATCTTCATTGGCGAGAAAAGGGTGGTGATCTTGAAAATAATCAGGAAAAATCGTGACCCGTCTCGCAGGAGCTTTATATGGCTCTTGCTGCCCTCTCGACGCTTTGCGCCCTTGATCGGCAAATAGGCAAGGCTGTAGCCGGAGCGTACGGTCGCAAGTGTGATAGTGGACGGGTACGAGAAAGTGTTTGGAAGAAGGGTTACGAATTCTTTTGCCAACCCGGCGCGGACCGCCCTGAATCCGGATGTGAGGTCTTCTATTCTGCGTCCGCAAACATAGCTTGCAAACCAGTTGTAGACACGGTTTGCGAGATTTCTGTGCGCGGTGGTATCCGATTCCGAGTTCCGGGCACCAACCACCATGTGGTATTTTTCAAGCATTCTCAGCAGTTCGGGGATTTGTTCGGGCGGGTGCTGGCCGTCGGCATCGAGCATTACGAGTGCGACCCCGCGGGCATGCCTTATCCCGGTCTTGATGGCTGCGCCGTTTCCGATATTGTAGGGGTGGCGCAGGACGACTGCCCCGGCTTCCAGGGCCTTTTCCGCCGTATTATCAGTTGATCCGTCATCTATGAGGAGTATTTCATAGCTCGGGTTATAGCCGTCGAGTGCTTCACGGACCCTGGCGATAACGGACCCGATGCCCTCAGCCTCGTTTTTCGCGGGTATTATTACGCTGATCTGCGGCGGTTCGTCAGATTTGGACCTTTTCCTAACTTGCACCAGGGACTCCTTTTTTCAGATTTTTCGGTATCAGGTACACCGCGTGATTTTCCAGATTTGCCGGGTTTGAATTCCGCCCACAATACCTGGAACCCGCGGCAAACACTTTGACCCATCCAGATATCAAGCACAATTCGTGCCGGAGCATTCGTGAGCGTCTGGAGGGCAATCAGGTTTTCATTAGGCAGACAGGCTTTCCAGCCCTGCCCGCAAAGGAGTACTCAGAATTCATGAGACGGGAGGATGCAACCTGCCCCACATCCATGCCGACCATAATGAATGCTACATGGCTGTTACTTTCTGGCGAACCGTGCTCCTTTTCTTTATACATTGAAAATAGTGCCTCAAAATTTTAAAATGAGTAATCTTGACTCATGGCGGGAATTTGACTCTTGAATACTTCCGTCGAATGTCGCCGATTTTTGCAGAGGAACCATAAATGTCAATTCTTGATATTCGTACATACCCCGACCCCGTTCTGCGGCGTAAGGCAGAAACCGTCGAAAAAATTGATGAAAGTATTCTGCGGCTCATCGAGGACATGGCGGAGACGATGTATAACGCGCCGGGGATAGGTTTGGCGGCAAACCAGGTGGGACGGCCGGTAAAGGTGCTCGTTATAGATTTGCAGAGGGAAAATTCCGAAAATGGACTTATTGCGCTGATAAATCCCGAGCTTGTGTCGGGCCGCGGTGAAGTCAATTATGAAGAGGGCTGTTTGAGCGTGCCGGAGTTTTATTCCCAGGTCAATCGTTTCGAGGAGGTTGTTGTTTGCGCGCTCGACCGTGAAGGGAAGAATGTTGAAATCAACGCGGACGGCCTGCTCGCAATAGCCCTCCAGCACGAGATCGACCACCTGGAAGGAAAGCTTTTCATAGACCTGATGAGTCCGGTTGCCAGAGATATCTTCAAGCGCAAATGGAAGAAGAAACACAAGGAGGAGAAGGAATAAAGACTCGGCTTCCCGACCTGGTCTTCCTTGGGACCCCCCATTTTGCCCTACCGTCGCTCAGATCCATTATAGAAGCTGGCGCGCCGGTGCGGCTCGTTGTAACACAGCCTGACAGGCCATCGGGCCGCGGCCGAAAACTTTCACCGTCTCCCGTCAAAAATCTGGCAAATCAGCTGGGCATTCCTGTCTTTCAGCCAGAACGCATCCGCGGGACCCAAATTATTGATGAAATAAAATCTTACGGCGTCGAATGCGCCGTCGTAGTGGCCTTCGGCCAGATACTGCCACAGGAGTTCCTGGACGCATTTGCGCTCGGGACTCTGAACGTCCATGCCTCTCTTCTGCCCCGGTATCGGGGGGCTGCACCCATACACCGTGCTATCCTTTCCGGGGATGATACAACCGGGATTTCCATAATGCTTCTGGATGCCGGGATGGATACCGGACCGGTGCTCTCGCAAAAAGAGGTCGCCATATCCGTCGAAGAGACCTTCGGCACTTTACACGATAAGCTCTCGATTACCGGCGCCGAGCTTCTCTCCGAGACACTTCCCGCGTGGGCGTGCGGCGAAATCGAGCCCCAAATCCAGGATGGCTCGATTGCCACCTACGCGCCTCCCCTCATGAAGGAGGAGTTCAGGATTGATTGGAGACTTCCCGCAAAAAATATTATAAATACAGTTCGGGCGTTCGATCCCTGGCCCGGCGCATACTTTTCCCTCGACAGGAAACGCATAAAATGTTTCGGGGTGCGCCACTTTCCCTGGACCGGATCGGGCGGGGCGGGTGAGGTTGTCGGCGTGGCACAATCCGGGATAATTGTAACCGGAGGCGACCGGAGGGCGCTCTCGATCGGAGAGCTTCAAATGGAAGGGCAGCGACGCATGTCCGCTGGTGAATTCGTTCGGGGCCGGCCACTCCCGGCAGGTACTTTCCTGGAATAGGTCCGTGGGAAAAAAGATTGTAAATCCTCACCAGCCGGGGACCTTCTCCGATTTCGCACCTTCCCGGGATATTTCCGGCAAAAAGGTTATCATATTACTTATTCTCCTTGTAGCCGTCCTTGCAACCGCACTCCTCGGCCTCCTCTACATTGTCCCATATTACGGGTTCAGCCGTATTTTCTCCCATCTGCCCCTCATAATGGGCTTGCTGTCGGGATTGCTTGCAACTGCGATTCTTATCAGTACGGGCGTGCTTGTGGCCGTCGTAGCCCTGGGCCGTGACGTCCCATTTTCGCTAAAACTCCGAAGCATTGCCGCAAAGGTCCTCCTGCCTGTGCTGGTCGGTGTCGGAAAACTGGTGGGACTAAAGCGGGAAGAGGTCCAGCACGCCTATGTAGCCGTAAACAACGAGTTGGTGCTCGCGCAATACCGAAACGGCAGACGGCCAAAATCAATTTTGCTGCTTTTGCCCCATTGTCTCCAGGACAAAGACTGCACCGTCAAGATTACCTACAGGGCTGAGAACTGCAAGCGTTGCGGCAAGTGCCGCATAAAGGGCCTGCTCGAACTTGCCGAACAATACGGGGCCAGCATGGCCGTTGCCACCGGCGGAACCATAGCCAGGCGCATCGTAATCGAGAGGCGCCCCGATCTTATAATAGCAGTTGCCTGCGAAAGGGACCTAACCAGCGGAATCCAGGATACCACTCCTTTGCCCGTGTACGGGATCTTCAACCAGCGCCCCTTTGGACCCTGTCTCAACACTCAGGTCGCGCTCGACCGGGTCGAATCCGTGCTGAAGGAACTCTGCGCGCTGCGATAAAATCCGGGACAGCACTTAAATTTAAATAATGGGACCTCGATTTTTGAGGCCGGCCGATAATAAAGAGATGATCACACCTAGAGTACTGGCTTACCAGATTTTGCTTCAGATCGAGCAGAAGCCGTCGCACACAGATCGAATGATCCGGACTGTCCTGGACCGTCATTCGGGTCTGGAGGAACGCGACCGGGCGCTTTTGACCGAACTCGTCTATGGAGTCGTGCGCTGGAAGCTGCGCCTCGACTTTCAAATCGATCAACTCAGCAGGATAAAGCCGGAAAAAATCACACCGGAGGTGCGCGTTCTGCTGCGGTTGGCGCTCTACCAGATTTTCTTTCTGGACCGCGTTCCTAACCATGCGGCTGTAAATGAGGCGGTAAATCTTGCAAAAACGAGCCAGCCCGAACACGTGGTGAAGTTTATAAACGGTATGCTTCGCGAGGCAACCAGGAGAAGCGATAACTGGGAACTGGCCATGGCAGGAGATGATCCGGCCAAATACATCTCGGTTGCTACAGCGCACCCCGAATGGCTGGTCAGGAAGGTGGCCGGCCAGATCGGACTCGAAGAGGCATTGCTTTTCTTCGAGGCTAACAACCATGTTGCACCCGCGGTCTTCAGGGTGAATACTCTAAAGGTGACACGGGCCCACGTAATTGAATCGCTTAAAGAGGAAGGACTCGATGCGCTCCCGTCGCCTTATCTGCTCCACGCAATTCGGATTACATCCCCCCGTCGGGATGTAGCGCAAACCGAAGCTTTCAGGGCGGGATGGATACAGGCCCAGGATGAGGCTTCTCAAATTGTTACCCACCTGCTTGCTCCCGTTCCCGGCGAACGCGTCCTGGATCTTTGCTCCGGGTTCGGCATCAAATCCACTCATCTTGCGATTTTCATGGAAAATGAGGGCGAGGTGCTCTCGGTTGATAACTCCGCCTGGAAACTGGAAGAACTGAAAAGAAGCGCCGAGCGGCAGGGTATCGGCATCATCCAGACCCTTGTCGAAGACATTTTACAGCTTGAGTCATCGAAAACAGGCCTTTTTGATAAAGTACTGCTCGATGCGCCCTGTACCGGTTTTGGAGCAATCCGGCGAAATCCCGATATCAGGTGGAACAGGCACATTAAGGATCCTTACCGAATGTCACAGCTTCAAAAAGAGCTGCTCGCACGTGCCGTTTTCTTTCTTAAACCCGGAGGCTCGATTGTTTATGCCACCTGCACGGTCCTTTCCGAAGAGGACGAAGAGGTTGTCCAGCATTTTTCCGGTTCTTATCCGAATTTTCAGCTCCAAAACGCCGCCGATTATCTCCCCCAGACCTGCTTCGAAATGATATCCGGGCCGTACTTTCGCTCATGGCCCCATAAGCATGATGTTGACGGGTTTTTTGCCGCGAGATTGAAAAAGGAGGAGCTGTAAACCTGAAAGCTAAAAAGCTCGGAGTGAGTTGCGGGTCAAACGCTTTCAGCGCAAGGGACTGAAGTATAATGTAAAAGGCCGGGGATATTGCCCGGCCTTTTGGATATGAGAAGAGAAATCTATATAAAGTCTATGTTTATGAAAGGTCGCAGTTATCCAGTTCCCCAACCAGAAGATATTCTATTTCCAGCGGATTCAAATCTTCTTCAACCAGCTTCTTTTTTTCCGGAACAGTTAGTTTCAATTCCATGGCCGTCTCCAAAATATGAGAACTGCTACATGTCTACACTCAGTCTCTCTTGGCCCGCAAGTTAACCACATTCTTTAGCTTGTCAATATTTTTGGCTGCAAAACTGTCTCGCCTATCGCCACCATCACCAGACAAGTGCGAGGACCCGGCAGGGCAAAAGGCTTCTGCTTTCTCCGAGAGGAGTTTTTAGATGAGGGAAAAAGCTTTTTCAGGGTATATTATGCCGTAATGGAGAAATACCAGCGCCGCATTTACCTCGAATGGCCTATATCGGTGCCGGGTCCCTTAAGCCGCTCTCGACCGCAAATCTGCCGTCGTCTCAGTGATTTATGAGATCCATGAACTACTGACAACCGTTGGCCGGCTAATTATTTTTTCTTTTGGAGTATCTTTTACCTGCTGATGGAGGCGGTAATGGAAAAAAGTGAGTTCATCGAGGTCAAGGATGTCTTCATCAAGACCGACAGGATCCAGGGGAACATGGTCATCCTGAAAGAGTCGGAGGAGGACAGCCTGTATTTTCTGATGTTCGTGGGCGATGCGGAAATCACCGCGATCGCCAAGGAGAAGGGGCTGGTTGAGCCGAAGAGGCCGCTTACCCATGACCTTTATTTGACCATTCTCGAGCGTGCCGGAGCGGTGTTCGAAAAGGTGGAAATCTCCGAAATGCGTGAGAATACATTTTATGCCAAGGTGTTCGTGCGTATAAACGGCGAGGAGGTTGTCTTCGACAGCAGGCCAAGTGATGCCGTGGCCCTGGCGCTTCACGAGAAAATCTCGGTTTTTGTCCACAAGAAACTGCTGCGCCGCGAACTGAGTCCCGAGGAAGTCCAGGAATTCGAGATGATAGTAAAGACGGTAAAGTTCTGATCGCGTAAGCCACTGATATCCCTGGAGGAATGCAACCAGCTAAGTTGTGTTTGACTTGGTTCGCCCTTTTCGATAGAGGTTGACCCGGAGTCGAATTTCTCGCAGGTGTGACATTATAGGGCAGGCTTTCCAGCCTGCGCCAACCCGTCCAGAGTTGACTGCCTGAGCCGGTGACCCCGGCTCCTGCTATTTTGCTGACGGCAAATGCTGCATAACTGCAATCGCTGGCTCAAGCCAAGGTGCCGGTTTAGCGCGAACCTGCTCCCGGGGCTTGGCACTAATTTTTTGAAAAGGAATGCTCAATGGGAATATCTTCAGCCTCTGCCACATTTGTTCGTTTTTTTGTTCCGGAACCACACACTGAGGATTTCTGGACCTTTGTCGATGAGAAGCTCCGGGGCGGCGCATTTGCCGAACCCGACGATTCCCGGACGCAGGCGGCAGGCTTTGCGGACTGGGAGGACTTTTTCGAATCCGGTTTCTCGTATGGTTCCTACCGCAAAGGCGAATATGTGGCATTCAATTTCAGGCTCGACCAGCGCAAAGTGCCCGCAATAGTATTGAAGCAGTATGTTCGGCAGGAGGTCAAAAAATACCGCGACGAAAACAATGGGAAATATCCGTCACGTGCGATGAAGCAGGAAATGCAGGAAAGGATGCAGGAAGTCCTTCTCAGCCGTGCCTTTCCGCAGCCGAGTTCAGCCGAGGTCGTATGGAATCCGGTGCGCAAGTGGATGATTTTTGGCACTACCGGGGGCAAAATGATGGATTCCTTCCTGGAATATTTCGAGAAGAATTTCCGGGTTTTCCCAATTCCGCTCTACCACGCCCAGTGGGCGATGAATAAACTTCCCCTGACGCCGCACCAGAAGGATGTTCTCGGGGGGCTCGTTTCGATAAAGTCGCCGACCGCGATGTCTGATGGGCGATTTCTCGGTTTTGATTTCCTCACGTGGCTCTGGTACTATATCGAGAACATGAGCGGTTCGATACAGGCCGGAGATAAGATTGCAAACATTCACCTGGGCGAGCGGATGGTCCTGGTGCTCCCTGGCGATGGCAAGGAGCGGGTTATCTGCACCTCGCAGGGCAATTTTCTCCACGAAGCGCGAACTGCCCTTCGACAGGGGAAAGTGGTCGAGGAGATACAGCTCCTTCTAATAATTGGTGAAAACGAGTATCTGGTGACTCTGGACAGCTCACTCTGGGCTGTAAAAGGGCTAAAGACCCCTAAGCAACTCCCCGACTACGGCCAGGAAGACCCCGATGGGCGGTTTCTTGAAAAGATGTACTTTGTCGAGGAAGTCTTTGCCGCGCTGGATGCCCTCTACATGAGGTTTTTGGCGGATAGGCTGACACCCGGGTGGGATAGTGACTGTCTTCCTCAAATAAGCCAATGGATAGAACAAGGTGAGGGCCGCGAAGGCTCGCCCGACCTCCCGGAGTCTGACCGGAAACCTTCGGCCGCCCGGCCGTGAGTATTAAATGGAATCTGGAATCGGACCGAACATTTTCCTGAATCTAATACACGAGCACTGGCTGAGCGCTTTTCTCATCCTGGTGACCCTTACGACTATCTGCGCACTTCTGGTCCTGCGCTGGTACGTGAGGCGTCGCCTTCGAGCCATGCTCGACACCCGGTTCGCTGAAGAGCACGAACTTGATCTACTGCCCCCGCCCGGTGAGAGGGAGAAGGAGGCGCTGACGGTCGTCGCGGCCTTTCGCGAAGAAGTCTGGGCCCTTCCGGAAAACGATCTGCAGCTTACTTTCGACCCGCTGACCAAATGGGCCGTGAAAATCATTCGGGCAATTGGGGCCGTCTACAATCCGCACTCTCAGCAGCCGGAATTCGAGGCGACCCTTGGCGATACAATCGAGTTGGTCAAAAGAGTAAGCACGCGCTTGACAGGGATTGCCTCGGCCGTACCATTCAAATATCTTGGAGGGCGCAAGATCAGCGATTTTCAACGATATTATCAGGTATATCAAAAAATAAACGAGAGCCCAGTCCTCAAAATTTTCAGGAAAAACCCATATATCTATAAGGCCGCAAGGCTCGTGCTGAATGTGAAAAACATCAGCAACCCGCTCTATTGGGCCGGAAGGGAGCTGTCCAGGGAAGGATACTTTTTCGTCCTGCGCTGGTTTTACCTGAGCTTTACAAGTGAAATAGGCAAGGAAGCCATACGGCTTTTCAGCGGAAACAGGTTTCAGCGAGATGAAGACAGGGACGCGGCACTCGTATGTTATCGTCTCTTCCATACAATTAGAAAATGGGGCGGACCGTCGCCCACGGAATGGGCGGCATTCGTTTCCTATGTTGCAAAAAATTCCGCACTCGATTCCGACGCCAAACTCCATATCCTGGCTCGTTGTTCGGAGGACCGCCTTCCCAAGAATATCGGAGAACAGAAGATAAGTACCAAATCGGGCGCAAAGTGGTACAAAGAAGGGCTTAAAGCAATGCTCGATGCCGATACAGGCGCTCCCGCGGCAAAAGCCAAACTAATCGAAAAAGAATCCAGCGATATCGCATCGGCTGGATGACCTAAAATTAGGGACAGGAGAAATAATGCTGCTATTTCCGATTTCAACCCGCAATTCACAATCGGCTGCTAAAAAACCGCAACCCTCAATCGCAAAAAGACACCCGGCAGCCTTCCGCCTCCTGGCTACGATCTCGCTGGTAGTATTGCTTTTGGGCTGTAGTGGATCATCGGCTTCGGGTGAGCCCGATAGCTTCAGGAATATAAAATGGGGAGCCGATGTTTCGTCTCTTTCCGGATTAAACCGGATCGCCGGTGAAGGCGACCTCGCGTTTTATACAAAAGAAAACGATTCACTTCAGTTCGATGGCCTCAAAGTTGACCAGGTGATTTACGGGTTCCACAAAAACCGCTTCTACACCGTCATGATCTACTTTCCGGGTCCCGGCTTCAACAAGATGAAGGAAATAATGTCCGGAAAGCTGGGCGAACCCGGCATGCCAGACAAGACTCCCTCGAAACTGGTCTGGGACGGCTCAACAGTGACGGTGCTGCTTACCTCCTCGGGCGACTCTGAAACCGCCCGGCTGGCATATCTGTACAAACCGGTGCAACTCGAAATAGAGCTTAAGAAATAACAGGTGCTTTTTGGAGCGCCTACTCTTTTCTCAGGCGCTTTTTTCGCTTTGGGCGCGCGGGGGTGGAGGTCTGGGGGAAGAAACGCTTGTAGAAGAAGATGCTAGCGATTATAGGCAGGAAGTAATAGGCTATTCTGTAGATCAGGGTAGCCAGAAGGGCGAAATCGTAGTCGAGGCCCATCAGGTAAAAAGATCCGGCCATCCCGCCTTCCATCAGTCCTATGGATGCCGGGGTGAGCGAAAAAAGACTGGTGAAAAGCCCGATAGAAAAACCCACCATCAGGGTTGAATTGCTAACCGGGTAGTTTATCGCCAGAAAAGAAAATTTCAGGCAAAGGAACATTGTTACCCAGTCCAGAAGGGCCAGGGTTGCGGGCACAAGCAGGACTCGCCTGTTCTTCATGATCATATTGAGGCTTTCGTTGAAATTCTCGAAAAAAGCCTCCGCCCTTTCCCGGTTTATCCATTGCGACCTGCCGATCTTAGCGCATGCTCCGGCCGCAACCCAGATCACTACCTGCCAGAATCGTTTGCGGAATCCTTCGTGTACTATCGTCTGGATGGTAAGCCAGGTCATCAGGAAGGCTATGAGCAGGATTACGATCCCAAACTCCTGGCTTCGGCCGGTGAGTTGATGGCCGCTGTACAGGTAGAAAAAACCGAGATAGATGAACAGCACAGCGATGGTGTTGGTGAGAAAGCCGTGGATGATCGAAACGGATAGAGTTCTGCTTGCGGGAATATCCTCCCTCGAGAGCAGATAAACTTTTGCTGCCACTCCGCTCAGCCCGGCAACGGACATGAGATAGTTGAGGGTGCTGGAGAGCAGCGATATCTTAAAACAGGTCGAAAAGCGCAACGGATGGCCAATCCCCATCAAAAGCCTGTGGAGAACTCCCCCTATCGATGCGTAGCTTACGGCGGATGCCAGAAGCACTGCCACAGCCCAGGTGGGGCTAACGTCGCCAAGATGCTGGGCGAGCTTCTGAAGATCGGCGTGCTTGATGGTATAGAAAAGGACGGAAAAGCCGAAGATCGCAGCAAACCAGAATCTTTTCCTAGTCGCTATACTTACCAATCCGTCCTCCACGGGAACTTTGAGATAATACTTGCCGACCCGAGGCCGGCAGCGATGGCTGAAGGGTTAACGCTTTGATAAACGAAATGGGCACAGGGGTCAAAATAAATCCACAAAACCCCCGGCGCATCAAATCTATCGCATTGTAGAAAATGGGGAGAAATTACGCAGGAATCGGGCAGCACTTATGCAATGCATTGTCCAGTTTTGCAGGGCCTGAATGCCTATCGCATGAGTAACCTCGCCTCTCTCTCGTATCCGCGGAAAATGTGCTCGGCCAGAGTACCAAGCTGTTCTTCTACCTGGCCGATCTCGGGAATGTCGAATGGTTGGGGCACCACCAGTTTTTCCAGCGGGACCTTGTGAATAAACAGGCCCTGATCCAACTCGGCAAGCTCGCTTGCGGTGTAGTTTCCACCCAGAATGTTTTGCCGCTCCATGCTCCGAATGTCCAGATTTCGCAGAAGATTCATGATGGCGAGCAGATCGAAATTATTTTGAAAAGCTTCGATATTGGCATTGACGGCTGCCAACTCCTGGCAAAGATCTTCATAGACAGACCTGTATTTTTTGGCCCACTCACTCAGGTTGGAGTAGGACCGGACGATGAGCTTTCGAAACTTTGCCCGGCGGGTAAGTGCAAATGCCCGAATCAGGCGGAGCCGGTTCTTGAACTCATTGCTTAGCCGTAAATCCCAGAAGTTATCCGGTGGGGGGCCGAGAATTTCCCTTAGCTTTTCCCGCATTTCCGGCGCGATCATAAGATGCGAGAGCCGCACGAGCCGCTCTCCGGCACCGAGTGAAATCGAGCGGGCCTGCTCCGCTTTCCTGAACAGGTGTTCGATCTGCAATTCGATCAGGCGCCGCTCCCGGAAATAATTCTCTACTACCTCTTCCTTGACTTGGCGCGTCAGATTGGCCAGTAAATCTTCTTCCATTAAATCCCCAAATGCGGATCCGCGCTATGCCGGGAGGCGGAGCAGAAAAAAGAAGACGTATGGCGGAGGATTTCAGGATTTTTTACAAGCGCAGAGGGAGGGGAGATGAAGTCGAAGATGGTATTGGTCCGCCAAAGCCGCGGGTCGCGGCCGGCTGCCGCGACCCGCGAAAAATCACTCCGATTTTTTCCGCAGCAGAAACGTTCTCGGATCCAGCATAAGCCCGGAATCCATAGGTTTGTATTTTCCGTTCTGCTTCAGAATCTCGAGCCTGATGCTCTCCCCCTCCGTCTCCAACATTAGGATAGAGCCGAAAAGATCATCGAGGCGGCTCATTGGGTAAGGGATGCCCCGTTCGTTTGTCTCGGATATGTGCCGGTGCATGCGTGCCGATATCCAGACCCGCGCCGATCGGGCAACAGCAATTTCACGAATCTGTTCGAAAACCGTGCGCTCGATATTTTCAAAATCCAGACCGTCCAGGATGAGCAGGGCCGGAGTGGATTTTGCCTGCTGCTCGAGGTTTTGAAATCCCTGTTCGAGCTTTCCGGGACTAAAAGCCCGGTTCATGAAAGACATGATCAGACGGAGAGGCTCGATTTGGTGCTGGATATCCAGGGGATCGCAACCGGGCCGCGCGGCGAATAAATTGCTCAGAAGCTCCCGGTACCAAAGCTTCACTTTATCGGGTACATTATCCACACTGACGTGTAGTACCGGCTCCCCTCGGAGCAGGTGCGCAATGGCAAGATGGGTGAGGCAGGCCGTCTTTCCGGCGCCGGCCCTCGCCGCCAGAACGCCCATTTCGCCGGGCGCCAGCGGGTTCAGTGGAATTTTGTCGCTAAACTCATAATCTCCGCGGCAGTCGGCACTCAATACTGGCATGGCGGCTCTCCTCACAGGGAATCGGGTTTGGATGACACTCATCGCTTCCGAGCAGTTCGCCGGAGCAGAGGTAATCGTCTAATTATACACCCTGCCTCAGGGACTTTCCCACCCCTGTGCGATGGTTTCGTTCCCGAGGGGCGCTGATTCGGGATGAAATTCACCTCTATGATACTTTACAAAGCCGCAAATTTCCATCAAAAGCCCTCCTCGATCAAAACAAATGAGGACCAAATTCAAAGAGAGGCCCGTAATCCCGATCGAAGATTTTTAAAAATGTGATGTGATTTACGCAAGTTCCTAAAAATAATCACTTCCTTGCGTTTCAAAATGCATCGCAACTGCGTTGATTAAATCACTGATCCTGCGTTGATGTTCAAATTGAAACTATAGCCGTGGGCAAGATGCTCCTAGGCCGCTACGCCTTTGAGCAGGCTGCTAGGGTATATGAGCGGGATTGCCGTTGCGATTGGTCGAGCAGGGCGTTTCAACTCGGGACATATTGATACAACTAAATACATTTTTACTCAATTAGTGAGCATGGTTGGTCGTGCAAAATGGTTTCACTTTGGAGTATGGCATAACTCTATTAATTTGAGGCAGGATGCACAAGGGGTGCTTTGGCTCGACAAATGTCCGTCTTTATGGATCATTTTCGATTATATAATAAAGTCAAGTAGTTCTGATGGCCAAAAACTTTATGAACTCTTTTTGTGAGTTTTTGGCAAAAAGTGCGGCAAAATGCATCAACATTCTGGTAAGTCATTAAAAATACACGAGATAGATAGTCTTGTTAAAAAAATCTCTTGACTCGCTATATTAACTGAAATAGTGTGATTTTCAATGTGCTAAAGTCACTAGAAGAATCACGACTGTCCGCGTGAGCGCGGGCGCTTTCTATAAGCCGCACGGCCGGCAAATTTTTGCGGCTGGTGCGCACATATGGGTGCAGATAGTGTGCCCAACCATGTGAAAAAAGTAACTACCTAAATCCGTACTTCACGGCTGAGCGCTATAGTGCGCCCGGTTTTGCGGTAGTTGTGCTGTTGGCTGGTAGGATTTTGACCCCCAAATCCAAGCTGTTGAAAATGGAGGAAAACGCTATGTCTGAAGCCGGTCAAGGGAAAAAAGATGCCGGTAACGGCGGGGAAGATCCGCGCTACAAAGGCATCGATCGTGTTCTAAAAAAACTGCAGTTTAAGCAGGATGGGCTCATTGAGGTGCTCACGGCAGCCCAGGAGGCCTTTGGATACCTCCCCGAGGAGGTAATGATCTACGTCGCAAGACAGCTCAAGCTGCCCTTTAGCTGGGTATACGGAGTGGCCACATTCTACCACTTCTTCTCCCTGAAGCCGCAGGGCAAGCACAATGCGATCATCTGCCTCGGAACAGCCTGCTACGTCGGACGTGCCAATGACATCGTCGACGCAATATCCAAAGAGTACAGTGTCGAACCGGGCCATACCACCCCGGATGGTGAATTCACCCTCACCACGACCCGTTGCCTGGGCTGCTGCGGTCTGGCGCCGGTAGTTGTATTTGAGAATCAGGTTCTTGGTAAGGAAACCCCCGAGGGCACAATAGACAAGATAAAGATGGTTCTTGCGGGTGGTTCCCTCGGAACTGCCGCGGCCCCGGTTGAGGAGGCTTCGGCTACCTAGTGCTGTGAGCTTCTTACATTGGTTCACGCTAAAGGTTCTCAAAATCACGTGAATTGCCCGGAACTCTAAGGAGAATACAGCGTTATGAGACAACAGGAACTAATGGAAATGGCCCAGAATGAACGGGACCGGCAAGGTAAGTTCCGCTGCCGACTGCTCTGCTGCGCCAGTACTCCCTGCATATCCTCCGGGGCACTAGCAGTCGAGGAGGCACTGAAAAAGGCGGTGCAAGCCGAAGGGCTTCAAGCCGAGGTCGAGACGGTGGCAACCGGCTGCCTGGGTCCCTGCAGCCGCGGTCCTTTGGTTACGGTGACGCAGGAAGGCCGGCCGGACATCATCTACGAAAGTGTGACCCCCGATATCGCAACCCGTATAGTAGCCAAACATTTTAAGGGGCAGGCGGTCCCCGAGCTTGATAAGAATACGATTCCCCAGGATTGGCCCTTTTTTGCCAAGCAGACGAAACTTGTGCTTGCCGAATCGGGCAATGTAGATCCTGAAAAAATCGATAGCTACCTGGCGCAGAACGGTTTCACAGCCCTTTCGAAGGCTCTTCGCGAAATGACTCCCGAGGAGGTATGCGCCGAGATGGGCAAAAGTGGATTGCGCGGGCGCGGTGGCGCGGGATTTCCGACGGGCGTCAAGTGGGACATGGTCCGCAAGGCACCGGGTGAGCGCAAATACGTGGTCGCAAACGGCGACGAAGGCGATCCTGGCGCGTACATGGACCGCACCCTGATGGAATCCGATCCGTTCCGCGTGCTGGAAGGAATGGCGATTGCCGGGTATGCAGTGGGAGCCGATCAGGGCTTTATTTACGTTCGTGGTGAGTATCCCCTGGCCGCCAAACGCCTCGAGAAGGCTATCAGACAGGCTGAACGCAAGGGTCTGCTCGGCAGCCGCATCCTGGACAGCAACTTTAATTTCCGCATAGACATCCGCATGGGCGCGGGAGCATTCGTGTGCGGCGAGGAAACGGCCCTGATGCAGTCGATTATGGGCCGGCGCGGACAACCGGTTCCCCGTCCGCCCTTTCCTGCAAACCGCGGATTATGGGGTTGTCCCACCCTGATCAATAACGTTGAGACCTTCGGCAATATCACGACGGTTATCAGCAAGGGTGCGGCATTCTTTGCCTCATACGGTACGGAAAAGAGCAAGGGGGCAAAGATCTTCGCCCTTGCCGGCAAGGTAAACAATACCGGTCTTATCGAAGTGCCGATCGGCATCACCTTGCGCGAGATAGTCTATGAAATCGGCGGCGGCATTCCCGGCGGGCGTCCATTCAAGGCTGCCCAGACAGGCGGTCCCTCAGGCGGCTGCATCCCGGCTGAATACCTCGACGTACCTGTTGACTATGAGACTCTGCAAAAGCTTGGCTCCATCATGGGCTCGGGGGGCCTGATCGTCATGGATGATCAGAGCTGCATGCCCGACGTTGCTAAGTTTTTCATGGAATTCTGCATGGACGAGAGCTGCGGAAAGTGCGGTCCCTGCCGCGGCGGCACGGTTCAGATGCACCGGATTCTCGATAAGATAACCAACGGCAGTGCGACGATGGAAGATCTGGACAAGCTCCAGGAGCTTTGCATGATGGTCAAGGAGACCAGTCTGTGCGGGCTCGGCCAGACGTGTCCAAATCCGATCTACAGCACACTTCGTTATTTCAGGGACGAGTACGAGGCCCACATCAAGGATCATCACTGCCCGGCCGGCGTATGCCAGTTCACTGAAAAACCGCTTAAGATCGCCGTGGCCTAGAGATGGTGGTTTAAAGGGCATTTGGAGGGAGCGGCCTGTGGCCGCGGAATCCATCGAAGATGAATCTCAACGGAGGTGCCATAATGTCGGTTGTCACCCTTACGATAAACGATAAACTTGTCAGCGCTCCGGCAACTGCGTCGCTTCTGGACGCAATAAGGGAACAGGGGATCGACGTCCCGACCCTTTGCCACCTGAAGGGCCTGAGCGATCGGGGCGGGTGCCGCCTCTGCGTGGTCGAGATGGAGGGCAGTCCAAAGCTGTTCGCCTCATGCGTCACGCCGGTAGCCGAGGGAATGATTGTTCGAACCCACACAGATAAACTTATCAAATACAGGCAAATGATGATCGAACTGCTCCTGGCGGAACGCAACCACATCTGTGCGGTCTGCGTCGAGAACGGGAGCTGCGAACTGCAGAGCCTGGCCGCAAGGCTTGGAGTAACAAGCGTTCGCTACGATTACATTTGTCCCGATCTGCCGATGGACGCCAGCCATGAGCGGTACGTGCTGGATCACAACAGATGTGTTCTTTGCGGCCGCTGTAATCGCGTATGCGATGAAGTGGAAGGCGCTCATACTCTGGATATGGGTGGGCGCGGCATTCACAGCCAGGTAATTGCGGGCATGAACCAGCCCTGGGGGACCAGCCGCAGTTGTACGGGTTGCGGTAAGTGTGTCCAGGTCTGCCCCACCGGGGCACT
>DBMI01000085.1 GCA_002298165.1 Desulfarculales bacterium UBA702
AGATACTTAGAGTTCGCGCGTCTCCTGAGAAGATGATAAATCAGGCCAAAAGTCAAGTACTTTTTATCACAAAAATTGGGCAACGCCGAGCGCAATAGTCTGAAAGTATTCGACTAATAACATTTCTCAAATCTCGTATCGACAACCACCAGCCACAGTCCCAATGCCCAAAAAGTCCAAAGTCAATATCACACATGGCCCAAAAGGCATAAGGTTTTATTGCCTTGAGGGCGCTGCATGGCTGCACATTATTCCAGGATAATTTAGCCGGCTTATCAAATGGAACCGGGCTAAATTCATGCTAAACTTTGCACAAGCAGTCCGGATGCGGCTTTATGCCCAACCCGGCATTTTCCAGACGAGGATTTTGATAAAATAGGGAATTTTACTACCCAAATAGCCGGTGTAGTGATAAGAATTATTCCGTAATTTTGAACTGCACATTCACCTATACAAATTCGAGCTCCGGAGGAACAGGGATGCTGGTCAAGAACTGGATGAGCAAAGACGTAGTGACGATTGATGAAGAAGACTCCATGCAGCTGGCAATGTCACTCATGAAGGAGCACAACATAAGGATGCTTCCGGTACTGAGCCTGGGAAGGCTCGTCGGAATCCTTTCCGATACCGATCTAAAACGGGCTTCGGCGTCCGATGCAACCGTGCTCGACATGCACGAACTCCTCTACCTGATAAACAAAATCAAAGTGCATGAAATCATGACCAAGAACCCGGTCACCGTTCCCGATGACTACACCGTTGAAGAAGCGGCACAGGTCATGATGGAAAAAAATATTTCGGGGCTTCCGGTCGTGGATGATTCGGGAAAACTGGTAGGGGTGATTACCAGGCACGATATTTTCATGATCCTGATGAAGTTGAGCGGTCTTGGCAAAAAGGGCGTTCAGCTGGCCTTTCTGATAGACGACAGGTCGGGGTCGATCAAGGAAATCGCGGACGCGATTCGCAGCTACGATGGACGGATCGCAAGCATCCTCAGCTCCTACGAATACGCCCCCGAGGGCAAGCGCATAATGTATGTCAGGATTTACGAGATCGACCGCTCAAGGCTGCAGGACTTTATACATGATGTGCAAACCAAGGCGACCCTCATCTATATGGTTGATCACCGGGACAATAAAAGACAAATTTTCCGGGATATCCAGGCTTAACCAGGCGGGGTCGAGACCGGCATAAAATAAACAAAACCCAACACTCCGCGACCGGAGTGTTGGGTTTTCTTGTAAAATCCTCTCTCCTTTGGTTCAATTTAATTTAATTCAACCCGCTTCTTTGGCCATAAGGCTGGTCCCGCCAAGCGCCTCAGCTTGCCTTCCGCTCCGGCTGCGAATCCGAGAAAATGCTCGCATATACCCCGTAGCCTTCCTTTTCCAGATCGTTCTTGGATATGAATCTCAGCGCAGCCGAGTTCATGCAGTACCGCAGGCCAGAGGGTGGCGGTCCGTCGTTGAAAACATGCCCAAGGTGCGAATCGGCATGTTTGCTCCTGACCTCCGTTCTTGTCATGAAAAAGCTTCTATCCTTTTTCTCGACAATATTTTCAGGCTCGAGCGGCTTTGTGAAGCTCGGCCATCCCGTTCCGGAGTCGAATTTGTCCCGCGAGCTGAAAAGAGGCTCGCCTGATACGACATCCACGTAAATCCCTTCTTCTTTGTTATTCCAATATTCGTTCCTGAAGGCCGGCTCCGTCCCGTTTTCCCGCGTCACTTTGAACTGCAGGGGGGTGAGTTTCTTGCGCAATTCTTCATCACTTGGCCTGGACTTCGAAACCATCTCCATCTTCCCTGCCTCACCGCCGCCCCATTCGTGCTTTACGAACTGGTCCCTGCCGGAATTCCAACGGTAGAATCCGTAGCGAACAGGGTTTTTCTCAAAATAGTCCTGGTGGTAATCCTCGGCGGGATAAAAGCGTGTGAACGCTGTTATTTCAGTTGCGATCGGTTTTTTGAAGTGTCCGGAAGCCCCGAGTTCCCGTTTCGCCTCCTCGGCGATCCCCTTTTGTTCCTCGTCATGGTAAAAAATAGCGCTTCGGTACTGTGCCCCCCTGTCAACGAACTGCCCGCCGGGATCAGTCGGATCTATGTGCTTGAAGAAATAGTCCACCAGTTTCCGGTAGCTTATCTTCTCAGGGTCGTAGATGACCTGAACCGCTTCCAGATGTCCGGTGCGCCCGCTCGATACCGCTTCGTAGCTTGGATTTTCGACTTGCCCTCCGGTATAGCCCGAAGTTACTTCAACCACCCCTTCGAGCTTTCTGAAATCGGCCTCGACACACCAGAAGCACCCTCCCGCGAAAGTGGCCCGTGGCAAGTCGGCCCTGTCCCTGTCCGAAGTAATTTTGCCCTTTTGCTGGTCCGAGTGGGAAGCCATCAAAACGGCAAGAAAAAACCCGGCAAATATGATTGCGGAAATAAAAATTATTCCTTTCATTTTCCTTTTCTCCCCATATTAATAACCCTGGCTAAGGGTTCTTCACCTGGAATTGCCAGAGTAGTGTCAGAAGAGTGTACGATGGATTTTAAGTTCGGATCCTAAGCAGCAAAATCATTATAAAAGGTAAATCTTTGGCAGGAATTTACAACCGAGAAACCAATAATATTAACTGCTGTTTTGAGGACAATAGAAAGCGCCTACTTAGGTTTGATTGGGCCGAAGAGCGGCGGCGGCCAAACGGCAGCCCCCGCTCTTGATCTGTAGGTGAAATCGAAGGGTTTGCGGATCAGGGCCCAACAATGTAGGGCCGCATCATCTCGTTGTCTTCATGGTCCAGGATATGACAATGCCATACATATAGCCCAGGGATATCGAATCTGGCCTTTATGCGGGTGATCTCGCCCGGAAGTGCAATTACCGTATCCTTGGTCCCGGTCTCACCGGCTTCAGGTCCACGGACAGCACCACCGAAGGGCTGGCGCTCCAGGATTTCAAACTGAACCTGATGCAAATGAATCGGGTGAGCATCCTCGGTGAAATTGTGAATCTCCCATATCTCCGTGGCTCCCAGTGCGGGATTCTCGGTTACAGGATTCTCCCAGTCCAGCGGCACTGGATTTCCAGCCGTATCCGTTGTTCCAAGCAACCCTTCGACAGGGCCGAAAGGCTCGCAATCAAGAGTAAAGAAATCAGTTCCGCTGCATGGCGTCACTACCCCGCCTCTAAGCAGCCAGGAGCCACTGACCGGGTCGACCGGTACCCAAACGGTCCCGTGTGGAATTGTCTCCTGCCCCGACGACAGCTCATTGAGGCTCACTTTTCGGATATTGCTCGCATCTCCAAGAGGGGTGCGTGCGGGCAGAGCGAGATTTGCCGGACTGACGGCGCCCGCCTTGTTCTTCTGAGGACCGACTACCTTAAACTGCATTACCTGTCCCGTGGTGGCGGCATCGGCGGGATCAAAGGGAGTGCCGCCGAAAGGTGAATCGGGCCCGACGTTCAGCATGGTGATCCTGGTTCCTGGTTTGATTCCGGTAAAGTCCACGATAACGTCAGCCCGCTCGGCCGGAGCGATGGTCAGCTGGCTCATCGGCGCGGGAGCGGGCAGAAAGCCGCCGTCGGCACCTATCTGCCAGACTGGTACATTCTGGTCGAATTTGATGATCAGGGTGCGCGCATTGGACCCGTTAAGCATCCTCAGGCGATAGCTTGTCGCCTCGACATTATGATAGGGCCAGGTTTTCCCATTGACTGTCATAGTGTTCCCAAAAAACTCGGGGTTCCAGATCGGAGGCACATCGGACTGGCCGCCGGTGGCTGGGTCGGGAATGAAGGGAATTTGAAGCTGAGCTTTGGCCAATCCTTCAAAGAAGGCACGATTATCGGGGAAAAAAAGCGAGCCGTCAGAGTTAAACGACCTGTCCTGGATGAGCAGAGGGATTTCGCGATTTCGTGAGGGAACGGTTCCAAATGGAAGATCGGAACTGCCTCCGCGAAGCATATAAAAACCTGCCGCACCGGCATATACGTTAAGCCGGGTAATACCGAGCACGTGATCGTGAAACCAGAGGGTTGCGGCGCGCTGAGTATTGGGATACTGGAATGTAGCTTGGCCCTCGACAACAGGCGCTCCTGCAATTTGCCCGAAATTAGAACCCCTGGTCGCGAAACCACTTGGAATATTTAGAGCCGCCGGCAAAAACCAGGATTCGGGGAAACCGTCACTCTCCGGCCCCACATGCGCCCCGTGCAGATGGACCACCATCGGAACAGGCCCGGTATAGGGAGCCTGGCTGCTTCCATCGCAATCGGGACCGGGATGCATGGGATCCAAACAGGCTTTCGCGGGATTAGCCCAATGCAGTGTCTGATCAACAGCGAACAGAGGGGGAAGAAAGTTGCCTTGGCTATCTTTCAAGTCGTTAATCCACGTCACACAGACCGGAGTATCGACCTTTGCCTCGACCGTGGGTGCCGGCCAACTGGCTGAACCCTGCTTGGGCCCGTAGCCCCAGACGGTGGTCTTCGGAAACATGGGCGGGAGGACCTGCTGCTGGAATTGCTTGAGTGCAATTTCATAATAGTCACTGCCGGCGGCGCAGCCTGCCACTGGTGCAGCAGCCTTTGGCATCTCCCGCGGGATAAAGAGATTGTCAATAAATTTCGGTATGGTAGTTGGATCAAGCGATCCCCCAGGCACCGGCGCGGCAAGAGCCGGCAAGGCAGATGCAAGAACAAGTAACAATATGAAGACCACAGAGAGGGTAGATATTCCTATCCTTTTCATCGTTATTTCTCCCACTGACTAGAAGATATCTGAAATGGGGAGTCAGGATTTCACGCCCCGTTTTGTTCGAAATACTCGATTGGTTAAGCAAAAGTTAAAGCGGTGCATTACACCTGACAATATCTTAAAGAATAGTACCATCTGCTATTTAACGATTGCTGTAGATAGTTCATTTTACAATGATTTATCTTCTCGCGTGGAAAGACGAACTTCACCGGCGGTTTTGTTAAAGAGGGACACAGGGGCTTAAATATCCTGGTAAAATATTGCCGCCAGAACCGGGTTAAACCCATGGGGCACGCAGGATTCCCCCTCACGGATTTAGAGTTCCAAGGCCGCTTTCATGCTGTCCAGATGCTGTTTTCCGGAATCGAGAACAACAGCTTCGATAAACTTCCAGGCAGGGACATCGGTACCCATTAAGACGAGGTATGCCGAACGGTCCAACTCGGAATCTTCCAGCCCGGCAACGAAATCTATCATCTCGCGGCCATTATTTCGAAGCACCTCGAGCACCTCGGACCTGGTGCATCCAGCATGTTCCGTGGCGTGCTCATTGGCCATGGCAGTAATTTGATCGCCAGTCAACTCAGGCAGTTTTTCGCCACGGATTATCATTTTAGCCATGGAGATTGCCTGATAGTGCGCCGCCCCAATATGCCGCGCCGTTACTCCCACCGGCCACTGCTCCCAAGAACATATTTTTCTCCATGCCTCATCGTCGCTCTTTTCAACAAACGCGATAACCTCATCGTTGAATATTTCGAGGCGCTCGGCCAATTTCTTTGCCCGCCTGTTCATAGTTTTCTCCTTACGGATAATTCGATATGGCTGGTGGCGAATTAGAGAAGCCGGTCATATCGTGGTGATGAATTGTTTTCACACTGCCGACGTAAGGGAAAGTTAACCACCAAAATTCCGCACGGTACAAGGTATTGATAAAGGAGGCCGGGGTTGAATGAAGTGTCGATCAGTGGACTGTCGCCCTTTGACAAATACAACCAGATATTGGCTCACAATACGCACCCTGCAGACTGGATAAATCCCACGCCCAGGGGCCGCTACAATCTCATCGTCGCAGGTGCCGGTACGGCCGGCCTCGTTGCAGCCTCGGGTGCGGCACAGCTCGGGGCCAGGGTGGCGTTGATCGAAAAGAGCCTTCTTGGCGGTGACTGCCTCAACTGGGGCTGCGTACCGTCAAAAGCATTAATTCGCTGCGCCCGCGCGGCCCACGATGTGAGGGACCTTGAGCAATTCGGCCTTCGAGGCACCGGCGAGACGAATGTGGATTTTGCGGCGGTGATGGAGCGGATGCGAAGGCTTAGATCGTTGATCAGTTTTCATGACTCTGCCAAACGCTTTTCGGATATGGGCGTTGATGTTTTCCTCGGCGAAGCTCGGTTCAGCGGTGAGCAATCGATCCGGGTGGGAGAGGCGGAACTGATTTTCAGCAAAGCGCTTATCGCAACCGGTGCAAGGCCGGCGGCGCCTAAGATCGACGGCCTTTCGGAGGCCGGGTACCAGACAAACGAAACAGTTTTTTCACTCACTTACCTGCCGGCTCGGTTTGCCGTTATCGGAGGCGGGCCGCTCGGTTGCGAACTGGCACAGACCTTTCGCCGTCTGGGATCGGAAGTTTTCATCTTCCACAGGCCCGCTCACCTCCTTGAGCGGGAGGATGAAGACGCCGCAGGGATAATTCAGGAAAGGTTCATCCAGGAGGGAATCCGGCTGCTGCTTCATACATCGCCCAGGAAAGTTAACAGAACAGGGGGTGGCAAGCAGATATTTTTTGATGGAAGGGCCGGCGGAGAAGAGAGCATCGTAGTTGACGAAATACTGGTCGGAGCAGGCCGCACTCCCAATGTGGATGGGCTCGATCTCGAGAATGCAGGGGTCGAATATGACTCCCGAAGCGGTGTCAAGGTCGACGACCATCTTCGAACCACGAACCCGAGAATTTATGCCGCAGGAGATGTCTGCATTCCCTACAAGTTCACCCATACCGCCGAGGCAACGGCGAAGATCGCGCTCAAGAATTCACTATTCAATGGGCGCGCCAGATTAAGCGACCTGGTTATTCCCCGGGTAACTTACACCGACCCGGAAATAGCGCACGTCGGGATGAGCGAGCGCGACGCCAAAGCAAAAGGAATCCCCATTGATACTTTCCTGAAGCCGCTGGCCCAGGTGGACAGGGCTGTGCTGGACGGGGAGACCGAGGGTTTCGCGAAAATTCTCGTAAAGCGCGGGACCGGCAGCATAGTCGGTGCAACTATAGTCTCCCGCCACGCCGGAGAAATGATAACCGAAGTTACGCTGGCAATTGGCAGGAGACTCGGTCTAAGTACGCTATCCAACACCATACATCCCTACCCCACCCAGGCCGAGGCAATAAAAGGCGCAGCCGACCTCTACAACCGCAGCCGCATTGTTCCCCTGCTCCGAAAAATACTCTCTTTATGGATGGCTATCAGGCGCTGTGGAGCCGTTTGCGCGCTTGGGGATTTTATGAACCGGGCTAAGAGGCTCTAAAATTACGCCAACGTTTGCGGCAATCCTATAAAGGACTATGTATAGCAATTTGGGGCTTCTAAAAGCTTCCTGGAAGGCCTATCCGGGTGCATTCAAGATGATATTGGGCTGCGATTTTTCTACTGCCCGACCCCGGTTTTGTAAGTTCCCGTGGAAATAAAAGGCAAGAAGGCATAAAAAAGAGGGTAGACTGGATAAAAACCCATAGGCGTCAACGGCAGAATCTGGTTATGGCACAGTCTTCCAAGGTTGTTGCCTGAACCCGGAATAGAGGTTCAATGCACCGAGATTGAAGGAAACTCCCCTCCATTTGTGGGAGGGGTTGGGGGAGGGGGTTGAAATTCTTAGGTGTTTTTGTCACCCTCCCCTAGCCCCTCCCGTCAAGGGAGGGGAATTTGCATCGCAACTTGTTTGGGTAGCAGCCCCTCCCGACCGTGTTAACGGCGCCGACAGAAGGTCCAACTGCTCCGTTAAGATTGACATCCATGGGGTTTATATCCGAGCTACCCGCCGATCTATATAGTGATTCCAGCTCAGTCTAAAATCGGCGGGCCAGCCCTTCTTAATCTTCAGTGCGGGATGGAGTAATGGAACCAACTAAAACACCCGGGATCGCCAGGCCACCATCAGGCCGATACAAGGGCAAAGTGAAGATCCTTGTCCTTGTCGCATTTCTCATCCTGGCCTTCGTTTCCGTCCGATATACCTCCTATAATGAATACCTTAGCGTGCAGGCACTCCAGGAACTGCTCGATAGGACCGGATTCTGGGCTCCACTGCTTTTTATTCTATTCTACACAGCAGGGGTTTGCCTCTTCGTTCCAGGCTCGGTGCTTACCGGGATCGGCGCGGCAATTTTTGGACCTTACCTTGGCTTTCTATATGTCTACCTCGGTGCCATGGTTGGTTCGGTGCTCTCGTTTTTTATCGCGCGCACTCTGGGACGGGACTTTGCTTCATCAATCGCGGGAGAGAGGCTAAAGAAATATGACAGGGCAATCGAGCAAAACGGCTTTTCCACCGTGCTCTACCTTAGACTCATATACTTTCCATTTACTCCCATGAACTTCGGAATGGGAATCACAGGCGTCCGGTTTATCGACTATTTTCTAGGTACGGCAATCGGAATATTCACCGGGACCTTTGTTTTGACTTTCCTCATAGGGAGCCTCAAAGAGGTCTGGATCTCCGGGGACTGGACCGGGCTATTCTCGATGAAGATCCTGATTTCACTGCTGCTGCTTCTCTTTTCTTTCCTGATCCCGAAGCTGGCAAAAAAACTACGCGGTGAGTGAGTTTTCGGCAATCGGCCAAGCGGAGCGGTTTCTGACTTTTCGTTCGAATGGGGGCAGCGCGAGAGTTTGCGGTGAACTGCTGAGTTCATTCTATACGTGTTGTGTTCAACTACTCGATGTGGCAGCCTGGCGGAAAAATTTTGGGGGCTTCTTCATATTTGTCGGACACGCTTATAAATCGGCGTGCTTTCTCTGACGCCAAAAAATCCTTGAGAATTTTTGACAGGGTCTTTTTCAGCCCGCGAAAGGCTTCCTGTAGATCTTTATCCAGAAGTTCCCATTCGCAAAAATTGCTTGTATCGCCATTTTCCAGGCAAACAAAGCTATCTTCCATGATTTCAATTTCTATTTCGCCAGCTTTGATTAACATACTTCTACTCCTGTTAAAATGGATAACAACTCCTAAACCAGGAGAGTGAGAGTGTCAATCCGGCGTTCGCCTTTTCACGAATGAGTCTCTGCAAACTCGAAGTGAGTTTGCGGATCATCATCCGTTTGGGAAGCCGACGAAAGCTCACAGGATACATGCTCTTCATCAACAGGCACCACGACCAGGAACATCGATCCCTTTCCGACTTCGCTTCTGACCATCACCTGTCCGCCGTGGGCCTTTACGATCCCCTGTACCAGGGGCAGCCCCAACCCCGTCCCGCTACCGCAGCGGATCTTCTCACCCCTGTAGTAGCGCTCGAAAATGTGGGGGAGGTCTTTCTCGGGTATACCGGCCCCGGTATCGGCTACGATCATGACAACCTCATTGCCGGATGTGCTCCGGTCCGCGTAGAGCAGGATAGTTCCTCCCGCCGGCGTATACTTGACCGCATTATCGACCAGGTTTGCAAGAACCTGAAAAAGACGGCCCCTGTCGCCTTTAATCATGAGTCCCGATGAGATTGATGAGGAGAGCTTCTGCCCCGCGTCTGCGGCGACCGGTTCGAATGTCTGAATGATACCGCTGCACAACTCTGTTATTGAAACCGTTTCCCAATTTAGAGCCAGAGCGCCCGCATCGGCTTCGGATTCGTCGAGCACCGAGTTGCACACGCTCAAAAGGCAGTCCATCCTCTCCATAATCTGGTAGAGTGTCAGCTTGTATTCATCGCTTGTGCGGTTTCCGTTCAGGGTGATTTCCGCAAGGCCCCTTATCCCCGCAATCGGAGTCCTCAAATCATGGGCAAGGTTTTCAGTGACTTCGCGAATTCCTTTAACAAGAGTGTCTATTCTTTCCATCATCGAGTTGAAGGAGACCGCGAGCTGATCCAATTCGGCGCTTTGACCCGATACCGGCATGCGTTTGCCAAGTGAAAGGGCGGAGATGCCGGACGACATCCTGGCCATCTCTCGAACGGGCAGCAGCGATCTTCGCGCCAGCAACACTCCAACACCCACCGATATTATGACGGCAATCAGTCCGACCTTGAGCAGATCGCGGGAGAAATCCTGCATCCATATCTCGTGCTCAGAAGGCGGAAGCCCGATCTGCACAAAAATGCCATTTTCCAGTGGAGTATAAATCGTGCGTATCCGGTCACCCTCCATCCATATCGATTCGTTTTTCTCCACCCCGCTGGAAGCCGCGTTCGCCAGTTCCAGGCTTAACGGAATATCTTTGAGCGCTCCTTCCGTCTCGTACATGACGGCCCCGTCGCCATCGACTATTCGTCCAAGGAAACGGCCCTCCTCCACGGATGCTTCCCTGTCCAGTATGCGGCGTACACCCTCGATCCCCGAAATCTCGTAGGCTCTTCGAATATCCTTTACCCCCTCACGGAGCTCTTCGTCGACCCAGCGATTCAGATCGGTCTCCATCATGAAATAAAAGATTCCGAAAACGGCTGCAAAACATAGCGCGAAGATGCCCGCATACAAAAGCGTTAAACGAAAAGCCAAGCTATGTAAGTATCTCATGGATTTTCCGCCAGGATGTAGCCCGCACCGCGAACTGTCCTGATGAGTTGCGGTTTACCGGGGCGTTCAATTTTTTCCCTCAGCCGGCAAATATGGACTTCAACAACATTGGTCGCGGGATTAAAGTTATAGCCCCAGACATTTTGAAGTATCTGGGTACGGGTTACCACTCGTCCACTGTTTCGAGCCAGGTATTCCAAAAGCCTGAATTCCTGGGCCTGAAGATCGATGGGTTCCTCGCCGCGAGAGGCACGGCGGCCCAGAAGATCGATGGCAAGGTCGGAAACTTCCAGCCTGATGGGCTCCTGTCCCCCTCCCACTCTCCTGAGGATGCTCTTTACACGGGCAAGCAGCTCGGCAAAAGCAAAAGGCTTCACCAGGTAGTCGTCGCCTCCCGCCTGGAGTCCCGTAATCCGATCACTCACGCTGCGCTTGGCACTCAGTATGAGAACCGGGGCGTTTATCTTCTCACTGCGCAGACATTCCAGTATCTTAAGCCCATCCATACCCGGCAGCATGATATCCAGAATCATGATATCGTGGATAGCCTTTCTTCCGAGCCGCAGTCCCTCAATGCCATCCATTGCTATATCGACTTTATAGCCTTCTTCTCGAAGCCCCCTGGAGACAAAGTCCGCAATCTGCCGGTCGTCTTCAACCATCAGGATATGTATCGTCTTGTCCATGGATCCCCGTTTCTGGAGTAGTTGATCGAAAGAGCAACGGCCCGGTCACACCGGCGGGAAACCCCTTTATCAAATTAACCTCTGATGGCCGGGCGGTCTCTTTCCGGAACTAATATTAACTGATTTTAATTATTCTTTAACTATTCTTTGGATACAATTTAACTCATACAAGTTGCTATTGATTGCAACTGCCTGCTGAACTCAACAGCCGATCATGTTCGGGATCAACAGGGATTTCACAGGAATTAAGGATTGCGCAATGAAGGCGCAACGACACGAGAGTGTCCAAATATGAACCCAAGTAGAGAAAGGTAATAAATGAGACCCAGATCGATAACCATTTTTATCGTGGCACTGGCTTCACTGGTGCTGTACTTAGGATCGGCCCAGGCAAACCCCGGTTACATGTCCTCGTTCAATTCAGCCTATCCAGCATCCACACTGGTCGGCAACTGCTCCGTTTGCCATACCTCGCCTCCTGCGACGAACCCCTATGGGGCTGACTATGCAGCTAACGCATACAGCTTTGCCGCCATCGAGGCAAAAGATAGCGACGGAGACGGTTTTACCAATATCGCAGAGATAACTGCCGGGACCTTCCCCGGCGATGCAACAAGCCATCCTGCAGCCCCGGCGCCTGCTCCTGCTCCGGCCCCTGCTCCTGCTCCGGCCCCTGCTCCTGCTCCAGCACCTGCACCTGCGCCTGCTCCGGCACCCGCGCCGGCTCCGGCCCCTGCTCCTACACCTACACCTGCTCCCACGCCAGCGCCGACCGCCGGCACAATTTTCACCGATGATTTCTCGACTTGCACCGCCACCGGATGTCCGAATTGGGAAACAATCGCGGGGACATGGTTCGCACTTAACGGTGGATTTGCATCCTCATCGCATAACAACGACATGACGCTCGTCATGGGTGTTAGCGCTCTGGATCAGTTCCAGACCGGCCGGATTGAATCAAAGGTTACTCTGACCACAAGTCAGACACCGGATGCAACCGGGTATCTGAGTGCCAATACAGTCAACGCCCCCAATGGCTCCTTTGTGTTCGCTTATATCGACAGCGCTCACTACAGGTATGCCACATTGGGTACGGACCAAGTTGTTATTGGCCAGGTAGGGGACTTCGAAGGTGAAGTAGCCGGCCCGAAAATCACCACGATCGCAACGATTGCCGCAGATACGGTTCACCAGGTGAGAATCGACCTTGGTGCCACCGGTGAAGTTGCTGTCTACGTCGATGGTAGTTTAGCGGCTTCGTATACCTTCCTGACCTCGGTTACTGGAAGGGTGGGATATTACGCCAAGGGTGCGGAGAGCCTCTATGATGATTTCAGCGCCGGTGACAGCTCCCTGTTGACAGGAGCAGCAAGCCCGCTTTCCACGGTAACTCTGCCGTAATTGATCTGCTAAAGTTTGAAAGATGACTTTTATCAGCAGCTAACAGTCAGGGCCGGCCTTCCGGCCCTGACTTCCTTTTACACTCCGAAGCCTCCCGAATTCACCAGTCAAAAACAGCACAAATCCGCGTGAGCCGCCACTGGACATACCGCGGAAGCGGATCGTTGATACATTGGCGGCCGTGTGCTAATAGTGCCTTGTTCGCAATTCCTTTTTTCGAACCCGTGCAGCTGAAAAGAGCACTAAAGTGACAGACCGCGTAATTACACCCCAGCAGAAGGAAGAAGACCTCTCAGTCGAGACTAGTCTTCGGCCGCGCACCCTGGACGAGTATATAGGGCAGGAGAGGGTAAAGGAAAATCTCACGGTCTTCATCGAGGCGGCAAAACAGAGATCCGAACCGCTGGACCACGTGCTTTTCCACGGCTTCCCCGGACTTGGGAAAACTTCTCTGGCAGCGGTTATCAGCAACGAACTGAGAGTCAATATGCGGAGCACCTCCGGGCCGGTAATCGAGCGTCCCGGAGACCTCGCCGCGATCCTCACCAACCTCGAACCTGGTGATGTCCTTTTTATTGACGAAATCCACCGGCTGAATCACGTTGTCGAAGAGATACTCTACCCGGCAATGGAGGATTTCAAGCTCGATATAATCATCGGCCAGGGCCCATCGGCCCGCACCATCAAGCTCGATCTTCCCGCCTTTACCCTGATCGGCGCAACAACCAGGGCTGGACTCCTGTCGCCTCCTCTTCGCGACCGTTTCGGAGTTTCCCTGCGGCTCGAATTCTACCAGCCAAACGAACTCAGGGAGATAGTCGTGCGCTCCGCAAAGATCCTCGGCATTACCATCGAAGAAGAAGGCGCCGTGGAAATCGCCAAAAGATCCCGCGGGACTCCAAGGATTGCAAACCGCCTTCTGCGCCGCGTCCGCGACTATGCGGAGGTGCGGGCTGACGGCGTAATTTCGCGCCCAGTCGCCGACAAAGCACTCAGGATGCTCGATGTGGATGAGAAGGGATTTGACGGAATGGACCGGAAGATCCTGGAGACCATTATCCATAAGTACGACGGCGGACCGGTCGGGATAGAGACGCTGGCAGCATCGGTTTCCGAGGAGAAAGACACAATTGAGGACGTCTACGAGCCGTTTCTGATCCAGGAAGGCTTCATTAACAAAACCCCACGGGGCCGCCTCGCAACACGCCTTGCCTACGAACATCTCGGAATTTCACGCCCCTGCACGGGGGCCGCGCAGTTGAAGCTATACCAGGACTGAAGGAGTTGTGGTGCCCATCGCCAATGGTGGGCAGCGCTTCGCTTTTGCCCACCCTACAAATCCAACCCTTTCAAGAAAGCAATCACCCATGATGCTTCGTGAGACCATTAATTTTGGGATTTAATACCAATTCGCGTCCAAGATCGTACCAGGAACCGCTACAGAAATGTAGCATAGCCCCTTGTGGGCGTTGGAGAAATTGGACGGGCACAAGGCTACATCAACTTGAACGAATAGGTATAAAGCAGCTGGATTCCCGCCCAGAAGCGCTGCGGGAATGACGATGTTTGAGCTGAGATCCCGATAGATCATACAGCAAGTTTGGGCAACAGCCCCACGGTTGTAGCACGGTCTCCCCGGGCTGTTGCCTAAATCCCGTATGGAAAAATAATGGGCCGAAATTGAAGGAGAACTCCCCCTCCACTGGTGGGCGTATAGACCGGGGACATAGGTAACACTCGTTTTAGGAC
>DBMI01000098.1:0-791 GCA_002298165.1 Desulfarculales bacterium UBA702
AGATCATGATCCCGCTGGTGGGCACAGTGGAAGAGCTGAAACATCAGCGATATATAGTCGATACAGTAGCCAGGGAAGTGATGGAGCAATACCAGGTACAGGTTGACTACCATGTCGGAACAATGATCGAGGTGCCCCGAGGGGCTTTGACCGCCGATGAAATTGCCGATGTTGCCGAGTTCTTCTCTTTTGGCACGAACGACCTTACCCANNATCAGCCGGGATGATGCCGGTAAATTCCTCCCATCTTATCTCGCATCAAAGATATGGGAGTACGACCCGTTCAGCAGGCTGGATCAACGCGGGGTTGGGCAATTGATGGAAATTGCGGTTAAGAAGGGACGATCGGTAAGACCGGAACTAAAAATCGGAATCTGCGGCGAGCACGGCGGTGANNTATGTAAGCTGCTCACCCTACAGGGTCCCGATCGCCACGCTGGCCGCCGCTCAGGCTGCTATCAAGGAGAAAAGGGCAAAGCAACAAATGGACCTGATCGCCGCCTCGGTAAAGGCGCCGAAAGTTCAGACGAAATAGACCGCCGGGGGCTTTGAGTGCCCCCGGTTTGTTTAAAAAAAGCTTCCTGGATAAAGCCGCATAAGAAATGGTCCGGCTTGTAGCATTATGATCACTCCTGGCCCGATGCTGTTCCTGGATAGCTGGTTTTAATGTCCCTGCCGCCGTTTTTCATCTCTTTCGGTAAATAGTCATTGATAAAAATGGAGCTTCCCGTGGAACCAACTATCCGTCTTCGCCGCTCGATCATCTCAGTGCCTGCCAACCGCGAGAAAAT
>DBMI01000098.1:874-1411 GCA_002298165.1 Desulfarculales bacterium UBA702
CGGATAAACGGGATGGATACCCCATTTGCCTACCGTGATATAATAGACGTCGTCGAGCAGGCTGGAGGGTCCATCGACGTAATCGTAATCCCGAAAGTCAATGATCCAGCCGAGATAAAGGCTATAGACTACCTGCTGACCCAGATCGAGGCCCGAATGGGTTTTCGGCACCGGATAGGGCTTGAGGCCTCAATCGAGACAGCGGCCGGCATGCTGCGGGTGGGTGAAATTGCATCCAGTTCCCCACGGCTCGAAACGCTCGTATTTGGGGTGGCCGACTACGGGGCTTCATTGACCATGATGAGCAAGGGCATCAGCGGACACGGCGACATGGAAGANNTTCTATCCCGGCCACAGGTGGCATTTCCCCTTGAGCCGGATGGTTATGGCCGCCAAGGCTGCCGGACTGGCCGCAATCGACGCCCCTTACGGGGATTATAAAGATCCTGAAGGACTCAGGCGTTCTTGCCTGCTCAGCGCCGCATTGGGCTATGACGGAAAATGGGTAATTCACCCCGATCAAATTCAGATAATAAA
>DBMI01000098.1:1428-2831 GCA_002298165.1 Desulfarculales bacterium UBA702
CAGGGTATCGGCTCTCTGGCCATAGATGGTAAAATGGTTGATGCGGCCTCAATCCGTGTTGCCCAGGTGATATATTCCCAGTGGGAGGCACTGGCCAATCGCAGATGAGGCAGCGCTAGATAAATTTTCCAGGGTTGATCAGCCACGTCGGTTGATCCGTAGAACTTAACCTGGCGCGAAAAGGTAAACAGCAGAAGACAAACAGAAGCCTTATGAGTGAAAAAAAGTCAAAGACGCAGGCCACTGGCCGGCGCCAAGAGGACTTGAACCAGAAATTCGAACTCCAGATACTCTANNTCAGCACTCTACAGCTCTCCTCACCTTGCAGACGTTCTCCAACGCGCCCTGGTCAGCATACTAGGTACCCTGCAGCTCACGATGGGGGCGCTATACCTTGTAGTCGAAGATTCCGGGGAAAAGTGGCTTCTCGAATTGGCTGCCCATCACGGTTTTTCCCCCACGCTGCTCAATTGCATTCAATTCCTGACCATGCCTTCCGAGATAATGGACAGGTACGACGAGCAGGACCCCGTACGATGGTTTCCAAGGAGTAAGATCGCATTCACGGCCCTGCGGGAGCGAATGTCCGATGAGGGCGTGGAAGAAATTATCTGCATCCCGCTCATGTCTCAAAAAGATGTGGTGGGGCTCCTCTACGCAACAAATGACGGCCCTTATCGTATCGGCCCCGAAAGGGCCGAGCTTCTGAATGCAATAGGGCATCAGCTTGGCGTNNTTCGATGCCATCCAGCACAGCATATTCCTGGTTGACCGCCGCATGCGCATATTTCGCGTCAACCGCACCAGCAAGATAGTTTACGGGGATGACCTGGTTGGCGAAAAATACTCTAAGATTATTTACGGTACCGATCAGCCTCACCTGGAATGCCCAATCTGGGCCTGTCTCTGGGGAGCGCAGCCGGTTCAGAGGGAAGGTCCGCATCCACGCTGGGGAGGATACTACCATTACTATGCATTCCCCGTCTTCAATGTGTCCGGGGAACTCGAACGGGTCGTNNGCAAAGAAGCTCGAACAGCGCCTTCAGCAGAACGAACGACTGAAAGCCCTCGGCACGCTTGCCGCCGGAATAGCTCATGAGATCAGGAATCCGCTTGCAACGATAAATTTTAATACTCAGATGCTCCAGCGGCAGCTCTCGCTCGACAGCGTTCAGCAGGAGATGTTCGACGATGTCGTGCAGCAGATAAAAAAAATGGACAGGATAGTCCAGCAGGTATTGCATTTCGCACGTCCTCGAGACCCACAGTTTCTACCCGGCCGCCTCAACGAAGTGGTGGTGCATTGCGTCGATATGTCAAAGATGTATCTGCAGAAGGCGCAGGTTGAAGTGGAGTGCGAACTGGCCGAATGCCTTCCTCTGCTGGTCATGGACTTCAACCAG
>DBMI01000098.1:2950-5161 GCA_002298165.1 Desulfarculales bacterium UBA702
TTTACGCGAAAACCGGAAGGAACCGGTATGGGCCTGAGCATATCGCGCCAGATACTTGAAAAGCATGGCGCTCTGATAGAATTGGAATCCAAACCTGGCGAGGGGACAATGTTCAGGGTTGTTTTCCCGATCATCGACAGCCTGGATTACCCGCGCTCCGATACGCCCCCCCGCGAAAGTTCCTTAAGTGCCGACGAACCCACGCAGGCGCTACCAGATAAGCCGTAGTTCGGTTTCGCGGGTGGTTGAGCGGGAAGATCGCCTTGGCCGGGGCGATGGTTGATGCCGATAAGGAATCCGCGCCACACCATTGCGCGAAACCGCAGTTCGACCCTCCTGCTACCGTAGTGTCCGTGTGCGGGAACAATCTTTTATTTGTCGCGGACCGCACCTATTCCGACGCGATTGAGTATATCGCCGAAGCGCTCGCCGGATTGGTTGTTTTCGAAATATACATCGAGGCAGCGTTCGAAGATTTCGAGAACTTCCTTCACTGACCATATCCCCTGCAGTTCCGCTCCAAGCTGAGGATGTCTCCCCAATTTTCCACCCAACAGGATCCTATAGCCCACGGCACCTTCGATGATTGCGCCTGAAGGGCATACGCCGGCACACTTTCCGCACCTGACGCATTTTTCTGAATCAATTTTCGGTCGGCAGTTATTGGAATCTTCTTCTCCGAGCAAAACCGCATTTTCCCGGCACACCTCGACGCACGCACCGCAACCCGCGCAGTTTTCGGCGGAAGCCTCGGGACAGGAGGCACCTATAATGCCGAAATCAACAATTTGAGGGCGTGAACAAGAGTTGGGACAATCCGATACAGACACCCGGAACTCATGGTGGAATTTAAGTGATCCTCCGACGCGCTTTTTTAAAAACCCGGCGAAATCGCGCCTGGAAAGCGATTTCTCCAATGCTTCGATGAGTTTTTGGCTATCAGCTACGCGGTTTTCGCACCCGCTGGGGCCGAAGCAGGTCTCGATCTGAAATCCTCTGACCTCCTTCTCCATCTGAGCGCCGGAAAGGAACCGCTTGCGGCAGGATTCCACGTGTTCGAGGAGCACCCTTGGGGCACCAGCTCTTTCCGCTTCTTCCTCGATTTTAGTTCGTACCTTCTTTCGGACAAAGAAGGGCACTCTGCTGACTGCCTTCTCCGCTTCCTCGCTCCAATTCATTCCGATCTCTCCAGTGAAAATAATTTTTCTTCGCGCCTAATATAGCGAGTTTAGTGCGAGCTTGTCATTGACTTGGGTCAAGAGCATTTCAATTACTCAATAAAGTAGAAGTACCGGGATTGCTATAAGTGTAGCTTTTTTGGAAAAGTATGGGATCCAATTAATGCCCGCACTCCGGACTCCCGGATGCGCTTGACTTTGCCTGCCCCGGCATTTAGGATAAATGGCTTACGCCTTGGAAAAATTGCACTTTCTCGGTCAGACTACCTCGTCCGTTTCCAGCGCGGACTGCGGAATAGAAAGAGCAGGTACGATGCGCATTCAGATTTTTGCGATCAGACTGGTTCTCGGCATTATCTTCGGGGTACTCCTCGCCCGTATGTTCTTCCCGGCATCTGGTACATGGCTGATGTTTGCAATTTGCGCAGCTCTCGTCTTCTTCGCATATTGTTTCGAATACCTGCACAAAAGAGATCGCGGGTGATCGAACAGAGTTTTATCATGGGGAGTAATTGGATAATCCCCCGAAAGGACAGGCATGAGTTGGGAAAATCCGCCAGGAAGAAGGCCGCCTAATATGGGCGGTCAGCCACCGCAGGACCCTATGGAAATCCTGATCTGGCTCAGGGAGCGGTTTCGCGGACGCTCGCCGGGAGGGCGGCCTATTCTGATGATCATTGTGGCGGCAGTAGTTTTGCTTGTCGGCCTCAATTCGTACTATGTAGTTGATCCTCAGGAAACGGCTGTCGTACAGCGATTTGGGAAATTTACCCACACCGCCGATGCAGGGCTCCATTTCAAGATTCCATTTGGGGTCGAGACCGTGCGCAAGGTGCTGACCGGCCGGGTGCTCCAGCGCGAGTACGGCTACCGGACAGTGCAGCCGGATGTCCGGTCGAANNNNGGTGACCTCAACGTGGTAAACCTCACGTGGACGGTTCAATACAAGATCAAGGACCCGGTCCAGTACCTGTTCCGCGTGAACAACGTGGAATTGACTCTTGACGATATATCCGAATCCGTTGTGAGGCGG
>DBMI01000098.1:5172-5306 GCA_002298165.1 Desulfarculales bacterium UBA702
GACGAAGTCCTCACGGTAGGCCGTGCATCGATAACCGATCAGGCCAGGACCGAAATCCAGGACATCATAGACCTTTATCAAACCGGAATACAGATTGTTACGGTCAAGTTCCAGAATGTAAATCCGCCCAAGCA
>DBMI01000055.1 GCA_002298165.1 Desulfarculales bacterium UBA702
GCGGTTTATACGGCCTTGGCGAAGTTTGGCGCACCCCTTGAAGGACTGACACCGATGGACTTCATCCAAAAGGGTATATTTTACCGCATGGGGCATCCTCCCCTCATGGTCGATATTTTGCCGGAAATCAGCGGGGTTGATTTTGACGCTGCCTGGGAAAAGCGGGTTGAGGCCGAGATCGGTAAAGGCCTCAAAGTCCTTCTTATCGACACGGATAGTTTGATTGCGTCAAAGCTTGCAGCGGGGAGGCCGGAGGATTTAGCCGATGTTGCCGCTCTGCGGCGGGCTGCCCGTAGTCTGGCAGAACCAAAAAACAAATCGCCCAAAGCTAAAACAGCGAAAAAGAAAACGCCCAAGACCTAACATGACGGGGCTTGGCGGTTCGAATGGCATTGCTCCCACCGCTATTGGACGTTAAAGCTATCAAGCTGCGGGGACGCAAACGACTTGCTGCTCAGAGGTGCCCGGGGTTGGTAGGCAAGGGTACGAATCCAAAGCGTCGCCAGTTGTTGCAATTCCCCTCAAAATTCCCGATTCCTGAATTCCAACCCCTTAAATCCCATCCTTCCAACTCGCGATTTTGCCATGAAAACGGCGGGGGTTATCCTTCAAAATAGCTGTGAGTGCCTTGGCGGGCACTTCCGGGGTAAGGAGTTCGCCCTTTCTCGCATATTCACCGAAATGCTCTCGAAGGTTTGCCGCGGCCCCTCCCTGTGCGCGGGCCGCTGCCCGGGTCATTCGGGTATCGACTACTCCGGGACGGAAAATAATGGTGGTGATCCAGGGGGCTTCCGCTGCAAGCTGGCGAGCGAGATGTTCTTCGGCGGCCTTGGCGACGCAGTATGCCGCCAGGCCCGGTACCGCCATCTCGGCAGCACCGGATCCGAAAAAGACTGCCACCCCGCCATCCGGAAGGCGTGGGAAAGCGGCTTTCGCGACCTGAAAGGCCCCTTCGACGTTTGACTCAATGATTTCCCGAAATGAATCATTTGGAAGCTCCCAGAGGAACGGGCCCGGGTGGAGCACCCCGGCGGCATGTATGAATCCGTAAAAATTTCCGATCTCCACGGCCTTTTCCACCAATCGAGGAGCGAAACGATCGGATCCAGCCGAACCCGCTACCCAATCGACTTTAACACCCGCCTTCATGCATTCCCCGGCGGTTTCCCTGAGTTGATCCACACCCCTGGCATTGAGCACCAGGTTTACCCCTTCACGGGCTAGTTCCAACGACAGGGCGCGCCCTATTCCAAGTGATGCACCCGTGATTATCAGAGTCTTTCCGGCAATTCGATTCAAATCCATACCTCCCCGGCTCAGCGGCCGTATCAAAAGAAACCCGGCCTGCAGCCGCTAAATTCCAACTAGGGTAATCTCGACCCGGCGCTCTCTGGGCTTTATATCGTGATTGATAAGGACAACCTGCTGCCAGACGCCTGTTGCAAGCTTCCCATCTTTTATCGGAATGCTGACAGAAGGGCCGATGAGCGCGGCCTGCACGTGGCTGTGCCCGTTTCCATCATGCCATGCCCGTTCGTGCTCATAAATTTCGCCTGGAGGCACCAGCCGGTTTATTGCTCTCGCCAGGTCCTTGACAACCCCCGGCTCGAATTCAATGGTCGAGAGGGAGGCAGTTGAACCCGCCACAAATGCGCTCATGAGGCCGGTATTGATGCCCCTGTCCCTGATAGCGGCCTCGATCAATGGAGAAATATTGACTATATCGGGGCCTGTTTCCATGGACACGAGCAACGTTTCGGAATAAATTCCAAGTTCGGGCATTTTCTTCCTTCCGTGCCGTTATCGGCAACCTGGATTCATTGTTACAATTTAGGGCGTGCATGCGGTCCCGGCAAGAAGCGGCCCCGGACCGCCCCGATGAGCGCTAAATTTACACCCGATTGAAAGGACCCCGCTTTGGAATGCATACTGGTCGGCACCGGCGGTATGATGCCAATGCCCTACAGGATGCTCGCGTCACTGGCTGTGAGGCTCAATGGGAAGGTTTACCTTTTTGACGCCGGCGAGGGTGCGCAGATCAACTGGAAGAAAGCCAGGATCGGCGTTCGCGGACTGAGGCTTATTGCCGTAACACACCTCCACGCCGACCACTGCCTCGGGATCCCGGGCATGTTGATGCTCAAGGCCCAAATGGAAGCCCCGGAACCCATTACCATAATCGGTCCTCCCGGAATTCGCGAGTTCGTGATCCAGTGCCGAAAGACTCTGGAATTCCAGATAAATTATCCAATCGATTTCATCGAGTGGCCAGGCGACAAAACCGGGATCGCCTTCTCGGACGAACATCTTCGGATTTTGTGGGAACCGGTAAAGCATACCAGGTTCTGCCTTGGCTACCGCCTCGAGGAGTTTGACCGGCCCGGAAGGTTCGACTCCCAAAAAGCGCTGGCTCTCGGTCTGCCCATGGGGCCCCTGTGGGGAAAGCTCCAGAGCGGCCGGAGCGTGGCTGCTCCGGACGGAAGGATGATTTCACCCGAACATGTGCTCGGTCCCACTCGAAGGGGCCGCCATATAGCCTACGTCGTAGATACGCGACCGGTGCCCAGCATTATTTCCCTTTGCAAAGAGGCCGATATGGCATTCCTCGAAGGCATGTTCCTTGTCGAACACTCCGAACATGCAGATGAAAAGGGACACCTGACCGCTACGGAAGCGGCCGGGATTGCCAAAAAAGCAAACCCTGCCAGGCTGGTACTCGTTCACATAAGCCCACGGTATGAAAAGAGCGATTTGGCCAGGCTGGAAGAGGAAGCCGCGGCAATTTTCAAGAGTGTTCAGGCAGGAAGAGATTTGGACGTTTTCGAGGTTAGATTCCCCGAATAGGCTTGTTTGCGCCCGGTTTTCCTACAGTCGTAAGCACAGGCTTTCCAGCCCGCCTCTGCAACCAAAAGGCGACATGGGCGGCAGGTTCTTCGCCGGCACACTGAGTCGTACCAAGAAATAGGTGTTACAAAAAGAATGGGTCCGACGGTTTTTCCGCGGACCCTTTTTTGGCGGATCGTTAGGCTTGGTTATCAGCATTTATTGACGGTCAGGTCACCGGTGGCTTTCTCCCGGTAAGCAGTGCAACCAGGAAGAAAACCAGGAAAAGTACAAAAAGAACCTGCGCGATCCAGGCGGAGGTCCCTGCGATTCCGGCGAATCCAAAGATCCCGGCGATAATTGCTATTATCAGAAACATCAATGCCCATGAAAGCATCATTGGACATTCTCCTTTCGAGGCAGGCGTTCAAGCCGCTTTATAAGGTTAAACGATAAGGCACTAACCCTACCTGGAAAATAATGATTTGTATATTAGTGTCAATTGCCTGTATTTGCTTGATTACGGCTGGGCCAAGGCGGGGTAAGGCTTAGGGGATTCACCTATAGTAGATCGAGTAGAGTTCTGTTTCGCTCACGCCCAGATGGTAGAGCAGCATGGTCATGTGATTCTGCAGCGATGCGGCAATTGGGCCTTTTCGGATGTATCGGTCCGCGGAGCTGTAGACTTCACTTGAAACCGTGACCAGTTTTCCAAGTTTTCGGCAGCGCTTCACCAGGTCGACATCTTCCATCATGTAACCGCGGTAAAACCCACCTGCCTTCTCAAAAATGTCCCGCCTGCAAAAGAGTCCCTGGTCGCCATAGGGCAGTTTGAACATGGTAGTCCGCAGGTTGGCCCACTCAGCTATAAGTTTTACCGATTTGTTCGATGGGTAAAAAGCCAGCCGAAAACACCCCAGGGCGGTGTCTTCCCGCCCGCAGACCTTACGGATTTGATAGCCGAAATCGGGCGGCGGAATCGTATCGTCGTGAAGGAAAAATAGAAGATCTCCTCGGGCGAGCGAGGCACCGAAATTCTGTTGAATCCCCCTCCCCCTGGGGCACCGGGCGTGGATTAAAAGGTCGGATTTTCGCACCCTGTCTGTCCTGCCCTGTGGTCCGCCCTGTACAATGATAATTTCATCTCCCGGCCAGGTCCGGTGTTCGAGAAAACTGGCAAGCGGCGAGAGTTTCCCGGGATCGCTCAGGGTGGGTATGATGATGGAAAGGCGCTTTCCCATGGCGGGATTGGAATCAATTAGCGGCAGGTCCGCGGAGCGGTCTACATCCGATCTTTTCGCAACAGTTTCCACGCGAAGACCGGATCGGGCAATCTCCCGCAGAGTCCGGGCGAAAACCTCTCCTGTGCTCCACTGGGTAAAATCGAAAGGCGCACCGCACGGACGGCCAAGGCCGATCAGATAGAAGCCGCCGTCGCCTGCCGGTCCGAGTGCCGATACTCCATCGCCTGTCTTGTGGAAAGCTTCATCGAGATCGCCGGGCTCTATATCCGCTATATCGCTTCCTATGAGCACAACCTTTTGGGCACCCATGGAAAAAGCAGCATCCACGGCATTTTTCATCCGCTCCCCAAGATGCTCCCCCTCCTGTGGGCAAAGAGTCCATGGCCCGCCGAATTGTTTTTCTATTTTTTCAACCGGATCACCGGGAGTATAAAAAAGCAGAACACTAAGCGCGGGGTTTAGATGCTTGTAATCCGCTACGACCCCAAGGGTTCTTCTAAGCAGCTTCTCATAAATAGAGACGGCCCGCTCGGTCCCGATTTCCGCCGCCAACCGGGTCTTTACCTTTCCCGCTTCCGGATATCGCATGAATACCAGGAGGAAGTTGCCGGTTGCGGATTGCCGGTTGCAACCCTTTAGATATTTACTGAACAATAACTATCCCCGCCACCGTACCTTTTGGCACGTTTTCAGGCTTTGCGCCGCTTCCTATGGGGTAAATTTCCCAACCTGCCAGGGCTACCATTTTATAAACATCTATTCCTACTGCCTCCATCGACGGGCGCGATATCAGTGAAAAGCGGCATTTGTCGCCTTTCATGGCCTGGCAGTCTTTTTGCTGGCCGCAGAAGGTATGGCGGCAGGACCCGGCCGCGAATCCAAACGCCAGGTAGTGGCCGTCGTAGAAGGACATTGACTCCAATTCGGTAACGATCTTGAAAGCCTGCTGGTACGCCTCTACACGCTCCTTGATGGTTTCTTTCTTTCTAACGATAACTTCGGAAGGGATATCTTTTGTGAAAAAAACAGCTTTTCTGTACTTTTTAAGAATCTCGCGAAGTTCGGAGGGCTTCAGAGTATTGGGCGGACAGTTCGCCCCCGCGCCGTAGCCAAAGCACCTCGGAATCTGGCATTTCAGCGTTACCCTCTCGTCCACCGGAATCTCCGCCGCCTGCACGATCATCGCCCTGGATGCTCCGAGTTCCAGCGCCTTTTCCACGTAGCGCGCAAGGTTCGATTCCAGGTCCCGCTCATTCATATCTGCCGTAATTTTTTTTATCATTTCCATCACTATCCCCTTTCATGTTCACTTGGCATCGATGATATCCACAAAGATCATTTTTCTTGGTGGATTAATAAAACCAGCGGCCGTAAAAAGGCCGTTCCAGCAAAGTGCTTAGTAAAAGCGGCAATGAGCAGGAATAATTTCGAGGGAGATCGTGAGCAAGAGCAAGGCTTTTTTCGAACACAACATGGAAAGATGGACCCGGTTTGCCGCGAAAATGAGACAGCCTCACCTCTCCTCAAATTCCACTGTTACGCCCGCCCATAATATAACAGGCGATCCTCAGTAATCCATAATATAAAAGTCATTCCCGCCGAGTTGGCGGAAAGGCTTACCAGCCTTTTCCCGCAGCCGGATGCGCCGCCTTGACGGAGTGGCGGGCTTACCCTAAGGTATATTTACAAATCACCCCCATCTAAGGAGGATAAACATGGAAGGGGAGCACGAACATACGCACAAGCATTCACACAGCCACAAGCATATACATGTACACGAACACTCGCACGGGGATGTCCGGCACTCCCACGAACATGCACACGAGCACGAGCACGAACATGACCACGTTCACACTCATGAACACCAGCACGCACAGGGAGACACGGAGCATAGGCACGAACATTGGGGAGAACACGGTACTAACGGGCACGTACACGACGAGCAGGAATTTATAAAAGATGCTCATGAACATGAACATTAATCCAACGTTCGCCTTTGAATTTTTCTGATTCTATGATAATAATGCTCCGCTCAAATTGAAGATTTGCCCATTCCGACCCGGTTGGTCCGCGGACCGGGTTTTACCGGTGCGGGATGGTTGTGTTGTGGAGTCGTTATTAATGGAAGAGGAAAAAAGATTTATAATCGTCCCGGAGGCGAACATGGTGGTAGTGGATTCGAAAACTGGTCTTATGTGGCAGCGGAACGCGTCGGAAGAGAGGATGGTTTGGAAGTCAGGTTTTTCTTACATTGAAAAACTCAATTCCCAGAAATTCGGGGGACATAACGACTGGCGCTATCCCACCAAGGATGAGCTTGCCAGCTTGATTCTTTCCGAAGAAAACCGCAAGACGGGCCTTTTCATTGACGCCGCTTTCGGAAAAGAGAGGAACTGCTGGTCCTCAACCGAAGGCGAGCATCACCAGGCCTGCTACGCTGATTTCTACTACGGCGACATGTACGTGGTTGAGGAAAACTATGCGAACTACCACGTAAGGGCCGTTCGCAACGCCTAACGAAAACGGGGGACGGAAAAACGAGGACGGATGTCCCATGGCGAAGGCTGGGGATCGACTATCGAAAGGGTGCGACAATCCTTCCGATAATCTATCTCCGATTTCCGGTGGCCCTTCCTCCACCATTTTCCGTGCCCCATCGTTTGAAATCCAACCTGCATCACCTGAAAGTTTTCCAGCATCTTCCGAAGCCCCCGCTTCGTCTTCCGGCTTATCCGTGCTTTTATATCAGCCCGAGATCCCTCCTAACACCGGCAATATAGCAAGGACTTGCGCTGCCACGCGTACGCCTCTCTATCTGGTCGAACCCCTCGGATTCAGCATTAGCGACAAGCAACTCAAGAGGGCAGGGCTTGATTACTGGGAGCACGTTCCTTTGAAAGTCTTTCCGGACTTCGATGCCGCAATCAGGGGAATCCCTCCTTCGAGAATGATCTACTTCTCGGCCCGAGCTTCCCGAATTTACATTGATTTCTCATACCGGCCGGGCGATTGCCTAGTGTTTGGACCAGAAACCAGGGGTTTGCCCGATAAGTTGATTGCAAATTATCCCGGAGTTGTGGTAAAAATCCCAATCGATAGTAGCAGAGTTAGGAGCCTAAATCTCTCGACCTCCGTCGGAATTGCTCTATTTGAAGCCATACGACAATTGAGTGCTCAAAACAGCGACTTCGATGCGCCGACAGAAACACGCTCTCCCGGTTCATGTGACTAACTTCTTTCTGCCGTTCTTCCTCACACGCCTCAGGATTATTCATGGATCGAGCTGAAGGTATTAGGTCGAAGTTGTATGAACTCTGTCCCGAAATCCAAAATTTAGGTATTCACCCCATAGTGCTGCGTAAGGGGAACCGCTACTGAGTGATGCTTTTTGAGAGCATGGACTGCTCCAAGAAGAACCCTCCCCTTAGTTCATTCCGCGTAGTCCACTGCGAAGAACGTGAAGCCGCGGTCGTTCCCTCCTGGGAGCCTGACCTGCTCCGTGCCTTGACGATGGCCAAGCGGAAGATGCGCAGCTCTATGGCAATCAGCGTAAATACGGCCAGGTTCAAGGCCTCAAATGCCGGAGCTAGCGCAAGTGGCGGTTATCGACTGGAAGGGTGCCAAATGGGAGGGGGCGCATAGCAGCCTCACCATTCCGGAACTTCTTACCGTCCTAAAGGGATTCGGAGCGATGGAGGTGCTCAGGTTTATTCGTGAGGGCATCTCCAGCGGTGAGCTGAGTCTTTGCATCACCGAGGATGGGGGTAAGGAGATAACCCTGTATCACCTTGAGGTGCTGGGCGAAACACGGCAGGGGCACGGCCGAGAAACGATCGAATGGCTGAGGCATATATTTAAGGGGCAGATTTTTCTTGAACTTCCCGATAAGCTGGAAGATGGGTGCGTATACCATCCCAGCCTTTTGTTCTGGCTTCGTATGTATCGGTTGGGGCTGGTTGATGCCATGGATTGTGAAACTTTTTGCTTGGGCCCCGATTCCACACAGGACGAAACCGACAGGATAGAGCAGAAAGTACTCTCGCTACTCTCGCCCACAATCGTCAATCCCAAATAATCGCGTTTTCAATCCAGCCTACCTGAACCCCTTTATGCCTTATCGCCTTCATTTTTTACGGCAACCCCATTCTCCTTAAGTAATGTCTCGTGTGAGGGTGCTAAGTGCTCGACTTGGCCGCAAGTATCCGAATAAGTTGTCAAATCTCTAAATTGCTCCGGGCGCCCATAAAGTGCATGGCCCCCGCTGTCTCCCGGTTTTGGTACTCATCTACAGCCTTTCACCCATCGACACCATACTCAAGCCTTATTAGCATTCTCTCAGACATCAGATTTGCCGTCACTGACCGGAGGGAATAATGAAGAAGAAACAGGTCCGTTTGGACCCTTTCTCCGAAAGAATCATGGAAATTTTAGCCAGCTCATCCGCTGGTAACAGTAACGAAAAATTTAAAGAGATGATCGTGGCCGAAGTGCGCAACTACTCCAGGGAGGTTCAGAATACGGAGGCCATGCCGCAATTATTTACAAGGTTATGCGACCTTATTGTCGATTGCCGATCCGCCGGGATACCGGATGACAGCTTCAGATTGCTCGTGGCACAGCTTTTTTATGAAACCAGTTACTCCATGCCGCCGGTCGCTCAGGAGCTTCAATCGCTTACCGGGATGGACGGGCCGAGTATCGAGGCTGCCCGTGAGCACCTGAAGGAGGAATGCGTTGCTTCGATCCTTATGAAAGGGGGGGCGGTCAAAGCTAAAAAGAAGGAAGGTGATGAGGTCGGATCGGAAACTCTGGTGAATTAAGGCTGGCAAGCGGGTGATAGTCCGGGAATACTCGCGTCGATTACGTCAATGCCCGATTTCGGCGAGCCAGTAAGACTTGTAGAAATCTTCTATTACTTCTTCGAGAGGCTTGTCCGCGTCGAGCACCAGGAATCTTTCCGGCTCCATCTCCGCAAGAGCGAGGTATCCGTCCCGAACTTTTTTATGGAAGGCGATGCTTTCGCTTTCTATACGGTCCTTTTCGCCGTTTCGAATTCCTATTCTGTTTACGGCCGTTTCGACAGAGCAGTTGAGAAGGATTGTCTTATCCGGCCAAACGCCCCGGGTTGCCCATTCCTGGATCGTTCTCAGGCGATCGAGATCAAACCCGCGCCCGTAGCCCTGGTAGGCGAATGTTGCGTCTGCAAACCTGTCCGTAAGAACCCATACGCCCTTCTTCACATTGGGAACGATGATCTCGTCGACCAACTGCGCGCGGCTGGCGGTGTATAGAAGCACCTCCGTTCGGCCGCTCATCTCCGTTGATGACGGATCGAGCAGAAGCCCTCGAACTTTTTCGCCAATGCGCGTCCCTCCAGGCTCGCGGGTCACGATATAGGGAATTCCGGCCTTCTCGAGCCAGCGTGAAAGGTGCTCCATCAAGGTAGTCTTGCCGCAACCGTCCACTCCCTCGAAGCTTATGAATTTGGCCGGAAACGAGAGCTTGGGGTGCTTCGTTTTTTCCTGACGCATGCTGTATGGCACGTTTTTATCTTCCGGGGCGAGGCCGCTCCCCTTTCGGGGAGGTGAGTGGTCAAATTCTGATGGCTAGATTATCGGCTTCCGTCTTGGTATCTTCGTTGTAGTTCCTGTCCTGCCGCTCGAAATTTACGCGATTTTTCTCTACATAAATCCGCTTGATCTCATCGAAGCCAAGACCGAAGATTCCACAGGCTATGGCAAGGGAGTCCCACAGGGCAAGTACCGCTGCCCTTGCCCTTTCAGGCTTGAACCCGCCTCCCTTGGCCCACCATTTCCATTTTACGCTATTCTGAAGATCGTCGAGCGCAAGAAAAGTCTCGACCGCGCATTCATCGAAAGTCATTCCGTTTTGGGGAATGGCAAGCCCCGGAGTTTCATCAGGTCCAACGCCCACTATATGAGAGAGGCTAACCAGGAAGTGCAGCATATCCACTATTTCTATTTTGCCATTGCTGGTACCGGGGCCATGTTCCTTTACTTCCCGGATCAGTTCGGCAAGTTCAGCGGAAAGGGCCTTGCGGTAATTTTCGATCCAGACCGGCTTTTGATCAGGATCATTGATGGTCTTTATGAAGTCTTTTCCGATATTGCCGAGTGTGCGCACATTCAGCCGCCACTGCATCTCGAAGATTTCTCGCATTTTCGTGACCTTGCAGCAAGAGTCGTATTCATCACGTGAGCGCAGCTCTTAATCGTGCCCAATCTCGGTTTGAGCCTTTTTTTACCGCTCAACTCTCGTCCATGAGCGAAATCTTTATCCCCGGAAATGAAAAAGGGGGTAGCCCGGATTTATAGCCGGGCCACCTCTTTGTAACCTACTCATCTCTTATTTTCAGTAACCTGCATCAACAAAAGTCTTCCTGAAGCTTGAATAATGATCCGACATCGAGGCTGCGCCTGAACAGCGCTCATTATAGCATTATCCGCAAGAAAGCCCGAGCTGTTCGAAGTATTTTCTCACTTCCTTTGCCACTGTCCGAATTCTCGGATGGGCATGGCTTGATTCCCTCAGGCCAATGAAGTGTTTCCAACCGCTGAACCGACCGGATACGAAGATCTCGCCCTTGAGCAGGTTCGGCAGGATATCACGCGCTATTTCGGGGCGAAGGCCTCGTGCAAGATCTTGCCTATACCAGTCGAAAATATTCTCCGCGCGGGTGAGCCATTCCTTGACGATCGGATCATTGCCGGTAAAAGCTCCCTGTGATTCATCGTAGAAGGCTTCCAACTCCTCGGGCAAAATCAAAACCATGCCCTTGTTTTTGTAATTCACATACCGGGTGCTTTCCTGGGTAAACGAAAAAACCCGGTGGCGAACTACCTCATGGGTGATGCCCCGGTCGCAAACGAACCGGAACACAAACACCGGCAGATCCATCCCGTTATCGCTTTTCAGCAATTTGAGCTGATCGTCCTCGGTGACAAGGGACGCTTTATAAGACATCTTATCGACATCTTCGGTTGCCTGTTCGAACAGGTTTGGGAAGTTGCGGTTAAGCGCGGAGGTTAAAAACTGAAAGGCGGGCGGATCGCTGGTTTTGAGGCATTGCAGAGTCTCGAGCCACGCCCTGAAATTGCCGGCAAGCATAAAGCCCGATGCGCCGTTCGCGCCCAGTGGAAAGATCCTGTGAAAACCGAGCCTGTCCTTCAGGCTGCATAGGACCGAATCAAAGGCAAGCGGCCGGCCGGCACCCGATGCTCCCTCCTTCGGTTCGACCCGAAGCACTATATTGCTGTGTTCAAGGACCGAGAGGTGTCCGTGTGATTTTAGCATCAGGACAAAAGATTTTGCCGAAGTCTCGGTAATCTTGTCCTCTGATTTGTAGGCGGTCCTCCCGCAAACTTCAATCAGCTCGAGTGCCCGCTTCTCTTCGGAAGGAGCCAAGCCATAAGGAAAAACCGCACTCTTTACGAACTGGATACTCATCGTTTACCCCTTCCTCTGAAAAAAATCTTTCCCTGCCCCGAAAGGATTCCGGGGATGAACAAAGAACGTCCCGGTCGAGCCGGCTGAATATAATGGCATTGAATTAAGACGGGAAATACCGGATTATTCGGTGTGGAAACACGGGCATCGCCTAACTTGTCCCGCAGTGTCCTTTTTACCAGAATCACAGGAAATCTGAAGGATTTTATTCTCATGGGAAATCGTGATCTTAACTTTTGAGCGGAGAAATGGAAAGATTTCGCCGGCGCGAGTTCGAAAAGGACTGAAAATTGCTCTTAAAGTCAATAAATCGAAGGAAAACGATGAAAAATCCGGAACGCACGATGATGGGCACCTGCCGGTTTTTTTTATGCCTCGGCGCATGGTTTGTTGCGGCGGCTTTGCTCCTGTATCCCGTGTTTGCGAATGCAGCGCCGGTCAAGGTTATCGTCCTCACTGACGCCGCCGGTCTGGGGGATAAGGGTTTCAACGACGTATGCTGGCAGGGGGTGCTCAAGGCCGGGAAGGATTTCGGATTCGAGCCGCGCTTCCTCCAATCCCGTGAGCAGGCCGACTATGCGTCCAACCTGACACTTGCAGCCGGGAATGCCGATATCGTGGTGACGCTCGGATTCTTGTTCACCGATTCGCTCAAACAGGTTGCGCCCCAATTTCCAAAGACGCGCTTCATCCACATCGAAGGCGATATCCAGTCCGACAACCTAACCTGCTATGATTTCCGGTCTGAGGAAGGCGGATTTCTCGCCGGCCTGGTGGCGGGTCTCTTCACAAAGAAAAATATGGTGGGTGCGGTAAGCGGAATGGATATCCCGCCCGTGGAAGCATACGTGAGCGGATTCCGGGCCGGTGTAAAGACGGCCGCGAAGGCAAAAGGATCGGCAATAGAGGTCAGTATTGCCCAAGCCGGCTCTTTTAACGATCCGGTTAAAGGAAAATCGCTTGCAAAGACCCTTATAGACAAGGGAGTTGACGTGATTTTTCGGGTCGCCGGCAACACCGGAGTCGGGGTTTCCGAGGCCGTACGAAGCGCCGGCGGAGTCCATCTGATTGCCGAAGACCTCGACCAGGACGGCGAGATGCCGGGAAAGATACTTGCGAGCACCCTGAAGCGGATGGACGTTGTCATATACAATGCAATCCGCGACACAACGGAAAACCGGTTCAAAGCGGGTCATTTCTGGCTGGGAGCTGCCGAAGGGGCAATCGACCTCACTGCAATGAAATATTCGGCGGGGATGTTTGCACCCGCCGACCTCGAGCGGATAGAAAAGGCAAAGGTGCTTCTCAGGGGCGGAGAGCTGAAAATACCCAAGCGTACCGGAGAGGTTGACGGCTTTGTGGCTCCAGAGTTGTAGCCGGTCCGGCCATTTTTAATGACTATCGTCCTCAGGGAGATTTCATCGGATGGCAATCTCCGGCGCCCCGGTAGTTGAATTCAGGAATATCTCCAAAAGATTCGGCTCCTTCCACGCAAACAGAAATATAAACCTTTGCGTCGACCAGGGTGAGATCCACGCAATCTCGGGGGAGAACGGAGCGGGAAAGACAACGCTCATGAATATGCTCTTCGGGCGGGTAATGCCGGATGCCGGTTCCGTACTGTTGCGAGGAAAGCCGCTTAGGATGCGAAATCCGCGTGATGCCATTCGAGCCGGGATCGGAATGGTCCCTCAGGAACTTTTATATTTCCCGCAGCTGTCGGTTCTGGAGAACATAATACTCGGGAGCGAGCCCTCACGAGCCGGGATAATCGGAAGGCGGGCGGCCGAAAAGGAGGTTCTGTGCCTCCGCGACGCTTTCGGATTCCAGATCGACCCGAGCCTGCCAGCCGGGGAGCTTCCCTTTGCTGCAAGGCGCCAGGTCGAGCTTATGAGGATGCTCTACCGCAGGGCGGAAATACTCATCCTCGATGAGCCGACAAGCTCTCTCGGGCCTGGAGAGGTCGAAAAGTTTCTTGATGTGCTTCGATCTTTTCGCGCCGGGGGCAGGACTATCCTCTTCATAAGCCACAGGCTCGACGAGGTGTTCGCCGTTGCCGACAAAATAACGGTGCTTAGGCGCGGAAGTATTGTCCGGACCCTCGAATCGAAAAAAACCTCCAAGTCAGAAATCGCCCGGTTGATGGTGGGCGGAGACGAGATTTCCTGTCCGAATGCAGTGACGGAAGACCGGAATCGCCCCGCAGCCGCCTCTGAGCCTCCGCCGCTCCTTGAAGTAGAGGGCCTTTGCGTCGAATCGGCGGGCGCTGAGCCTCTAATCAAATGCATCTCCTTCAGTATTGCCGTGGGAGAAATATTCGGGCTGGCCGGGGTTGTCGGAAACGGCCAGCGCTTGCTTGCTCGCGCCCTTTCGGGAAGAGAAAAGGCATCAGGCGGAAAGATGACTTTCGGTGGGGCCGACATAACGAGGCTCGGCATCGATGCGAGACTTCGGGCCGGCATTTCCAGGCTTTCAGAAAATCCTGCCGAGGAGGCGCTCCTCCCCGATCGTCCCCTCTGGGAAAATTTCCTTCTCGGAAGGCAGCGTGAAAGCAAATTTCAGAAAAGTGGAATTATCCGCAAAGGCGAAGCAGTGCAATTCGCAAGCGATCTGATTTCTGAAAACGGCATCGCGGCACAAAGCCCGCTCGATCCGCCGGCAAGTCTTTCTGGAGGGAACCGGCAGAAAGCCGCCCTGGCCCGACTTTTTGCCGGCAGCCCAAAGCTGGCAATACTGGAGCAGCCATCGCGCGGGCTCGATCTTCACGCCTCAGCCGGGATGCGGGATAAAATTTTTGAACTGAGCAGGCAGGGAACCGCTGTTATAGTCTTCTCCTACGATCTCGACGAGCTTTTGTCACTTTGCGACCGCATTGCCGTAATTTACCGCGGCAGGCTGATGGGAACCATTGAGCGCAGCCTGTTTTCACGCGATCTGCTTGGCAGGTGGATGGTTGGAATTAGCTCCTAATGTGGAGTGCGTCTTCACCAGAGACTCGGTGTGGCACGTCTCCCGGAGCTGTGCCTAAATCCCGAATGGAAAAACAATGGGCCGAGATTGAAGGAGAACTCCCCTCCACTGGTGGGAGGATTGAAATTCTTAGATCTTTTGGTAACCCTCCACTAGATCCCTCAAAGGGAGGTGAATTCGCATCTGGTCCTCCCAATGAGCTAGGGGAATTTGCACCGTGGCCAGTTAAGCCGGCCAAAAACGGAGGATGTGGCGCGGTCAGGAGACCGGCCACAACGGGCGGATAATCAGTGGAGACCGGATTGAGACCCGATAGCAAATCATCTTTTGCAACACTCCTGCCGGCATTAATCGTTGGTGCGCTTATTTGCATGGCCATGGCGGCGGCAATTGGGGCGCGTCCGCTCGAGCTTGTGCAAACAATCTGGATGGGCGCATGGGGGACAGCCGATGCTGCGATAAACACCCTCACCAAGATGACACCTCTGCTCCTGACCGGCCTTGCCGTGGCGCTTGCCTACAGGGCTGGGCTTTTGAATGTTGGATGCGAAGGTCAACTGACTGTTGGAGCGCTTGCCGGTGCAACAGTCGCCATCAAATGTGCTTTCTTACCTTCATTCCTACTGCTACCACTCTCTCTTATTTCCGGTGCCCTGATAGGGGGAATCTGGGCCTGGCCCGCCGTGGTACTGCGAAGGTGGCGTATGGTTCACGAAGTAATAAGCACCCTTCTTTTGAATTACCTGGCAATTAACCTTTGCGCCTACCTTGTTTCTGGACCACTTGGAGACGGGTCGGCCATGGGCAGGACCCCGGCCATTGCACCGGGGGCTGAAATGCCGGCTATCCTCCACAGCGGGTCGCTCTACCTCACCGCAGCTCCCATTTTTGCTTTGCTGCTATGCTTTGCCGCATCTTTCTGGCTCTGCCGGACAATCTGGGGCTTCGAGGCAAGGTCTGTTGGCTCAAATCCGGAAGCGGCTTTCAACGCCGGCATTTCAGCGTCAATATGGCAGACACGGATCTTCATGATGAGCGGCGCCCTGGCTGGACTTGCCGGGGCACTCGAGGTAACCGCTGTTCACCATCGGTTCTACAGGGCTTTTTCACCGGGCTACGGGTTTGACGGCCTTACCGCCGCATTTCTGGCAAACGGTTCCCCGGAATGGCTCTGGCTGAGTGCGCTTTTCCTTGCGAGCCTGCGTTCCGCCGATAAATGGCTGCAAATCGGATTAAATATATCCCCGAATTATATCTGGGTGATACAGGCCGTTCTCCTGCTCTGCGTGGCCTGCCGGCAACGGATCGGGAATGGTTTTTGGCGAATTCTCAACAGGTTACGAACCAATTCGGCCTTGAATGAGCACCTTGAAGGGTAAGAAAAGAGGAAACAATGTCTGCGTCTACAGATAAATGGCGATATGGAACCCTATTCCTCGCGCTGTTCATCCTTGTCGGTTTTTTGTCTTTTGACTGCAATGCGCGGGAGGGGCCGGCCGATCTGGTTATCATAAACGGCAAAATCGCTACCGTGGATGAAAATAACCCGAATGCAGAGGCGCTGGCGGTTCGAGGCGATCTCATCGTGGCAGTTGGGACCAGCAACGATATTCGCCCCTATATAGGCCATTCCACAAAAGTTTTGGACATCAAAGGAAAGTTCGCCATGCCGGGTTTTATAGAGGGTCACGGACATTTGATACTGCTCGGCCGGTCCAAAATGGAGCTTGATCTTACGAAGGCCGTCAATTGGGATGAGATAGTGGCGATCATCAGGGAAAACGTCCGGAAAGCCAAACCCGGAGAGTGGATTCTGGGCAATGGATGGCATCAGGAAAAATGGGATAAAACCCCATCTCCCGCAATTGAAGGCTATCCGACCGATGAGGCTCTAAACGCCGTTTCTCCCAATAATCCGGTGCTGCTGACCCACGCCAGCGGGCATGCCCTTTTTGCTAATGCCAAGGCTCGGGAACTGGCCGGAATTACCAGGTTAACTCCCGATCCTAACGGGGGACGAATTCTCAGGGACGTCAATGGTAATCCGGCAGGGGTATTTTTTGATGGCGCGGAAGGCCTTATCAGAAAGGCCTACGATGAAAGCCTCGCCCGGCGCACACCAGAGGAGGCCGAAGCTCAATCACGCCGTGCAATCGATCTTGGCGTCCAGGACTGCCTGTCCAAAGGCGTCACCAGCTTTCAGGATGCAGCCTCTTCGTTCAAGGACATCGATACCTACAAAAGAATGGTCCAGGAAAAAAACCTCGGGATCCGTTTATGGGCAATGATCCATGAAGACAATCAGAACCTGGCCGCAAATATCGCCCGATACAGGCTCGTGGATTTCGGCGACAGAAGACTTACCGTGCGTGCGGTCAAAAAATTCATGGACGGTGCCCTGGGCTCGCACACGGCATGGATGCTCGAGCCATATTCCGATTTGCCGGAGAGCACCGGTTTAAACGTCGAATCCACACGGGAGATCCTGGACGCTGCGCGCATAGCAATCAAGAATGATTTCCAGTTTTGCGTCCACGCCATAGGGGACCGCGCCAATCGGGAGACCCTCGATATCTATGAGAGTGTCTTCAAGGAAAACCCCGAGCGCAAGATGCTTCGGTGGCGGGTCGAGCACGCACAGCATCTCAACCCTGCCGATATTCCCCGTTTTGCGCAACTTGGGGTACTGGCATCGATGCAGGCGGTCCATTGTACATCGGATGGCCCCTGGGTCACAAAGAGGATCGGACAGAAGCGCGCCGAGGAGGGTGCCTACGTCTGGCAAAGGCTTATGCGAACCGGGGCGCTGGTCAAGAATGGAACCGATACCCCGGTGGAAGATGTTGACCCGATCACGAACTTTTATGCCGCCGTAACCAGAAAGCTGCCCGACGGCTCGATCTTCTATCCCGATCAGCGGATGAGCCGCGAAGAGGCGCTGAGGGCCTACACCATCAACAACGCCTACAGCGCGTTCGAAGAGGATATAAAAGGCTCGCTGAAGCCTGGAAAACTTGCTGATATAACGATTCTTTCAAAAGACATCATGAAGATTCCGGAAAATGAGATCCCAAGTGCCCGGGTGATCTACACGATTGTCGGGGGCAAGATTGTGTATCAGAGAAGTGAACTATAACCGCTCAAATTTTTGACTGAAATAATGATGCCTTCTTTTGAACTGATCACGCTTACTCTCCTGAAGGCTACCCCGCTGCTCCTCGCGGCTTTTGGCGGACTCATATGCGAACTTAGCGGGCTGATCAATTTCGCCCTCGAAGGGATGATGCTGTGCGGAGCTTTTGCCGCCATACTCGGTGCCTGGGCAACCGGTTCCCCCTGGTTGGGTCTTCTTTTCGGCATCATAGCCGGCATTTGTGCCTCGGCGGTGCACGCAACGGCAAGCCTAAAGCTCGGGGCAAACCAGATCGTCAGCTCGATTGCCGTAAATCTGCTTGCCGCGGGACTTACCGGGCTCCTTTTGAACCAGATATTCGGGGTGTATGGGACCTCCCCCACCGTGGCCAAACTTCCCGAAATGAACGCATTGCTGCACCGCAACATGCCTTCTCCGGATGGGACTTTCGAGGGGATCTCGATCCTGGTACCCATCGCATTTGCACTCGCGTGTGGTGTGATGGCCTGTCTGAGGTGGACTGTTGCCGGACTGCGCCTCAAGGCCTGCGGAGAAAGCCCCGAAGCCGCCGCTGCAGCAGGGCTGAGCGTTTTCAGAATCAGGTTTTTAGCGGCATGCGCCGGAGGAGCGCTTGCGGGAATGGGCGGGGCCTATCTCTCGATAGGGGATCTCTCCCAGTTTGTCGAGAATATGACTCAGGGTAGGGGATATCTGGCTATTGCGGCTGTAATACTTGGAAGATGGCGGCCGGCCGGAGTGTTTTCAGCAGTGCTTTTCTTCGGATTTTGCGACGCCGCATCGGAGTGGCTCTCCGTCAGATGGACAGCAATGCCCGCGCAGCTTTTCCTAGGGCTGCCCTACGCGGCCTGTTTCACCGTCCTTGCCTTCTACTCGGGAAAAAGACGCCCGCCGTCAGCACTGGGGCGAGTGGAGTAAGGCTTTGCCTAAGTACAATCCTTTACTTCCTTAAAGCAACCTCCTTGGTGATTTCGGGCCATTTCATTTTCACCCCCGGCGGGATATACTCGAAATTTGAATTAAGGTGGGGTTTTCCTTGACTTTTACTTGCCCCTTTTTTAGAAGTGGTCGATTGTCTTGAAATTTTCAACGATCAGCGGAGATGGAATGGAAGCCCTTCAGGCCGTTAGAGGCATGAACGATATATTACCCGACCAGATCGGGTGGTGGCAGAAAATCGAGAGAACGGCGCGCGAAGTGCTCGAAAATTTCGGCTACCGGGAGATCCGAACGCCTGTTGCGGAAAAGCTCGAATTATTCGCAAGGAGCATCGGCGAGAGCACCGATATCGTCGAAAAGGAGATGTACTCGTTCCAGGACAGAAACGGCGATTGGCTGGCTCTTCGTCCGGAAGCAACCGCGTCGATTGTTCGTGCTTACATACAGCATAATCTCCAAGCCGATCCGATACTTCAAAAATACTACGCCATAGGGCCGATGTTCCGGCACGAGCGGCCGCAAAAGGGGCGCTACCGGCAGTTCCACCAAATTGACGCGGAAGTCTTTGGCATCGATTCACCGATGATCGATGCTGAAATCATGCACATGCTGCATCTTTTCCTGGATCGTCTCGGCGTATCGGGCATCATGCTCAATATAAATACCTTGGGCTGCCCGGAATGCAGGAAGACATACAGGAAAATCCTGCAGGATTACCTAATGTCGGCCGGAGATGATTTTTGCCCCGACTGCCTGCGCCGAAGGGTGAGTAATCCACTGCGCGTTTTCGACTGCAAGGTAGAGCGCTGCAAGGCCCTGATCGAGGGTGCGCCTGCCATTATGGATTCTATTGACGACGAGTGCCGCGCGCATTTTGGAGCCGTAAGGGGGTATCTCACCAAACTTGGAACTCCCCATGTGATAAACCCGCGAATGGTACGAGGCCTCGACTATTACATGCGGACGACCTTCGAGGTCGTAACCGACCGCCTCGGGTCTCAGAACGCAATCGGCGGCGGTGGCCGCTACAATGGGCTCGTGAAAGATCTCGGCGGCCCGGATGTTCCGGGGATCGGCTTCGCAATAGGAATGGAGCGATTGATACTGCTGCTGCAGCAGGACCGGACCGAACCGGCCCGTGCGGCCCAGGTTTTCGTTGCCGCACTGGGGGCGGCGGCAGGGGCCCAGGGGTTCCTGCTCGTACAGGAGCTTCGGGACCGCGGGATAGAGGCGGAGATGGACTACGAAGGCCGCAGCCTCAAGAGCCAGATGCGCCGGGCNNGGGGTGAAATCCAGCTTCGCGACATGCGCGAAAAGACCCAGAAAAATTTGCCGCTGGACGGGGCCGTGGTGGCCATGCTGGAGTTAGTGGGAACACCTTAAATTCGGGTTGTATTAACACAAGTAGCATTCAGTTATAAAATGTGGGGCAGGCTTTCCAGCCTGCCTCAAC
>DBMI01000042.1 GCA_002298165.1 Desulfarculales bacterium UBA702
GGACGAGAGGAATTGAACCTCCGACATCACCCGCAAACATAGACAGGGTAAGGGTCGTTTTGAACCTGCACCAAAGTTGCACCAGTTTACAGTTCGGCCTCAAAGGCCAAATAGCTTTAAGCCGGCAGAGGCGTGTTGCCGACAGCCCTCCATTCCAGGTAAGCCAGATAGTCGGCGTTTCGTTCGTCAAAAATCGGTACCAGAACTTCATCCGAAAGCCGCATGACGTACCTGACTTCTCCGGCTATATCCGTAACCTCCTGATACTGTTCCATTGTTTTCCTTTCATTTTACAGGAGCGCCGAAAGAGCCTTGATCACGCCGATTACATATCCGTTGCCGGCCGTAGCCAGGATCTGAAAATTAGCGCACCGGTCATTTAGTGCGCCGGCCGCCACCTCGGATGCGCTCAATGCGGTTCCGGCCGAAATTACACTCATGGATGGGGTAGCCCGCATCTTGACTGGAAACTGATAAACTACGTATCCATAGGCCCCGGCTGCGGATGCCTGGGCCGCCATATCAATTATGCAGTACTGCCTTTGGCATCTCTGCAAAACGCGCTCAGGCGGAAGTGATTCAAAAAGCGTCGCCTTTGACCCGGCTTCCAGCTGAGCGCCGGTGGTCGTCCAGGTTCCCGATGTAAACGCCCCAATTGAAAACTCGATTTGCACGCCGTTATATGCGCTCACGGGAAGCGCGAGATCTGCGGTAAATATCTGCTGTGACGGGGTAGTCGCGAAAGTGCCATTAGCGAAAGGTGCTGTTACGGTCGAAAAATCATTTGGCGCTGTTGCGCTACACGCCTTCCATGTGACATTCAGAGATCCACTGGAGCATAGATTTACCTGAAGCTTAGAAGCCGCGCCTACCAAATCGGCTACGTCGTCTCCTGAGATACGCTGGCAAAAATACACACCAGTGCACCCGGCTCCTCCAGTAAACCTGTAAGCATTACGGTAAAGCGCGCCCGATGGTGCCGATACCTGCTGACCGGTGACGTTTCCGCCAGTACATTTGCCCCGCCAAAGATCTACGGCGTGAGCATATGCCGCCCCTGCCGTAAAGGTTTGGGCCGCTCCCGCTGCATGCGAGGTCTTGACCTGGTCAATGTACATCTCGCCATTGCCCAAGCGGTTTTTGAAAGAGTCAGCATTCGCGGCATAAGCCCCAATGAACGGAATGAAGATGCTCGATGCCGTGTCCCAATACCCTACGGTTATCCAAACTGTGTTATCGTCACTACGCAACTTTATAAGCTTGTTAACCGTATCTGCCCACCACATATTCGGATAGGTAACTTCCGGCTCTGAGGCCCCTGAGTTGTTGGATGCAAGCGCCTGGTCTGCCGCTACTATATCGTCAACCAGGACGGACCCTGGAAGCGGATCATCTTTCGAAATCGTATACGGATGCTGGCTCATATAAACCTCTCTCTACAGGATGATCTCTACCGAATACCCCTCCAGGACAATGGAATCACCGGCATTGGAAAGCTGGCCGGTAATGGCGATCTCGGACGCCAGGGCGGTATTTATGGAGCTTGTATAGACATCGAGGCCCGAGAGTTGGCTACCCAGAGCCGATGAACAGACCTGGGAATTGAGGGCGCCTCGATTGCATAAATCTACCTGACCGTGCCCGGAGAGCGTTGTCGTGACTGTTTGAACCGCCATTAAAGACCCCGCCAATCCAGCTCCGGAAGCACCGAATCGTAGCGCCAAGGTCTTGTTATCCGCGGTACTGTTGTTGCTGTACATAACTGTTATTCTGAGTCTGCTATTGACGCCCAAGACGCCCGCGGCAATCGGTATAGTTGCCAGCACGAATTCGCTGGTGTCCCCAGTATGAGAAACCTTTACAGCCGATTTTGCCACGGGGATGATTCCGATTGCCCTGCGGAGTTCGGCTATGGTGATTCTTTTTAATTCGACGGCGCTCAGGTCCCAGATGATGATAGTGTCACCATCGGCGACGTCTGCCCCAAGTAAGGGCGTATAAGAATCGGCACGCGGCATTCTTAGTATCCTTTCGCTCGCCAGTTAATCGACCTCACAACCCCAATTCCGCTGTTTGTTATACGTACCGGAAATCCCGTGGTTGTGACATTTGCTTGATCAAAAACTAAAATATCCCCGGCCTGCATATTCAGCCGGGTAATCTGCACATGGGGTGGTGCGTGAAACGGAGTAGCAAAGGTTATAGTGGAACCGGCAGCCAAGAGTGATACGTTGGTGCCGGTGTCCTCGCGATCCGGGACGTCCACGGTGAAGCTGAACCCTTCCAGGAGCGAGGCAACACTGGAATCATTACTCGACATAGCAAATCTAAAATCGAAATGCCTCGCTGAGTAAGTGCCCGGCACGAAGTTCTGCCATCCAATCCATACACCGTCATTCATGGCGAGGTTTATTTGTGGCTGCGCCCCCGCATACTTGCATAGAGCAGTCTGGAGGATGTCGGGGTCTAAGAGGATATCAGGTTCCAAAAGGATATCCTGGCTCTGGCTGATGGCACCCAGAACGTAATTTAGCATTACGTTGCATTGGGACTCATAGCCAATGTCCACTTTGTGGCCGACTGGTATGGTGTAATAACCAAAATCAGCCGTGGTACCATCAGTTACGGGCCGACTGTTATGATCCAAGACATGATCCCCGTTATGGTCGGTTATCGCCCCTGGGGTAAACATCAAATTGCTGCCACTACGATCCAGCCCCACCAGGGTACCAAGCCAGTTCAGGGCCTTTTCGTCGTAGGTTGCGAGTACGTTTCGCGGCAGCATGCCGCCAGAAATAGCGATGCTGGAAGGGCTTGCCGAATAGATCTCTACTCCATTCGGGTGCCGGTAATGCGCTGCTACCCAATACGTACCGTCGCCTTGATAAGGAAATTCGGTCAAAGGAGTGCGGCCGAGAGATTTGGAGTTCGACCAGCTTGCCCCCATGCGGACTTCGTAATCCAAGGTCGGGCGGAAATCCTCGACTTTGGACCAGTAAATTCGGGCAATGCCCCCTATGTAGTTGGTATTGAGCCCTGTTACATCGCCGGGCGTGGCTTTGAGTGCGGAGCCTTGGACTTTATACGCGTAGGCCCGGACCTGGGAGAGATCCTGAATCGCTTCCTGGTAGAGGTTCCGCCCAACAAATTTAAAATAGAGGGTCTGGCCGATATAGCCCGCATCGAAGGGAAACTTGGAAACCAGGCTGTCGAGTCGCACGAACTGACTGCCCGCGGCGTGGGAGGAGATGGGTGATCCGTAAGCTCCCCGAACCAACCATGTCAGGTTGTAGCTATTGACAGCGGTAAGGGTCGCGCCCTGGTAGGCGAGCAGTTCGCCGCCGCAATAGCACAAGGTATTAAGTAGCTTTGCATCCTGTTGCGTGCCGCCGGAGAGCGTACTGATACTCATGGCCAGGTCAACCGCAAGGGTATGGACGGTATCGACCGCCGGTCCCGCCGGCAGAGGAGCAGAGAGCGTCCCCTGCCTGGCCCGGCCGATTATGGACCCAAATTTCTTATATGACTTATCGTCTGTGCTGACGTAGACATCGCAGCCGCCCCAGTTGATGCCGCCCGAGACAGCCAGCCAGATTTCGAGGTCTTGAGTGAGGAGCCAAGGCGGCTCGAAAATCACCGGAGCATTGGGGTTTCCGCAATCAATGCGATAGTCAGCCCAATAGCCGTTGGTGTTTTGAAAATCGTATTTGGCAGCGGCCCCTGTGCCCTGGAGATATTCTTCGAGGGTCACTGTGAGCTTTCCGTCTTCATCCTCGCTGATTTCTTTTACCCTCGCCCATTGGCGGTCGAGGCCGAGCTTGACATCGGTAAGGGTTACTATATCCATCGGATCGAGGACGATGTATTTCCAGCCGAGCTGGATCTCGTAGGTGTTGCGTACGTTTAACTGGCGCTGCAGGGCGAGCTGCGCGGCCCTCTGAGGCGCCAGCTTGTTGGTGTAGATATGGGCCTGTTTGACATCAGCCGGGCGCGCGCCCCAGAGCGCGATAGACGCATCGTCCTGAACGGTTATGGTATCGGCGTAAAATCTCAGCCCGGCAGGTCCGCCACCGTCTAAAAACTCATAGGTCATCTGATTGTAGATGTCGGACTGGTTGACGCGCGAGAACTTTACAGGCTGGCCCTTGTCCAGGTAGTCGTCATCGTTGAGATCAAAAAGCGGGGCGCTCGGAGCAACATAATATGTCGAGCTTTCGTCGCCGTAGGGGATGATTTTGAGCTTACCCTGAGTGAAGACCAATGCCGAGTTTGTGAGATCGGCGATCTCGGTGACCATTTCGGCGGCTGAACGCTGGCTTTCGTAGGCCGGCGAGGCCCAAAATCCGTTATCGTAGCAGTAGCCTCGGTAAGTGCTGACTCCCAGCCAACTTAGATCGTCTAGGCGTTCCCGTGGCCAGTATGCGCCGTGATACGGATCGCACAAAAAATCGTAGACGATATCGGCCGGAAAAGCCGAATAACCGTCATAGGACCACGAATAGGGACAGAGGCCGACTATTTCAAAATTCCAGTTGGGGAGGGAAGCATTGCTTCCGAGACTTAAACCGCAACCCGCCCCATAGGCAATACCGGGATAGCCGAAAGCATCGTCTGGATGAGAGGTTGTGAGATATCCCCAAGGGTCTTGAGACCCGAAACCACCATACATATAAACCAGGCCCGATTTATCCGGCTCATACACAATGTTGTTAGCCGTCGCATAAAGCACCGAGGTTATAGGCCCGGCGCATAGGCCGAGCATATAGGAACCGAAGTACTCGTAAGATCCGCCACTGTCACCCCCACCGCCCATGCCCTTTCCGGCCTGCTGCTGGTTTGGGGTGTAGACAGCGGAAAAATCACTGAACCATAGCAAGTTGCCCTTGACCCGATTACGGCCGTAGACGAGAGGAAGAACCCCGCCCTTGACCGAACTCTGCACTTTAAACGAGCTGATCTTATTGTCCGTTGTGGACTGTGTAGTACTGCCCCCAAACATCAGGACCAGCCCTTGTATCGGTAGATGCCTCTAAATTCTTTCGCGAGTGCCGGATTAAACGCCTCCTCGAGCATCACCGTCAAATTCAGCCGGGCATGAACCAGCATCGGCCACTCAGTTACAATCGCGCCGTGAGCGGTGCATCGTCCGAACTGATACATGGCGATATCGCCCGGCAATGGAGTCTCGCCGATCCATTTATTGCCTTCGAATCGACCATCCAAATCAACTTTTCGGCCATACTGCAAAACGTGCTTTAGATAGAGTTGATCGTTATTGTGTATGTGCCAGTCGGCGGGGTAGTAGCCCCATTCGATCTTTGGGATCAGACCGGCATTTTCGAAGACGGCGGCCAGGAACAGTGCGCAATCGACTCCCGCGCCCTTCAGGCACTGAGCGTGATGGTAGGGGGTCTTGAGCCAGGATAGGGCCTCATCTACTGCGGCCTTGCGCTGGGATTGTTCGAGATCTGTCATATCGCGGTCTCCGGAATCGGTATCAGCGGGCAGCCGCCAAAACGTGATGAGCTGTTGCCGAATTTGGTATAGCAATCCACCGTGTTTTTGTTGCAGGCGGGGATCAGCGATACGCCCGCTCCGGTACTTGGGATGCTCGGGAGTGGGACACTAAGGGTAGCGAAATCAAAATTCCAGGTCTTTATGTGGCGCCTGAAGGAACCCGCCATGAGCATATATCCGTTATCGAAATAGCCCGCCGCTTTACCGGTGCCCGGCAGGTATATGGCGCTCAATGTAGACACCGAGCCGCTTACTGTCGCGGCGACCGTAAACGCCTCCCGGCTTACACCGCACTGAGGATCGTAGAGATTATGGCGGCAATCGGTTTGAAACATCTCGCGGGGCATCTTGATATTGAGCAGCTCGGTATGTGAGTTGACGGTGATTTGGGCCTCGGACCTGTCAGCATTTATCTCCCCGATTCTGCCCTCAAAGAGCTTATCAACCGTTTCGATGACCGAGCTACCCCAAAATTCAGCGAAAGCGCGGTCATGTCTGAATTCAGCCCCATCAAAATACCCCTTCCTGAGAGCTTGCAGGAACGGCACACCCTCCACCAGATCAGAGGATGCAGGGTATACGGTAAGATCGAGGCTATCTACCGATATACCGGTAGACCAAGTCTGACTGCCTTTTTTAACGAGGGGCGTGCTGCTATAGACATTCCCGCCAACAATGAGATCCAGAGGAGCCCTTGTCAGCCGGATTACGGTTCCCGAAATCAAGGTGATCGTATAGATATCCGCGCTTACATAGTGGTCGGTTGCAACCAGGTCGAAATATCCGGGAGATACGGTTTTCACAGGTTAGAACTCCGTATCGAATTCAATTTTTTGGCACTCCCAGAGCAGGTACATAAAATTCTTGAAGGTCGCGCTGTCCTCGGTAAATCGGCATCGCCAATAGTAAGCAATGTTAGCGGTAACGATTTTGCCGTTGGCCGGGGGTGTCGTTATGGTGAGAGTGGTTCCGACCCAGGAAAAACCAGTGGTAAGCTGGACCCCATCCACAAACGGGACAATGGCGCTCCGGGCCTCGGTGGACCTGAGAGGCTCGAAGTAGCCGCCAAAGCTTCGCCCTACGGTGAAATACTGATTGGCCCCATTACCCGTGCCGAGTATCTGGCCGGTTACGGCATTGTCGTAGGGGTCGTTATAGAGAAACGTGTCAGCCCGGCCGCCACGCGCCAGGAAAAAACCCGCGAGGGATTTCAACTCGTTATGGGCAACATCATCGCGCAGACAATCATAGCTCAGAGTCCATTTCCACCTTGGACCGGCCCAAAGGGACTGCGCTGTTCGTTTACCGCTTACCGACTCCTGAATTAGAGTCGAGAACATCGGCGTACGCTCTCTATCCCACATGAGCCCGGCTAGAGTGGGGAAAACAGCGTTACTCATTCTACTGGCCCCCCAGGTGCTTAAATTTCCTTATTTTGCTGCCCATCAATTTCCAAATGGTGTCATCGTGTTCACTGAGCATCTGCTTGATTGATTTCGAGTCCATTACCTGCCAGTAGTGATTATGGATCTCGCTGCTGCCTGTATTGCCTTTGCCAGATACGGCATCCCGGAACCCACTCGCGAAAGTAGCAGGTAAGACAGTCTCTCCGGCATGCACCTTGGCTATCATATCGCCGGGAATGTTCCACGCGCCGACATCGAGAGACGCCATCCCGGCAAAACCCGCCAAAAGAGCATAGGTCTCTGCCGTTACCGCTGGAACCATGGACCATCCTATAAAAGGTATTGCCGCGACACTTGCACCGGCGGCGGCAGCCCCTAGACCGGCAGCGGAAAAAGCCAGAGCTACATTTTCGGCTATCTGCGCCACGGTCGCCGCACTTCGGGCAGTAGCCCCGGCTACTGTTGCCGCAGTCTTTGCCGTCTCCCCCCCTACCCACGATGAAACGGTACTGGTAATAAGATTTACGAGTCCGCCTAGTCCTGTTATCCGTTCAATGGCCGCCCTTGCCAGCGCCCCTAGAGACGTGGCGGTGGTTTTTTCAGACTCACCGAGCACCCATGCTTGAACAACCTTTTTAACGCCCCAGTCGATAGCCATCTGAGCGTATCTTTGGAATAGGCTCTGTGCTTTTTGCGCCCAGGTCTGGGTGCTGAAAAGCATGCTATTAAAAGAGCCACTGATATGAGACGCTATCTCATCAGCCTCCCTTTTGCGCTCTGCAACCATCTGTGCCTCGGCGTTCGCCATCTTTATCCGATGGTCAAGCTGGAGTTTTTCGATCTCCTTGTAGATCTTTGCTTGCTGGGCAACGCTTTGATTCTGGACATCAAGTTCCGCGTACTTCGCATTAATCGCCGCCTGATATTCTTTTTGGTAAAGTTCATTTTCAAGAGCAAGCCGCTGGCCGGCGCTGATCTTCCCAAGTTCATACTGCGATTTGATTTTATCACTTTCAATGCGGATCTCGGCCTCGGCCTCCTGGCGCTTCATGCTGCCGAGGATGCTATTGGCCTGCTGCTCCTGGGCCTGCTGTTCAACAAAAGCCGCTCTACGGATCGCCTGAATTTCGTGGATAGCCCTTATCTGATTATCGGCACTCAGGCCCGATTCGGCGGCGGAGTCTTTCCAAAAAGCGAGATCGATTTGGCGGAGTTCCTGGGTGGACTTAAATACGTTTTGCTCGGCATCATGGATTTGCTGTAGCTGATACACCTTATCGGTGTACCAGGTGTCAGTTTCTTTCTCGTCTTTTACCTCTTCTGGTTTCTCGTCTATTTTCCTGGCGGCCTGTAATTCTTTGTAGATCTGCTTGGCGGTTTCAGTGCCCTCTTTCGCGTTTTTAAGCTTGGATCTCCAAAAGGCAACATCGTGCTCGGCGTCCCATGTAAACCAGTTTTGCTCCTGCTCTTTTATGTCGGAAAGCTCTTTTTTATAGTCGTCAAAAGTGCTGGTTTTCGGTGCGTCTTCCTTGCCGCCAGCTTTACCCGCGCCTCCCGGAAGCGCCTCACCTGGAGGAGTAAGCCACCAAACAGGATATTGCAGGTCTAACGGCGAAGCGGGGATAACTCCGCTATTCGAACCCGATCCGGAGGTTTTGGCGCGAAAAGCACTAGGCACCATCGCCTCGGCCGCTTTTTGTATTCTACCGGCTTTTTCTTCGGCGCTGGCCGCAATTGCCGTCCACAGTCCCGTAACCTGACTTTTGAATCTATCCCAGCCGCTGAGATCACTGTTACGGATTCGCTCCATTTCGATAGCGTATTTGGCCCACGCTTCTCCGTCTTTTTTAGCGGACAGTTCCTGCTCGGCGGTTTCTATCTGAAGCGTATTCTTGAGCTGCTCGGATCTCTTTACCGCCGAGTCGCTTATTTTGGAGTCCTTTTCCTCGGCGAGTTTCATGTACTGACTCAGCGACTGCCCGCCCTGGTTGAGCAGCCCTATGAGTTTTTGTTCGGAGGAGCCAAGGACATCATTCGCAAGGGCGTTTTTCTTCGCGCCGTCTTCGTATTGCGTAAACCGATCCGCAATTTGAGCGAGCAGCCCTTGAAAAGTCATCGATTTTCGGGAACCCTCATCCATCGAGATCCCCATGGTTTCGAGAACCAGTCGGGATTTTATCGCCTCTTCAGAACTACCGGACATTGCGCTTTGGAGGGTTTTATAAACGGTTTTGAGGGTATCGAGAGATACCCCGGATGCTTTTGAAACTCCGTCAAGATCCTGGAGAAGCGATACCGATATCCCGGTTTCACGGTTCATCCCGGCGAGATTTGTCGCGTTATCGAGGAAAGACTTCCCGAGGTGAGCACCGGCATTTCTCGCAGCAAGACTGATCTGGTCGCTGAGCTTCCCGAAACCCTCCGTGATGGTATCAATGGGGTGTTTAACTTCCTGCATTCCCGCGCCGATTGAGTTCCACCACGCCTTGATACGAATTGCGGTCTCCCCGGTTTGGACCCCGAGGTTTAAGAGCTTTGACGCCGTATCCTGGGCGAAAGAATCGAATACCCCGGACTGGTCTCGCATTTTAGCGCCGATTGCGTCAAAGTTTTCCGCAAAGGCGCTCCTGAAGGTTTCGATTTCCCGGGTCATGAGCTGCGCGTTTTTCTGCACGTCTCGCGCGTACTGCCCGACGTAGTTTGATGATGTCTGAGAATGCCTTTGCGTGTCAGACGCCATACCGGCGAAGGAAGTGCGGATCTTAGCGGAATTATCTTCAATGCTCTTAGCGGAGGCCTGCATCTCCGACTGCACTTCCGATGAATCCGCACCGAATTTGAAATTTAAAGGCATCTCTTATTCCTCAACCCGCAAGGTCCCACTCAATTGATCCGTTATTCCAGCCAATTCCTGAGACGCGAACTTTTCCTCGATGGTTTCCCACCACTTGTCGTCAAGCTTTTCCGGGGATTTTCTCGGCTCTCTGGGCTTATAGCCGAGATATGCCGCGGCAAGGACATGGACAGGGGGGTGATCCGCCCAGTAAGACAGAAGCCTGTCCACATCCTCAAGCGTCATTTTTGCAACGGTATCGAAGCCTACTCCGAGGCCGGATGCGACGTGCCCGTAGATAAATCCCCAATCGAAGGGTCCGGCGAAGCATCCCCCGATGGCCTCTTAAGGCCCGCTGCCTCCCCGAGTTTTTCAACCAACCCGTAAAGATCCTCTAGGTCGAGCACCCGTTTGAGTTCTTCGACTGTTACTTCCGGGTTATTCCTGGAAAGCGCCACTTTCACCTGGTCAACCAGAATGGGGAGTTGGTCTTTGAGCAGGGGCGTTTCGGCCAGTTTTGCATTGAGATCGAGAAACTCTTCGACCTGTTCAAGGTTCATCCGGGGAACTTGATAGACCTGTTCCCCGATAACGATTTCCGTTACCTTTTTCGACATTGGTTACTCCGAGGCAGAGAGTATGCCGATGTTATTGCTGTCATCGGCAAACATGGAAAAGTCAAATTCCTGGATGGAGAAATCTTCGAGTTTGGTCGGCAGGGTGAGTTTCGAGCTGACACAGTTTGCCAGCTTCAAAACACACTGCTTCCCGCGGTAATTGCCCTTGAACCATCCCTGGAATGTCGGCGTTACACCGAGAAGCTGATTGGTGAGGGTGAGCTTCCGACCCGACTGGCCGGTGTAGGTGTATTCGATCTGAATTGCCAGGTCCTCATCGTCAGAAACAAACGTATAGAGTCCGTTTGCCACCTTGTAATGCCCGGCCAGCGTCGGAGAGCTGGGGGAATCATCCGTCAGCGAGACGCCGGTTGCGAGGTTTTTAACGCTCACATTTGCTACAAAGTCCGTCGCGTGATCGACGGTTACCTGATACGGGGTAGCGGGGATGTAGGTCGTCTGAACGGCATTGAGAGTCGCAGCCATGGTGTAGGCGTAGTTGATCAACACCGCCAGACCGGCGTCGGCCGCCGCGAAGGTATAGATGCCACTCGCTACCTTGTACTGCCCCTTTGCCGGAGTGGCCCCGGTCGCTACCTTTTTGAGGGGCAATCCGGTTGCGGTAAAGAATACCCCGAGATCATCCGTCCAGGTCGCGGCATCGGTGACCGAGATCGTATAGGGACCACCTGCAGCGGGGATAGTGCCCGCCTCATCTTCAGAGATCAAGCTTTGCCCGGCGGCCGATGAAAGCCCGAAAAAAAGCTCCGCATACTGGTCTATAAAGATCCGGGCATTTTTCGCCTTGGCGGTCGGCTTCATCGTACCGGCGCCGATGGCAATGGGCATCTGATAGCCCCCGAAAAGCTCCTTGATTGTCCGAGTGAAATCGAACTGAACCTCCTGGAGCACTCCGAACTTGACCGGGGTGGAAACACCCGTGGTGTTGTCAGTTCGAATGCCCCAAAGCGAACCGGCGCCGAAAATATTTTGCATCTTTCTCTCCCTTCCAAAAAAGAAAGCCCCGAGAGGGGCTAACCTCCGGGGCTTTTGAGATGGGTGTTAATTGCGGGCTTTTGGCTAACTAGGCCACAAGCATCTCCAAAGATATGATGAGCACCGCCTGTTTATCGAGTGCCCCGTCATCGATTTGAATATTTGAGATTCTGCAATGGGAAACGATTCCGCCAAGGGTGCATTCATTTGCCGAAGCATTATCCGGGGCGTATGCCGCCTCGATAGCATCCAGGTAAGGATTTAAGATATCACTTGGAACCGTGGCGGAATCCGGGATCTGGGCATAAATCCATAAATCGGCCCGAAGTGTCCAGATCGACGGCACTCCCTTTTTATATCTAGCCGACTCGCCTTTTTGTTTTATGAAAATAGCCGGCTGCTGGTTCGGAGGTACATCGTCCCACGTTTTAATGCGCTTGCTGGAATGGCGCACCCACGAAAGGCGCGAAACCCTGGCGAATGCCGCGGCGTAGATCTCTTTGCGCGTACTCAATGGAGGACCTCGGCAACAGAATCAGCGAGCATATCCTTAATAGTGTCCATTTCCGACATCGAAGACCTTACATAGGATCGCTCAGGTAAATTCATTTCACGCACGTAGGACTGGATGAAAATATCTTTTGGCCCGGCTTTCATTTGCTGCCCGAAGGCTGCTTTTTGGGACCGCAGATGGCTCCTAACAACTACATTTCTGTAGACCCCGAATTCCTGCACGCCCGCATAGACCTCGGTATCCATAAAAATTCCGTCCACCCTGTCAGCCCCGACTTCAACCCGGAAACCGAAGCCCGAGAGAAGGCTTCCGCTTATAATCCGGAGCTTGGCCCCGCTTAGTTTGGTCTTTGCCCTGGAGTCGATCTCCTCGCAGATATCCCGTACCTTCTTAACCAGGGCGGCATTTACCGCCTGGCCTTTCGTCCTAAACTCGGCTACGAGTTCCTGATCCCCAGTATAGTAGGCTTTAATCATACAAACACCCGGCGCCACGGGTACGAGCCAAGCACCGACTTGACCCCAGGAGGGATGTCATCGACAAGATAGGTCATAGTTTCCCCGGCAAGAGTTTTCGATCTTTGACCGACACGCTCTTTTCCACGATAGATGTACGATACCCAATCAATTGCAGCCTGCTCGATGGATGTCGGTACCGTTGCATTCCCGGCACTGTAAACCAAAGTTGTGTTGAACCTGGTTCCGAGCGAATTCGAAAAATTATATCCCTGAAGATAGATCGTTGATTGATCGAAAAGATACCCGTCAGAACCGTTAGTGGAAACCGGAATAACATCACCGTCCACCGTCAGAGTAGTGATCCCGGCAATTGGAAGGTGGTTCGGGCTAAAGCTCGTCTTACCGCTCTCGATATACCGAACATCGGTATAATTTGCCGCGAGAACCCTTTCGCCCAGGTAGTTTTCGATGGACTCTGAAACCGAGTTTATGAGGCGCGAAATGAGAACGTCATCGAATCCGAAAAACCCGCCAGAGGTATATTGCTGATAACCCGATGTATCAAGCCCGATAGAAAATGAGCTATCGTTAATTACAATGGGCGTGAGAATAGCACCGTTTAGCTCGATCATGCCCGCAATCCCGCTGAGTATCACCTGCTGACCGGTCTGAAGACCGTGATCCGCACAAGTAACAATTCCCGGATTGGCTTTAGATATGGCGGAAACGTGCTTATCAGGAAAAAGCCCGAGCCAGGATTTCACATTTGCGAGAGTTGTTAGACCCATCTTTTTCCCTTAATTGTCATGGTCCGTAGTCCCTGTCACTGTGTTGCCTGTCGGAAAATTTAACATCGTTTCGACCGATCTCTAATCAAAGCGTCGGTCTGCCTTACAATCTCGCTTCCTCAAATATCGCAAATCCAGGCCGGGGGCGGGTAGCATGATTTATGCATCCGCTACACACTCGCTGAAGTGAACCCATGCCTGGAGAATTGCCATGAGAGTCTTAGCCATTGTATTTATTCTTGCATGCATAGTTGCCACGCCTTGTTCGGCCACACCCGTCTTAGATCAAAGCCAAGAAGAATGGGATGGAATCATTTCAGAATTAGGCACAATCCCCCGCGAAAACGGACAATCATTTACAGTTGGCAAAGAAGGCATCCTTTCTGGCATATCCGTGTATCTGCAAAGAGGTGGTGATACACCATCGGATCTTACCTTTGGTCTATTTATGGGTTCGGAATTTCCCGATGAATATTCGTCATCACTAATTAACATAACGATCCAGGCTAGCAATATTTCTCGCTACTTGCACTATCAATATTTTGATTTAAGTTCATTAAACTTAGCAGTGGCACCAAATGACACGTTTTTATTCATTCTCTACGGAGCCTATTCTCCAGCACAAGAATACTGCGTTGGCTACGGGTTCTCATCATCAGACCTTTATGTTGGAGGAACCGCAAAAACACGGTTAAATGGCGGCTCCTGGGACGATATAAACTCCAAATTCTCGGATTTAGTATTTCGAACATACATTGATGAGGAAGCAACTTCGCCACCATCCGTCCCTGAGCCTTCCAGCTTACTTCTTTTGGCGATAAGTTCCATTTGCTTACGATTTACATTGTCATCTTCCCGGTCCCGGCACCCATGCCGCCCATCGCGCCAGTCCCGGCCCCGAAGCCGCTGAACGCCCCGGCTCGGTTGCGGAATATAGGTCGCTTCTTCCCGGACTTAGTGTTATTCCCTGCCGCATCCCGGCCACGGTACTCAAGTTCATGTACCCCATCCGCCCAGTCTTGCGTATTGATCGTTACTGACCACGGGGAGGATGTATCCTCGGAGCCAGCGGTTACTCCATCCACAAATAGTTGCATCCCGGTACAGGCGGTATCGTCAGTACATGATCCAGGGATTGAGGCTGTGCCCGAGAGGATTTGATCGTCGTCAATATCCACGGTCACGAGAGACGGCGCGGTCGTATCGGCACCAGATTGATATTCATAGGCCCCGATATCCCATGCCGCGCCTACGGGGCGAGAAACTCCATCTTTATCTACTGCGTCTGCCCATATAGCCGACAGGTTTGCTCCCGCATCTATTAATGGACTGCCCGCAGCAATATGAAAATCACAAGTGTTGTTTACGCAATCTGAGTATGCAGCCGTGAACAGTGGGTCACCGCCATTCACCGGCGAAGAATCAGCAAGTCGCTGCTGGGCTACGTTTGGGTTACAGACTACCGACCCACCCCCTAAGATGGCGGCTGTTTTGGCGGTAAAATCAGGGTTGGCATAGTAATTATTATCAATATCTATCGTCCCGGTGCATGAAGTCGGCAACAATATGCCCACCTGTTCAGGATCAGTATTCCTTGTTATTATGATATTGTTTTTCAGTGACATCCCATCACCCGCCCCAATGGTCCGCTGGCTGGAAGCCAAATCATCACCACCGCATAGATAGAAAGTGTTATTGTATATGTTTCCACCCATCATGTACGCTTGGGTTATATTGGCTAGGATGTTCCCACGAAAGACCCATCCTGTTACCTCGTCTGCGTTGTCTGTTTCAACTATGCCTACTTGGGTGTCCATATCGTGCATATAATTACGCTCTATTAGCACATTCCGGCAGTTGCGATCTCCAGAAGTAGGCTTGACTCGTTGGAATATATCTGGATGCACATTTGGCGTTTGACTCCATTGCAACGTATACATTTCGTTTGTGCGTATTATTGTATTGTCGCACCCACCGGAGAATTGGAATACTTTTTCCGTATCAGCAAGTCGCTTGATGGTATTATTCGAAATAATGTTATTAGTACCACGAACCGCTATGACATCTCGAAAACTTTTCCCTGCCAGGTAGTAATCTCCGGTATTCCATGTTCCACCATCCGTGAGGGTGGCGGTGATGGTATTGGCGGTATTTGAGGTTATAGAAGTATTATATTTCCCTGTTGAGTGATTTCTGATGAAAAGCCCCTGCAATTCGTTCTCGGTCCATGTTTTGGTGGAATCGACCAAATCGGCGCTCCCGTTTGGGCCGGTATGCGTCCCCACATAGTTGAGTTCACCATCAAACGTGTTGCCGTCTATAAGATTGTTGTTCCCGGAAACAGTCAAACCATAAGAACCAGCAGAGGTGTAATAAACTCCTCCAACTATTGTGCATCCACTGACCGTGTTGTAGCTGCCAGACACGAGCACTGAGGCAGTGGTGCCATCTCCTAGACCCGGCGATATAAGTTTTATCCCTGAAAAAACGATATAGTTTTGGTCTATGATAGCCCTGCCAAATATCACGGTTTCGCTCGTATCGGCCCGGATCGTGATAGGATGCCCCGAGGTTCCGCTTGCCGTAGTGTTTACCGTGGTCAGCGTAGAGGAGTAATCACCAGCGTGAACTATCACTAGATCATCTGGATTTGCACCAGTAACTACCCCTTTTTGAGGGGTCAAAAAGGCACAGTTGGGGGCTGCTGCTACAGAAGCGTCGGCTGATCCGTTGCAAGTCGTATCGTGCCCATCGGTGCGGACGTGATAGGTTGCGGCATAACAACTGCCAACACACAGCAAAAATAAAAGGAACGATATACTGATAACTCGTCTCATGTTATGGTCCCACGCTGATATATGCGCTAATTGGAGCTTTGACACCATCATCCGCCCAGCCAGTGCCAAGGGTTGCAGGCGGGGAGCCTACCGTGCCGCCGTCCTTATAATACCGGCTGACAGCCGAACCCCTTTTGGATGCCATCTGGGCATCACATATAGTGTAGACCCAATATCCCGTAGCATTTACGACGCTTCCGCTTACGCCGGTAGAACTGGACCTCCACTCAGAGCCAGTTCCAGAAGATATCCCCGTCACTCCACCTACCAGCGCGTCCGCACTATCCGGAGCGGCACCAGCCCTGGAATAGATATAGACATCACAACTGCCGGTCCCGGAATTGTCATAGTACCAATAGGCTGTGTTTAGATTCCCGGTACAATCAGATGTGGCAGCATACAAGTACATACGGTGGGCTATCATGGACAAAGCCGTTGCGCCTACATCCCTGGTTCCGACCTCTTTTGTGCTAGGGTCGCACGATGCCGCTCCACCGCCCTTGCCCAACCCCGGCCCCGGCCAAAAACCTGAACCGGCAAAGGCGAAACAGGGGAATAGGCAGAGAATAAGTGCAAGGGTTAATCGTCTCATCTTAGCACCTGCCAGTTCAGTGTAACCGCCCCCGGAGTGATTGCTCCAGCGGTGTTATTGACCACGAGGAAATTTACGTTGTCAGCGGTGGGGTAGTATAAAATTGTCAACATCCCATTGGCGGATGGAGCGTATCCAGTTACACCATGCACATCGGCGTTTGGATTGCAGTTAATGACATCGGTGGATAGTACACCAGGTGCCGATGTAGTGACCACGGTCGCATGATTTCCGGAAGCTATTTCGGCAGTATTAAGGGCGGAAGTGCCCTTGGCGATGGTCTGTGTCTGCGTAATCGCGCCAGTCCCGTCACCGATGGTCAGGGCCTTATTGGTCGTGTTGTAGTAAGCCTGGGCAGCCGTAGTCGGTGCAGCATCGGTCCCGTTGGGTAAAGTGAGGCTCGAAAAAGTCTGTCTGAGCAGCCAGCGTCCGTTGCCCGCATTATCATCAGGGGCGATCACATCCGGGCTGGATTCAGCCGCCGCACTGGTCGAGTCGTAAATATGGATATACCAAGCCCCATCCGTCTTGGCAGTTATCGCAAAAACCCCGGTTGCAAGTGCGGCTACTGGGATGGAATCGAGTGCGCCCGCAGCTCCCCCGGTAAGAGCGGACATGACGTAGTGTTTTGGACCGGAGGCGGTTGTTAGGCCCGTAGTCCCTACAGCAATGGACTCAAATACAGCGGCGTGCCCTCCGAGCAGATACGCGGCTATGGCCTGGGCAACCCGCTGGGCCGTCCATGATTTAACCGTTGTGGAAGTGCCCGCCTCGGCATCGGCTTGAGAGACCGTGGCCGGTACGGAACCGGAACTCGGGGCAGCAGGAACGCTGGACCCGGCATTAAGATACGCCGCAAAGACCAGGCATCCGGTGAGCAGACAAATCGAAACGACTATTTTTTTCACGGGGCTACCTCCACATGAATAGGCGAACGGTTGCCTGAGCTGAGGGCGCCGTGGTGTTGGCGACTTTAATTGTGATCGGCCGGCCGTCATAGGGCCAGACATCTTCCTTGCCGTTAACCTTGGGCCGTATGCGGGCGCGTAGCGTTGCGGATAAGTCCTTCAAAGCATCCTCGAAAATATCTCCGCTGGCGTCCTCGATCGTGATGTCATAATCGGCTGTCGGGCTGTCGGTCCCCGGAATTATCTCCGCCATGTAAAAGGACTTTCCGGCCATCCACTGGCGGTCGGCTGCGGGAATAACCAGATCCGGAACAGCACCATTCGCGGCATCACCAATGAACACCCATTCAATCGTGCCAAATGGACTACCGCCGTTTTCCTTTACGTTATTAATCACCGATTCCGACCATGATCCGGCCATTTTCTATCCTTTCGTTTAAGGCTCTCCTGGTTTCACAGAAAAAGGCGGACCTCGGTCCGCCTTTTTTAATTAAAACAGGATTTATGTCTAGAGCAGCGCCGCGACGTAAGCGCCTTCGGTCCTGGGAGTGTAGAGCACCGTCGCCTTGAATGTCCCGGAAGCCTGGCTTGCATCTGAGGCCAGAATTCCGATGGAGCCAATAAACCCTACACCGCCGACCAGATGCCCGGAAGTAGGGAGAACATCAGAGAGCCCCGGAGAATCGGTAATCACGGCCGCCGTTGCTACCGCCCCGCCCTTCCATACGACTCGCCCTCCTTGCCCCAGACTCGTGATGGCCGCGCATTTAGCGCACATCGGATTAACCGCAATCGAGGGCGTCGTAAACGTACAGTTAAACGCTACCTGGGTAGCATGCGCCGAACAGTCCGTGATGATTTCGAGATAGAGTTCATGCACCAGAACCAGGCCATAGACACCAAACAGCTCCGTCTGCGTCCCACCGGTAAGCAGATAGGTCGCATTTGCCAGCGCCCCGGTATGCACCGCGATTCCGTTTTTTATGTCAGCGATTCGCGCAATAGTGCTCGGGTTGTAATTCATGATTTCATCCTTTCGGGATGAGGGCGGCCATCATTCCGGGCCGCCCCGGTTTGATTATTTGAGCGCGGTTGCCGACCGGTTTCCGGTATAGCGCGGCGCCAGAATGGCGACACCGTGAAGGATTCCCGCCGTAGCCGCCACGGTTGCAGTCAGCCAGTTATGGCCGTTTGCCGTATCCATGTCGATAGTGTCTACTTCGAGCACTACCATTTTCGTTGTGCAGGTCAGTGCGACAGTCGGCGATCCAGAGGTTGTCTTCGCAGTGGCAGCCAATACATCACATGATGTAGCACTTCCCGCCGTAGCCGTGCCGATTGCCGCTCCGCCCATCGCGTACTTAAAAGGGACGGCAGTGGTTTTGGCCCCTTCCGTCAAACCACTATTGACGGAGAAGGTCCCGTCTCCCGTAAACGCCCCGCAAGTAAAAATGAAGGTGGCCTTGCGGAACTTGCTCATATCGATGCTGTCGCAGTCGGTTGAAGCTCCGATATTCGCGCTCGTGATAATCGGAACAATTTTAAAATGTTCGGGGAATTTCATCTCATCTGCTCCTTATCTGGCCGCAAGCGCCACGAAAGGCGAAATAGTGTTGTTGCCCTTATAGGGCGTAAGCGCCGATTTATCCTTGGGCTGGCCATTCATGCGCCACATGAACCTGAAGCACATTTCATCATAGAGGAAACGGACATGCATGGACTGCTGAGCGTCCATTCCGCCCTTTTTGATGAGGATATACTGGGAGAGGTTCATGAGTGTGATATCACCAAGATCCCCCGGCGCGGAAGCGTGCTCAATCGGGACCACCGGCAAACCGAGAAGCGTCCCGTAGGGAGCTACGTTTAGCCCTCCGGGCGGCGTGTAGACCAGCTGCCCGCCAGTGCCAACAGCTATGGACATAGTCTGAAGCTGCGGCAAGAGTTCCTGATTGATGTACCACTCGGCCCCGGAGATATAACGGGCGTTGAGCCTGGAGTGCATTTTGATGATATTTTCCGCCACGACTGTATCAGCGGTCTGCCCGGTTTCCTTTGCCTGGGATACCAGGACTCCGGAATTGAGAATACCGAGACACTGACCGGCGCCAGACCCGCGAAGAATCTCGTCGTCAATAACGAACGCCCCCTCTTCCTCGAAGGCCATCGATATCATGGCGCCGAGAGAGGACGCATCGCGAAGCGCCCGGCCCGTGACATAGGTTATGGCCATAAGATCTTCGAGATCACAGGCCCATTTCCCGAGCTTTATTTTGCTCGCCGTAACCGTATCGGCTTCAGCGCGGCGGTAGACCCTCACCCCACCCCAGCGCGATCCGGTTGCCCGTGAGGTTTCATCGACATAGGGGGCCTCCAGGCCGTCCGCGCCTTCGCCTATGGTGATGTCGCGACACTTGGGCGCGAGTTTGGCGGCGTTCATGGCTTTATCCATCAGAGCGGTCGTGAAATCCTTCTGGACCAGAAATCCGCCGTCGCTCGGAACCCCGGTACTCTGGCCGGATGCCGCCGCCTGCACCTTCATGAGACGGTCCTTGGCATCTTGGGGCTTGACCCCCTCGACCTTCCCGGACATTACCGCCGCAACATCGAGGAGCTGCTGGCCGAGATTGAGATAAATAGGAGGCTCGGAGATTTCGATTCTCGGAGCGGGATCGCGCCCCGTAGCGGCATGGACTTCTTTCGCGGTCAGATCCATGATCTTCTGATGCCTCTCAATCTCGGCGTCCAGGTGGTCAATGTCCGAAATCAAGGCGTCATACTGGTTGTTGATTTCGACGGTCCAGGCGTCTCCCGTGTTTTTTTCCACGAGATTCCGGGCCTCCGCTGCCTTAACCTTACGCAATTCGCGCAACTCTTTGAGAGTCATGCTTTTCAGTCCTTTCCGAAGAACAACTTTTAGGAAGAAACCCGCTCGATATGTGCCAAGCGGCGCTCTATACTCGCTCGATCACATCGATACGGCTCCACTTCCCGCACACTCATCGGCTCGTCTTTCGTCACAATCCGAAGAGGCTCGGGAATTTCACCGTAGATGCTCAGATCGAAACTGTTTTGCACTTTCTTGTCTGGTTCAAGGATCGAATCGCAAAAGCCCTTATCTTTGGCCGTTTTAGCGTCGATATAAGTAGTTTTTTTCATCATTTCCATGATTTCAGGCGTTCCGAGCCCGGTCTTTCTGACGTAATCCTGGGCTAAAGACTCGTTCATTTGTGCGAGTTTGGCCGCCATATCAACCATATCGTCATCATTTCCAACGCACGCCCCCCAAGCTTTGTGAATCATCATGAAGGCGTTAACGGACATTTCGACCTCTGATGCGTACATAACCAGAGCGGATGCCGCAGAAGCCGCGAGAGAATCCACATGGGCTATAATCTTACCGGGATGCTGCATTATGGCAGTTTGCATGGCCTTGGCCTGAAATACGTTTCCCCCCGGAGAGTTAACCCTCAAATGAACTACCGGAGCATCCCGGCACTCATGCAAAGCCGCCATAAATTCCAAATCGGAAACACCAACAACTTCATCGGTTTCCCAATTGTAGCCCTTTCCGATAATCGTATAGAGATAGATGGTGGGCTCTGTACTATCCGCATCGAGCCTGAAGAAACCCCCAGCCCGAGCATTAGCGCTAATCAGCTGTTGCAGACGATTTATCATTTGGTAATCCTCCGACAGTGGGCTTCTGAAGCTCCCCAATTTCGGGTTTTGGGGACCGGCCCTCATCGATTCGCATTTCCTCGACGGTCAAAATACCGGGCTCTTGAGAGTTCCCTCGCATGACTCTGTAGTATTCAGCGCGTGTCTTTGTGTCGCCGCGGGTAAGTTCTGATTCATCAAACTCAGCGAAAAAACGGCCGGTATTAAAAAGTTTGCGCTCCAGTTCCTGCTCGATATCCGAAAAATGGTCGTTAAGCGTAAACATCACGAACCAGCGGCCCATTTGTTCAACCCCGGTCCCCCAAGATGAGGTTTTCTCCGATTCGCCCACCATCACAGGGGGAACCCCAAACCACCGGCACTGATCGATAACCGAATATTGACGGGCTTCGAGTGCTTGAGCGTCTCTGGCGCTCATGGAAACCTGAGAAATATCCCCACCCTCGGAGAGGATAAGTGGAATATCGTACTGATTTCCATGGGATTGGCGCTTCGCAAGATAGGCGTTTGTGATTAGCTCGGCCGCATCCTTCCCGACCTTTGTGGGGTATTTGAGTACTACGTTATATTGAGCCCCTTGGCCGTAGAATTTCGCCCCATGACCTTCCTGGGCGAGCGCCAATCCGATGTTTTGAGTGGCCGCGCGCACCGTGGAAAGACCTTGTTTTCCATCCCATCCGAGATTCGGAAAATGGAGCATGTCCGACTGATCGAAAATTTCGAATTTTCCATTATCCCAAACCACATAGTAATAAAGCCGGAAAGGGTCTACCCCCAGCTTTACATCAAGCCCAAGTTCCCACGCCTGGTACGGCGTCACACGAGCCGGGTTAATCGGTATTAGCGAATCCGGGCGTATGATGGCGTAGGCATTTCCGCTTAGCAGTTTGTGCTGAATTATGAATTTCCAAAACATAGAAGCGGTCACTGAAGCACATGGCTGGAGCCGAAGCTGCGCCGCCCGCGGATGGTCCCAAGCAAGCTTTCGCTCCCCCTTGATCCCGTATCGGCCCTTGTAAGTCAGGCAAGGAGAACTAGAAATCGAAGACCCGATCAATCGGACACATGCAAAAACGGTGGACGAGCGCATAGCGCTTTCAGAAGTAACAACCGGACCCGCTAAGCTCTGAAAATGATGGCCGAACAGTTCCACCCAGTTACTGAAAGCCGCGTCAGTGGGGGCTTGGTTCTTAAATTCCATCAATTCAGTTCTTAGCGCTTCGATTTCGCGCTTTCTGCGTCCAAAAGGCCACATTAGAGCAGCAACACTCCTTCCTTTACCTCATTGCCTTCACCCAATATCGCCCTCGAAAGCGCCATAATTATCGCCACCGGACCGTCTATCTTGGCCTCTTCCCGCTCTTTATTCGGGTAGATGTTGTCTTTTTTATCGACCCGAGCCAGTACATTGCTCATCATCCAGGTCAAAACCGGGTCTCCGTTATGGTGAAAACGGCCGGACAGCACGAGTTTTTCCAGCTCTTTCATTGGCTCGGAAAAGTTCTTGACCGTGGCCCCAACTTCGACCATCGGAAAACCCTCTTCGAGCATTTCAACCGAGAGTTGCGTCGCCTGGAAAGGATCATAGGGAACCTCGACTACCTCAAACTCCGATTTAAAGTCCCGCATATCGTCTTTGATGTAGCCGTAGTCGATCACGTTTCCGGGTGTAAGGGTGATCCACCCCTCTGCCGCCCATCCTGCATAATGCGCTTTGTCTTCGGGCTCGGCGGCCTCTTCAGGCAGGTAGTGACTGCAAAAAGCGGCGTAATGATCCGAACCGTCCTCCTCGTCCTGCCATTTAAAGAGCCTAACGAGTTCCGCGATATCGATTTTGCTGGCAAGATCGAGCGACATCCAGCATCGCCGCCCCTTAAAATTTTCAGGCTTAAGATTCGGATCTACGCATTTACGCCAGGCAATCATGTTCATCCAGGCCGTAGCGGCATTCATCCACTGATTTAAATGCTTGCAGCGGATTATGTTTTGCCTAGACGCGCGCTGAAGCGCTTCCCGGTGCCGGGATCTTAAGAAGTCCTCGAAAACGCTCACGCCATAATTCGGATTGGCCTTGATCCAGTTTTTAAAATCCGACCAGTCGTCTTCGGGCTTTACGATGGCCCCGGTTGAGTCTTTTTCAGCCTCGTCGAGCGTGTATATGACGCCGAAAATGTCATCGTTTTCAAAGACGCCGAGAAGCGTTTTGCAAACCTGGGCGCGCTTATCGTAGCAAGGCCCGGCCAAGTTGCTTCCGGCCGTTGTGATTATGAGGCTCAGTGGCTGGGTACGAGCGCCCATGCCGGTTATCATCGTGTCGTATTGCTCGGGCGATTTGTGCTCGTGAAATTCATCAGTGATGGAGCAATGCGGACTCGCTCCGTCTCCTGGGTTACCAACAATCGGCTCGAATTTTGCCGCCGTGTCCAGGATTGAAAGATTCGACGCGCTGACCGTTACCCCGTAATGAGCCTGAAATTCTTCGTCCTTTTTTGCCATGAGCCGCGCCGGGCGGAAAACTTCCCATGCTTGTTTCTCTGTTGTGGCGCCGGAATAAACCTCCGCGCCCGGTTCACCGTCTTCGGTGAGCATGTAAAGCCCGATACCAGCGGCTATTGTGCTTTTTGCGTTTTTCCTGGGGACCTCGAGATAGGCTTCGCGGAATCGCCGGCATCCATCCGATTTCCGGACCCAGCCGAAAACACTACAAGTGAAAAACTTCTGCCAGGACTCCAGTTGGATCGTGGTTCCTGCCCACTTGCCCTTTATGTGAGTCAGGTTTTCGATGAACCGGCAAACCTTTTCGGCTTTCTTGCGGTCGAACCGAAAAGGGAAATCTTTATTTTGCCCTTTTACGAGGTCGTCAAGGTGCCGCTGGCAGGCCAGCCGAACCCACTTACCGGCCGGGATAACGCCGGATACAACGTCTTGCGCGTATTTTAGCGCCGCATCGCAATGGGCGAACTTAGACAAGCGCCCCCCACTTGTTGGATTTGCTCTTATCCTTTCCGGAGATTCTGGATCTGCTTGATGGATCAAGACCGAAAGAAGACGCGAGTGCTCGCATCTGTGCGATTCTACTGGCCGTCATTGGCGGGCATTTGCCCCTGATCGAATTTACCCATTCTGCAAACAGACAGCAGTAAACGGCAAGCATGGATCCGTCTATCGGGGTGATGACCCCCGTTTGGCCGAAAAGAGCTATCACACGGTCCCACTCTTTTTTTGCTTCGCCTTTAAGCCACTTCGGGCGCTCCGGGATTCCCGGCTCAACCTTTGGCTCGTTTTTATTTAAAGGCCGATGTCCAGGATTGCCTTGAATCACCTTCAATGCTGTTGGAGTTGGTTTTCGGCCTCGAATGCCCATATTAAAAAATCCAGGATTTTAAATCGCGTCCGTAAGAAAATGGCTGGGCGCCCGGTCGTTCTTAAGGAGTTCCAGAGATTTAGGCCCCCCTCTCCTTATTGCCAAAGCCCCCATCATATTTATTTGTCTTAATCGAGTGGCACGAGCCGCACCTGCCCGCCCAATTAGATTTGTCCCAAAACAGAATCATGTCGCCCTTATGAGGGCGTATGTGATCCACCTGTACTGCTGCCTTGCCACAATCAACACAGTCTGGATGCTGTCTTAGATACTCGGCGCTTTCCTTTCGCCATCTACCGTCATACCCACGCTTTGTGCTACTCAACCTGCCTGCATCAGACTGTCTGCGTAACTGCTTGGCATGGGCATCACATCTACTCTGCCCACGAGGTACGCGCGCACTGCATCCAGGATGCCCACATGCATGGGGCGGGGCAGAAGGCATCGCATTCCTTTTATCGATGACCGCTATAAGATGATCTTCTTGGGCGCTTGCTAGATCCTTTCGAATCGCGCCGCGCACACTACATCTTCTTTCCAACGATGATCCCGCCGAGTCCACCCGCGCACCCTGTAACGATTGGGATTCCATCTTTGCCGAGACAGGCCATCGCTACCACGGCAATAAGGATCAACCCGGCTATGGCAAGCGGCTCTCTGATCTCTTGCAGAATGCTGCTCATCGCTTTTCTTTCCCTGCCCAAAATGCAGACTTACCCCAATCAGCAACAGCCTTATAATAAGCAAAGGCCGCCTCTCGACATGCTACCCGCTGCACTCGATCAACGATGCCGTTCTCAATGCAGTGTTCATCTACTGCCGCGAGCAGGTTGAATAGAAAGATCCGATCAGCCAGCCGCTTATCGTCCTCATCCTCACCGAACGCGTAACAGGCATCATGCCCGGAACAAGCAGGAAAGAAGTCAACTCCCAAGATCGAATCGGGAATGAGTTTAACCTTCATTGATGCAGGACCGCAGCCGTTTGACAGATCCGCGAGTTGCTCAGGCAAGAGGCTCGCTATCACGTTTGGCATCAGGATGCCTTGCCGATTTAGCGAAATGCCCCGGAAGGTATCACTCATGGGATCACCATCAGAGTCACAGTCACAATCGTCGGAAGGGCTTTAAATAAAGCCAGTCCGAGTTCAGGCCAAAAGCCTTTCCACCCGGAAGGCTCGCATCCTTCAGGTCACTTCGTGGCAGTGCCCGCGCCGGCACAGGTAATGCTTAGCGCCATTTGCGCCCCGAATCTAGCATCAGACCAATATGAGATGGCATCTTGATCAAGGTCGCCGCCGGCTTTTAGACGGGCCAGCATTTCATTCGATTTTTCGACAAGAGCGTTTGCGGCATCACAATCAACCTGTTTTGCTGCCGTCTTCTGCTCGATTGTCGCGTCTTTAGGGAGTTGCAGGGTCGCGCATCCGGAAAGCAAACCAAGAAAGATAAAAGCCACAAAAAGCTGTCTCATAAATCACCTCGTTACGGTTTTTGACTGCTGGTCGATATGCTTGGTTACCTGCTCGCATATATCGTTGAGTTTGCCCGCATTAACGACAACTTGCTGCCTGAGATCCACATAAGACGCTAAAAAAAGAAGGATGAGAGGGATCAGCACGAACCCGAGCTTTACAACCCAGCCTAAATTTACGGAGATTTTTGTGAGCGTTTCGAGCAGGGCGCAATGAGCGTCGCAGACGTTAGCCGATTCAATCGGTTTTAACGCCTTCATGCTATCGCTCTCCTGATCCACCCTTTTAGGTATTTCGGTTTATTGAGCGCCGCATAATGCTCCACGGCCGCGAGTTTATAGAGCGCTAGAAGTAGTTCGGGCGTCGAAAACCTGATACGGGAGAGAGTTTTAGGGCCAATTACGCCGTCAACTGCGATGGCCATGCTTTTTGGGAGCGTGGCGTTTATCGCTGATTGCAGAAGCTTAAAAGCGGGTTTGGGCCCCATGTTTACGGCGAGACTAAAACATTTAGCCGCTATTTTGGGATCAGGGATTATCCCCAGGTTGTGTTTCCGCCACCAATCCCTGTAATAAATCTCGATAGCCTGTTCCTGAGTCAGGTTTCGGATATCAAGGGTTGGATAGGATCTTTGAGAAATGCCGTATTTCGTGAGCCCGCCAGGATCATCAGGGTCGTTAGATAGCCCGCCCTCAAAACTTAGGACCTGGCCAACAGCCGCGATAAACGCAGTTTCGTATTGAGGCACGCTTGACCCCCTCAGAAATAGAAAAGCCGCCCATTTCTGAGCGGCTTTCAGCCCCGGAAAAACCTCGCTGTCCCTTAGTGGCAGTTTTCGCAGTCTAGTAAAGCATGGGCCTTTTTCTGTCTAATTGCAAGTGGACAAATTAGGACAAATTCGGACATTCAGAGCAAGGTATCATTACTGCGCCACCTTTACCCCCTGGCTGCGCACATTTTATTTTCCCTGACGCTATCCAGCGGCGCACCGTTTTTTCGTTTACACCCAGACTGATAGCCATATCTTTGATGGTGTAGTATTTCACACCAACCCCCGCCTTTTGCACTCCATCCGCAGAAGGAACCACGCCAAGCTTAGCCTCTTTTCGCTCTGCTGCCCTGATAGCCTTTTCTGTACGAGATAGTTTGCCCATCCTTCCGCCCCCGCAAAATGAGCCATGACAATTAGCCCCTGGTCGCCCGGATCCAGTTTCCGGAACGCGACTTCGAATTCATCGAGTACCGGATTTTCACGGCTCCCGGTTGCCCGCTCCAGATTGAATGACGCCTGCAGCGGAATAAAATGGCCGTGGCCGTCATACGATCCGTGATGCCATCTACCGAGAGCATCTCGAATCCAGACAAAGCCGGCATCCGGGATAAAAAGCCCCCGCCCGTTAACCCGAATGCTCTCTCGTTCGCACCAACGCTCCAGGAGCCAGATGAGCCGATGCATCTATCGCGCGATCTCAATTACCGGCTTTTCCTCCCGCTTTTCCGGCATGATCGTTGCCATCTGCTGGAAATTCTGCACCTGGCCGCAGTCCTTACAGGCGTAAAGCTGGGTTATCAGGAGATCATTGCCTTGAGTGGCAAACCTTAAAACTTCCGGCACCGCGAAAAACTTGAACTCAGGCTCGAAAGCTTCGCATTTGCAGATATGGCAAACCCGTTTCGGTAGATCCTCGATGTTTAACTGGACCTGCTGACCTTTTGGGGGTGCCATACCATTTCGAGCTGCTATTGCCATCGGATTAGTTTTGTGTTCGCCCATTTGCATCCTCCCTCGTTTTAAATAAAATCCGTTCGTGTCGATACGAATTCCTGCTCCGCCCATGCGGCGACATGCACGGCATCAGCCTCGTTATCATCAACCGGAGGCCGGCCGAGAATACGCGCCGCTGCCTTTATCATCTGCCCCTTTTCAGTTCGTCCCGAGCCGCATGCATGCTTTTTGAGAGTGGCTGTATGCACTGTAGCGATTTCTACATTCCATAAGGCGCATACCTCTTGCACCACTGAAACCATTCCGAGCAGGAGCTCAGTCGCATGCCCGCCTCTATGGTGAGGCTGCTCATACACTACTATTCCAAAGCGGGGAACGGGTTTATGGGGATTGACTGCTGCAGCGATTTTAGTTGCTAAAGCCTTTTCAGCCTGCTCTCTTTTAACTTCTCCGAGCCATGGCCATATCAATTCCAAGGTTTTTCTTACACGTTCCACCCCGCTTACCTTCCAAGCGTAGCACCCCTTCCGCTTTGGATTTCCGTCTCTTCCTTCTGAGTACGGACCGCAAATCACACCCACTCCGATGGCTTCCTGGAATCGCTTAAGTACTCGGGTATCCGTTTGAGCTATCCCCATTTGCACGGATTGGTAATCGTATTTTTTCGTTTCGCCGCTCTTTAGCTTCTCTTTCACACTTTGTTGATAAGTCCCTGTAGATCCCTCTCCGTCAAATAGCCCCGCTGCCCAGGCTAGTTTCTCTCTCTGCTTTGAATCGTTGTTTAGGGCGTTAGAATTAAGCAGCATACTTTCAAACCACTTGCGAAACTTCAGAAACAGCAGGCCGTTTGACTCCCCCCGTTTTTTAGTGAAGTCCTGCATGCCCGAGGCAACCACTTTCCCATTTGCCCGAAGGCACCAGCCGGTTTTTTGTGCAAGGTCTAATCCGAGAATCATTCTTTGCCTATCCTCTCGCCTGCTTAGTGGGGGGTTTGCGAGATATTTATACCCCTTAAGGGGTATATATCTCGCACCCCACCTCGCAAATCTCGCAAGAATCTCGCAGTTTCTAAACTGCTGATATTTCTGCCTATTCCAACTATCATTTTTGCAATCTCGCATAATCTCGCAGAAATCTCGCATTCAAATCTCGCATAGCCAATCTCGCATAATCTCGCAAGAATCTCGCAGCTTCTAAACTGTTGATATATCTGCCTATTCCAACCTCCATTTTTGCAATCTCGCATAATCTCGCAGAAATCTCGCATTCAAATCTCGCAAGAATCTCGCAAGAATCTCGCAAGAATCCCAACCCATTGAATGTGCTCCAATTTTTCCTTTGCTTGCAGGATTGTAGGGTTAATCTCGCGAATCTTGCAGGAATCTCGCAGATGCCCTTTTCCATTAATCATCTCTTTCGAAATCAGCGGGGTAGAGGCCGTTACCCCGGTATTTACCTTTGACCCTCACCACTTTGCCGGATGCAATCAGACAGTCCAAAACGGATTTCAAGAGCGCCTTGTCTATGGGCTTTCCATTGGTCGAAAACCGGCTCAAACTGTTAAAGATATTGTTCCCGTGATTTCGCGAATCCCCGAAGGGCATCTCTTCTTTTGCCGCCTCTTCCAAAGCTTTAAGGATCACTTCCTCGTGCGTGTCAGCGGCTTCCCTCAGTGCCTCGGCCTCATTTATCACTACGAAAACGCCGGCCTGCCAGCAAAGGGTTATGGTGTCACCGGATCGGGCGTAGTTGCTTTTGACCCGAGTGAGTATGCGGACGTCAGACAAAACTTTATGGCTGGTCAGGGTGATCCTGTTTCTGACCGCATTATTCCACGCCGTGGATCCGCTAAGGTTGTCCTCGGCGGCCATGCCGGAGCGGGAAGGGTGCGCCAACATCAAGATTGTCGTTTCATACTTGGCGCACAGGCCGCGAAGCACGTTTTTAATGAACCGGTTCGCCTGGTTGCGAATGTTTTCGTTACCATCGAACATATCAGCCAGGGTATCGAGGATCAGGAATTTAGGGCCTTCCGGCATTTCTTCGAGAAAGGAAACCAGCAGATCATAAAACGGGCCTTTGACAAGTCGGCCCTCTCCGCTCGCCTTTGCCAGGATGTAGTTTTCCGAAGGGAAGGCGAAGATCCGGAAATATGATTCTTCTTTTGGTGGGGAGCTGTACGCCTTTCTGATAGCTGATAGCCGGCGATGCACTTCGTCTCGATCATCCTCCGCCAGAGCGGCAAAAACAGGCATCTTGGCTGTTAGGAGCCCGAGAAAAGGAAGGCCGCGGGAAACACAGAAACCGAGTTGCTCGGCGAGAAGTGTCTTACCTTGGCCCCCATCGCCGTAGAGGCTCGAGACCTCGCCCTGGGGCAACCAATCCTGCACAATCCATTTCCGGGCCGGGGGCTCGCCGTCCAGCTCGTAATCAAAGAAAGGTACCGGCCTATCAGCCGGCTTTTCTTCCTCGATCACGGTAAACATCTCAGTTATGGCTTCAGGCGAAATCGCCCCGGCCTGTCCTCGGGCGTATTGGTATGCATGTCCGACTTTGGCCTGTAGCTCTTCGAAGTTCCAGGGCGGCAGGCACCGATCATTCCACTCATCGGCCAGGATCTCCGTGCAGGTATCTTCGGACACCCCGAGATCTCGCATCTTGCAGGCTACCCGGTAGGCGTTATCGTCTCCACCTTGGCCCTCGATGGAGGGCTCGGCAATTTTGGCATATTTTATTGCGGCAATAATGGCCGAGGGGGTGTCCAGCTCGCAAGCTGGGACATCGGCGCGCGGTGTCTTTTGCCTTGGTGCTTCAGCGTACTCGTAGACCCAGAGGGGAAGGGCGGCCTCCATATCAAAACTCCAGCCAGTTATAGGCGCCGTTTTCGGTTTTACTGCCGGGGAGCACGACATACCCGCCACTCGACTTGATATCGATTCCGGGGCCGAGCTTATCGGTTCCGCTTGAGCAAAGGCCGGTAAAGTAGTAGTGATACCCGCCTGAAGGGGTTATGGCCATTCGGCATTGAGGGAGTGGGCCGTATTTGGCTTCCAGGGCGGCCAGGGTTTCGCGGCCGGGCTTGCCGTCTTTTATATCTACGTCGATTACCACCAGATTTGAGGGCCCGCAAGCCACGCCCCAATTACAGTTTTTATACTTCTCACCCCATTTCCGGATCTGTTCCGGGTCGCTTGAGGCGATGTTTTCCCAGTCTTTAAAAATCGGGGGTTTTTTCTGCATTGTCTTAATGGGGAAGATCTTCCAACCTCGTTTTGCCGCTTCGATTGCCTCGTTCATACAGCCCCTTTTATTGCCTCTAAGAACGCCTTGATGAATTCCGCCGCGAGTTCCGGCACGATTGCATTGCCCGCACCCCGGAGTAGCCCCACTCTACCGGGTACCCCATGAGCCACAGGGAAAAGAAGGGATTCAACCGGTATCCTTCTTGTTTTTCCGTCCCGGCAGAGGATTGGTCGGGAGTCAGACCAAGGATTTGCCGGGATAATGGTCTGCCCTTGGTACCGTATTGCTCCGAATCCGTTTTCTGCCCCTGGTCGGATCTCCAATCCCGGCTGGCGCATGTCGCCCACCCCGCCAGACCCTGTACTTGACGGCCTAGGTAGTCGGTAGTTCTCCCCGTCGCCGTCCTGCTCGGCCTGTAGAAATCGGTTTCTGGCTCCATCGCTTGCGGGGTAGTCCAACCCGCCAGATTTGCATCCGCACTCAGTGACCCGCCTGCCTGATTCGGCCCGCCGTTGCTCCCGTCCGTTGCGCGGGAAGAGTTCCAGCCGACAAACTTGGCCGCGTGTTCCAAGCTTGCCGTGTGCTTCTTGCCGTCCAGCGTCCGCCCCGTAGCGTCCATTTTTTCTATCGATACCGACCTGCCGCCTGACGGAGTGTTTGGGCTCGGCCAGCCTGTCAAGTTCCCTGCTCCCGCAAGCCCCGCTCCGACTACAGGTTTTCCCCTTTTCTCCGCATCGTTCACAATCGGGGTATTCCATCCCGACCGCTCCCCAGTACAGCCTTTGCCTGATGTGCGGCGCTGAGACGCCCGCAGCGCACAAATCGGCGGCCCCGACTGCATATCCCATTGCTTCCAAGTCAGCGCGTACTCCGGAGAGCCATAACCTTCCAGCCTTTGACGCAACCTGCTCTCCAAAGACAATTGGAGGTCTGCACTCGTCAATGAGCCGCCGAAATTCAGGCCACAAGTGCCGCTCGTCGGCTTCTCCCCTGCCTTTCCCGGCACAACTGAAGGGTTGACAAGGGCATGATCCAGTCCAAACCGGAATATATGGAGGCCAGTCGGCAAGGCGTAAAGCTTCAATCCAGCCTCCTATGCCGGCGAAAAAATGTGCTTGCCTGTACCCGGCAACATCTTCCGGCTGTACGTCGAGGATGGATCGAAGGTCTATATGCCCCTCGGAAATCAGTTGGTCTGTTATTAGCTCTTTTAACCAAGCGCACGACTCCGGGTTATTGTCGTTGTAGTAAATCACGTAAGCGGCATCCGAATCGTTTGCAGCATCATTGTGATATGCTTTTGCATGTGCGGAGTCAGTCTGCGCTTGCCCTCTTTGAGCTTCCACCAGGTCACGCGATTAAGGCCCGCGATTCTTGCCGCTTCGGATGGTCCGCCTACCCGTTTTTCAATCTCGGTGAAATCTTCTTTCGAAATTGCGTTGCCCTTGGCAACATATTTGAGATTCACGTTAGGATCTCCGAGTATAGGTGCCTGTTTTATCCGTATCCCGTTTGACCCCTTTCCCGCTGCATTCGCGCTCGAAGACTCCGTGTTGTTCGAGGCAGGCCACACCGGTAGCTACAACCTGCAGTATCTCTCTCAGAGCTTCTTGCTTGCCGCCGTTGTGCACCCAGGCTTCAAATGCTTCATCAAGCTCGGATTTCATTATTAGTAGCCAGCCAGGGACATCGTGAGGATGATCTTTTATGGTGCCCCATTTTTCGTCCTGGTAACCTCTTTCGCGGCCTATGGCTGAAACCACTTCAGTTATTTCGGCCATTTATTGCCCCCTTTTTATGGGAGCAGGCGTTGCCCAGGACGCCCGCCCCCACGGTTAAAGGTTTGTACCCTGTTCTCGCCGGACGATCCGGCCAGATTCCTTTGTCTCGCGCCCCACTATGACCGCACATTGGGGACAATAAGTGGCCTTTTTGCCCATAAAATACCTTTTGCACCGGGCACAGAGGATTCGGTGCCGTGCAATCTTTTTCCCTCTGCCGCCATATTTGTACCGTTTATGCCGTTCATTGTTGCACTTCCTGCAAAGACTTTTGTTTCCGGGTGAAAACAGATTCACATCGAGCGGCCCGCAGTTGCGGCAGGTCCAGGTAGTCTCGATCATTTCTGGAGACTTTCGGCCATCATGCGCATTTGCTTTTGCTCTTCGGTCAGATCCGGGGGATTGCCGCCACGCAGTAGACCGATAATTACCGCCCCGATCAGAACACCGGTGAAAATTCCAGCTAAGTAGACCACCATTATCCACCTCCTGTTAAGTGGGCGACGTGGTTAGTAATACCAATATATTACTGACATCCACTTCACCGTCTCCTAAACTGTCCACTAGTTCAGGATGAGCGAGAATTTGAGGTATGCTGAGCAGGACACATGCTCGTAAAACTTTAGACTTCTCTTTATCCAGCTTGAGGACAACTTTGGATATGAGGCTTTCCAGCGGTTCCGAAGATTTGAAATTTATCGGTCGATCAACTTTCATTCATTTCTCCCTGAGCAATTCCGTATTCCTCGAATCTCTCCCTTACCGCCAGTTCCGCCGGAATCTCGAGTTTGTGCATCACTCGGAAAGATTCCAGGGTCCAGTGCGGCTCGATTCCATATTGCTGTTTTGCGATTTTGGTGCAGGCGTGGGTGTACTCGGCAAGTTCCATACGGGTTCCCCCTCCAGGTCCGTAAGGTTTCAATGCAAGTGGTTCTCCCCATTTCATCCGGCCCGCCTAAGCCCCTCCGGCGGGGGTGCTCCGCGCACGCCTATAACTCCCGCTTCCCTAAGCGGGTCGGATCAAATGGAGTTTTTGGTCTTCGGGGTTTAATCGCTCTCTCGCGGGAAGGCCCGGAAGGCCCTCCAGTGAAAGGGGGATTAGAGGAGTGGAGCCGGTCTTCTCAAGGCATGCGGCGGTGCCCGATACTGGTTTCCGGCCCCTAGCTGGAGACATGCCCGCCTTTACGGTTGCGCCTGGCGGGAAGGCTGAGGAAAGATCAAATAGACGAGTAACCCTCTGCTTGTGTATTTTGTTCACATTCGCTATCATCGGATGGGAACAGCTCTTCAACAGTTTTCCCGAGCGCCCCGGCTATCTGATTCTTTTCATGATCGGTGAAGGTGCGCTCTCCTAGAAGCTTCATATTCAGACTGGATACAGCTATCCCCAGACGTTTCGCGAGGTCGCGCTGAGTCATTTCGCACTCGATGAGCGCCATCTTTATGAGTTTGCCTTGGGACAGGCGTTGTGTCGGCATGAGTTGATTTCCTCTCAATTTGATTACCGAGAACATGATACACAAGTTAACTTAATTATGTCAAATTCGAAATCAAGCGAACTTTCCGACATCTTTTCTTCGCAGCTTCTAAGAGCTATGGAGGAAAAGAGACTCATCCCCGCATCTCTTTCGAGAATGATGGCGGACGCCGGTTTTTCTTTAACCGCAACAGCTATCGGCAATATGATTAACAGTGGGGCTATTCCAAATTCTGCGGTTCTATTTGGGCTATCTAAGGTGCTCGGGAAACCCATGGACTGGTTTTTCGGAAGATCAGGCGGGGCTATTAAACCCCCGGATCTGATAGTTGACATTACCCCTAAATTAAGGGCCTTTACCGCGGCATCACCCCTTTCAATGCAGCACTATATTCCAATACGACTTTTGAAAGATGGTATTGCGGCGGGCTCGCCGACGCAAATAAGCGAAAATGATATTGAGGGGTGGGTGCTTATCTATGCCTCTAGTGATTGGATGAAGCACGATCCGGAGTTTTACACCTGTGCTCATGTGCGCGGTTCCTCGATGTCTCCAATACTGGAACACGGGGATGTGATTGCTATAGACCATGCGGACAGAGTCGCTAGTGAACTCAATAATAAAATGGTTGTGTTTCGTGAATCCAATCGAGAAGATACCTGGGTAACCGTGAAGTGGCTGAGGTATATTGAAGAATCAGATTTAGTCATCGCTGATCCCGAAAACCGCCAGGAGGAAGGTTCTCGAATTTACATGAAAGCGAGTGACAGTTATGAGAGAATAGTTGGCCGCGTGGCCTGGTGGTGGGCCAAACGGTAAGGAGCGAAGAATGCCTCTGATCTTTAGGATACTCTCCATAGTATTACAGATTTTAGGTCTCTTTTTTGTTGCATTAGCTCTGTTTGTTTCTTGTCAAATCAAGTCCGGTGGCCCATTTCTATCTGTAATCCTTTTAATCGGAATAGGGCTTTTTTGCCTTGGACGCTGGATTAGTGGCCGTGGCATCTTACCGAGAATAAATTTTGGCCGGATCATCCTTGTAATGGGCATTTTCGGTCTTTTTTTCTCATTAACGATGGAGACGAGCGTTCCAAGCGCCACGGGCAATAGAATACATAATATAGGTCTTTTGAACGAACGACTTATATATCTGATTATATCCTCTTTACTTACCCTCATTGGAACCATCATTACTCTTTGGAACAGATTTCAGTTTCGAAAGCCCACAAAGCCTTGCGTCTTCTGCGCTGAGGATATCCTTCTGGCTGCTTCCATCTGCCGATTTTGCGGTAAAGACCAACCAGCAATAAAAAACTAGACTCCAAAATCCGGTTTCCGATTAGCTTTTTCATACGTTCGGGGCGCTCCGCGCCTTCGGCATTATCCAGTGTACTTTATCTTTTCTCTCGACAACTCAAGCTAACTTGTGTATCTTGTTCTCCAGCTTGAGGGCACCCGATCCTTCCGCCCTCAAAAATAAAACAAAACCAAAATAGAGAAATACCTGATCTGAGCCTATCCCGAACCGGCATGGCCAACCGGGACGGCACCGGAAAAGGACCGTAATAAAACCTCTGAATCGCTCTGCGGGGTCGCGGGATGAAGCGGGTAGCGCGGGAATGAGGGGGAAGTCGGAAAGGGGGCTTATGCAATTCGAGGTTAACTTTAATCGCCGAAACGAATGGATACCGATTTCGGAACCGGATCTTCGAAGGTCGCTCGTGATTCTTCGGATAAGTCCGAGCCTGACAATGCGGGCGATGGAACGCGGAGAAGTGGTTTACACAAAAATCGCCAATTACAGGATGCAGAGTAATGGACAGAGTAGGCCAGCTGGAATGCCCGGTCGCCAAGAACGAGGTACTGAAAAGTTTGGAAGCGCTTATTAATTCGGCGCCGCAGGGTCTTCGAAAGGCTTTTTTCCTAAAAGCGGATCGCAGTCCTTGTGAGGGGGCTTCCAGGTGCATGCAGTACCGAACATTTCGGTTCCGAGCCTGTGTTGAGTGCGATGAACGCCCGGCCCATCGCGCTTTTTTGAAATCACTTGACGGTTTCGATTTCGTTTCAATCCTGATTGCGACCACTGAACTCCGGGTGCGTCATGAGGAAAACATACTCAAGAAAATCCAAAAACGGGTGAAACAGCTTCCGCTGGAGTGTTTTCACGAATCAGTTTCTTTCCTTTAATCGTCTGGATTGAGCCATAACTATGTTATCTCCTGTTCTCAAATACTCCGCGTCCTCCAATCTTTTCGGCCTCATGAACGCTTTTTCGGTTCGCAACGAGGCTCGAAAAGCCCGCTTTGAGTGGGACGACCGGGGTTTCTGGAAAACCTCTTCTGTATTCCGGGCGCTTCGGTTCGCCCATTTTGCCGAAGGCCCGGCGGCGACAATCCTGAATCCGTATCTGCAATCCATTGAAGAATCAAAGGCCGTAAATTCGATTCTACCGATTCCGGCCCCTGAAGGTCTTGAATACATGCCGTTTCAAAAAGCCGGGATCGTCTATGCATCCAGACACCAAAACTGCCTTATAGGGGATGAGCCGGGTCTCGGAAAGACCATCCAGGCTCTCGGAGTTGCGAATTACCTGGGACTGTCGAGACTCCTGATTATCTGCCCGGCGGGCCTTCGGCTCAATTGGGCGCGTGAGATTGAGAAATGGCATCTTTATAATCCAGGTCTCGATGTCTGTCTCACCCGTCCTCGTTCAGCACTGAAAGACCGAACTATCATTACCAGCTATGACCTTTGCAACAATCTCGCATTTAGCCCCGGCCGATTCGATCTCGTGATAGTTGATGAAGGCCACTACATTAAAAATCCGGAGGCCCGGCGCACCAAAGCCGTTCTCGGCACCCGTGGAAAGCCCGGCCTGATTGACGCCGCACCTCGCAAGCTCGTTCTCACCGGGACTCCGGTACCTAATCGCGTAAACGAGATCTACCCGATTGTCCGAAAACTCGCCCCGGAAACAATCGATCATATGAATTATCGGGCATTTTTGAACTACTACGCCGTGGTGGTCCAAGGGCAGTTCGGCCAATCGATCGTAGGCGTCAGAAATGAAGACGAACTTTACATGCGTTTGCGAGCCGGATTCATGGTTCGCCGGCTAAAAAAAGACGTTCTGCAGGACCTGCCCGAAAAACAATACAAGATGGTTGTTTTTCCCGCCGATGGCGGCGCTGCTAAAGTTTTGCGCCGCGAGTCGGGTTTCTCGGCATCCGAGATTATCAGACACGGCGCGCCAGTCGGATCGGTCCTGCCCGAGATCCGAAGGGAAATGGGAATCGCCAAAGCCCCGCACGTTGTTCGCTACGTCCGGGACATGCTTGATGACGGAGTGGCGAAAATCGTCATCTACGCCCACCACAGAGACGTCATCGAAATTCTTACGCGCGGATTGGAGCAATACGGGCCGGTGGTAATTACCGGTCAGACCGCCGCCGCCCTACGACAAGCCTATGTTGATCGTTTCCAAAATAACCCTTTCACGCGAGTTTTTATCGGAAACATCATCGCCGCGGGAACCGGCATCACCTTGACGGCGAGTTCCGATATCGTGTTTGCCGAGGCGTCCTGGGTACCAGGGGAGAATGAACAGGCGGAAGATCGAATCCACCGAATAGGGCAAATACGAAACGTGCTGATTCACTATCTAGTTGTCGAAGGGTCACTTGATGCGGCGATCCTGAGAGCGGCGGCCAGGAAGCGGAGCAATATACGCAAGATACTGGATAAGGAGGGGGAGGATGCTAACCAAGTTGCTGCGGGCGGCAAAGCATGAGTGTCCGCCGGAAGGGATAAAAGTTTTATGGGGCCAGGTGCGCCGGATTGACGGCAGATACCTGGGAAAGTTTCGAATCCGGTGCAAATGCGGATGGCAGAAAACCTTCCGCGTCGCATCAAGAAAAAAGGGGCCGATCTTAACGGCAAATATCTAAATGGAGGGAAAAATGATGGAGTTACTTGAAAGACTGGTAAAGGCGCTTGAATCGATTGCCGCTTCACTCAAAGACCAAACCGAAGCCTTTTTGTCACAGGTGACGGCTCCCGCTGGAACAGAGTCACCAACCGAGACTGCAAAGCGGACCCGGAAGAAAAAAGATGAACCGGCAACAACAGTTGAGGTACTCCCTGCATCGGATCTGAGCGCGCCTCCGGAACAGGAGATCGACTTCGGGTCTGAGCCTGAAAAGCAGGTGACAATGCAGGATATAAACGAGCTGCTTAAAAAGCTCTCGGTGCATCCGAAGGTCGGTCTCGCCAAGGCCAAAGAAATTTTACGTACGCACTCTGGCGGAAAAGATCGACTTTCCGAAGCCGATCCAGCCGCCCTCCCGGTGATCTATAAAGCCGCCAAGGAGGCCCTGGATGCCGCCGCTTAGCCATGCCACGTTAGGCGCATCATCTGCTTACAGGTGGATGGAGTGCCCTGGTTCGATTCGGCTGTGCCAGGGCGTGAAAAGCTCCTCCTCGGTTTATGCCGAGGAGGGGTCGGCGGCGCACCATCTAGCTGAGCGCTGCCTCAAAAAAGGAGAAAAAGCCGCACAGTATGAAGGCAGATTCATCCGACGTGTAGGTGACGACTTCTCGATCCTTAAAAGCGGGGCAACCGGAGAGGATGGGGATTTTGAGATAACCGAAGAGATGGTTCAGGCAGTCCAGACATATCTCGAGGTTATCGCGTCTGATGTTGAGACAAATCCACATGCGAAGCTTGAAATCGAGCATCGATTTGATCTTTCCAAGTTCTATCCCGGCATGTTCGGCACTAATGACGCATGCCTGAGTCAGCCGTTTGGAAAGCTTATCGTCTATGATTTCAAGTACGGCGCCGGGCATGCAGTCGAGGTCGGGCGAAATCCCCAATTACTCTACTATGCGCTCGGGGCCTATTTCGATTCAGACTATGATGAAATCGAGTGCGTAATCGTCCAGCCGCGGGCTCGACATAAAGACGGCCCTACGAGACGTTGGACAACCTACCCGCGAGACCTGGAAGAATGGGCGCGAAAGCAACTGCTTCCCGCTGCCGAGAAAACGGGCGCACCGGATGCCCCAGTAATAGCCGGAACCTGGTGCAAGTTCTGCCCGGCGATGGCGAGTTGCCCAACTCTCCAGGCCCATGCGATGGAAGTCGTTAAAAGCGATTTTCAGACAATCCCACTTCCCAATCCCGAACATTTGACAACTGACGAGCTGGTCAAGGTCCTGCAATCAGAAGACCTCTTAAAGACCTGGCTAAAAAGCGTCAGCTCTTATGCACAAGGACTTCTTGAGCAGGGTCAGGCCGTTCCCGGCTTTAAACTCGTCCGGAAACGGGCGAATCGGCGATGGAAAGACGGGGTGGATCTCGATAACCGCCTCTTCAAATACCGGGATCTCGGGGTCTACGAAAAGAAGCTACTCTCTCCGGCCAAGATGGAAAAGCTTGTCGAGGAAAAAGGATGGGAGCTGCCAGTGCATGAATGGATTGAAAAGCCGGAAGGTGGGCTCGTTATCGCCCCAGAGTCTGACCGGCGCGCGGCAGTAGAGGCAGTATCCCCGGCAATCGAGTTTTGTGAAGATTTCGTATAAAGGGAGAAACCAAATGACAGAGGCAGCACCAAGTAACGGAAAACTCACTACGCCGGTATTCCGGCTGAGCTTTCCAAGTTTATTCGAACCGAAGGCCGGACCGGGAGCCGGGGCAAAGGAAAAATACCGCCTTGTGATGCTCTTCGACAAAAAAGAGGACCTACGCGCCCTCAAGAAGTTGGCCTTTGACGCCATCGTTTCAAAGTGGGGAAGCGACAAGGCAAAGTGGCCGGCGAACCTTCGAACGATCAACTTGACAACTTTCCTGACAGTCTCGGGTAAAGACGGCTGGCCGTTTCGCGACGGCGATGCGCAGAATTATGACGGGTACCCCGGCATGGTTTCCGTCCCCGCCAGCTCGGAAGTTCGGCCGATTGTTGTCGATCAAAAACTAAAGCCGGTACTCGACAAGAGCGACGTTTATCCGGGGTGCTACTGCCGGGCCTCGATCAACGCATTTGCATGGGATAACTCCGGAAATCGGGGCGTATCGTTCGGTCTGCTCGGGGTACAGAAGGTAAAAGACGGCGAGCCTTTTACCTCGCGCTGTGATCCCGATACCGACTTCACCCCGCTCGATGATTTCTCGGATGATCCGGGAGCGTATAGCGAAGTGGCTGATTTTTAGTGGAGAGCGAACGGCGCTCAAGCCCGGTTCGAATCCGGGCTCCACAATACGGAGGACGAGAGAATATGAAATGCTGCGGTAACTGCAAACACGGATTCGAGGGGCTTTGTCCTGTAATTCAGGCCCCGTTCATTTCGGAAATATCGGACCGAGGAACTTGCTGCAAGTGGGAAGCTCGATGAATCTGGCAATCGATTTCGAAACACGGGCCGTTGTCGACATCAAAAAGACCGGCCCGTGGGTTTATGCCGAGCACCCGAATACCGAGCCGCTCTGTCTCGCCATGCGAACGGACAAAGGCGCAAAGGGGCTTTGGGTAAACCCTAAAATCTATCGTCCTGAATTTCGAAATGAACTCGCCTGCTCAAGTGACCCCGGTCAATTCATCGAAGCAATCAATAGGGCGGAAATAATTGAAGCCCATAATGCGGAATTTGAGCGCGCCATCTGGCGAATGATTATGGTGCCGCGCCTGGGCTGGCCGGATATTCCAGACCACAAGTGGAGATGTTCTTTGGCAAAAGCCGCGGCATTTGCCCTGCCTCGGTCCCTCGAAGGTTCCGGAGCGGCCTTGAAGGTTCCGGTTCAAAAAGACAAGGCCGGGCATACTTTGATGCTCAAACTCTGCAAACCGAGAAAGCCCCGAAAGGGCGAGCCTGACGGTCTTTATTGGTACGAAGATCCGAAAGATTTAATCACGCTCTTTCGGTACTGCCTGCAAGATGTAGAGGCCGAGCATGCGGTATCGAGTGCCCTTCCGGACCTGAATCCGATCGAACAGAAGGTCTGGCATCTTGATCAGAAGATGAATGAGCGGGGCATCCAGGCGGATACTCGGCTTGCTAAGCAGATGATTTCGATTATCTGTAAACATGAAGAAACGCTACTCGGCGAAGTAGAGCTACTCACCGAAGGGCGTATCCAGTCAGTTAAACAGGTTGCCGCAATGTCCGAATACTGCGGCACCGACGATATGACAAAAGCCACCGTCGCGGCCGCCCTTGAAGGCGATCTCGCCCCGGAGGTCCGCCGTCTTCTGGAGATCCGCCAATCCCTCGGACTTGCCTCCGTTTCAAAATACAAGGCGGTCCTGGACCGGGCAAACCTGGACGGCAGAATCCGGGGAACGGTGCTCTACCATGCGGCCACAACCGGAAGATGGGCCGGTCGGGGGGTGCAGCTTCAGAATCTCCCGAGAAAAGGTATCGAGCAGGAATACTTGGAGCTGGCACTGGCGCTTGTGCGGTCTGGTGATATGGATTGGATCGAAAACTGCTTCGGCGATGTCATGCAACTTGCACAAGCCCTGATTCGGCCAACTCTTACCGCCGCACCTGGGCAAGACCTGATCTGCGCCGACTTTGCATCAATCGAGGCGCGGGTACTCCTCTGGCTGGCCGGTGAAACAGAAGGCGTCGAGCTGTTCCGATCCGGGGCGGATATATACCTGGATATGGCGACCACGATCTACGAGCGAGCTGTAACCAAAGCGGATAAGAAAGAGCGCCAGGTCGGAAAGACCGCGATCCTCGGCCTTGGTTTTGGTATGGGCGCGCCGAAATTTAAAGCCACGTGCGCAATTCAGGCTAAGGTCGAAATCGATAAAAAGCTCGCCCGTAAAGTCGTTAAGACCTATCGGGCGAAATACCCGAACGTAAAAGAATTCTGGTATGCGACTGAGCGTGCGGCAATCGCGGCCCTGCAAACAGGCAATCCCGTTGAATACGGAAAAACCACCTGGTTTACACGAGACAAGTTTCTCCACTGCCGCCTGCCTTCCGGGCGCCTGCTTTCCTATCCTTACCCCACTTTAGTGATCGAACCGGCTTACATTTATCCCTGCATCGATGAAGACGGCAAGGAAACCTCAATCATGATCGTCGGACGGAATCAGCCCGAGCGTCGAGCAAAGAAACGCGCCGAAGATGAGGATCTGAGGATCGTCGGACCTCCGATTGAGCGGGAAAAGTCGGTGCTCACGCACATGGCTGTTGTCAAAGGAAAGTGGTTGCGTGAGGCAACATACGGCGGGAAGTTGGTAGAAAACATCGTCCAGGCAACGGCCCGCGATCTTATGGCCGAGGCTATGTTGCGACTTGAGGATTCGGGGTATCCGGTGATTTTGTCGGTACACGACGAGGTAATCTCGGAAGTGCCGGAGGGCTTTGGGTCTCTTGAGGAGTACGAACAGATCATGGCCCAGGTGCCTGAATGGGCGGAAGGTTGCCCGGTTGCGGCAGAAGGCTGGAGAGGCAAGAGGTATCGGAAATGAAATCAATCCCCATCTCCGATTTCTCCCTTGCCTCTTACGAACTTTTCCTCGAGGCCAAGCGTGCCCCGATTCACAGAGTTGACGGAAATGTCATCTATGTAGATGATTTCGAGTACAACGATGCCGATGCCCGAATCGAACTTGCGCCCCACCTTTGGGATTATCAGCAATTCATTACTCGGCTTTCTCTTCTCAAGAAACGCTTTGCCGTATTTGCCAACATCGGCCTCGGAAAAACGGCCATTTTCCTTGAATGGGCGCGCCACGTATCCGAGCGGGTTTACCCGAAGAAAACCTTGATAATCACGCAGCTCCACCTGATCGACCAGACCATACGCGAACAGCAGAAGTTTTACGGCCGCGCGACCTTGATCGACATCAATGCTGTTTACCGGGGAGATATCGAAGCATTTCTCCAGGCGAAGAGCTATCCCTGGGAAGATCCTCCGATTGGAATCGTAAACGTCGATAAGTTCCGTACCCCCTTCTGGCTTCAGGATCATGTCGGCGCGATTATTCTCGACGAGTCCAGTATCCTCAAGGCGGCAGATGGAAAGCTCCGGACCAACATCATAAACTCCTGCAAAGGTATTCCCTACAAACTAGCCTGCACGGCAACGCCCGCGCCGAATGACCGGCAGGAATACGCTTCGCACGCGCTATTTCTGGACTACATCAGCAACTACAAGCAGTTTTTCAATAAATTCTTTTTTAACACCGGCAAGGGAAATGAGTACGTTCTGAAACCCCATGCCCGGCGAGCTTTCTATGATTTTCTATCAACCTGGAGTGTTTTCCTTCGCAGTCCAGCGCAATACGGCTTCGAGGATAATCTTTGCGACCTGAAGCCCCCGGAAGTCATCTGGAATGAAGTCGAGTTGACATTTGACCAAATGGTCGCGGCCGAGCAGTTCGGCACAAATAAGGGGATGGTAAACCGGTTGAAGGCAAGTCAAATATCGAAGGGGTTTCTCTATAAATGAGCTTAGCCTTATCCAGCAATAAACCGCAGCGCATTGCCGAGATCGTGGATTCTCACGAGGGCGAACAGGTAATCATCTGGACTCAGTTTGATGAAGAGGGCGAAATCCTGCAAGCTCTTATCCCGAATTCAGTACACCTGACCGGGAAAATAACGAAGCAGGAAGTCCGGCTAAAAATCCTGGAGGATTTTCGCCAGGGCCGGATACAAGTACTCATTGTAAAACCCCGGCTCATGGGTACCGGCTTAAATCTGCAACACTGCCGGATCTGTATCTTTTCCTGGGCGGCCGATTCTTTCGAGGCTCTGTATCAAGCCATCGGCCGGCTGCACCGATACGGGCAAAAAGAACAGGTCCTAGTCTATATTCCTCATACAGCGCTCGAACGCCCGATGCTTGAAAACGTCATGCGGAAGCAGGCCGACTACATTGAGGACGCCCAATTCCAGGAGCGTCTTTATGTCGAATGCCTGCTTGACGATCTTCAGGCGTTCGCAAACAGGACGCTACAGATCGAGACCGAAGAGGAAGAACCGCTTCCCGATATTACCGGGCCAGATTACCAGCTGATTCACGGCGACTGCATCAAGGTTATGGCGGGGATGCCTGAGAATCAATTTGACCTGGCCGTGTTCTCCCCGCCGTTTGCGGACCTCTATTCTTACTCCTGCAAAAACGAAGACCTCGGAAACTGCAACGGCCTCGATGATGAATTCGAAATGCATTTTTCTTTTTTCGCCCATCATCTTTTCCGGGTAATGAAACCCGGCTGCGTTGTGGCCCTGCATGTTGCGCCGCTGGCAATCCTGAAATCAGTTAAAGGATATACAGGCATCAGGGATTTTCCCGCAGAGTGCCGGGCCGTCTTTGAGTCGGTCGGTTTCATTTACGACGGCAAGGCGACGATAGGAAAAAACCCGCAAGCGCAAAGCATCCGGACCCATGCCCAGGGGCTAGCTTTTAAAACGCTTCACAGCAATAGCCGGAAACTCCGATTCGCAATCCCGGATTACCTCCTGAAGTTCATGAAACCCGGAGACGCGCCGGAATTTGCCAGCCAGGACGTTACAAACGAGGACTGGATAAGAATGGCCCATCCTATTTGGGACTGGGTACGGGAAACCAAGACCCTCAATGCACAAACTAAGCGGCTCTCGGAAGGCGACATCAAGCACATCTGTCCTTTGCAGATCGACGTGATTGATGCGGCTATCCGGCTCTGGTCAGACCGAGGCGAGCATGTACTGTCGCCCTTTGCCGGGATCGGAAGTGAGGGAGTGCTAGCGGTTCGTCTTGGACGGAAATTTACCGGGATTGAGCTTAAGAAAGAATATCTGATGCTGGCGGAAAAGAATATCCAGGAAGAGCTTCGTCAGGTGGATTTCATGGGGGAGTTGGTTGAATCCTTCATCTAATCCCTCTTGCCCAAAATGCGGCGCGAAACTGCTCCGCTGGTCCTGGTGGGAGCACCCTTCCGAAACCATTTGGTATTGGTACTGCCTGGAATGCGATAGGGCGGGAATCGAGCCATGCATACACGTATTTGAGAGGCGCGCCTAAGAAATGAACGGTTGCTTTCCCACATACACAGCCTCTAATATGCCTCTGTCCGGACAACAGATAGCAGGAGGCATGTGTATGCTGGGAAGCATTTATACGTCGGAGAACTGCGAGCTGTGCGGGCAGCGCATGGTCGATAACGGCAAAGACGCCGTTTGCTGCCTCAAACACAAGAAGCAGAAAGCGTCGAAGGTTTTCGTGAAGTTTCCGGGGGTCTTCCGGCGCTTCAAAAACTATGATGAAGCTGCGTACTTCCTAAGTGGAATTCGCTATGAGACCTCAAAAGGCACATTCGATGAACGCGACTACAAAAAAGCAAATCCCCTCGGCTTCGCCAATCTCACCGAAAAATACCTGGAGATAAAAAAGGAGACCGTCAAGCCAGGCTCTTACACCCATATCAAACGGGACATTGAAAACGCTGCCGCGCATTTCGGCCAGACCAATGTAAAAGAGATCGGGTACGGCGAGATTGAGGATTTCCTTCTTGCTCAAAAGGGCATCTCGAGCAAAACCCGATACAATATCAAAACCAACCTACACACCTTCTTTGTCTGGCTGATTAAGCGCCGGGTCTTTCGTAAAGACCAGATGCCGGAGTTCCCAGAACTGAGCTTTGAGCTTGGATATCGAAAGACGGTAAATAAGACCACTCAAGACGCGATCATTGAAGAGGTACGAAAACTTAGTCTTAATAACCCGAGAATCTACATCGGGATAAAATGGCTCTGCACCTATGTGAGTATCCGGCCCGGAGAATTGCTCGGAATCCTTGAGGAAGACATTGATTTACGCCAGGGTCTACTCGTAATCCGCGACCACAAAACGGTTTCACACAAAGGACCTAAAGTCGTGCCGCTCCTGAAAGAGGATATCGAGTTAATAGGGACCTTGCCAAAAGGCTTCCCGAAGTCATATTTTTTCAGGCGGGACACTAAGGGGGGCGGGCATAAGGCGGGAGAACAGTTCGGACCTAAGCTGCTTTACCGGTACTGGATTAATGCGTGTAACATCGTAGGGGTAGAAGGGGTCGATCTATACGGCGGGACTCGGCACAGTACAATGCAGTTTTTGCGGTCACTCGGAAAATCAAAGGAAGACGTTAAGGTACTCTCGGACCATTCCACGAATAAAGCGCTGGACCGCTATCTTGAAAAGAACTTTGAGGAGATGCGGGAAGGGTACGCACTCACGCGAAAGAGCGCTGCACCGATCCTGCACCTGCCAAAAACGACCTAAGTGCTTGAAATTATGGTCGGGACGAGAGGAATTGA
>DBMI01000025.1 GCA_002298165.1 Desulfarculales bacterium UBA702
GGGAATGACGTTCATCAGGTTCTCCCCATCCCCAGCTATTTGGGCAACATTTCCCTTTCTGGTACCCACCACCTGCTGCTCGGAACTGAACGGCAGGGCACGATAAAAGCCATGTTGACCAACAAATTGCGATGCAAAATCCCCCTCGCTTGAGGGAGAGGGGCACAGGTGAGGGTGTCAAAAAGATCCAAGAATCTCAACCCCCTCCCCCANNTGTTACTTTCCATTCAGGATTTGGTCAACAGCCTTAAGATCCGCAGCCACCATTATCTCGCGTTTTGCCAGTGTTATGGGTGTACGAAAAAGCTCGATGGGCATGGGCATAAGGCCTTTTCTATTCCCGAACGAACTTCCATTCATTTTTTCCTGAAGCGCTGCAGACCTGGAGATGGCCCCGCCATTCCGAATCGTTTTGCTCCGGGTGATCTTCCCTGCAATGGGAGCCGCGGCTCTCGGTCCTTCTTGCGGCTCCTTCGAGTACGATGCCGGCAATCCTTGCAGCGGAAAAGAGCTCTATGGCCGATACCGGATTTTGCATATGAGTTGGCGTAGCGGTTGCTCTCTCATGAGCCTGACGCCCGCCATCAGGCATTAAGCCGGAGAGTATCTCACCCATGCGTTTCGATGCTCTGGAAAGTCCGGCATCGTTCCTCACTATTCCGCCATCCCGCCACATTATTTCCCGGATGCTATCCAGAAGCTCTGTCCCGGAACTCCGCATTTCCATAAAGAAAGTCAATCTTTCATCGAGGCACCTTAAAATTGAACGCCGGTCTGCCGTCCCCACGTTTTTAGCCCATTCAGCAGCCGAGTTCCCGGCCCTTGCCCCGAATACGATGGTCTCACTCAGGGCGTTGCCCCCCATACGATTGGCGCCGTGCAACCCTCCCGTAACCTCCCCGGCGGCAAAAAGTCCCGGCAGGGACGTTGCCCCGCCGGAGTCTATCCTGACTCCACCCATGGTGTGGTGAGCGGCCGGCGCCACTGGCAAAGGCCGCTCCAGTGCCTTCTGGCGGTCTACAAAAATATGTCGCATCGATGCGGAAAAGGGGTCGGCAAGCCATTGCTTTTCGCTTACCCGGCGCAGATCGAGGTGGACCCGCCGACCCTCCCGATAGATTTCCTTAAAGAGCGCCTGCGAGAGGCGGTCGCGTGCCTTCTCCGCCGCTGGACGCTCATCGATGCCGTATTTCTGAAGAATATTCTCGCCGATTTCATTCAGGAGCAGTCCATGGTCGGCGAGCCGAGGCGGCACTACCAGAGGCGCATATCCGGGGATCGCCAGACATAAGGGGTAAAACTGCACGAACTCCATATCCTGAAGGATTGCACCGGCGTCGAGGGCCAGTCGGCATCCCTCCCCGAGCATGCGCCTTGGATTATCATGTCGAAGATAGAGTGCGGCTGCCCCGCCGGTGGCCAATACTATCGCCCGGGCACTGAAGGCGGTCCATCGCCCGGACCGGCTCTCGAAACCCATCACTCCGGCAGAGCCATTCTCCATCACCAAATCGGCTGCAAAGACATTCGCCATAAAACGCACGCCCACCGCCCTGCTCTTTTCGAGAAGACAGCGAATAATCTCCTCCCCAAGAACGGGAGCACGCCCCTGCGCGAAAAGAAATCCATTCCTCAATTCCGCCCGCATGCCCCAGCCCGTCAGTTCATTGAGCCTGAACGGGGCCTCCCCCGAAAGGATTTCGGTCAGCTCCCGCTGATTTAATCCACGGCCGGCCGTTAGACTGCGCTCCAGGTGCCCCGGTTCACCCGAATCCGCGGCCCCTCCCATAACCCCACCACTAAACCCGGTGCATGTGGATTTACCGGCCCCTGCCTTGCAGAGTACCAGAACGTCCAGCCCCTGTTCCCGTGCAGATATGGCCGCCCTCAGTCCCGCGGCTCCACTCCCCAGGATCAGAACATCACAGGTAACATGTTCCATTTCATCTCCAATGACCATTTGATGCATTTTAAAGTTGATACGGCATTAAACTGGCTCTTCCATTTTACTGAAATTGCCCATGGTAGGCTAAAAGGCAATGATTAAGTTTTGCAGGTTGGGTCGAATGGTGAAGAGGTATTTGGCCCGCTGCTCCCTGGCAGCACGTTCGGAACGTAGTATATAAATTAAATTAACCCAGCCTCCTGCAAAGCTGCATTGTCTCGCTGAATTCGCAGACATCCGGAATCATCAAACATATGGAGCCCCTAATAACTTAATTTGGAACTTCTGGAATAGTTCTGATTATCACTTTGCACTCTCTCGACAATAGCTATGTAGTTCTTAGTGTTTATAGCCCGGAGCTGCTCCCATTCTTGCTATTTTGTTATTTTTCCAATAAAGAGAAAAAATGTATCGTTTTGCTCTTTCAAATATCGGTTAAAATTTTAGATGATCAGGGGAGAAAGAATATCTTAACTGAGTGAAACTTTGATGACAGGAATCAGCAAGATCTCACCGGAATAGGCGGCTTTGATGAAATAACGGGCGGAGGCCTTCCCCAAGGGCGCCCAACATTGATCTGCGGTGGACCGGGAAGCGGTAAGACCCTCTTCGGGATGGAGTTTCTTGTGCATGGAGCAAGAGACTTTAATGAACCCGGTATTTTCATGTCTTTCGAAGAAAGAGACAAGGACCAAATTGAGAACTTCTCCGATCTAAGCAGTTTGGTGGCAAGCGAAAGATTGCCATTGATTATGTTCAAATCGAGAGAAGCGAAATCCTGGAAACGGACGAATTCGACCTCGAAGGTCTATCCAGAACCACGCGTTTGGCCTTCGAGGGAATTCTGCGAGCGGAAATCCGGAAGCTTTTTCGGTGGCTTATTGCCGCGCCAACTCTCGTAAAGAGTCTTCCGCCGCCACTCCAATAATTCATCGGTGATCTATCCGATCCCGAACCGATTCTGGCAAGGCTTGCAGTAAAGAAGCAAGATAAAAAAGAGTCCTGAGACCTGACCGCCAGTATAGAGGGGGCCTTGTGGCTGACAAACAACAAGAGCTGTCCACCCAATCGATACTCGAAGAGAATCGCAACCTTAAAGAGCGCCTCATTGAGGCGGAGCAGACCATACAGGCGATCCAGAACGGCGAGGTCGATGCACTCATTGTCCAGAAGCCCGATGGAGAGCGGCTCTACACCCTGACTGGAGCCGACCATGGGTACCGCATCCTGTTTGAATCCATCACTGAGGGTGCACTGATACTCTCATCGGACAATTCTATATATTATTGCAATCGCACTATGTCGGAAATGCTCCAGAATCCCCAAAAACTTATTGGAAAGCCACTTGATTCATACGTCTACTCTCATTCCCGCCCCGATTTCAGTGAACACCTTCAGGAAAGCCGCAGAGGCGGAAGCGCAAGGGGCGAGTTCCTTCTAAGGCGAAATGACGGCTCATTCCTGCCGGTAAACATCTCGCTCAACGGCATGAGTTTCGAAGATTTCCATGGCGTATGCGCCGTAATCACAGATTTAACCGAACAAAAGAAAGTTGAAGAAGAGCTTAGAAGGCACAGAACGGAGCTTCAGATTCTGGTCGAGGAACGCACGGCGGACCTGTCTCGAATAAATAGCGAACTTCAGCAGGAAATAATCGAGCGCCGGCAGGCAGAGAAGGCCTTGCGGGAGAGCACAACCGAGCTTCGCCGCTTCTATGAATCGGGCATGATCGGGGTTATGCGCTACAACCTCAATGGCAAAATTTCCGACGCTAACGACAAATTCCTTGAAATGGTCGGCTACGCGAGTGAAGACCTTCAGGCAGGGCGAGTTGACTGGATTCGGATGACCCCTCCGGAGTACCGCAAACTTGACGAGCATGCAATGGCGGAACTGAAAATATCCGGGGTTGCCACGCCATATGAAAAAGAATTAGTCCGCAAAGATGGTTCGCGCGTACCTATCCTTATAGGGGCAGCCGCAACAGACGAAGCTCACGACGAAGGAGTGGCTTTTGTCCTGGATTTCACGGCACGTAAGGCAATGGAGGAGGAGCTGCACCGGACAAATGAAGGCCTTGAAAGCAGAGTGGCGGAACGAACCGCTGAGCTGCGGGTTTCCAATAAAGCACTCACGGAATATGCCGCCAAGCTTGAAAGGCTTAATGAGGAACTACAGGAGTTTGCCTTCGTTGCCTCGCATGACCTCCAGGAGCCTTTGAGAAAAATACAAACCTTTGGAAACATGCTGGGCACAAAGTACAAAGATGTCCTCCCTTCCGCGGGGCAGGATTACCTTAGTCGAATGACTGGAGCGGCAAACCGTATGACCGATCTGCTCCGCTCGTTGCTGAATTATTCGCGCGTCACAACCCAGAGCAATCCCCTGGAGTCTGTGGATCTCGCCGCCCTGGTTCAGGATGTCGTCAGTGATCTGGAGCTTGCCCTGGAAAAATCGAATGGAAAGGTTGAAATAGGCGACTTGCCTCAAATAAATGCCGACCCGGCACAGATCCGGCAGCTTATTCAGAACCTCATAGACAACTCAATGAAATTTCACAGCGATACCGATGATCCTGTTGTCAAGATACATGGCTACACCAGCGGCGGGACATGCACATTGTTCATAGAAGACAATGGCATAGGATTTGAGGAGCGGTACACGGACCGTATCTTCCGCCCCTTCCAGCAACTCCATGGCAAAAGCGAGAACTACGGGGGGACTGGAATGGGTCTTGCCATATGCAGGAAAATTGTTGAGCGGCACGGAGGAAGCATTACGGCAAGAAGCGTACCCGGGCAGGGCTCAACATTTATTGTACGCCTGCCCATATCGCCCGTTTACAAAGAGTCATGAATCATTTCCGGGATTACCGGATTTCGGGGAAATCATAACAAACTGTGGCTACCCGGGCCGATACTTTAGGTTCATCCGGCAAACGAATACCTCCTCCAGCACCTTTCCCTATCTTCAAAATACCCCACGTTCAGGAATTTAGGCACACCAGAAAGGACTCTCTAATGTTCCGCTGCAGAAAGGTAGTCCTTCGCGCCCGGATAAAAACCTGGCTACCCGCTTCGAACAGCGTCATTCCCGCTTGCTTTTGG
>DBMI01000038.1 GCA_002298165.1 Desulfarculales bacterium UBA702
GCGAGGTTAAGATGTAGGATGGGCGGAGCGGAGCGAAACCCATCACTTCAATTCTGAACGCGAACTGATATTAGATGCCTTGACGGTAAGGGTTTGGGGATACCTGCTTGCGAACCGCTTTAGCAATCGCGGCGGATAGGGTCTCCACGACTCTTTCCTGCTGCTCGGCGGAAAGTCCCATCCACAGAGGCAATCGAATCAGTCGCTCGGACAGAGAATTTGTAACCGGAAGTTCTCCGCAAGCCCTGCCGTAACGCAGACCGGCCGGAGAAGAATGCAGCGGGATATAATGAAACACTGCCGATATCTCCAGAGCATGGAATTGATCCAGAACCATCTGCCGATCGATTTCAGGAGGCAGCAGAATGTAATACATGTGCGCGTTATGCAGGCATTCGGCAGGCACTATGGGCCTTCGCAGGCAACCCACCGATTCGAGCGGGGCAAGAAGCTCGTGGTAGTGCCGCCACAGGTCGAGGCGCACCGAATTGATACTGTCGGCTTCTTCGAGTTGCGCCCAAAGAAAAGCTGCTATCAGTTCGCCGGGAAGATAGGACGATCCGATATCCTGCCAAGTATATTTATCGACTTCTCCACGGAAGAAACGGCTTCGGTCGGTCCCCTTTTCCCGGAAAATTTCGGCCCTTGCAATAAACTCGGGCCTGTTTACGAGAAGCGCCCCGCCCTCTCCGGAAATCAGGTTCTTCGTTTCATGAAAGCTGTAAGCGCCGAGGTCCCCGATGCTTCCCAGAGCACGCCCCTTGTAAGTCGCCATCACACCATGGGCCGCATCTTCGACGACTTTCACCCCGCGCCTTTCGGCAATATCCATTATCGCGTCCATTTCGCAGGCAACCCCGGCATAATGGACAGCTACAATCGCGCGGGTCCTGGGCGATAACGCGTTCTCGATCAAAGTCTCGTCAATATTTAGCGTATCTTCCCGTATGTCCACGAAGACCGGGACGGCACCTCTCAGCACGAAGGCATTTGCCGTAGACACAAATGTATACGAGGGCATAATGACTTCGTCGCCTGGCTTAAGGTCGAGCAGCAAGGCGGCGATTTCCAGTGCGGCGGTACAGGAGTGGGTAAGCAGTGTTCGAGGGCTGCCGGTTCTTTCTTCCAGCCATTTCTGGCAACTCTTCGTAAATGGACCGTCGCCTGCCAGCGAGCCTTTGAAATGGGCTTGTGCGATATAGTAAAGCTCTCTGCCCGTCATATGGGGCCAATTAAAAGGAATTCTGCTTTTTTTGTCCATTATCAGCGCTCTGCGGGGATCAGGTATTTTGGTGCTTCTGAATCTTCTTCCGGAGAGTCGATATCAGAAACAGGATTGAAAATATACCGAAAAAAACATGGCCAACCCATGCGTACCTGATCATTGGCTCGAAGCTCAAGCGTACTTTCCCCGCACCATCCGGAACACTCACTGCCTGAAAAAAACCGTTTACCGAAAATGCCGGCACCTCTATCCAATTCTCACCCACAAGCGCAGAGCCACGCCAGTCCTTGTGATATTTCCGGCTCAGAACCAGGGTTGAGGCACCTTCAACTGGTGTTTCAAATTCCAGAAAGTCACCTTGATCAATCGTCTTCCGCGCCTCCAGCCATTGGAGTTTCCGAGGATCTTCGAGCATTAATCCTCCAGGCGAGAAGTCATACGGGACCGAAATTCTCAAATAACTTCCCATAGTCGACTTTACCCGGTGAAGCCAAACACTCCCGGTTTGGCCGAGCGGAATCAGTTCTTCACTCTCCAGCGGCCCGGCAGCGAGCACCAGGCCAATATTGGACATCCAGAAAGCCGGCCTGGTAAAGTCTGGGGATATCCTATCGTTATACCTGCCGTAATCATTGGCCGAGCCCCCGAGGCTTATGATAAACTCGTGATATCTTCTTGCCGAAATGCCGTTGTAGCTGTGAATCGATGGAAGGCCGAGCATCGAATTGAAATTGGGATGCATAACCGGCAGTACGTCCACAACTGCAAAGCACGACCCTTCGGGTAAATTAGCGCGTATCGAATCGACCAGCGGAGAGGAGAGCTTAATCTCACCTGCGCCGCGCATCAGCAACAGCGGACGGGAACAGCATAGCATCGATAAAACCAGAGAGACGATCACAAAACCGGTTTTTCCGGCAAAAGACCAGGTTGCCAGGGATACCAGAACGACAAAAATCAGGCCGAATGATAGCCAGCTCGGAGAAATACCCTGGGAGAATGCATACCCCTGCGCCGCCAGGAGTAGCACGAAGGAAACCGAAGCGGCAACTACGGCGCGGCTGCGCAGACGTGCCGGATCCAGCCGCCTGATAACAGCTTCTGCCCCATAAGCAGAAATCATAGCCAGAGGAATTGGAAGAACGCCCAGAGGATTGATCGCTGAAAGATTAAACCCGAGGTGCCTTATTCCAAAAATATACAAGGGTTTGATTACTGCCACGCAAAAGAAAATGGCCGCGACAATCCACCATCCGTGGGATCGGCACCCCTTTCCGGGAAAAGCAATCAGGATCAGGAAAAGCAGGACCGGCGTCAAGCTAAGGCCATCGAAGCGAAATGGATAAGCTGGGATAATGGGATTGCCGAAAACCTCGGGGAATACACTCAAGCTCAGGAAATGAATAACCGCACCAACAGAATCCAGAGCTGGCAGGTGAGCCGTAAAAAAAGCGGTATCCGCATCCAGCCGTGCCGACTCCCGTGCGGCATTAAGCAGGTCGATATAAACGGGAAGGGAGCAGGCAAGCCCAAAAACTACCGCGCTGCCGCACCTGGCTGAAAAGCTCAACGCAGGAGAAATTCCATTCTTTCTCCAGATCGCATAAATCACATAGGAAAAAAATCCCATGATGATATACGCATTGAGCAGCAGCGACATCGGATAAGCAGTAATCAGGGCGCTGTAGGTGCAGAAAGAGAGCAATCCCCATGTCCCCAGGTCCCAGCCCCTGCCCAGGCGAAGAACAGAATATAGAATTCCGGTTACCCAGCAAAGTGTTGCCGTAAACATCGGAAATGAAAGCCAGTAAATCATTATCGGGGCTGTGGCAAGCGACCACGCGGCAACAAATCCCGCAACCGGGGCAAACCCCATCTCCTTCATCAACAACAGGCAGAATACTCCCGTTAAAAAGATGAGCCCCAGGGAAAAGACCGTGATGAACCGAAACGGATCTGTTATGAACTTTTGCAGTATCCAGGTGGGAAAGTAGGCCGGGCTAAAACCTGATGCAAAAGATGGACGGCCAAGTTCATTCTGGTCGTTCCATGTTGCAAGCCAGCCCGAACGCGGCGCTATCAGGTGGTGATTGACCTCGGGAATGAAAACGGTCATGTAGTCGCCGAACTTGAGATTCTCTATTCCCTCGGCGGGTGAGGTCGTATCTCCAAGCTCGATACTAGGCCGGAAAGGAATGATAAGCTTTCCTTCGATCAGGTACGGAGAAAACAGGGCGAGAAAGAAAAGCAGGTACGCTAAAAATGCGCTGCCGTACCCAATTCTTTCAAACGATCCCCAAGATTTTGGAAGAGAGAACAAACCTATTTCTCCAGCTGTTTGTATGTATTGAATCGCAGCTGATGATACCCTGAAGCAATGCCGGCCGCGGAACATCCCTGCCAGGTTGTTCGGAGTCGCTCAGATCGGATCAGGCTTTCTTTATCAGAAGATACTTCGGATAACAATGTTTCCCGGTGTGGAATTCTCAGCATTCAGGCTGCTGTTCACCATGGCGCTTCCTGATCTTCGCGATCAATTTCATGAGACTCCTGCTCCACAAAGACTCGTTCTTGACGGAGATCCTTGCCTAACTTGACATCGCACTGCTACGTTGATAGAGTGGCGCCTCCGTGGGCAGGAGAGGATATCGAGTATGTCAGGCCGCGTAGAACCGCAGAAACACTCCGGGAACGAGTTGCTGGAAATAAACGTTTCCGACCGGGACTTCCTTGACAAGGTGGCCGGCTTGATCAATTGGGCAGCCTTTGACGGCTATTGGCCTACGCTCGATCAAACTGCTTGCAAGCAGCCCATGGACCCGCTTGTCTGCTTCAAGATGCTGCTCATAAAGATGTGGTACGGTTTTTCAGATTCGGAATGCCAAGGAGAGTGCTCTGACCGGTTGTCATTCCGCCGATTTCTTGGGCTGTCGCCGTTTGATTCGATTCCCGGTGAAACCGTATTGGCGAGCTATTGCAGACAACTGGCGAAAACCGGAATCGCGGAGGAATTGTTCGGCTTAGTACAGGCCCAAATAGAAGCGGCCGGTGCAAGAATCAAGAGCGGCAAACTTTTGGATCCAAACAACGTCCTGATTACTCAAGGATCCGGAATCAAGCTTTCCATAGTCACGACTCTTTACCGATCAGCTCTCTATATATCCGAGTTTCACAAGCGCGCTGGTTCGGCCGCGCGGCAACTGGTCGGCAACAACTATGAAATCATTATGGTAAATGACGGCTCTCCCGATGAGAGCCTGGATCTCGCTGTCCAGCTTTCACGGATAGACAGTCATGTTGTGGTCGTTGATCTTTCGAGGAATTTCGGCCACCACAAAGCGATGGTGGCCGGACTCGAACATGCCGTGGGCGAGCGGATATTCCTGATCGACAGCGACCTGGAAGAAGAACCGGAATGGCTGCTGGATTTTTCCGAATTGATGGCTGCCGAGAGGGCCGACGTCGTTTATGGTGTACAGCAGGTGCGCAAGGGTGGCTGGTTCGAGAGATGGAGCGGTGAAATCTACTATTCCGTTTTCAACTGGCTGTGCAATATCGATCATCCGAGAAACATCGTCACCGCCAGATTGATGACCCGCAGGTATGTGGATGCACTTTTGCAATACAAAGAACGCGAGGCTGTTATTTCATGCCTATGGGTGAGCACCGGGTTCAAACAGTGCGAAAAAACCGTCAGGAAACACATGTCGAGCAACACAACTTACAGCCTGCCCAGGAAGATAGAGCATGCTATGAATGCCATCGCCTCTTTCAGCGAAGTTCCCCTGAGACTGATCTTTTATCTGGGGATCAGCATATTAGCGTGTGCATTGGGGTACGCCGGCTATCTCAGCTTTAACCGCATGGTCCTGTCCAAGCCGATGGACGGCTGGACTTCCGTGATGGTTTCAATTTGGGTATTTGGCGGCATGATCATATCTTTTGTCGGCATTATCGGGATCTATCTTGCAAAAGTCTTTTCCGAAACGAAGCAAAGGCCTAATGCCATAATCCGGGATATTTATGGACGATCTGAATCGCAAAATTGATTGCAGCTATGAAAGATACTATGCCAAAAATAAGGCGCTAAAGGTTTATCCCACCGAATTCGTAGTACGTACTTTCCTGGCCAACTATCCGGACCTGAATTTCAAAAAGCCCGTCGCAGGGGACCGCATACTTGATGTCGGATTCGGCGATGGCCGCAATACCGCCTTTCTGTGCGACCAGGGGCTTGCCGTCAGCGGCATCGAGATCACCAAGGCCATTGTGGATCAGACCAGCGACAGGCTGGCAAAACTCGGGCACTCAGCGGACCTGCGTGTAGGCAGGAACAGCGGTATTCCATTCGGAAGCGGCTATTTCGACTATATCCTTGCATGCCACTGTTGTTATTACTGCGACGAAGGCGAATCCCTTTCCGATAATCTGGCCGAATACGCTAGGGTACTAAAAAAGGGAGGGCAACTGGTGGCCTCGGTCGCATGCAAGACCTCCTATATTTTCAAGGATGCGGTCAAACTGGCGGACGGTTCGTTCGTGATAAGCTCGGACCCTTACGATAACCGCAATGGCTATCGCCTGCATGCCTTTTCCGAAACATGGGAAATCGAGGAGTATTTCTCGCCCTGGTTTTCGAATTTTTCTTTCGGTTTCGCTGATAACAATTACTATGGGATCCTGGAGCGCGTGTTCTGGGTCGTTTGCCGGAAAATTTGAATCATGGCCGATCAACCGAGTTATTACTGTACGGAAACGGGATGCAATCGGGCACGGCTGGTTGCGACTGAAGAAGGGCTCTCCTGCCCTGAAGGGCATTTTATTCCTTTTGCGCCCGGGACCCAGGTACCAGTCTTCGCAAGGCAACCCGAAGATGCCAACGAGTATGCCCGGCAGGATGCGGCGCTCGTCCACGACAATGCGCTGCGCTGGCTGTTTGCCACTTTTGAAACGGACGAAGCCAGCGTTCGGGAGAATCTGGTACAGCGGCTGCAACTTGCCAGGGGCCAAAGAGTACTGGTTACCGGTGCCGGCGCGGGCAATGACCTGCCTTACCTGGCTCGAAGTTTGGGGCAAGGCGAAATTTACGTTCTGGATATCGCCCAGCAGATGCTTCTGGCGGCGGTGGCGCGCTATCAGAGTGAATTAGGCCGGTCCGGTGTGAATTTGCACTTTTCGGTAAGCGATGCGACTAACCTGCCCTTTTCCGACGACTACTTCGATGCGGCCTATCATTTCGGGGGCATCAATCTCTTTTCGGATATTCGCAAGGGCATCGCCGAAATGAACCGGGTTGTGAGACCCGGCGGCAAGGTCGTTATAGGCGATGAGGGAGTGGCACCCTGGCTCAGGGATACCGAGTTAGGAAAAATGCTCATCCGTAATAATCCCCTCTATCAGTGTGAGGTTCCCCTGGCGCTGCTGCCGGAATCCGCCAGATCGGTACGGTTGAGCTGGGAATTGAGCAACTGTTTCTATGTTATTGAGTTCTCCGTCTCGGCTGGGCCGCCGCCCGTCAATATCGATGTGCCTCATGTAGGATCGCGGGGCGGCAGCATTCGAACCCGCTATTTCGGCCAGCTTGAGGGGGTGGACCCTGCTCTCAGGGATCATGTTTACGCCGAGGCGGAGCGGTTGGGGATTAGCCGGGTGGAGTATATCGAGCGGTTGCTCCGCGGCGGCCTAGCCGGGCTTTGATACAGGACAAAGATCAGATGAAGCGATTCATTAATGAAAACAGGCCCTTCCCCTGGAAGAAGAGCGGCCTGATTTTTGAACCCACCGGCTCGGATTTCAGCCATGGTTCCCATCCCTGCGCCGTACATTACAAGGATGATATTTTTATCGTTGCTTTCACGCGCAGGGATTACAAGCAACGCTCCCATATATTTCTAGCCTATGCCAAGGTGGCGGATGGAAGCATGAAACTGCTGGGAGAGCCGAAATTGGCACTGGGCTACGGCGAGCCCGGATGCTTCGATTGCGACGGCGTGATAAGCGTCTGCCTGGTTAAACACCGGGAGAAAATTTATCTCTATTACGTCGGCTGGCAGAACCTGCCTGAAACCCTGTGGATCTGCGATACCGGACGAGCGATTCTCAATCCCAACGAATTGACCCTGACACGGGAGTTTTTGGGTCCGGTACTTGGGCGCGACAAGCACAACCCTCTTTTTGCCGCGGCAACGGCATTTCACGTGTCGGGGGATGTCTGGCGTACGTGGTACAACTCGGGGATAAAGTGGGAGAAAAAGGCGGAAGGCTGGAAGCACTATTATGGCATCCATTATGCCGAGTCTTCCGACGGCGTCGACTGGATTTGCAGTCCAGGCTTGTGTATCCAGTTTGCGGATGAATACGAATACGCATTCGGCCGCCCGAGCGTGTATCGCCTGGATGGCACCTATTTCATGTGGTTTGCCCACAGAGGGACAAAGGAAATAGAGACTTACCGCATCGGCTTTGCTTCATCTCGGGATGGCAGGCATTGGGTTCGAAACGATGCCATATCCGGAATCGATGTTTCCCCCGATGGATGGGACAGCGAGATGATTTGCTATCCCTATATCTTTGATCACAGGGGGCTAACTTACATGTTGTACAATGGCAATGGTTATGGCAAAACCGGCTTCGGCCTTGCGGTTATGGAGGTGGCTGGATGAGCAGAATTATCCTGGTGGGCAATGCTGTTACTGCCGAGATCCTTTATTCATATCTTCTGGGGGACAGCAGGTATGAAGTCATGGGCCTCACGGTAGATGATGAATTCCTCTCCCAGGGCAGCCTGGAGGGACTCACCGCCGTAGGTATTTCGCAGGTAAGGGAAAAGTTCCCGCCGCAAACCTGCCGGGTCGTGATGGCGGTCGGGTACAATAACCTCAACAGGGTGCGTGAATCCTTGTTCCTGCGCCTGAAAGAGATGGGCTACAGCATTGAGACTTACGTCCACCCGGATGCGAGGGTTTACTCTACACATCCGCTTGGCGAAGGCTGCGTGGTTCTTCCGTCCGCTGTCATCGAACCTCATGCCAGGGTCGGTGCCAACACCATGATCTGGTGCAACGTTACTCTGGCTCATCATAGCAGCGTGGCGGAAAACTGCTGGATCGCCGCCGGAACAGTCATTTCCGGTAGGGCGAAGGTGCTTCGCAACAGCTTCGTGGGGGTGAATGCCACCATCGTTAACGAGATGACGGTTGAAGAGTACAATATCGTGGGTGCGTCCGCCATGATCTCCAGGGACACCAAGCCCCATACAGTGCATCTGGCCCGCTCTGCCGAACCTTTCCGTTGTTCATCCGAAGACTATGTGAAGTATTTTGGGGTTTAATTATGGATAAGCACCTTGCGGCGATCCTCGCCGAGGTATTTGGACTACGGGAGTCCCAGATTCATCCCGATCTTACCAAGGCCGATGTTGGGACCTGGGACTCCCTGAAGCAAATGGACCTGGTGATGACCTTGGAAAGAGAATACGATATCGCACTCGAGATACCGGACATTCTGAGAATGGTATCGGTTGCCGGAATTATTCAGATGCTCAAAGACAAGGGCGTGACCTTGGAGGTAAAGGGAGCCAGCCTTGGAGATTAACGGTGCGGTGGCGATGGTCACAGGTGGTGCCCAGGGCTTAGGCTTTGCCATTGCGAGCCACCTGTCCGGCTTAGGAGCCACGGTTGTGGTGGCCGACCGCAACGCGGAAGCTCTCGCCGGGATGCCCGAACACCTGAATAAAACACAGGTGGACGTTACCCGGCCAGAGGAAGTAAAGGCAGCCGTGGCTGAAATAGTTGCCCTCCACGGCAGGCTCGACATCCTGGTAAATAATGCGGGGGTTATTTTCAGCGAGCCCTTTGTAAATATAATGAATCCAGACGCAATGATGCACGATTACGGCCGCTTTCGCGATTCTCTCACCGTCAACCTGGATTCGGTTTTCATCGTGACCTCGGCGGTCGTTGAGCAGATGGTCAGGCGCAGGACAAAGGGCGTAATCGTCAACATCAGCTCTATCAGCGCTCAGGGGAACGAGGGGCAGACGGCTTATTCAGCGGCTAAGGCAGGCGTAAACGCCATGACCATAACATGGTCGAAGGAACTGGGCCGATGGGGTATCCGCTGCAATGCGGTAGCACCGGGATTTGTCGACACACCGTCCACCCGAAGCGCCCTGAATGAATCCGTGTTGAAGCATGTCCAGTCCAGTACTCCCCTGCGGCGGTTGGGGAAAGCCCATGAAGTTGCACAGGCGGTCGCCGCCCTGATAGAAAACGATTTCATGAATGGTGTTGTATTAGACGTAAATGGTGGGCTGACGATCTGAGATGGTAAAGCTGAATAAAGACTCCTATCCTGCCGCGCTCGAAATATACCGGAGCACTGAATCGTTTTTTCCCTTAATTGCGTCAGTGCTGCTGGATGAGCAGGACGGCGAGGTCTATGCCGATGACAACGCTACGCCCCGGCAGGTGTATGTGGAACACACGTTTGGGTTCGCTCAGATCTTCGGGATCTCCTGTGCCGGCTTCGAGGCGGATCTGGAGCAGTACCTCCTGATCGACAGGAGCTTCAGCGCACCAAAAGTCCGCCTCTACACCCCGCATCTTCCTGAATTCCTGAACGATCCGAGATGGGATAGTCTTCGCTCATTGCGCCAGCGCTTCTTCATTGAACCAGGCAATTCGTTCGACAGCCAGTTTGCTGCACTGCAGCAATTGGACACAATCGACCTGCAAAGCGGGGATGAGCTGGACATCGAGGAAATCGAGCGAGTATTCGGAGTGGTCGGGAGGTTTTGGCGCAGCCCGACTGATTTTTTGCATAAATCAAATGCAATAGTGGCCTTCCGCCACGGCAAGCCCGGTTCCATCTGCTATTCCGCCGCGCATGCGGATGGCAGTGCTGAAATCGACGTGCTCACCCTTCCCGAGTTCCGCATGACCGGGGTCGGGAAGCTTACAGTCATGCACTTCGTGAAGCGCTGCTTCGATCAGTCCATAAGCCCGCTATGGGACTGCTTTTCCAACAACGAAGGTTCAATGAACCTTTGCCGGTCCGTCGGCTTCCATGCGCCTCGTCCCCCATATCCTTTTTTTACCATCAACCGTTAACCACCGTGAGGGGTGCTTTCCGTGAACACCTACCACTATAATCTTGGTAACTGCTTCGAAGAGATTGCGTCAGCCTGTTTCCAGCGGCCTGCTCTGCGCTATCCCGAACAGGCTATAACATACGCGGACTTGTACAGCCGGGCGGAAAGCCTCGCCGCCCTGCTCCTCAATCATGGGTGCCGCAGGGGCGACGTCATCGCCATCGGCCACAACAAACGGCCTCTCTCCTACGCTCTGATGATAGCTGCGCTGCGCTTGGGTATAGCTTACGTGAATATCGATGTCGCTTCGCCCGTGGCGCGTACTTCCAGCATTCTCCAGGTCAGCGGGGCCTCCCTTTTGTTCTACGATGACCCCTCTTACGAGGGCAAGATGGAGGAACTGGCTTCCCTCCATGGCTGCATTTTAGTTTTGCTGAGGGACGATCTTTTGCCGGCTGTCTCCAGCAGCGAGCGCGAAGAACAACAACGGCTCATGAGGTTGGTGGACGGTGCATCAATTGCCTACATCATGTTCACATCGGGTTCCACCGGCATCCCGAAGGGAGTTGCGGTTACCCACCAGAACGTGTTGCATTTCATTGCCTGGGGACGTGATTGCTTTAGCATCACAGACCGCGATAATTTCGCCAACCTGAGCCCGATGTATTTTGACAATTCGGTCTTTGATTTCTATGTGGGGTTATTCTCGGGAGCATCCCTGAGCCCCGTATACAGGGAGCTGTTGACCAGCCCATACGAACTTGTATCTTATGTCGGCAAAATGGAATGCAGCATCTGGTTCTCGGTGCCCTCGCTGCTCATTTACCTCATGGCTATGAAAGCCATGACGCCCGCTGCATTGCCTTGCCTGCGCGCTATAGTTTTTGGTGGTGAAGGCTATCCCAAGGCAGAGTTGAAGAAGCTTTATGCTCTATTTTCTGGACAGGCGAATCTGATCAATGTGTATGGCCCGACTGAATGCACCTGCATATGCAGCGCTTACCAGCTAACCGATCAAGATTTTATGGATCTTGCCGGTCTGCCGCCCCTGGGCCGCCTTAATGCCAATTTCGAATACCGCATCGTCGATGATCAGGATCGCGATTCTGAAAGCGGCGAACTCTGCCTGATCGGTCCCAACGTCGCCGCCGGTTACTTCAACGATCTCGAGCGTACTTCGGCCTCCTTCCATACACTCACCGATCCGGGCCGCTTTATGAAACGTATGTACCGCACGGGCGATCTGGTCCGGGAATCCGAGGGCAAACTTCATTTCATTTGCCGCAAGGATAACCAGATAAAACACATGGGCTACCGTATCGAGCTGGAAGAAATCGAGCACGCGCTGGTGAAGCTCTCTCCGGTTAATCAGGCTGTAGTTGTGTATCACCGGACCCATGCCGCTTACGGCAAGCTGATTGGTTTCGTGGCCTGTCCGGAAACCGTGGATGAAAAATCCTTGCTGGTCGATCTGGCCGAACTCCTACCGGATTACATGGTGCCAAGCAAACTTATCGTAATGCCCAGGCTGCCGAAGAACCCCAACGGCAAAGTTGATCGGCAGCAACTGCGCGCATCTCTTGAGCGATAGCATGTTTCGGAAATATCGCGGGTGGCCGGTAATAACCCAGATAATCCGCTATGGTGTGGTAGGGGTTCTGAACAATCTGTTAGGCTACCTGATCTACTTGGCGATCACCTGGTTGTGGTTGGAGCCGAAGATTGCGGTGACGATGCTCTATCCAATAGGCGCCTTCACCGCCTATTTCGGACAGGCAAAGTATTCCTTCTCCTATCAGGGTCGCACCCGCGGCGGGATGTTCCGCTACATCATTGCCCACGCGATAGGCTACGGCGTTAATGTGCTTTTGCTCTATATATTCGTCGATAAATTCCTGTTCCCTCACCAACTGGTCCAGGCTGCTGGGATAGTTTTGGTAGCCGGCCTCCTCTTTTTGCTGTTCAGGTATTTTGTCTTTCCTGTCCAGCAGACCGATGAGTGAATAATTGCCTTAGGAAGATCCCGGTAGGATTAATCACTGGAGAATTTCCAGAGGCGTTCATTGATGGCGGATGGCGCGTTTTCAGTGCATGCGCCGGGCGACCACCAGGCGCGATCCACCGAGTGGAAAAGAAATGCCGCTGCGAATCAGGCGGTTCTCGAAAAGGGAGATCGTTTCAAGCAGCCGATTCGAGCGCTGACTCCTTCTAAACTCGGCTCCCGGGTCATTGTCTTTTGCCCAGGGATTGCTCAGTCTCGATAGAAACATCGCCGGCAGCAGCAAAGAAACGAATGACGTACTAAAAAGAATTTCGAACCCGGCATTCAGGAGCTTGTCGTGCAGGCCGGATGCCGTGTAGCGGCGCAAATGGCAAGAATAATCATCTATCCAGCTCCACAACGCGGGATGCTGAGGAACAGTCAAAAGAAGGCCTCCCCCTGGCTTAAGAGCCTTTTTGATCTGGGCCAGAACACGTTCATCCTCTTCAATATGTTCGATGACGTCAAAGGCCCCAATGATATCGAAATGCTTGATAAAAGGGACAGATCGGGCATCGATTTGCATCAATTCGGCCCGCGGGACCCGGCCGGCAACAAAAATAAGTGCGGCGGCAACTACCTCACTGCCAAAAAGCTCAAGCCCCGGAAACGTTTCAGCAACCTTGGACAGCATGAATCCTGTCCCACATCCCAGTTCCATATACGATCCGGCTGATGAGAAGAAGTTCCCGATAGCCCACATTATGAGGTCTCTTCGCGTACGAAACCAGAAGCTTTCAGCCTCCAGTTCGGCAAGCGCTTCGAACGATTCCGGCAAAAAGAACTCTCCATCCCCGTTAAGCTCGGGGGCGAAGCAGTGGAATCCATAAGTGGTTTCCGGAGTGCCTCCACACCGTGGACATTCCCATACCTTTGCCAAATAAGTATTTCCGCACTTGAGGCACTCTTTCATGCATTATCCTGTCGGGCAGATTTGGGAGCGTATTTCATAAATCGCGGCGCATTGCCGCCGCAGTTGAAAAGCAGGTCAAGTATTGTCACACCGTGCTCGAATTGGCCCCAAAGCTGAGGATATTCCGGGTACCCCCCATACTCGAACCAGGTAAGCTTTAATCCACGGTCCCTGAAAATCGATTCATCTATATAGTCCTTAGCCGCCGGGCCGGAAATATATTCGGTGCCTCCTGCCTGTACGCAAAGATCGGCCAGCCGCTCCGTCCTGCCACCGCATGCCTGGTAATCCCAGCAGTTGGATATCCTGGTCGTTATGCCCAGGATCGTACAGACAAAATCGATCAACGCCCGGTTGAGCTGCGAGAGGTGAGAAAATTCCTGTCCCAGGAAAACAGGCTCGAGCCGTTCGGCTATCTCTGGAAAGTATGGAGCCTTGCCGTAATTATGGCAAAGCGCCCTCCAATGCAATTTGGCCCATTCACGACCGTCGATTTCCGTTTCCCGGATGCTCTGGAGGTATTTCCCCTTCACCTTAACCGGAACCGTGAGCCATTGAAGGCCGTTCGGGGTCTTGATCTTGTTGCGGTTTCGCCAGTCGCGGCGAGTATACTGCATCTCGTCGTAAATTATGAACTCATCGACTGCCGCAATAAAGTCGAAGTACCCCTTCCATGGGATATAGTTGGATTGGAGTATGGCAACTTTCTTCATCTTCCGGATTGCCTGGCCTTATAGACGTAAAAAGGTTTTACCGCGAGCGGTTCATCGACCGGTTCGAAGTTTTCCTTGATGTAGCGGTCTACCAAAGGATGAGTATTCTGAAAACGCAAATCGTCGCGCGAATCCAGGGGCAAATCAAGTATAAGTGCAAATGCGGGTGCTGCCTCTCTTATTCGCTCGATTTCCATTTGCTGAAACTCGTTGCTTCTCGGGAAAAGAGCATAGATCTCATACATCGGCGACTTGCGCTCGAAAGCGGCATAGGCTCCGGGCCAGAAAGGCACAGCGAGAAACAAATCCCGGTTTGGGCAATATTTTTTATCTAGGGCGCTTAACAGTTCCAGATTGTGCGCCGTCCACGGATCGGTTCGCATCGTATCGCGGCCGATTTCAACCTTCTTCCATTTCGCGACCGCGGAGATAACCCTTGGCTGGAAAGGCCCGACAACAACCAGAGATGCAAAAACCAGCAGTGCAGCCACTCCGATCCTGACCTTGGCGGACTTGGCTGAAAAAACAGTCAAAACTCCGATAATGAGAGGGAAAATCCCCAATGAGAGATGGGCCGTGTCAGCCCTTGAAAAGGAATAGTGGGCATAGGGAAGCGCCAGAAAGGACGCCGCGGCGGCTGCGGGGGGAATCCTGTTATTCTTGACCCAGCAGAAAGCTGAGTACCCAATCCCAACTATCCCGAACAAGGGCAGCGCAATAAAGAAAGAACCAAGCACAACCCTGAATGCCGCAAGTGAGGCTGGATCGGTCAAAATATAGGGGGCAATACCTGGAACAGTGCGCCAGGGCCACGGAACCGGTGTGGCAAGGTTCGTACACTGGCACTCCATTACAAACCTGATGCCGTCCACGATGGCAGCTGCCATTCCGGGAACAAATGCGAGTGCAAGGAGCATTGGGCTGTAGCCGGCAAGCACCCCCGCTCCCCACCAGAACAGATCATGGAAAAGCTTCCCTGCACTACGGCTGAACACTCTAAGGCAGCCTATGGCGGCAATGCATCCAATAGCTCCATACAGCCCGTGGTTTCGCCCAAATAATGCCGCTGCGCCGACGACAAATCCGGCAATGAAACTGCTTCTAGAAGATGGCCGCTGGATCAGGTACGCGAGTGCGGCAATCATTGCAATCGATGGAGTGATGTCGAAGGACTTGTATTGCAGAAACATCCATAACAGGATGATCGCGAGAGCCGAGAACATCGACAATGCATCGGGCCTGTCCCAGGAGCGCACGATAACAACGAGCGCGAGAAAAAGCCCGAGTCCCTGGAAAATAAAGGCCGCTATTCTGAGAGAGACTATCCCGTTATCGCCTCGAAGCCCCATTACCGCTGCCGAAAAGTAATATCTCGCAGGGTCATAGGCCATAAAATCCCTGATGGGCACTTCGCCCATGAGGACCCGCTGAGTGCCGTACCAAAGATAGCCCTCATCCCACAAACTGAAGCCGATTCTTCCCTGGATCAGGAAAGAGGCCCAAGTTACTGCCGCGGACAACAGGGCGAGGATAATATAGAGCTTTTGGCCGGTAGGAAGCCGAAGCCTGGATTGAATTGATAGCACTATTCATTATTTCTTATGAGGGTCGAAAAAAGGCGCTTTGCTGCTGAAGATTTGCTCGGCGCCACGAAATCAGGCTGGCATTCTATACCAGTCAAAAGAGCGTTGCCAAGTCTTTTGAGGCGGGGACAACACCGGAAGCATCGGACGGCTTTCAGGCATATTCGGCACTCGGCGGTCGGCCTGTGGCAGGATGAAATAAGGGTTTTTGAATCTCCGGTGAAACTGATTTGACTCAGTGGAATCGCAGGTCCAGCTTCACGTGCGACTAATTGTTACTGCTGTAATCTCCCAAACCCGTACGCACCCTATCAGTCTGTACTGACGAACGGGCCAGTTTCATGCTCTGACCGGCATCCGGTTTTCTTCCCGCCCCAAAGTCCTGCGTCCAGTATTCGCGGCGGGTGCTGTTATCGCAGGCATATCCAACGCCGATTTCGGTGAATTCGGCATTCATGATATTCACCCGGTGGTCCGGGCTGTTCATCCAGCATTCAAAGACTTCTTCGGGCGAGGAAAAACCTTTCGCTATATTTTCGCCACATTTGGAATTCGGATACCCGGTTGCGAAGATCCGCTCGAAAAATTTTCGTCCATTTCGACTATCGTGGCTGTAGTAATTGGCGACTGCCATGTCGCGCGAATGGTTGCGCGCCGAGTCATAAAGCCTGTCGCTGTAATGAAGGGGTGAAAGCCCCTCTATCGCTCTTTCGAGGTTAACCAACTGGATTACCTTGGACTCACTCGGGTTCAGAGCCGATGGACCGCTTCCGAGGCTGCTCAGGGCTTCTTTCCTGATCTCGCGAATTACATGAAGTCCCTGCCCGGCAGGTCGCACCTGATAGATGGTCGAGTCGAATATAATGGATGCGCAGACCTGCTGATCTTTTACAACGATAACCACGCGCCCATTTTCGGCTCCCGAAATCGTGCCCGTCCACAGCAGGTAGCCCCCGCCGCCACTCTGGGAGCGGACTTTGGTTGCACAGTATTGTGCATCTTCGAACAGGTTTAGCTGAATGGAATCACTGATGATGAGGTTCTGGATGTCCGGATGGATTCCGGCGGTGCGCAAACGTGCAACGATCGAGGTGTTGACCGGCTTCTGGACAGCGGGAGCGGCGGCGGAAGTCGTCTTGAAAAGTGAGACTTCGGATTTGGCCGCCATTGAACTCACCGGCGCTGAAAGCAGTAGTGAGATTAGTGCGCAGACGACAATCAGGTATCTGGTAAGCTGGAACCGGTACATCTTTCTCCCTCGGGTCTTGCCGGCAAACCCAGCTCCCTCGGGAGGTGCTGCATCTGCTCAGCGGTCCTGCGACCGTATCCCGGGATTTTCCGAGACTTAGGCCAGTAACTTTGCGTCCCGCGCTTTCGCGCAGTTTGCCTTTTGTGAGTCGTGCAATTTTTAAATGAACTAATGTACTGACTGAGCAAAGACTATACCGGTGGTCTCCTTTAAGTTCCGCACCGTGCCTGCCGCACAGGCACAGATTAATAACTGCAATAAACCTAAGTGGTTATCTGTTGATGCGTTGAGAAGCGGCTTTCTTGAGGTGACCGCGAAAGGCAGCAAAACAGCGAGATTGAATTTCAGATTTGTAAGTAGATATTCCAATTGGTAATTTGTCAGGAGCGTACTCGGTAGCTGTTTTTTTATACAGCTAGAGATGCTGGATCCCCGCCAGGAGCATGCGGAATGACGATTGTTCGATTGTCGCAGTTCCTTGCTTACCTGGGCAATTAGGGAGCGCTGCCTCCAAGTACCAGGCGGTGGGACTCAATCCCCGCTCTTTTACTCTTGAGAGTGTATCTTGAGCGCAAATGGCAAATGGGATGAACTCTGCCGGCCTAATCGCATCTGGACAAAGGCATTATATTTGTGTTTACTTGCCAGGCAATTGAGTGGCAACCGAGTGCTGAGACCAAAAAAAAAGGCGCCCCGTTCGATATGTCTGAAAGCATACAGTTTCTCACCTCAACTACATTATCAAGCGTGCCCGGGCTGGTGCATGGTTTTTTTACAAGGTCGGGCGGAGTGAGCGAGCCTCCCTACGATAGCCTGAACGCATCATGGAGCAACGGGGATTCGGAGCAGGCGGTTTCAGAAAACCTTTCGAGGATAATGGGCACGATGAGACTGGATCGGCTCGTATCGAGCCGGCAGGTTCACGCAGATACGATCAATCTGGTCAGCGAGAGCACCCTGCCCTCTTTCAAATCGAGGTCCCCCATACTCCTTGCGGACCCTGGCGATGCCCTGGTAACCGGCCTTTCCGGCACGGGGGTCCTCATTAAAATTGCCGACTGCCAGTCGGTGTTGCTGGTCGATCCCGAGAAACATATTGCAGCCAACGTGCATTCCGGCTGGCGCGGGAGCGTCCAAAACATCGCCGGAAAGACCGTGGAATACCTTCGTGAGTACCTCAAATGCAACCCCGCGAGGATGCTGGCGGCCGTGGGACCATCGCTTGGCCCATGTTGCGCGGAATATAAGAACTTTCAAAGTGAATTCCCGCCCGAATTGTGGCACTTTCAAACCCGCCCCGGCTACTTCGATTTTTGGGCAATGACGCGGGACCAGTTGGTAAAGTCCGGAGTTCCAGATGAAAACATCGATATTCTCGGCCGGTGCACCGTTTGCGAGAAAACCATGTTCTTCTCGTACCGCGGCGAGCGCAATACCGGCCGCATGGCAGCAGTGATCGGGTGGAATGATTAGACGAGGCGCCAAATTGGAAAAGATCCTCGAAACAGCGCGCATAATCTGCCTGGACAGCCTGGCTCCGACAATTGTTAGACTTCGCCTTGAATCCCCCGCGATCAGTGCGGCGGCACAGGCCGGACAGTTCGTGATGCTCAAGGTTCGCGAAGGAATCGATCCCCTTCTTCGCCGCCCTTTCTCATTCCACAGAATCCATCCCGATAAGGGGGAAATTGAAATTCTTTTCCGGATAGCGGGGCGTGGAACGCTTGCTCTTTCACGGCTTGCCCCGGGAGACCGGGTTAGCCTTATCGGACCTCTTGGGAAGGGGTTCGAGCTTCCACTCGACCGGACCACTCCGATTGCCTTCATCGCAGGAGGAATTGGGATTGCACCGCTTGGCGAACTGATCGCACAGATTCTCTCCGGGCCTGCCCCGCCCCAGAAAGCGCACCTTTTCTACGGCGCCCGATCGGCATCCGAACTTCTGCCCGCAAATACAGTTGCCGAACTTGGGTTGCCGGTACACTTTGCAACCGATGACGGAAGCTTCGGCTACAATGGACGCGTAACGAAACTCTTCGAAGAGTTCACCGCGTGTGCGGAGGAGGATTTCAGGCCGGCAGAGATTTATTCCTGCGGCCCGCTTGCCATGCAGTACCACGTCGCCAAATGGGCGCTTGCAAATGATGCCCTTTCACAGCTTTCACTCGAATCTCTCATGGGCTGCGGCATAGGAGCGTGCCTGGGGTGCGCCCTGCCCTCCGCGGATTCCGGTCCGGGACACGATCTGCGCTTTGTCCATGTTTGTGAAGATGGCCCCATATTTTCCGCAGGATCGATAAAATGGAATCAAATCCTGATCCAACAGTCGCCGCCCCCAACCTATCTGTTCAGCTAGGGCCGCTGCACCTCAAAAACCCCGTCATGACCGCCTCGGGAACATTTGGTTACGGCGAGGAATATGCCTCGCTTACAGATCTTGGCAGGCTCGGGGCACTGGTTGTTAAGGGGATATCCCTTGAACCCCGGGCAGGAAATCCACCACCTCGAATTGTTGAAACCCCCGCGGGCATGATCAATGCCATCGGGCTTGAAAATGTTGGTGTGGAAGTATTCCTCCGGGCAAAACTGCCCTACCTGCGCGGTCTTGAAGTACCGGTGATCGCGAATATTTTCGGAAACACAATCGAGGAATACGCAGGATTGGCCGAGCGCCTGGATGGTGTGCCGGGGCTTTCCGCACTGGAAATAAACGTAAGCTGTCCCAATGTAAAGAAGGGAGGGATGGTATTCGGCACCGACCCGGCAATGACCGCGAAGGTGGTCGAAGCTGTCCGTCGTAAAACCTCGCTGCCTCTTATCACCAAACTTACCCCGAACGTAACCTCGATTGCCGAAATAGCCCGTGCCGCTGAAGGAGCGGGAAGTGACATACTCTCATGCATCAATACCGTTGCGGCAATGGCCGTTGATGTTTTTTCGAAACGCCCCCGCCTTGCAAATATCTTTGGGGGCCTCTCCGGCCCGGCCGTCCGGCCCATTGCTCTGCGGTGCGTATTCGAGGTAACCAGGGCGGTACAATGCCCGGTCATAGGAATCGGAGGCATAACGAGCGCAGCCGATGCACTGGAATTTATGCTGATCGGAGCGCGAGCCGTGCAGGTGGGTACGGCCAATTTCGTGGATCCATCCGTTACAGGTGAGATAATCGAGGGAATTGGGCTGTTCCTGAAATCCGAGAAAATTACCGCTCTGTCTGATTTTATCGGAACACTGGATACAAGCTGCCTCTTTCCTTTTGCCGAGGACGCCTGCAATTCAATAGAAATTTAGCCGATAGCTTTGCAAAGCCTGCTTTAGAACTGGATTCCCGGTGGCTCTCCTCAGCGCATAAAGTCCCTTCCTGCCTTCCTGCACTCATCCAGAGCCGTAGGATGGTGTGCAATTGCGCCTTTTTGTTCTATTTCCCTGAAGCAAAGCTCCCCTTCCCATGCGATATTCAGGGCATCGAAGAAGTATCTGGCGGTAAGGATGGCGCACTCGAAGAGGCGCTTTCCGCGGGTGGCCCCGGCACTAAGAAGGAACCCCTTCCTTCGGGATAAGGAAGATTGGCCCTCGGAAGGAGTTGCAAACCCGGATTCCTTCCTTTTCAGTTCCTGCCGCATATAAGACGCCTGTGAACGGTCCACAAGCAGCTTCAGTTGACCGGGCAATCCATAGAAATAGATTGGACTGGCCATTACCACCCGGTCGGCGGAATCCAGCAGTGCGTAGACCTTTTCCATATCATCTTTTTGTACGCAACGGCCCGACCTGTCGCAGTGACCGCACCCCAGACAGCCCGAAATATCGAGGTCCCTGACGTAGATCCGCTCCGTCCGGTTATCCGCCGCTGAGGATGCACCCTCGATAAAAGCATCGGCCATCAGGTCGGTATTGCCATTTTTGCGGGGTGAACCGTATATGGCGACTAAAAGCATCATGGCACTCCTGCCAAACGATACGATCTTGTTCAATATCCCCAACAATTTTGAGCCGAACCGGCTTTACACGTGAATATATCTCTGCTACTTTGAATCGGGCCTCACTATAGTATCTCCGGCCAAATTCCCGTTAAAAAAATCGACCTTCATAACCTGACCCTTTCCACTCTCTAAGGAGTAGAGTCATGCCTGATTGCATCTTCTGCCAGATTATAAAGGGCCAACTCCCGTCTGCGAAGATCTATGAAGATGAACGCGTGATCAGCTTCCTGGACATAAATCCGGTCAACCCGGGACATACGCTCGTAATCCCCAAAGCACATTATAAGACTATTTTCGAACTCCCGGAGGAAGAACTGATCGCCTGCATGAAGGTTGCCCAAAAAATCGCCGGGGCCGTCTTCAAAGGAACCAATGCAGCCGGCCTCAATTTTATCCAGAATAACCTGAGGCCTGCCGGGCAGCACGTGGATCATATTCATTTCCACCTTATTCCGCGCTTCCCGCAGGATAATTTTTATACTTCGTGGCCAGGAAAGCCTTATCCGCAGGGGGAATTAGAAAAATTGGCCAAGAAAATCATTGGATGCTTCTAGTAGGTCGGGATCGCGGCGCGCTGTCGTTTATTCATCAACGAAAGCTGCGCCAGTTGGACTCTTTGGGGAGTTTTTACCGGTTTTAAGGCGGGCATTGTCCCGCCTTTTTCTGTTGGAAGCTTACCTGAAGCGGATAAATGAATAGGGGCGGCTTTCCGTCGCAGCCCCGCGACTGCGTCTGAAAGCCGCTCCCAATGTACACTGATCTCAGCGAGCAGAAACCGGCGTGCTAAATAGGAGATAGAGCACCCACGGTTCGACGGAGTAACCTAAAAACAGGTCAGGCTATTTCGCCAGGGCTCCAGCGAAAATTTTCTGGTTCAGGTTGCCGGAACCGGGGCCACCGCAGTCGGGAGTATAGCAGGTGACGTCAACGAATCCGCATTTTTGCTTGCATGAAGGGCAACTCGTGGGAGGAGCCTCGGTTTTCAGCGTGTTTCCACAACCATTACATTTCCAGGCAGGCATCGCTAACTCCTTTCTGATCAGGGTTGAAAACAAAAACTCAGCCACACTAATTGTCGGTGCCTTTCATTTCCTTATCTTGCATGGAGCCTTAGTTTAACAATTAACGATCATCAATGCTAGCTCCTGAGTCGTTTATTTTATTTGTGTGAAATGTTTATTTTTCGATAACGGTTTTCTAGATTGAGCAAATGTGCACTTACTGATATTTACCCGCTTTTATGGAGATAGCGGCTAAATGAGGAAGATATGATCGAATTCAATGCTTTTCTTTTCTTTTTTCTCGTTCTTTTTGTAGGCCAAAGTGCATTTTCGCTTTGGCTTGACGAAATGAACATCAATTATGCCCAGAAGAACCTGGGCAGAGTTCCGCCGGGGTTTGAAGAATTTCTTGACTCGGAAAAGCTAGCCCGGATGGGCGCCTACACCGCGCAAAAAGGGCGGCTGGGAGTCATCGGGGAAATAGTATCAAGCACTGTCCTGTTAGTGATTTTGCTTTCCGGGCTTCTCCCCGCGATCGCCGGAAGGCTGGCGGGTCTTGGGCCCACTTCGATAATTGCAGGCCTGACTTTCTTTTTCATCCCCGGCGCCATTCAATTCCTGTCAGAGCTTCCTTTCGGCTACTACAACACATTTGTCATCGAAGAAGAATTCGGCTTCAACCGATCCACTTTGAAACTGTGGATCATTGACCACATCAAAAGCGGGCTTATCGGTACAGCCCTTTTTGCCGCTCTTTTTTCCATTCTGATGCTTCTGATCAGATACTCTCCTCTGCACTGGTGGTTTTGGGGCTTTTTGATTGTTTCAGTGGTTCAGGTCATCCTTGCTGTACTTTTTCCGGTGGTGATCGCGCCTCTTTTCAACAAGTTCGAGCCTGTGAAGGACGAAGAGCTGGCTCGAAAGATCATGAGCCTGATGGATGAGAACGGAATCAGGGTGAAAAAGATACTGCAGATGAACGCGGGCGTTCGAAGCCGACACACTAACGCATACTTTACCGGCATAGGAAAAACGAAACAAATCGTGCTCTATGACACGCTAATTGAATCCCACAGCCATGATGAAATTCTTTCGGTGCTCGCGCACGAGGTGGGCCATTTTCGGAAAAAGCATGTCTTGAAACAACTGGCGGTTTTCGCATTCTTCCTGCTCGCGGCCTTCTACATCACCTGGCTTTTTGTCCGCTGGTCCCTTCCCTACGACACATTCGGTTTTGGCTCCGTTATGCCGTACGCGGGGCTTTTCCTGGCGGGGATTTTCTGGCAGAAGGCCGGCTTTTTCCTCCAACCGATCTACATGAGCATATCGAGAAGATTCGAGAAGCAGGCGGACACATACGCAATAAACATGCTTCGCACAGCCTCACCTTTGATCACAGCCATGAAGAGGCTTTCGACAGACAATCTTTCGAACCTCAATCCGCATCCGCTTTATGCGCGGTTCCACTATTCGCACCCTCCCGTTCTCAACCGGCTGAATCAACTCGAAGAGGCTGAGAGAAGGCTTGATGAAAACGGTCCGCACCAACCCAGGAGGGCTGCCGGTTCATGACGGGTACTTTCATAAACACCGGGGCGATTGTGGCCGGGAGCGTTCTTGGCGCCCTTGCGGGATCGAGGCTGCCCGGCAGTATGCGCAAGAGCGTACTCTATGGGCTGGGGCTGGTGACGCTTCTGATCGGCTTCCAGATGGCGATGAAGACACAGAACATCCTTGTGGTGCTGGGGGCCATACTGCTCGGGGTCATAATTGGTGAGGCGCTGCATATAGAAGACCGTGTGCAGGACATTGGTGAGTTCTTTCAGGAGAAGCTCTCGCGCGGCACAGGGCAGCAATCCATTGCCAAAGGGTTTGTGACCGCGAGCCTGGTTTTTTGCATTGGGCCAATGGCAATCCTGGGATCTATTTCCGATGGCCTCTCCGGAGACTTTCGCCTGCTTTCGATAAAATCGGTGCTCGACGGCTTTGCATCGATGGCGTTTGCGGCAAGCCTCGGATGGGGCGTGCTGCTCTCCGCCGTGGCCGTGCTAGCATACCAGGGCGGAATAACGATCTTTGCAGGAGGCCTCTCGGAAATTTTGACCGAGCCGATGATAGCCGAAATGACCGCAACCGGCGGAGTGATAATCATCGCAATCGGGATCAATCTTCTGGATATCAAACAATTGCGGCTTGCCAATTATATCCCGGCGATTTTCATCGCCCCGGTCATAGTGGCCCTCATCCCTCTTGTTAAGGCGCTGCTTTAGGAAGAGCAGATAAATAAGGTTGGCAGGGTTCCCCGTTCGTTCAATTTGCTAAACAGACCTGCATCACCTCTCCCGATTCCAAAATGACCCACTACCTGGTGCCAGCCCACTGTTGACACAGGTGGCGAAAAATGCTTTATATTGAGATTTCGCGCAATACGGGCAGGCGAGAGTGGCGAAAGTTGTTCCCGCTTTGTTCTCGCATTTGGAAAATAGCGGGAACGCTAGACAAGACCAGAACCCGCAAACATAGGCCAGATAAGAACGCGAGAGTGGCGAAAATGGTAGACGCACTGGACTTAGGATCCAGCCCTGGCAACAGGATGGGGGTTCAAATCCCCCCTCTCGCACCAGAGAATTTGCGCCTATTACGGCTAGTACATACCATCTCATCAGAAAGGTGATAACAGAGTGGATATGAACGTTTCAGTAACCGACGTCAATCCCGGCCAGAAAAAACTTCGTGTCGAAATACCCGCATCCAGGGTCCGGGAAGAATTCGAAGGAAAGTATCGCGATCTCGCAAAAAAGGTGAAGCTCAAAGGATTCAGGCCGGGCAAGGTGCCGCGGAATATCATCAAGTCATATTACGAGAAGGCGGTCGAGCATGAGGTTTCTTCGCAGTTCATTCAGGAAACCTTCCCTGACGCACTCAAGGAAGCCAATCTCAAGCCGCTCACCCAAGCCGATGTGAGTGAATCCAACTTTGAAGACGACGGTTCTTTTTCCTATACCGCGATGGTAGACATCAGCCCGCCTTTCGAGTTGCCGGAGTATAAAGGGCTGAAGCTTTATAAAGCTCCAATCGAAGTACCAGAGGAGCAGGTCGACGCCGAAATCGAGAGGATCAGGCAGGGGCATGCCCAACTCAAGGCAGTAGAGTCGGACCGGTCGATCCGCGACGGGGATGTCGCTGTGGTCGATTTTACTCCAACGGTGGAGGGGAAGGTTTTTGAAAAAGGGCAAACCCAGGATTTCATGGTCGAGATCGGCAAGGGTGCTCTTCACCCTGATTTCGACAAGCACCTGATTGGGCATAAACGGGGAGAGACTTTCTCCTTTGAGCTTGACTATCCCGCCGAGACCCCCACCAAGGATATCGCCGGAAAGCGCGTCCATTTTGAGGTGGCTGTAAAAGAGCTGAAAGAAAAGGAACTGCCTGAACTAAACGATGAGTTCGCGCAGTCTATCGCTGGCTCAAAGTTCGACACGATCGAGGACCTGAAAGAAGAGGTCCGAAAACAGATTCGCGAGCGCGAGGAGCAGAAGGTATCGCACGAGCTGAGCACCATGATTACCGAAAAGCTCCTTCGCAGGGCCCCATTCGAAGTGTCCCCAAGAGTAGTGGAAGCCGAGACCGGCAAAATGGCCGACAATTTGCGCTACCAATTCGAGAGTCAGGGACTTAAATTCGATGCAGCACGTTTCGATTCGCCGGAGTTTCGATCAAGTTACAAGACCCAGGCCGAGAAGAATGTGCGCATACGGCTGATATTGGGCAAGATAGCCGAGGCGGAACAAATAAGCCTGAGTGATGCGGATAATGATGATATTTACCGCGAGATTGGGAGCGCCTACGGTATTGACGCCGACAAGGTCAAGCGGGAATACGCGGACAGCTCGTTCGTTGAGCAGAGCCGTGAAAGAAAGATCGAAGACAAAGTCCTGAAATTAATAGAGGCCGAAGCCGTCTATGTGGAAACGCCTGAAGAAGGGCGTGATCCCGAAGAGGCTTCAGGGTCCGAAGGCGGCGCCGAACAGGCCGAATCCGCCAAACAGGAGTAGAGATGATGGGACTTATTCCTATAGTAATTGAACAGAGCAGCCGGGGCGAGCGCGCTTTCGACATATATTCGAGGCTGCTGCGGGACAGGATTGTATTTCTCGGCACGGCTATAAATGATGATGTGGCAAACGTCATTATCGCCCAGATGCTTTTTCTTGAGTCAGAAGATCCGGACAAAGACATCCATTTCTACGTCAATTCACCGGGCGGCCTGGTTACAGCCGGCCTTGCAGTCTACGACACGATGCAGTACATAAAACCGAAAGTTTCGACTTTGTGCATGGGGCAGGCCGCGAGCATGGCTGCCATTTTGCTTACGGCAGGCGAGAAGGGCAAGCGTTTTGCCCTGCCTCACGCACGCATAATGCTCCACCAGCCGATGGGCGGGTTCCAGGGGCAGGCAACCGATGTTGACATCCAGGCAAAAGAGATTCTGCGCATGCGCGAAGAACTCAACAACATCCTGGTCGAGCATACGGGGAAGCCTTACGAACAGATCCATCGTGATACAGACCGTGATTTTTTCATGTCCGGCGAACAGGCCAAGGATTACGGACTCATTGACGAGGTAATTTCCCTCAGGAGTACGGACCGGCCGCTAAAACCGGTTTAAGCTCCAAAATAACCCCTTTTCGAATAAACACTCACCCCCGGCTCTTTACAGATTCGGGGGTGAGATGTTTCAAAGCGATGCCCGCCGGCAAAAATATACAGTCCCCAAGCCGGGCGACATCAGCCTCGATGCGGTATCCACTCCTCTTTGGCGAGTAAGTCTTTTGGAACTTTTTCTTGCGTTTTAATCCGCTTGTCGTATGATCTAATCAGCCCTTTGGATCCTCTGGTTTCCTCAGGTGGGATCCGGCTCCGAAACACCCTCTGGCGATCATCGTAGGCAGGTCGAACCATTCTTCAGACTTACAAACTTTGCTAAGGAGGAGAAAATGGATACCGGAAAAGATGCCGTGCAATGGGTGGAAAGAGCAAAAAACTTCTACAGTGCAACCGGCAAACAGATTGCAATGGCCGAATTCACCAACCCCAGGGGACAATTTGTCCAGAAGCAGAAATACATCTTCGTGATTGACCAGGCAGGGCAAATGCTTGCTCATGGAATGAATGAATTTTTTGTGGGCAAGAACTTCATTGAGGTAAAAGACTCCAGCGGCAAGACCTTCATCCGGGAAATCGTCAATACGGCCAAGGATAAGGGTTCAGGCTGGGCCGAGTACCAGTGGTTTGACCCGGTTACCAAGAAGGAGCTGCCCAAACGGCTCTACTTCGAAAAAGTGGACGATGTAATAATCTGCTGCGGCACTTACAAGGATACCCCAGATCCCACTGAACTTGAACTCCTGTAGCCGGATCCCCGTGGATCGGCCGCTATCGGGTGGGCGCCTGCGCCTGCCCTTTTTATTTACGAGATACCGTTCGAGGTGGGAACAGGCCAGCATCGGGAGACATTTCCAAAGCTGATGACCTAAATTGAAAAATTCGCCTGGCTTTGGACGTAGCCGAACCTGCTCTTCCCGGAACCATGGGCATCGGTCCCGGCTCCTGCATGACTCCTGGACTTGAATTAGTTGACCATCCAGCCCCACCTACTATATACATTATCACTGATATAGGTGAACCCGCGGCGGGCTGAAAAGCCCTCCCACATGCCTTCTACTCCTCACGTAGTTTTTCATTTGTTTCGCCCGCGAAACGGCATGTCCTCACCGGCGTATATCAAAATCGATATTTATTCTTCGCAGTAAGCTGAAATGAAAAAATTGCGGTATATTGAAACTTATTCTTATCACGTGTTTTTGATAGTATCAGATGAAAAACTGAGTTAGTCGGAAATAATCGGGATTCCCTGGGGCACCAGGCTACGAGAGTTCTCATTTTGGGGAGCTTTCGGATTTTTTTGGGAAACTAGGAGCAGTTCGAACCCTTTCCGTAAAGACGGCTGCTGTTTTGGCCGATATAGGATGGGTATGGGTGGATTTCACCGGGGAAGGATCTGCTGAAATGTTTCGCGCCCGCATATTCTTTATTTCTCTTTGTTTTTTGGCACAAAGCCTATTGGTCGCCGATTGCCTGGCTGATAATGCGGCACCCGTGCGCATTGGAGCCACCGTGTCGCTGGAAGGCAAATACTTGGAGCCGTCCAGCAACATCCAGAGCAGCTTTAAGCTTTGGGAAAAACAGGTAAACGAGCGGGGCGGGCTTTTGGGAAGACCGGTCGAACTGGTTCTATATGACGACAAGAGCAGCGCCGACAAAGTTCGCGAGTTGTATACAAAGCTGATAGCTCAGGACAAGGTGGACCTCGTGCTCTCCCCCTACGGGACACCTCTTACACTGGCAGCCGCCGAGGTGACTACAAGATATGGGTATACCATGCTGGTCTGTGGAGCATCGGGAGATGAAATCTGGAAAGGCAAATTCCTAAAAGCATTCGGAATGTATTCCCCCGCCAGGCGCTACTTCATCGGACTGCTCAATATTATGGCAGCCAATGGTCTAAACACCGTGGCAATCTTGTATGAAGAAAGCTCATTCACCAGGGATGCCGCCGAAGGGGCGAAGGAGTGGGCGGAGCGTTTCGGGCTGAAGGTGAGCCTTTATCGGGCTTATACTGCCGGCAGAGAAGATCTGCCGAACCTGCTCAAAGAAGTTCGCCGGGAACGTCCGGATGGGCTTATTCTCTGTTCCTATCCCGACGATACCTACCTGTCGCTCGACTGGATGAAGGCGGAAAAATACAGGCCAAGGGTATTGGCGACTACAGTAAACTCTTCTTACCCATATTTTTTTCAAAAAGTCGGCAGCGTGGCTGAGGGCATTTTCGGCCCTTCACAATGGGAACCGGATGAGCGCATTCCATTTCCAGGGACCAAAAAATTCATTTACGATTACGTGAACTTCACTCAGAAAATTCCTTCGTATCACTCCGGATCGTCATACGCAAGCTGCCAGGTACTCGAAAGGGCCATCCAGCACTGCCAATGCCTTGATCAGAACAAGCTTGCTGATTTCATCAGCTTGCTCGATTCGGTCACGATCATCGGGCGCTTCAAGGTTGGACAAAACGGTATTCAGACCGGGCACAATTCCATGCTGATCCAATGGCAGAACGGGAAAAAGGAGATTGTTTTCCCGCCCAATATGCAAACCGCTCCACCCAGAATCTGATCAATGAGGAACAAAGATGTTTAAAGCGTGGCTGGCGGCCAGAAATCGAATAGTACTGTGGATAATAATCCCGTTTTTTCTGGTTGGCTTAACCATATCGGCCCTGTCTGTATATTTCTGGACTAAACCTGTTACCACTTTTATTGAAAACCGCAATGAGGACGAACTCAAATTAGCCTCAGACCTTGGCATCCAATACTGCGAGGACCGGCTGAACGAACTTCTCAATCTCAGGCTCGAAAACGATCCTGAAATGGTTTCTTCCATGCGTACAGAGGCCATCAAAGAGGTCATCGGGATAAACAAGGCATTTAGCCATATTCAGATGATGATAGTGGAAAATGGTGATACGGTCGTAGGCACCTCAAGTCCCGACTTGTCCGAGGTTCCCGTCAGATTGACCAGGGATAAGGCCCCTGTTATGCGTGAAATTATTGGAAAAAAGCCGGTTCGGATGCATTTCAGATATTTTCCATTCTGGCGCTGGCACATCATTAGCTTCATCTACGAAAGCGACTATCTAGGACCTGTCCTCCTTGCCAGGGAAACTGTTTACATGGCAAGCATAGCCGTTCTACTTTTTATGACGGCAACGATCCTTTTCCTGTTCAACCGCATCCTTAATAAGCCTCTTACAAGGATAATTCACGCCGCGGAAGGAATTGCCCAGGGCCGATACACCCGATTGAGGATGACCAGGCGGGATGAAATTGGCAAGCTGGCCCAGGCATTCGACTCGATGGTGAAGAGTCTGGAAGATGACAAGAACTGGATTCACGCCATCATGTCAAAACTCAAGGAATCCGAGGAACGTTATCGACTTCTTTCCGAGAATTCGCTTGCAAACATCGTAATCGTACAGGATGGACGATTCATATACGCGAACAGGACGACCATAAACAACTCGGGATATTCCGCCGACGAATTGTACCACCTGGACGTTTTTTCCTTTGTCCACCCGGAAGACCATGAACTTGTCAGGCAGAAGATGTTTAGCGAAACCGAAGACGAGCCTCTGCCGGATCGCTATGAGTTCCGCTATGTTACCAGTAGCGGTGATACCCGGTGGCTGGAAATGCTGGCTGTTCCAACTTTCTATCGGGGCAAAACGGCCACCATGGGGCATGCCATAGATATAACCGACAAAAAGAACGCTCAGGAAGAGCAGAAAAAACTGGAGGAAAAACTCCAGCAGGCCCAAAAGCTTGAAGCAATTGGCACAATCGTCGGGGCGGTGGCCCACGACCTGAATAATATTCTGGCGGGCCTTGTCGGCTACCCCGACCTGCTCCTGATGCAGACTCCCGAAGATAGCCCGCACCGCAAGTACATTCTCGCCATACAGCAGTCCGGCCAGAAAGCCGCGGCAATAGTTCAGGACCTTCTTGCAATGGTAAGAAAAGGGGTTGTAGTTAAAGGAATCGTTAATCTCAATGACATTATCAAACAGTTCCTCATTTCGTCTGAGTTTGAGAAAGTGTGCGGCACGCGCGAGAATCTAAAAATTGAATCCAAACTCGATTCGGACCTGCTAAATACCTCGGGTTCTCAAACCCACCTGTTCAAGAGCATAGTCAATTTGGTTTATTATGCCGCTGAATCCTCAGGACCTGACGGCATAATCCGTATCCGGACCGAAAACCGCTACGTAGACCGTGACAGTACCGTAGAGGATGGTCCTCGGGAAGGCGAATACGTCGTTGTAAGCGTCTCGGACGGCGGCACCGGGATTTCCGAAGCCGATCTGGCAAGGATATTCGAGCCGTTTTATGCCAAAAAGGTGCTTGGCAGAGGCGGGACGGGCCTTGGCATGACCATGGTATGGTCCACGGTCAAAGACCACTCGGGCTACGCCCAGGTGAAAACCGAAGAAGGCAATGGAACCACGATCGAACTATACTTTCCCGCGAACAGGGATGCCTTGCCCGACAAACAAGCTATTCCCTCATTCGACTCACACAAGGGGACTGAAACTGTCCTGGTGGTAGACGATGTAAAGGAGCAAAGGGAACTCGCCCGCGAGTTTCTGACCAGTCTCGGATACACCGTACATCTGGCCGCGAGCGGCGAAGAGGCGCTTGAATATTTCACGAACAACGGCAGCGCCGACCTGCTGGTCCTGGATATGATAATGGATCCTGGAATTGACGGCCTGGAAACCTATAAGAGAATCCTCGACCTTCGCCCCGCACAAAGAGCGATCATAGCCAGCGGCTATTCCGAATCCGACAGGCTCAGGGGTGCACGCAAACTCGGCGCAAAAACCTGCATAATCAAGCCCTATACGCTGCAAAAGCTCGCCTTGGCGGTAAGGGAGGAGTTGAACAGGTGTGCAGCGGCAACCAGTCAGGGTGACGGGCACTGTGATGCGGAACAGAATGCTCCGAAAGGGATAGAACCAGCTTCTCGCGATTAATCCCGCCGGTTAAACTCGTTCATCCCCGCTGTTAGGCAGGTGGAAAGAATGGTGATTGCTGCCTTTTCGGCATGGTCGAGAAGTGTTTCGAACTCCTGGCGGTCTTCGGAGTAGGGTGGTTGCAACACGAATGTCTCGACAGGCTCGCCGTGCCTGGGTCGGCCAATCCCCAGTTTGAGCCTCGGGAAATCGGCTGTCCCGAGGTGGTCCATTATTGACTGGACCCCCTTGTGCCCGCCCGCACCGCCTCTTGCGGCAATCCGAAGCCTTGCGAAGGGAAGATCAAGGTCGTCGTGGATGACAAGGGCCTGTTGGGGTGCGATTCCGAAGTACTTTAGAATCTCCCCGACCGCTTCCCCGCTCCGATTCATGTAGGTAAGCGGCTTGACAAAAAGAATCTTCCGCCCTTCGGCCTGCCCAGCACCCCAGCTTGCCCGGAACTTTCGCTCCTGCATACCGATCCGGTACCGGTCGATAAGGCGGTCGGCTATTTTGAACCCGACATTGTGCCGGGTGTTTTCGTACTCTTTTCCGGGATTTCCGAGACCGATGACGGCCAGGATCTTCTCCTCATCGGAACTCCGGCAGGGATCGCTCATCGGCTCCCCTTCCGCGTAAAAATCAGCTATAAAATAGCGCAAATGGTTGCGGGTAACAAAAGAGCGGGGGAACAATCTCCCTCCGCTCTTCATAGCACACTGTGTTTTGCTGCTGATTTTCCCGAATCCGTTCGCGGGCGCTATTTGGCCTTGCCTTCTCCCTCGCCGGGCGTTTCGGCCGCTTCAGGGGCAATGATACTTACAATACCCATGGCCTTCTCATCCACAAGTTCATAGCCTTCTTGCGCTTCGAGGTCTCCGACGTGGAGAATATGACCCAGATCCATTTTGCTGATGTTGATCCGGACACTTTCCGGTATCTGGTTGGGAAAGCATCGCACCGCGAGTGTGCGTTGAATGAGGTTCAATTCGCCGCCCTTTGAAACCCCGATCGATTCTCCGACGAGTTCCACCGGGACTTCGACCTCGATTGGCTGGTCAAGCGGGACTTCGTAGAAATCGACGTGCAGAAATCGCCTGCGGTACGGGTGCACCTGGACTTCACGGATGAGCACCTGCCGGGCCTCACCCCCGCCATCGATATTAAGATTGAGAAGCTTGCTCTCCCCATGGGTGTCGCGCAGCAGCTTTTCAAGTTGGAGTGACGAAACGGACAACGAAACGGCTTCTGTTTTGGGTCCGTACAGGATGGCCGGGACACGGCTTTCCCGCCGGGTTCTTCGGGCGGCCCCTTTGCCGTGCTGGTCTCTTTTTTCGGCTGTAAGTTCAAAAATCATTTACGAATTCCTCCTGTCAAGAGCGCGTGAAGGCGCTTAGATTTCTGCAAACATCGAGCTTACGTGTTCCTCGAAATGAACTCTTTTTATAGCTTCGGCCAGCATAGGCGCTATGCTGACCAAGCGAATACGCCCGCAATCCACCGCCTGCTGTGAGAGCGGGATTGTGTCGGTTACCATGAGTGTTTGAACAGGTGAAGAGACGATCTTTTCAACGGCATTGCCCGAAAGGATTGGGTGAACGCAGCATGCGTCAACCACCGCAGCCCCGGCCGCCTGCGCTGCCATGGCCGTCCTTACTACCTTTGTGCCGGTATCTACCATGTCGTCCAGTATTATAACCCGCCGGCCTTTTACGTTTCCCACGATGTGAGGATGGCTTCCGTTTTCCTCCCGGTAGTCCATGAGTGCCAGATCGAGTTTTAGCCGGGATGCAAAAAGGCGCGTGCGTTCCACCCCCCCAGCATCTGGGGCTACCACGATTTCATCGCCCTTGATCTCGGGTTTGAGCGCGTTGATGAATACGCTCGTCCCGAAAAGGTGATCCACCGGGATGTTGAAAAAGCCCTGGATCTGTTCGGCATGAAGATCGATTGTGATTACCCGGTCTGCCCCGGCAGTGGTGACCAAATCCGCCACCACTTTCGCCGTGATTGCGACACGCGGTTTTTCTTTCTGGTCCTGGCGGCCATAGCCGTAATACGGAATAACGGCATTTACGCGCCGGGCGGACGCCCTCTTGAGGGCATCGATTATGACCAGCAGTTCCATTAAATTTTCATTCACGGGCGGACAGGTGGACTGAAGGACGTAGATGTCCTTTCCCCTGACATTCTCGCAGATTTCGACCCGTATTTCACCGTCACTGAAGCGCCCGACGAGTATCTTGCCCGGGGTAATCCCAAGGTGCGAACAGACCTTCTCGTTTAGCGGATTCGAACTTCCGGCAAAAAGAGTGAGACGGCTCCACATAGACTTTGCTTTGCTCGAAAGGGGCCGGCATTCGAAATGCGGCACCCTTAAAAAATGGCTGGGGCGGAAGGATTCGAACCTTCGAATGCGGGTTCCAAAGACCCGTGCCTTACCGCTTGGCCACGCCCCAAACACAATAGTCCCGCAAACGGAATTACCCTGAATCAAACCTGGCAGCATTGCGGATCTCGATTCGAGATCATCGAACTCGCTTATTAGATTCGGGTACCCGGCAATTGCGGGCTTCGGTAATGACAAATCAAAAGCGGAGGCAATTTGCCGCCACTCTTAACAAACTCCTCAGGAACAGCCGATCGTGTGGATCTTTATCTCGTCTGTAACTATCACTTTAGCGGAACCGGCCCAAAAAGAGGGCCAAGTCTTTTTAGCATCAAGCTCGGCCGCCAGGGCCGCATCCCATGATTCGAAAATTCCGAATACAGTGGGGCCGCTTCCGCTCATTGATGCTGCCAGAGCACCGTGCCCGAGCAGCCAATTCTTGAGATCCGAGATGACCGGGTATCGGGGGATAGTAACCGATTCGAGATCGTTTTCAACCACCTCGGCAGGCTCCAGGCAAACGGCGTTGAAACGATTGAGTGTAATTTGAGTCTTTCCTCTTGTCAATTTTAAATTCGAATAGACCCAAGCGGTAGGCACGCTGACGGGCGGCTTAATCAACAAGAGGGGATATTCCGGAATGTCGTGGACGAATTCGAGTTTCTCACCTATTCCGGTTGCCAGCGCCGCTCTTTGGTGCAAAAAGAAAGGAACATCGGCGCCCAACCCGAGGGCGATCTTGTGGAGGGCGGCGGCCGGCAATATATCCTGGGAACAATTGTTCAGGGCGAGCAGGACCCCGGCGGCATCCGAACTCCCGCCACCCAGGCCAGCCCCGGAAGGGATGTTCTTTTCGAGATAGATATGGATAGCCCGAGTGAGCCCGCTTGCTTCACGGAAGCGGTCTGCCGCCCGCCAGGCAAGGTTTCGGGAATCCTCCGGGATACCCGGTGAATTGCAGCGAAGGAGAACCGGTCCGGCTGCGTCACCCACTTCAATTTCGATCCTGTCGAAGATTGAAACCGGCAACATCAGGCTCGACAAGTCGTGGTATCCGTCCTCGCGTTTACGGACAACCTCTAGCCAGAGGTTTATTTTTGCGGGTGCGTACGTTTCGACAACCAAGGGGTCCGGGCCTCTTTGTTCGGCTACTTGCCGCTCGATTTTTGAACGTAACGCATCCGTAGATCATATAGGACTGATTTAAGGAGCTGTTCCTCGTCCTTGTCGAGATTACCCTTGGTTTTCTCTTCGAGCATGCCCAGAGTATCTATGATCTGCTTGGCCAGGCCGAGGTCGATATGGGTCTGGTTGGTTTCGGGCTCCGGGATTTCTCCCAATAGAACCAAGGCCGAAGAACTGAGGGAGAATATAAAAGTTGCCATGGAGATTTCGGGCAAGGGCCGTTCTCGTTCTGTTTGCCCTGCCCCCGTTTCGGGACCTGGTTCATGCGGTCTCTGCTCGGACTTTTCTTCCTTTCCGGCAGCTTCGCTTTCGGCCTGCTTCTCTTTTCCGGATTCCTCCTCAGAGGTGAACCTGCGCTTGTCCTTCACGACGAATCCCTTGTCATCCTCTTTTTCTGCCATTGAACCCTTCCTCCAGCATTAAGATCCAGAAAGCGGGTCATGCCGGGCCAGGAACCAGCCCGGCTGGAGGCATCGAGCCTAAACCTCCACTGCCTGCACGATGTCGACATTGTCCATAGCCAATAGTTCTTTAATCACCGACGAGGGCGTGGACGTATCGGTTCGCAGGAAGATAATGTTTTGTCCGCGTTCAAGCACCTGTCCAACGCTCATCTTTGAAATATTTACATTGTTGCGGCCAAGACAAGTCCCGATTGCGCCAATCGTTCCAGGAGTGTCGATATTGTAGATGAGCAGCAGATGACCTTCGAGCGCCGCTTCCAGCCGGAAGTCGTTGATGCGTACCATCCGCGGCTCTTTTTTCCCGAATATGGTACCGGCGACCATGTTTTCCTGCTCCGAGGTCTTGACGTGAATGCTTATGAGGTTCGTGTAGTCTTCGGCCTCGCTACGCACCGCCTCCGTTACCTTGATATTCCTTTCCTTTACATGGACGGGGACGTTCACGAAATTTACCATGTCGCCAAGAATTGGGCTGAGCATCCCTTTAAGTATGGATACGGTAAGGGGATTTTTCTCGAGGGCGGCTACCTCACCGACATATTCTATCGACACCTTCTGTATGGCGCCCCTGGTCATCTGGGCAAGCACGCTTCCGAGCTTTTCGGCCAGCGTGAGATAGGGGCGCAGCTTCGCCAGTATCGCGCCGTCAATATTTGGGGCATTTACCGCATTTCGGATAGTCCCACGTGTAAGGAAGTCGGCAACCTGGTCGGCAACAGCCACGGCGACGTTTTCCTGGGCTTCTTCGGTTGAAGCACCCAAATGGGGAGTTGCCACTACCTGTTCGAGTTCAATCAGCGGATTTCCGAGAGGGGGTTCCGAGGAGAAAACATCGAGTGCCGCCCCGGCCACTATTCCGCTTTTGATCGCTTCGGCCAGGTCGGCCTCGTTTACTATGCCTCCCCGAGCGCAGTTGATTACGAAAACGCCCGGCTTCATCTTCCGGAATGCATCGGCATTTAGCAGGTTTCGGGTTTCCGCCGTCATGGGGGTGTGAACCGTTATGTAATCAGAACGCTCAAGAAGCTGATCCAGGCTCACCGACTCGATATCCATCTGCTCAAGCACCTCGGAATTTATGAACGGATCGAAGCCTATGACTTTCATCTTGAGTCCCATCGCCCTGTCGGCAACCACTCGCCCGATCCTTCCAAGTCCGATGATCCCGAGCACCTTGTTGAAAACTTCCTTTCCCTGGAAGCGTTTCTTTTCCCATTTGCCGGCTTTGATCGAACTCGATGCCTGGGGAATATACCGGGTAAGGGAAAGCATCATGGCGATAGCGTGTTCGGCTGTCGTAATAACGTTGCCTTCCGGAGTGTTCATTACGACGATTCCCTGCTTGCTCGCCGCCTCCACATCAACATTATCGAGCCCTATTCCCGCGCGGCCGATCACTTTCAGGTTTCCGGCATTCTCCAGCACATCCGCGGTCACCTTGGTCCCGCTACGGATTACGAGTGCATCGAACTCCTTAATGGCCTGACGGAATTGCTCAGGCGTGAGCTTGGTTTTTACCTCGACCTGGAACCCGGGAACCCTTGTGAGTTTCTCTATTCCGGCATCGGATAAGTCATCGCTGACCAAAATCCTCATTAAAACCTCCATGAAACCCGGCCCGCTCCTCCACGGAGAGCCGGTCCTCAATAAAATCTACACCCCAAAATAGACAAATCCCGCATTAGCGGGAATTCAGCAGCCGAAAAGGAACGATTAAGTTTCTATCCAGCACCCCGGCGCGGGGGCATTATTACAATTGTTTCCCACTTCTTAAGTGAATTATCTACGCTAGCATCCCTTGCACATTGGCGTCAAGGGGCAATGCACAAGCCCTTCCTCAAAATAGCCGGGACGGCATTCTCATCCGCGGCAGTTTAAAAACGCAGCACCGGTTTTACCGCGAGTCCCGAAAGGGAGTCCCTTACGCCCGTACCTATTTTGAGGGCCGGGTACTGCTTCAGCAGGACATCCACGGGAAATTTCCCATCCCGGAATGCCTTTATTAAAAACGGGATGAATGTTTGCGGGTTGCTGTCTCCGGCGATGCTGTAAAAGACATTCTGACCCGAGCCTGGTTTTTGGGGCAATATCTTCTCGCCAGGAGCATCGATGGGAACTCCGAGTTTGGAAAGCTCTCCATTCGGACCGAGCGACCGGATCGCCTGGTCTATTACTTTCGAGAGGCCAGTGGTTTCAACCGCATAGTCCACCCCTTTTGCGGCAATCTCCCGCATCCTCGCCCCAAAGTCCTCTGTCCGAGCATCCACGGTGAAATCCGCACCCAGCTTCCGGGCAAGCTCCAGGCGCGAGGGGATGACATCCACGGCTATTATCGGCCCCGCTTTCGCCATGCGCGCCGCCATAAGAGCAGAAAGGCCGACCGTCCCGGTCCCGAACACAACGAATGAATCGCCGGGGCAGGGTTTCAGCTGATTCAAAACAGTTCCGGCCCCAGCCTGAACGCCGCACCCGAATGGCGCGAGCAGGGCAAGTTCATCATCCGTCGGTGCGTCCACGACAATTAGGTTGCGCTCCCGGGTGAGCGCGTGGAACGCAAACGATGACTGGCCGAAAAAACAGCCTGAAACCGGCTTTCCTCCTGAGTCCGTGATGGTATTCGAGCCGTCGAGCCTTTTTCCGTCGAAGTTCAATTCATCAAAGTATTCGCAACCTGCAGGGCGGTCATTTTGACAATCGGAACACTTCCCGCATGAGCTAAACGAGAGCACAACCCTCTGCCCGACGCGAACTCTGCCTACCCCTGATCCAACCTTTTCAACCACTCCGGCGCCTTCATGGCCCAGAACCGCCGGGAAGACGGTCCCGATCAGGCCATCCCGCGCGGCAATATCGGTATGGCAAATGCCGCAGGCGACGATACGCACGAGAACCTCGCCGGGCCGTGGATCGTCCAGCTCGATTTCTTTAAAAATGAAAGGGCCACCGCACTCTCGCACAATTGCGGCACGGGTCATAATCGACATGATGCATACCACTAGGTCTAGAATGTAGCATAGCCCCTGTGGGCGTTTGGAAGTTGGACGGCACAAGGCCCTTGTATCTTAAGAATGTCTGGGTTAGCTACCCAGATTAGGGGGCTTGCGAGACTGGCAAGGCCCTTTAGCCTGAGAGCACGTAGCCTAGATAAGATCAAGGCAAAATTGCAGAAGTGCAGCCCACATCTCAGGATGCCGCCTCCACTCTGCATGGAATTGCACGAAGCCGAACAGTACCGAGCACCGGGTCTTTAGGCCCATTTGAGCTGGTCAGGCAATTGATGTTTGACTCCTTCCATGCCAACTCTTGATCTTGCTTTTCGGGAAACCACCAGCCAAAATCCGCTACCACAACCCCAGGATCGATGTTTTTGGAAAGTTCGGCGTACTGAACTATCGATCCGGATTGCGTATGTATCCTCACGGCCTGCCCCTCGGAAATTCCCAACCGTGCGGCAGCTTCGGGGTGGATCATAATTTTTGGTGCCGGGTCCCGGTCCCTTAGAGATTTTATCTGCCTGAATGCTGAGTGGAAGAAATACCGGGGCTTTCGTGTGGTAAGAAGAAACGGAAATTCAGCGTCTACTTCCGCATGCGCACCTGGGAGCGGGAGCGGCGGATATCCCCAGTCTTCGAAAAGGCTAGAATATAGCTCGACTTTGCCTGACGGCGTCGCAAAACCTTTTTCAAGATAAGAGTAATAACCGGATTTGCCCGATAGCATCCCCTGATCGGCAAATTCCTGGTATGTAATACCGGAGGGCTTCAGGACATCTTCGAGCATGTCCTGTTCCGTGTCCCAGAAATGCGGGGCAAGCCCCATCCGCTTTCCCCATTCGTTGAGTATTTTGATATCGGGCCAAGCGCTGCCGGCGGGATCCACTGCGCCCGGCCTTGCGAAGATGTGCCCGTGAGGAAGTCCGTAATGGCCGATGTCGTTGAATTCCAGGTGGGTTGCCGACGGTAGCACGAGGTCGGCCATTGATGCCGTGGGAGTCATGAAGATATCGGAAACCGCCAGAAAATGGATTTTCAGCAACGCCCGATCAACATCCTCCGCACCCGAACAACTGATCAGGGGATTCGTGCCCTGCATGAAAAGGCATTTTATCGCATAGGGAGACTGGTCCAGAATAGAGCGGAAAAGCAGCCAGTTTGGCACCGTTAGCAGCCGCGGCATTATCCCGTGATGGCGGTTGAGCAGCTTATCGACTCTACCCGGAAATTTTTTCAGGCAGATTAGTTCGGCCGGACGCATCACCTTGGGTAGTTCCGCCTTTACGTTTCCTCCCGGGACTTCCAGATTTCCGCATAAGGCCATCAAAAGTACAAGGGCCCGGCAAGTCTGAGCGCTGTTTGGCGAGTGTTCGATCGCATTGCCCCAGTGGAGCATGCCTGGAGAGGCGGTTGCATACAGCCGTGCCGCCTCGATGATCTGCTCTTCGGAAAGCCCCGTCCCGGCCGCAACAACCGAGGGTGAAAATGATCGCACCGCACCACGCAGTTCGGAGAAGCCGATTGTCCATTTCTCGACAAATTCGTGATTGAAAAGATTTTCCGCGCAAATTAAGTGAAGAAAGCCGGCGGCAAGCAAATCGTCAGTTCCAGGGCGGATTTGAAGCCATATCTTTGCCCTTCGGGCAGCATCGGTCCTTACCGGATCCACTACAATGAGCTTTGCGCCCTGTTTGAGCGCATCGAGAAACCGACCGCCGAGAATTCCTTCCTCGTTTGTCCTTACGGGATCACTTCCCCATAGGAGAATGCACCTGGTCGGAGCATCATAATCCGGAACCGGGAAAAATCCGCAGGTCGCAAGAGCGGTCTGTTCCCTGGGCATGTGGCACACATGTTGGCTTGCTCCCACATTCGGGGTATTCAGCAGGTTCGCAAGCCGCAGCAGAATAAAAAACTCCAGCCCCTTCGGCGCTCCCTGGCAAAATGCAACAGATTCGGGACCACCGTTCCTAATGGAGTCCTGGAACTCACCGGCCAGGATTTCCAGCGCCCTGCCCCATGAGAGAGGCTCCCATATGCCCTCTCCACGTCCGCCTTTGCGCAGCAGCGGCTGTTTGAGCCTGTCGGGATGATATACCCGTTCTAGCGCTGCAAGGCCCTTCGGGCAGCAATATCCCCTGCTGTACGGATCATTCTTGTCGGCCCTGATCTGTTGAAGTTTGCCATCCCTGACAAGTACATTAAGCCCGCACCCGCCATGATCGAACCTTCCGCAGTGAGTCTTTATCCATTTGTCCGCCATTTTCAGTCTCCCAAGGGCGCTATCTTAACCAAACAAATATCTCAGGGTGGAGGACGAACCTTGGAAGATAAAACGGGGCAGCATTCTGACTGAGATAAGCCTTAACCGCTCGATTTGAGAAAGGAGAGAAAGAAGAGAGCCTTTGATCGCCTCACACGGGTCATTCTAAAATGCTGATCTGCCATGTCAATTGAATTCCGAGGCATGGGGCTTGCGCCAGACGGCCATCACCCGAGCTTCGGATTCTAAGGCTTGCTTTGCACGAGCTTCTCTTGCTCTGACAACCACCGCTTCAGCACTCTCACGATATATTCCCGCTCCTCCACGGTGAGTTCTTTTCCCGAAGCAATCCCATGCCATTTTTCGAGGCACCCCCTGCAGCAGGTGGCCGTGGCGTGCTGTGCTACGAAGACTGGGTGATTTCGAAATGGCGTCTGTTTTCCGTCATTTGCGGGATGTGCCGGGGCAAGGCGCGTTTCAACAAACTGGGCAGCGTGCATAAGAATCGCATCCAGACCCTTAGTTCGAAAATAGTCCAGCTCACGCCCGATCAGCCGAAAACGGCTCCGAAACGAGGATCGCGCAAGCTTTGCAAATAGTTTGTCCAATTCATTAGGCCCGTGCATCGGCAATCTCCCCCAGCGCTTATTGTAACCCATTGTGTGCCGCTACTGCACTTGCACTGTTCTCAGGGAAGCTTCTAGTTATCTTTATAAAGTAGGGATGGTGTGGGTTGCTTAGAAATGGATTATATCCGGTATTTCCGGGAAAGGTCTTAAGGTCTGATATGACAACTACTTTTATGAAATGGATAATGGTTCTGTTTTCGATTTTACTCCTCCCGGGAGTGATTTTCGCACAATCGGCGGGGCCGGATAGGGAAAAGGTGAAAACCAGGCTGGCTGCGGATGTGCTGACCGATTCGGTTTCAATTACCGGTGTGGGCATCCCGAAATCGATTTTCCGGGATGCTTACGGTGTGGCAATCTTCCCCAACATCCATGTGGCCGGCCGCCTTTCGACAGATCATCAGGCGGAAGGAGTTGCAATAATACGCACCGTGCAGGGCGGATGGAGCGGTCCGGCGTTCGTTAAGCTGGCAGGCGATGACTTGGATAGATGGAGCGCGCAGGGAACGCGCGACGTAATGTTCGTTTTCAATACGGCAAAGTTCATGGATGAGTTCATGCGGGGTGAATTGTCAATGCGTGACCACTCTGGAGATTTCCGCGCATTTAAAAGAGAGGACACTGCTTTTACGGATTTGCAAATAACGGGGGTAAATATATCCTTCGACAGCGAAGCCAATGGGAGATACTACGGAGCGTATCAAATCAGCCCCGAAGATATCTTCACGGAAAACGTCCCGAGTGACGCATCCGACGGAAATCCGCTGACCTGCCTGATGGCCTCGTTTAGCGGCACGACCCAACTGTGCCGGCTTCCGTTATCTTAAAATCATTTAGGGCAGGCAGAAAAAGCCTGCCCTATGTTGCAAACTTCCCATCTACCCCCTCGATCCCAAAATTGCCTCGGCGGATAAGATATTTCAATTCGTTCAAAGCCTTCTAATCCATGATAATCGTGTAAAACGTGTAAGAATAAGCATCCGAAACAAACGGAAAGATCCAGTCTTTGGATGAAAAAACTACCATTGACCGAAAATAGTTCAGGTGATAGTGAGATCAGAAAACTGGTCATATAATGATTAGCTGCCCAGAAAACCGGCACGGAACCGTGGATCGGTTAAAAACAAACTCCATCAATACGAGAAGACATGTCAACTCCGGCAAAAACCGGCAATGTGGTGGCTGAAAGACTTCTGGACATGATCTTTCGCCAGAAAACCGAGGCGGGAAGCAAGCTGCCATCGGCCGAGACCATTGCGAAAGTGACAGGCGTAAGCATTATTTCAGCCCGGGAAGCTATCAAGAACCTTGAATCCATTGGACTGGTCGAGATAAAGCACGGGAAGGGAATTTTTGTCACGAGCGGCGGGCCCATCGTAGACGAAATCCTGGAGGCCAGGAAGGTGATGGAATGCCAGAACGCCGAGATGGCCGCAAGCAAGGTCCAGGATACCCAAATCGAAGTTCTGCGCTCTCTTTTGAATGCCATGGACGACGAAGTCGCGAGCAATAACGATAGGTCCTTCATTGCACTTGACCATGAATTTCACCTCATTATAGCGCAGGCAGCCGGCAATCGCTTCCTGTACAAAGGTTTTTGCAACGCGAAGAGCCTGCTTCTGTATCAACAATCCCAGATCAACAAGTATCCGGGAAACCTTGAAGTTGCAGCCCGGCAGCACAAGCAAATAGTTGAGGCCATTGCCCAAAAATCTCCTACGGGTGCCCGCCTGGCCATGTCGGTGCACCTGGACGAGGCAATGCGAATATGGAAGGAGATGTTTGTTGATCTCGAACTGCATACAAAAGCCAGGTATTCTATCTCGGCACTCGGGCGAGTTCCCGGCTTGGAATAAGGAGTGATGCCGTAGTTAGGCCGGTGTTTTGCGTTGGCCTTCACTAGCATGGGTCCGATTAGATGGATGAAAAGACCAGGAAAACGCTCAAAGAAATCTTTATGGCCGGGTTGAAAGCCGTTGACCCGGAGGAAGCCGTAAAGCGCCACGTCAGCATGGTTGACGATAGGCTGAAGGTTGGTGAGCGCTTGTACCCGCTCGATTCCTATGAAAGAATAATTGTGACTGGGTTCGGGAAGGGAACGGCCCCCATGGCCAAAGCGCTTGAAGATATCCTTGGGGATCTCCTGACCGATGGTTGGATCACAGTAAAATATGGCCACGGAGTCCCGCTGAAAAAGATCCGTGTCATGGAGGCAGGGCATCCGGTTCCTGATGAGGCGGGCCTTCAGGCAACGCGATTCATACTGGAGCAGCTTGAGGATTGTACAGAGAAGGACCTCGTTCTTTGCGCGTTCTCCGGGGGAGGCAGCGCCCTATCTCCCGCTCCAAGGTCTCCCCTGGAACTTAGCGAAAAACAGGAGACCACACGCCTTCTGCTCGAATGCGGGGCAACAATTTTCGAACTTAACTCGATGCGTAAGCACTTATCAGTTTGCAAGGGCGGACAACTGGCCCGAATTGCAAATCCGGCAACCGTTGTTTCCCTTTTCCTTTCAGATGTTGTCGGAGATCCCCTGGATGTAATCGCATCCGGACCAACCGTTCCGGATCCGAGCACCTTCTCGGACTGTCTCGAAATAGTGAAGCACTACGGTCTTTCAACAAAACTGCCTGTGCGGGTTTTGAAACTGCTAAAGGATGGAGTGGCCGGACTGATCGAGGAGACTCCCAAGCCGGGAGATTCGATTTTTGAAAAAGTTCAAAACCTCGTCATCGGAAGCAACCGCGCAGCTCTTGTTGCATCATCGCTGAAAGCCGGCGAACTTGGCTACAAAACACTGATACTATCCTCCTTCATACAAGGAGAGGCCAGGGAGGTCGCGCAGGTTCTCAGCGCAATCGGCAAGGAAGCGGCAGCTTCGGGCGAGCCCATCTCTCCTCCGGCGTGCATTCTGGCGGGAGGTGAAACCACTGTTTCCATCCGCGGCGCCGGAAAGGGTGGCCGAAACCAGGAACTGGCCCTGGCCGCGGCTATTTCACTACAAGGTTGGCCAAAGGTTGCCCTGCTCAGTGCGGGAACCGATGGATCGGACGGCCCAACCAATGCAGCCGGTGCGTTCGCAGACGGGAATACCCGCGAGGAAGCACTCCAGAAGGGAATCAGCCCCGAAGGCCACCTTGCGGACAACGACTCCTATCATTTTTTCGAGGCGCTGGGCGATCTACTCATAACCGGCCCAACCCGCACGAATGTAATGGATATGATTTGTCTGTTGATCGAGAAGAATGGTAACAACCGCTAATGACCAATAATGCCAAGGTGGGCTCAAAGCGCAGGATGGCCCGAATACCGCTCATTCAGGAAGGACTTGGGGGGCAGGCTTTACAGCCTGCGTTGATGGTTGCGTGAAGCTTTTATGCTGTGCAGGAAATGTAAAAGCCGGAATTTGACTTCCGGCTTCATGATTGTGAGGCAAACTCAAATATATCTCTGCTCAGGCTAGAGCTTCTTCACTTGGGTTGCCTGGGGGCCTTTCGGACCTTGCTCTTCGACAAAGCTCACTCGCTCGCCTTCGCTAAGGGACTTAAAGCCGCTGCCTTCAATGGCTGAGAAATGAACGAACAGGTCTCCCCCGCCGTCCCTTTCGATGAAACCATAGCCTTTGCTCTCATTAAACCACTTTACTCGACCTTCCGTCATCTTCGATCCTTTTCTGGTTTTGTTTTTTGCTGCCCGCTTGTAGCTATTTAAGAATCGTTCCAGCTTAGGCGAAAGATCGACCCCCGACATAACTCAAGTACCGGACTGCTTATACTCAAGTTCACAATCTACAGTCAAAGAACTAAAAAAGCAAGAATTTATAGCAGGTAAAAACCCAATCAGATAGCCCCCGCATTGAACATAAGCATATCAGATGTTGCCCCGCGAACGATGCGCGTGGTGACAAATGGATAATGGTTCACCCCGGAGTGCGCTGGGAATTCGGAGGAGGGAATACTCCTCGGGTTTGCCCTCCGTGTTCTCCGAGAGATTTGAGGTGAAGCTTAACGTCAGCGACATTCGACGTTACACGGAGCTGTCGCGCTGCCTGGCTTTTTGACCCGCCAGAGCGAATCGACGAAAAACCTGCGCGAATCAAAGAAATCCTTCTCTACCTGAAACCCTGTTTCCGCAGCCAGGCAGGCGATCTCGGATTCGAGGTACTTGTATGAGCTTTCGGTATGAATCGGCTCCCATGCCTCGAAGGGAAAGATCTTATTCAATTTTCTGATGAATACTTCCTGTCTTTCCTTACTAACCAGGTAGCTCTCCACCGCCCCGGTGATAACGTCGTAGCCGCTGTAATAGAGGAATTTTTCGCGGTCGAAATCCCCGTCTAACTCCCGGTTTATCCTGTCGAGCAGATTCAGGTGGAATTCCCGAGTGATTCCACCGGAATCGTTGTATGCATTGTTCAAGATTTCGAAGTCCTTTTTCAGGTCAAATCCAACAAGCAGTTGGTCGTCTGGTTTGAGGCAATCCCACAGATGCCTCAGAAATTTTTGCGCCTTCGGGTATTCGAAATTCCCAATGTTGGATCCGAGGAAGAGTATGAGATTTCTCGAACTGCTCCTCTCCGCGAGCCATTTCAGCCCGTCAAAATACTCGGCGATGATGCCGGTTACCTTCAGCCTTGCGGACGGGAACATCTCCTCCAGCATAAAAGAGAGGTCGTTTATTGATTCAGGCGAGATATCCAGAGTTATGTATTCAAAATCCAGATTTTTTCTGATCAAGTGCTCGATCAGCAACACTGTCTTCCGGCCGTCGCCCGCGCCAAGTTCGATCAGGTTGAAAGCTTGGCGAGCCAGGGATTGGGAGATTTCCTCCATGTGCAGGGTCAGAATTTCATGTTCGCATTGAGTGAGGTAATATTCATTCAGGGTGGTTATCTGCTGAAAGAGCTTACTGCCTTTCTCATCGTAGAGGTACACGGGATCAATTCGCTTAGGTCTTTGCGAAAGCCCCTCCAGGACGTCCAGCGCAAACGTGCGGCCAAACGACTGGGGTATGTCGGGTTTCAGGACCCCGCGTCCCCTTTTCATTTCATGGCCGCCGGTAAGGTCTCCTGCCATTATTTTGAATCCTTCGCGAGCCGTATTCCGGTGAACTGAAAGCGGGCCGCCGGGTGCCAGAAGTTCCGGTAACTGAGGCGGATATGGTCCCTTGGGGTCACGCATGAGCCTCCTCGCAGTACGCGCTGGTTATTCATGAATTTCCCGTTGTACTCGGAAAGGTCGTCTGGAAATTCCCGGAAACCGGGGTAAGACTCGTAATGACTCGAAGTCCACTCCCATACGTCTCCAAGCATCTGCGCCAGGGAAGCACCGTCGGCAGGAACTGCCGGTGCGGGGTGAAGTTTTCCAGCCTCCACAAAATTACCTGGCAAAGATCCCGAACGGGAGATTCTCGCCGCATGCTCCCACTCGCGTTCCGTTGGAAGCCTGGCGCCCTTGAACTCGAGATCGTTTCCGGATTTCCAGCCGGCAAAAGCACATGCCTCATAAAAACTGATATGGCAAACCGGCTCTTCCGGATCAACTTCGCGCATCCCTGAAAGGGTGAAGGTCCACCATTTTCCATCGATCTCTTCCCAGTAAAGCGGAGCGCGCCACTGCTGCTTCTCGATTTCATACCAGCCATCGGAGAGCCACAGAAGAGAATTTGAGTATCCCCCGTCATGAATGAATTCCAGGAATTCCCTGTTTGTGATAAGCCGGTTAGATATAGCGAAATCATCCAGGAAGGACTTATGCGTGCACAATTCGTTATCCCAGCACCATCCGCCCTCGACATTTCCAAATTCGAAAGTACCGCCTTTAAAAGGGATAAACTCAATGTCCTTTGCCTTTGGTGCGGGAACGCTTTCAACCTTCGGTATATATGCCGGCCGTAGCTGGGTCAAATTACAGTAATAAATGCTTTTGATTTCAGTATAAAAAAGCTCCTGATGCTGCTGCTCGTGATTTTTCCCCACCGTTATCAGAAAATGCAGCCGGTCCAGCACCTCTTCACTAACGCTTGAGATTAGCCGCTCGATCCGCTCGTCTACCGATTTGCGGTACTTATAAATCTCCTCTACTGTGGGCCTTGTAACGACCCCTCGCCTGCCCCGCAAATTTCTAAGACCCGCGCGGTGATAATAGGAGTTGAGGAGATAGGCGTAGGAATCATCGACCGGCAATGATAAACCATTGGGCCTGAGAATAAAGCGCCAGAAAAACCAACTGGTGTGCCCGAGATTCCACTTTGGAGGGCTCACCTCCTCCGAGGGCTGAACCTGGTAATCCTCCGTGCTCAATGGAGCACACATGTCGAGGCTTGCCTGCCTGACCTTTCGATACATGGTAAGAAGTTTCTCACGTTTATCCATTAGTTATCTCTCCATAATCGAGAAAGTCATGCCGGCTTAATTCTGCGCTCAGGTCATTCCCGCATGCATGCAAAACTAAGCACAGTTTCAGCCGGGAACAATCTTTTCGGGTATTGAGTATTGTAGGATTCTGAAGAAGGGTTGACGGGTCCTGAAATCGAGGTCGATGCCATGCCGTTCAGTTGACCTGCTCCGCCAAGATTAGAACCAGATGGTATGTTATGCCAATTGGCGTTCAAGATGACACAAGAAGACGTAGTGCTCGAAACCCTGAGATTGCTCCCAAAAACTAACTGTGGCGAGTGCGGTCAGCCAACGTGTATTGTCTTTGCCTCTAGTGTTGCCAAGGGAGGCAAAGGCATCGATGATTGTCCGCCGCTCGATGGTGAGCAAAGAACAAAACTCCCAAGGTATCTAGGGCAATTCCAATTCGAATCCTAGTGCAGATTATCCGGATGAAGGTTTATCAGGGCTTTTCTTACTGCCTCGTATTCCGTCTCCATCTCGGATAATACGGTCTGCGCCGGTTCGGTCGAAGTGCTAAGACGCGTATTCTCAATTTGCTTACAAAGCTCGGAAAGTCTGAGGGCGCCTATGTTTGCGCTGCTTGATTTCAGGGTGTGGGCCGCTCGGTGCATTTCGGTCTCATCGCGCTCCCTCAGGGCTTTGCGCATGCTTTCGAGGTACGTCGGGGAATGGGTCAGGTAAAGCTGAATCACTGTCGCAAGCAGGTCCGATCCATTGCTTTTTTTGATCGAGCGAATGTTTTCCAAGACCGTGCGGTCGATAGCGTCCGGAGATGGATTAGGCTGCAAACGGCAATTTTCCCCCGATTCACCTGTGTTCTTCATTGCTGTTCTTGTGCTGGGGGAAGGCTCCCTGCTTTGTTTTACATTTGGAAATGATGAGAAGGCTCGATCGATGTCCGATACCGCATCAGGGGATTCTTTCTCCAGCGAGGCCCTGGGCAGCCAGCGCTCCAAAACGGCGGCCAGCTTGTTACGGTCGAATGGTTTGCTTAGGTAATCGTTCATCCCGGTGTCGAGGCATGCTTCGCTGGCCCCTTCCATGGCGTGGGCGGTCAGGGCAATTATAGGTATCTGACGGGACCGTCGGGTTCGGGCATCGGATGCCTTTTCCTTCGAGTATCTATTCTCCCATTCTCTTATGATCCTGGTGGCCTGATAGCCATCCATGACAGGCATTTGACAATCCATCAGGATCAAGTCGTACCGGGTGCGTGACAGGGCGTCAAGGACGGCGTATCCATCGGCCACTATATCCACCCGGCACCCGATGCCTTCCAGCATGTACCGTGCGACCTCCTGGTTCATGGGATTGTCCTCGGCAACCAATATGCGGCCGCCGCCGAACCAAATCGCTTCGGACATCGGTTCATGGCCGGCCCCGATTTGTGGTGCATCGTTTTTCGAAGAAAATCCCATCGTTTTGTCAATGCAATTGTAGAGCTGGGATTGGCGAACTGGTTTGCTAAGACAAAAACAAAAGCCGGCTTGCTGTATTTTTTCCTGATCGAACTGGCCGCCCAGAGGCATCATCATGACCAGCCTGACGTCCGCAATGGTTGGGTCCGCTTTGATTTCCTCAGCCAGCTCCATGCCATTTATTTTGGGCATTCTTCTGTCCAACAGGGCCATCTGAAAAGGCTCGCCGCCGATTGCGGCCTGGCGAAGCGTTGTGAGGGCGTCATGGCCGCTCTCAGCCATCTGACTGCGTATGCCCAATGAAATGAGCTGGTGGTGTAAAATGAGGCGAATCGAGGCATTGTCGTCGACGACCAACACGCGCAGCCCCTGAAGATCTTCACGCAGAACCGGCATTGTCAGGAGACCGTCGGATTGCTTACCCATGCGAACCGTAAACCGGAAAACACTCCCATGTCCAATTCGGCTCTCGACACTGATCTCTCCCCCCATCATTTCACAAAGTTGCCTGCAGATACTTAACCCCAGGCCGGTGCCCCCATATTTTCGCGTGGTGGAACCGTCTGCCTGGGAGAAAGAGTCAAATATGTGTTTTTGAAGATCGGGGGCAATTCCCACCCCCGTGTCGTGTATTTCGAAGCCGAGCAGTACTGTATCACTGGTTTCTTCCAGTGCTGCCGCGCGCACTATCACCTCTCCGCGTTCAGTGAATTTTATGGCATTGCCTATCAGGTTGATCAATATCTGTCGCAGCCTGACAGGATCGCCCCGCAGAATAGTTGGGATTTCGGTGCATATCTCACATCCGAACTCCAGACCCTTTTTGTGGGCATGTTCCGAAAGAAGCTCCACAACGTCATCGGTGCACTCGCGCAGATCAACGTCGATTTCCTCAAGCTTGAGCTTTCCGGCTTCAATTTTCGAAATATCCAGAATGTCGTTTAGAAGCGTCAACAACGCCTTGCCTGCATGGAGCACCGTTTCGGCCATTTTGCGCTGCTGGTCTGTAAGGTCTGTGGCCAACAGCACTTCCGTCATTCCCAGTACCGCGTTCATCGGAGTACGAATCTCATGGCTCATGTTGGCCAGAAACCCGCTTTTGGCCCGCGCCGACGCCTCTGCCGTCTCCTTTGCGATTTTCAATTCTTCGGCGGCTTTTTTTTCGGTTGTATCGACCATGAAACAAAGACATTTCTGGTCATCAACCGGCACCCACGACATATCATATGTTTTTCCAAACGCCTCGACATCATGTGCGGAGGCTGGTTTTCCTTCATCCAAGGCTTGGTCCGCGAAGCAGCAAGCGCATCCTTCGCGCTCGCCCTTCCAGGAAAACCCATCGTTGCCGATGTCATGCCAGCAACAGGCGCCGACTTTCGCACCAAGCTGCTGAGCTGGGCGACTCGCTGCCAGTACCGTCTTATCTCTGTTTATGAGCATCGCCGAATGAGGGATGCTCTCCACTATCATTTCGTTAAGTCTGGTTTTTTCTTTTAATTCCTCCTCAGCCTTTTTGCGCTCGGCAATTTCCCTCATCATTTCCAGATTCTTGCCTTCGACCAGAAGCTGAGCTTTGGATGCCTCATCGAGCCTTGCATGCAAAACCAGGTTGCGGGTGTTGACCCTTAAAACGAAAGCCATGGCGCCAAGGATAAAGAATGAGAGAAGGCCCACCGCAACAAACAGACGCTGCAGGGTCATGTTGCCCAAAACTTCTGCTACAGGCGAACTCGCAACAAGAAAGAAGGGTGTACCAGGGATATCGGCGCGAACAGCGATCATGTCCAGCGGGTCGCGCCCCCCCTGGTCGCAGCTGAAATAGAATGCCTGCCCGGAAACAACCCTTTCCAGAGCGGACGACAGGCAGCTCCCTCCCCTCTGTTCCATGGACCTGTTGTGATGAAGTGATTGTCCCTCGCTGGAGAAAATATCGACTGAGCGTCTGGAGGAAGTGCTCAGGGCATCAACAAGGTTATGGTGTATTGTATCTACTGAAAGCCATCCGACAATCTGAGCAGCATCGCTGGATTTGTAAGAATACGGCATGGATACGATAATTTGCAGATTAGGTTCCGCACCTCGGCTCGTGATGGAAAAATCGGGCTGATTCTCACCGATTAATTCCGCGAAATTCTCATGATTTTCAATTTCGGCACCCATCGAAGGTCGATCGACAATCGCTTCGCCGCTGTTTTCAACAAGAGCGATTCTGGAATAGATCCGATCTTGGCCGAGCTTTCTTTCTTCCAAAAAATAATCGAGCAGTCCCGAAATGGAAAACAGGCTGTCCGACAGTCCGTATTTTAGCGACATCCCAAGGGCTTTATTCTCGAAAAATGCCGAGACAGCACGGTGTTCGAGGATATTCTGAAGGTCGTTTTTTCGTTCGGAGAAAAAGTAGCTTACGGCCGTTGCACGTTTTTCCGCATCATGCACCAACTGTTCTACAGCGCTCTTTTGAAGTTCAACCTGAGACAGGTAATTGGAAACAAGCAGGAATACAATGCAGGCAATAAGCCCCACCCCTATCAGCGCTGTCATAAAATTGCGCTTCTTGCGGTGCATCAATAGATGCCGCTTGCTCATTTTCCTTATCCCTTGTGTCGTTACTCGTCTTGGCCCATCCGAAAGAATTCAGGAAAATAGTAAGCCACTCGTGGATAGTACTTGGTAACCAGACGTCTGTAGGTTCCATCCTTTTTGCATTGCTCGAAAAAACTGTTGAAAACCTCACGCAGTTCCACGGAGGATTTGGCAAAGGCACAGCCCATGACCTGCGATCGAGATATGGGTCCGATAATCTTGATTTTTCCAGGCCACTTATCCAACGCAATCAATGCATCCGGCACATCGAGTAATGTTAACTCGGCCTCACCATTGATGATGGCCGGAGCCACCTCATTTAGCGAACCGGGAAAACATCGCACCCGGGCGCCGGCCGCTTCCAGGTTATATAGATCCGGATCGAGACATGTATTCCGCACCCCCAGGAGTTCGCGACCCCTGAGCAATCCCCTTACCATCTGTATGTCTTTCTCGATGCTGTCCGTGGGCTGGATAGGAGTGAGAGAGGAGTCGCTGCGCGCAACCAGCCAAACCTGGGTGGGAAACGTTGGGATCGAAAAGTCCACCAGCTTTTCACGCTTCGGCAAAACTGTCATGCCGTTGGCAATAATGTCACCGACGATTTGGGACTCTCGGCCATCCCCCGACTTCTCACCGGTAAGGGCCGGAATTGCCTCCACCCAGGAAGTCTTTATGTATTGATACTCGACGCCAAGGTATTGAGCAAAGAGTTGCATCAATTCGGTATCGAGACCATCCCCGCTGCCGGTTACGAAGTTGGCGTAGGGGACTCCGAGATGAAGAAGAACCCCTCTCTTTTTAATTTCGGCAATTTCCATTCCCCGGCCCACCGCCACCGAGAGGCAAATAAGTGAGCCTGTAAGGATACAAATCAAAGAAAACCTGAGTTTGCTCGGCTTCATAATGCTGCCCTTTTTTCCTCTATCTAAATAAAGCAGGGAATTTATTACCGGTATTCGTCAGGAGAGCAAAAATTCTTGAAAAAAAAGATGCCACTTCTACTCGATAATCAACGCTGATACTGTTGTGGCAAGGTACCTTAAAGGCTGTAGGAAAGAACACCGCTCAGGTTGGCGGCTGGGTAATCCGTGACTTCTTGCGGCTTAGCACGCAATGCCATATCCATTCCTAAACGCTATTTTTACTCCGGTTTGTAGAACTAAAATTCTTGGCCAGCCGGGCAGGAGAAAGAGCAAAGATAGGCAGGCTTATAAAATTTGCAGCGGGGCAAACGGTGAAACCGAAGGAGCCTGCCAGTTTGGCACAGGCTCCTTCGGCAGCAGTAAACGCTAACTAATGGATATCCGGGCCGTTCACTCTTTTCTTCTAAATCTGGGGCAAGCCCGTCGCATCAACTGCTGCTTTGAGCCGCTCGAACATATAGTCTATATGATTGTAATTGTTATACATAGGGTGTGTGGCCACCCGGAAGCCTACCCTGGTATCGGCAGTATCAGTTACCTGGTCCCGCCAGGTAACAGTGCGTAAGTAGATCTTGGGTGTCTCGGAGGCCAGGGTATTCAGCACCGTGCTCATCGCTGTGTTAATTGCCTTGAACTGGGAAGAATCATCCTTGCCCATGAAAGGATTAAATGAGGTCAAGGCCGTGGCGAAACATGGGTCGGCGTTTTTCTGCACCCATAGAGCTTCCGGCCCCCATCTTTCGGCTATTTTATCTTTGAGGTAATCGCCGAGCGCCACACCTCTGTCGTAGAGGTCCTGCACTCCTAAGTAATCAAAGTAGGTGGCGGAATCGGTCATTGCATAAAGGGCGGGAGTATTGGTTTCGCCCCTGTTCTGAATGGATGCGGCCGGGGACCATGCTCTGCTGTTGAAATTAGCGCTTGGCTTAACAAAGAGGTTCCCGTAGCCGACGAAATTTCCCATGGCGAATGGGGGCAGGGGGGCAGAGCCGGATGATTTCCTGATGTAAAAGATCCCGGTCCCCGGGCCCCCGCAGAGCCATTTGTGCCCGGCGCCGCACAGGAAATCAACTCCATAGTCGTGACAATTTACTGGAAGATGTCCCCATCCATGTGCCGAGTCAACTATTGTGTAGGCCCCATATTTTTGGGCAAGCTGGCAGAGCTCTTTTATCGGCATTCTGAGTCCGTTTTTGTAGAAAACCTCACTTACCGCCAGATACTGCTTGGCTCCCGCCGGCAGACTCTTTTGGAGTTCGTCTTCAAAGTACGACAGAACCTCAGCCTTGGTAATGTCAGATGTAAAATTCGATGGCATCCGGACAATTACTACTTCGACACCGAAATAATCTCTCGCCCAGACCATAGGGCCTACCATGGCGTTGTGTTCCCAGTGCGTTGTGACAATTCGGTCCCCGGGTTTCCAGGGCGTTCCGGAAAAAATCAGATTGCAGGCATCAGTGGTGTTGTAGGAAAGAACGATTTCGTCCGCATTGGCGCCATACTGATTTGCGATTGCAGTCTGTCTGGCGGTCATGGCCGAATTGTTGATCATCGGGAACAGGTCGGGAAAATCGGTATTGAGATTAATTTGCCAGTCCCTTGGGTCCATGGATTTGTAGAGGTTGTAGACTATCAGGTTGTTGAGGGAAAAGAGCGGCTGCGAACCGGTTGTCCCGGTGTTCATGTGAATGTAGTCATCAGGAAGCGCAAAGGCCTCGCTTACATTACGCCAGAATTTTTCGGTCTTCTTATCTCCCCGGACCTGAGGATATTGTTGCAATGCCGATGGAAAATCGTGAGACTTATTCCGGCTATTGCTCTTCAGACCGATCAGATCTTTGGCCTCGACTCGATCGATCAGACCTACGGAAAACGCTGTACCAACGAGGCCTGACCCCAGGAGGCCCTTTAAGAAACCACGCCTATCAAAATTTTTACCCCCCATTAAGTTCCCTCCTTGGATGTGCAAAAAGCAGGTTATCTATGCTCATCGACTGCAGAGCATATCCATAAACTTCTCTCCACCCTCTCAGTGAGGCGCATAATAGCAGGTACCTATAATGAATAGCATCTATTAATAACGTCCCGTGTTTAGATTTTTTCCGAGTCAATGAACAAAGGTGAAGACAACTTCGCCATCAACGCCGGACCGAAATTTCATGCATGGGATCGCGCCGGCGCGCAAATATGCCGCTCTGATCGCTCGGCTGACATGTGAAGCAGACACTTATATCGTGCAACTTGACCTGAAGTGATGGTAATTCTGATGAGCGCTGCAGATTTACAATTTCTTAAGCTTTGATGATTCGGCGACATGCTCCTGGATTGGACTCCGCCGAGCGAGGCTTTTCACTGGACCAGGGGAGAACAGGATGGTGCGGGAAACGTCGACTATGCCGGCTGATGTTGTGCCTGGCCGTACCATCCTTGGACATCCGCCGGGGTTGTTCGTCCTCTTCTTCACGGAGATGTGGGAGCGCTTTTCCTATTACGGGATGCGTTCGCTCCTGGTCCTTTACATGGTGGACCACCTGTTCATACACCCCGAAGCCGGACAGATGGTGCTGGGGTTTGGGCTCGTCAAAGGCGGGCTCGAATCGATCTTTGGACCCCTCGGACCGCAACCCCTCTCTTCGCAGATCTACGGGCTATACACCGCATTCGTCTACCTGACTCCCTTTTTCGGTGGGATGCTCGCCGACAGGATTATAGGGCAGCGCCGCGCGGTAATCCTCGGCGCCATCCTTATGGCTGTCGGGCATTTCCTCATGGCCAGCGAGTATCTCTTTTTCCTCGCACTTCTATTTCTGATCCTCGGCAACGGAGCCTTTAAGCCAAATATCTCGACACAGGTCGGGAGCCTCTACCCTCAAGGTGATCCCAGGCGCGACCGCGCCTTCACTATTTTCTACATGGGAATTAATCTCGGCGCCTTTTTTTCCCCGCTTGTCTGCGGCACGCTCGGACAGAAGCTCGGGTGGCATTACGGCTTCGGGGTGGCGGGGGCAGGAATGTTGGCGGGTCTTTGCCTTTACCTTTTCGGGCAGCATACACTCGCCCCGGATCTCGCAACGAACACGGCCGGGCGGCTCAGCGAAAAAGAACCGCTAACATGCGATGAGCGCAGGCGTGTATGGGCACTGGTCCTGCTATGCGGGCTCAACATCATCTTCTGGGGAATTTACGAGCAACAGGGAAACACCCTGCAGTTATGGGCCGACCGCAACACGAACTGGAACCTCCTGGGACTGGATATCCCCTCTACCTGGTTCCAGGCATTCAATCCGCTCCTGATCTTCCTTCTGGCGCCGCTCCTGAACATATTCTGGTCCTGGCAGTCCCGAAACGGCTCCGAACCTTCGAGCATAATGAAAATGGCCCTGGGCTGCTTCCTGGCGGGCATTTCCTACATTGTAATGATCTTCGCCGCGCTGGGAACCGGGCCGGAAGAGCGCCGCGGCGTCGCCTGGCTAATCGGTACCATATTCATCATGACCTTGGGTGAGCTTTATCTATCACCGATCGGCCTATCGCTGGTGACAAAAGTCGCACCCGCCCGCATGGTGTCGATGATGATGGGCATATGGTTCCTGTCGAGCTTTTTCGGAAACTACTTCTCTGGATTTCTCGGTATGTTTTGGGAGCGGATGTCCCGGGAAGCTTTTTTCGTGATGCTGACCGGATTAGGTATCGGAGGTGCTGCCGCGATTTGGCTGCTTGGCCGCCCGCTGGAGCGGGTCGTCGAGGGATATGAAAAGGTTCCACCTCAAAAGGGCGATTGAAGTCGAGGTGAACAAGCTGGTGCAGCCGCATCATGGGTGCCGTCGTCCTTGAGCGGGTGGCATAAGGGCGTGAAGCTCCGGTTGCGTTCCCTATTTTACGATCTACCATAAGAGAATACGGTGAATAATCAGCTATTCAACATTAATTTAGGAATGAGCAAATGCCGAGAACGGAACGATCAGCGCAGGTAACGACAGATCACGATTCTATAAAGAAATGGGTCGAGGAGCATGGCGGGCATCCAGCCAAAGTAAAAGGAACCGGTGGAAAAGATGATGTCGGAATGCTCAGAATAGATTTTGATGATCCTCAGCCCGATACCAACCTGGAAGAAATCTCCTGGGATGATTTTTTCGCAAAATTCGATGAAAGCCAGTTAGCCTTTCTGTACAGGAGCCTCGGTTCGGAGGACCGCTTCAATAAACTGGTGCGCAGAGACAAAGAGAAATTACATTAGTTATTTCGCTTTCGCGGGAAGGCTTGTAAATTTCGACCCAATCCCATAGGTCTTTTAAGACGATTCGTCAGCATTTGAAATTCCCTTCCAACTTGAGGGTTGGGCTATGGGACGGACGCAAGCCAATGTTTTATTCCCGGTTTCAGGAATAGATATGTCTCATTATAAACGGCCTTTTTCGTCCACATCCTAATCATCTGGGTTGATCTAAAGTAATAATTTTAGGGAGGCGATTTCATGATCGGAAAAACTGTGGCAATTGCGGCTTTGGCAATATTTCTGATCTACTCCACATCCTGGGCATTCGGAGGTGGAGGAGGAGGCGGCGTCGGTGTCCCATCAAGCTTTCTCATGCCCTCTCCGCCGCGGGACATAAAAGCAATTGCCGGAAACGGTAAGGCGACTGTGAATTTCGTGCCCCCTAAAACAGATGGCGGAAAGCCGGTATTATACTATACAGTCATATCTCATCCAGGCGGGATCAAGGTCAAAGGGACTGAAAGCCCGATTGACGTAAAGGGGCTGACCAACGGCAAAACATATACGTTTACTGTAACTGCCAGCAATTCCGTGGGGACCGGACCGGCGTCGGATCGATCCAACTGTGTCACTCCCGGTCAGTGATACACCAGGAAAGTTTCAGTCGATACAACCGGCAAGGTCCGATAACCGGGTGAGTGGTTCATGGACTGGAGACTCGGGCACAATTCAGGCAGCTTTGCTGTGTGAGTCAATCATGCCAAGCAGGTGCGAGAGGGCTTTCTTGATGTCAAAGTGCTTGTACTGACCTGCTCGGCTTTCACCCGAAATATCCGCGCATCGGTGCACGTCCTTGAAGTCTCCATAGGGGAATTTATACCTTCCCTTCGTGCCCTCTTTTTTTTCGTCATTTATCCCCAGGAACCATTTGGCATATTCATCCAACCCATGCTTATCAATGAATTCATTTTGTTCCTGGGTGGAAGGGGCGTGTTCACTCCATGCGTCACGCTCGTCAGCCACAAAATGTCCGTGCTCAATAAGCCTCTTCGCATTTTCATAAGCTTCTTTATTCAACTTAACGACCACGTTGTTATCTCCTTTGGTTATCAGATTGATTCTGCTTATAATTTAAACACGCTCGCTAGTTCCTGTAACATCATGTTCTTAGCTGCGGTTGAGGTGTGCTATCGGAGCGAGTGGCGCAAGAGGTATCTGGAAGTTTATCTCCTCGAATATCATCTTTTTTTTACACGACCCGCGGACCCTCTTGTTCTTTCGGATGCGGACGCATTCGGTGGGATTAACTTGACTATAAAGTGTAGACTTTTATTACACGACCCTTGTGAAATCCTGATTTTGTTTAAATTAGTGACAGGATCATTTCCAAATAGCCTTCATCCATGTCGGAGAAGTTTACAGTGGTGAATCCGCATTAAAATCTTATTACGCGTGTCTCTAGTGGGGCAAATCCTGATTTCTATTTACTTAATGGCCATTCCCAAATACCTATTCTGATGTCGGAGAAATTTACATAGTAAATCAGAATGATAGAATTCTTCTTTCAATAACATTTCGCCAAGCTATGAAAACAATGTGGATTTTATAGTAGAATACTTTGCGATAACCTTTGTCCGCCCAGAACGGTATGCTTCTTGCTTTTATTCTTCAGAAATATCTGCTCCAGACATTATCAAGCGAACGGTAGATAATGGAACTTCGTCGGCTTCACTGAGAAGCCCATAGTGCTCAAATATGATCGCAGATCCAACCGCTCATGCGCGACATAACAATGTTGTTGCTTTTTCGGGCTTGGGCTAATTGCATGGAGAAAAAACAGGTAGCTCAGAATCTTTAATTAGGTATTGATCCATCTCGTTATTCTTTCCTGATCAAAGCGCCAGTCAGTAATTGAGAGATTTAGATCCAAATGCAATGGTTTGTCATGTGAATTTGATAGCACGTTGGGAGGATCATTATGTTAAGAGGCAAGAACCGGCTATTCATCATCAAAAAAATCGGAAACACAATTCTTTTATTCGCAGCATTGGTTCTTGTAACAACAGCCGCACAGGCCGCTATAACCGGCAGCGCACATGATTTTTCAGGGGCCGGCTACGGTACAGACGAGATATGCATCTTCTGTCATAGCGTGCATAATGCAAAGCAGGAAGGCGCAGTGACTATCGCACCTCTTTGGTACCACAAGATGAGCACGGCAAGTTATACGACTTACACCAGTCCGTCTTTGAAGCAAACGGCGCTCCAGCCGAGAGGGCCCTCGAAGCTGTGCCTCTCGTGTCATGACGGCAGTGTTGCGATTGATTCCTTTGGGAACAAGTCTGGCACAAACCTTGTGACCGGCTCTGCCAATATCGGCACCAACCTCTCTGATGACCATCCAATCAGCATAAAATGGAAACATTCAACCTTTAAGGTCAACCCGAATTGTTCCGACTGTCATGGCGGCGTCATGCACAGTTTCACTTATTCGGGACTGCCTTTTTACGGGACTGCCGGCAACATGTATTTGGAATGCGGCTCGTGCCACGAGCCTCACAATAAGTTTCCACAATATCCGAAGATGCTCAGGAAAGCCTTGGCAGGATCTTATATATGCCTTTTTTGCCATGGGAAATAAGATCTAAGTTATAAATTTACCTCGCCTTTTAAAACACCCTTTTTTCAGCCTGAGAGGTACTGGGAAATACCCTCAGGCTTTTACTCGAGGGGACCTTCGCTGTCCCCTCGAATAGCAACATTTCACATGGAGATAAAACTCGCCTGGAAGTTTCCTTCTCACAAATCCTCCAGTCATCGTCCAGAAACAGTCTTCCACATGGCAGCCATTTTAACCCAGCTTCTTCTTTTGCTTCTGCTGCCCTACACGCACCTTCTGCTCGGGTTCACTAAGTTCCCGCTTTATATGGGTAGCCGACGGACAGTTCCCGGTGCGCCACTTTGTAGCGGGTGAAAACCATACCCGGCAAACTTCCCCTTCTATATTAGAGCATCCAATACACTTTTTGATAATTGGCTGTTTTTCGGCGTTCGTCATTTGTTGCTCCTTGTTTATCATGCGGGATTGGCTACAAAATGGGCCTCCGAAGAGGATAAGGAAGGCAGGCGCATTGTCCAGCAGGGAAAAAATGTAATTAATGAATGAAAAGAATGTAGTAATGTCTACTGCGGACTTTTCGAATGATTATTGTTTGCCTCTGACTATGGAGAAAGCGTGCCTACAGTAAGGGTTGGATCACATGTTGTTTGCTATGAAGATTCCGGAACCGGTCATCCGGTGTTGCTCATCTCGGGAATGGGGATTTCGCGATCGATCTGGTGGAAACAGACCGAAACACTCTCAGGCAGGTATCGCCTGATCAACATGGATAATCGCGATTCTGGCGGTAGTGCTCCCGGCCTGGGGCCATATACAATCGCGGATATGGCCGAGGATTCAGCCGGACTGATCCGCAGCATTGGGTGCGGCCAAATGCACGTGACAGGCTGGTCGATGGGCGGTTTTATCGCCATGGAAATGGGCCTTCGCTACCCGGAGTTGATAAGTAAACTTGTGCTTGTAGCCACTTCGGCTGGCGGCTCCGCCCATGTGCCGCCTTCGTGGGAGGATAGCCTGCTACTCTTCCCACGGGAGATGGAGAACCTGGAAGCGCAAATACGACGAATTTACTCCTCTGTAACTGCACCTGGCTACATGAACTCCCACCCGGATGATTTGAATAAGGTGACACAGCTAATCAGATCGGGCGCTATGTCGCTTGAGTCGTTCCAGCGGCAAGTTGGCGCGGTAATGACCTGGTGGGGTGTGGGTGATCAACTTGGCCGTCTCTTGCTGCCAACGCTTGTCCTTCATGGGGAGTGCGATCCTTTGATACCATGCGCGAATGGCCGGTATCTAAGCGCAAACATAAGAGGAGCAAAGCTTCTGACTTATGAAAACGTAGGACATTTGCCCCCTATTGAAGTATCGGAGCGATTCAACAGGGATATAGTGGATTTTCTGGGCTGACCAGCAAAGCAATCGATCCAAGCTGTCTTCCGCAGGTAAATCGCGTTCAGGTTGATTTAGCCCAGACCTCCTCGTGCCCTTCGAGCTTTTCGGACCACCTCAAGCAGGCTGGACTACAATTTGTACAGCGTCCGGGTGTACTTCATTGTCCAGGAAGGGTAAGTCCTCACCGTGAGGAACCGAAGTAGGCTGACACCGCCTTGGCGGTGAGAGGAAGATCCCGCGGAAGAACGTATTTTTCCTTGTATTCCCGCGGACTCAAACCGTGCTTCGCCAAATGGGTACTGGTAAGCTGCCTGAATTCCGCCCCGCATTCGAGACATACGATTTTCCCGTTGTGGATGAGTCTTTCAGGGGTGAGCGCCGGTTTACCTTCCGCTGATTCGGGTGTTTCGGCAGGCGCCCGTGTCAATTCGAAATCATCTGTTTCGGGCTCCTGCGTAGCCTGCCGGTTTTCTTCATTTGAATCCGTTTCTCCCAATTCCTCCCCGAGATCTCTGAGGATCGTATCAGCGGTCGAACTTCCCGATCTCCGGAGCATTTCGATTGCCTCAAGATAGGCTGCTTCCGCGTCCTCGTCCCCTTCATTGGCGGATTGCCTGAGATTCGCGAGAGAGCCGACCAAATTTCCCACTATTCCAGCACCTGCTCCGACAAGATTGATGCCGAGTTTTGTCAAACCGTCCTTCAACCCTGCTATTGTTTCGGAGAAGGTGGGGAATCCATGCGGGTGCAGGCTGGACTTGGCAGGTTTTGGGGTCATACTGCTCTTGGGTCGTGGATAGTTAGGCATTCTTGTTCCTCCGGCGGCTCCTTCAGCCGCCAATTGCATTTTGCATTCCCGGAGTACGGTCATGCGATCAGGTTACCAGGAGCCAATTAGTGAGGCTTTCCCTCCTCCTCTGGTTCGTCGAGCGCCTCTCCCAATTGAGCGAGGACCTGGCGAGCGTCCGTTCTGCCCTTGGATGCCGATTTTTTCAGCTTCGAAACAGCCTGCCCGTATGCCTGGGCTGCCTCTTCCGACCCGCCTTCAGCCTCTTGCTTCAAATTCTTTAACGGTTCGACAAGTTCTCCAAGTAATCCCCCCACCAGACCGGTCACACTTTTTGTTACACCGGATACGGTTTTTCCAAGGCCTCCGACCAGACCTCCCAAAGCCCCGGCAAGTCCGCTTACAGCCTCCTGCACACCCTCCGAAATATCGTCGGACGGCTTTTTTCTTTTTTCAGCCATATAATTTACCTCCGTATTATTCTGTAATCTTTAATAATTTAAGCATTTGTTCAGAAGCGGGTAGTCTCAAGGCTGCGAACTCTTTTTGGATACAATTTGCTGTATGAGTGACAATCAACAACCAGAGGGATCATGCAGGTTGGCAATTCGAGGATTTTACTTCGTGGTTTCGAGATCAGACAAACTGCCCCGCGGCATACCCGGAGGCCCAGGCCCAGTGAAGATTATATCCGCCAAGATGCCCCGTCACATCGATGACCTCTCCCAAAAAATAGAGGCCGGGCACCTTTCGGGACTCCATGGTCCTGGATGAGAGTTCGTTCGTATCGACTCCTCCCAGAGTAACTTCGGCCTTGTTGAATCCCTCGGTGCCGTCCGGGCGAAGATGCCATTCGTGCAGGCCTCGGGCTATGGAATCGAGTTCACTTTGTGGGTATTGATTGATTGGCCTTGGCACTCCGTTGAGTTCACACCAGAGCTTTACGAATCTTTTGGGCAGATGATGATCGAGGATGGTAGACAGAAGCGTTTTAGAGTGGCGCTTTTCTGAAAAGACGGTGGAGATGTCCAAATCAGGCAGGAGATCGATTGTCAAGCTGCCCTCCCGATCCCAGTAGGATGAAATCTGGAGGATTGCCGGGCCACTAATTCCGTTATGGGTAAAGAGCAGATTCCCCTGGAATTTCGTCCCTCCGCAGCTTACGGTTGAATAGATTGAAATTCCCGCCAGGCCGCCGTATAGGCTCGCATCCTCGGGGCTGAACCTTAGAGGAGTGAGCGCCGGATACAATTTGGTGACTTTCAGCCCGAACTGCTTTGCGACCGAGTACCCGAAGTTGCTCGCCCCCAGATTGGGATAAGAGAGGCCTCCTGTTGCGATAACCAATGACTCTGAATCGAAAACATCCTGATCGGTTTGAATCCGAAAGCCACCGGCATTGCTTCCGTCAGAATTGGTTATTGCCGATATTTTGCAGTTAAACTCGATTCGAACCGCCCAGCGGTCGCACTCGGTCATCAGCATTTCAATGATTTGACTGGAGTTTTCTTCACAGAAAAGCTGGCCTGCATCGCGCTCATGGTATCTTATCCCATGACTTTCCAACATTGATATAAAATCAAATGGTGTAAATCGCGACAGTGCGGATGTGACGAAATGGGGATTCCGGGAGATGTAATTTTCCCGCCCCACGCTCCTGTTTGTGAAGTTGCACCTTCCTCCACCGGAAACACGAATCTTGCTTGCCAACACCCCGGAATGTTCGAGCACAAGGACCGAACGCCCCCTCTTACCGGCCTCTATTGCACACATGAGACCGGATGCACCGGCCCCGATTATGATTACATCAGTTCTCATTCTTGAAGTTCAATCAATGTGGGTAATAGCTGGAACTCTGGCCTGGTCTTTGCCAAATCAACAGACCATCGCGATAAACCTCGCGGATTCTATGAAACGGAATATCTATAATCTCACCGCTCTCGTCTTCGAGTTGACAGGAGAATCGGTTTCCTTCCTCGAAGTGGATTTTCCCGATTGGAACTCGGATGATTCTCCGCGCGATATGATCGAGATAGCCTATTTCGAAAAAACCTGATCCGAATTCCCCATCCCAGCGGATTCTATTTAGCAGATCCTGAATCGGGGTCACTGTTTGACTTTCGTGTTTCAGCCCTGGACCGTTCAGGCGCTTTTCTGGCAATTGATAATCCACGGTACGCCGAATTGGTCAACAAGCATTCCGAAACGCTCGGCCCAGAAAGTTTCCTGCAGCGCCATTTCAACGGTCCCGTTCTCGGCCAATGCAGAAAAGATGCGCTCTGCCTCTGCCGAATCGTCGACAACGACGGACAGTGAAAATCCTTTCGGCGCATCATATCTCTCAGGGATTGGGTCTCCACCCATCAACACCATCTCACCCACGTTAAGGACGGCATGGATGATCTTCGAGCGCCATTCGGAAGGTACCTGATCCCCCATTGGGGTTTCCGCGTATGTAATCTTAGCAGTAATCCTGCCTCCAAGGCACTGCATGTAAAACCGGAAAGCCGCTTCACACTGGCCCTTAAAACTCAGATACGGACTAATCTGCATTGGCTTGCTCCTGTTGTGATGTTGGAGTTTGTCATCTTTTCGTCTCGGTTAGCCACAGTGAATGTAATGTCTGGAATACAGGCTGTGTCATTTAAGATAAGGAGGGGAGATATTGCAAGGGCGGATGGCAATTGCACCCCAACAACCTGATAATGGCTGCATCGTCAGGTCGGAACCCAAACCTTTCAAGCAGAGAGTTGAGACTGAGGCAACAGATCTCGCGCCAGAGCGGCCCTCAAGCAAAATTTTCGGTGCGTGGCGGCTTCTTCGGGGGGCTTTAGTCCACCTGAATATGTGATAGCTGCTCCAGGGCTATCATCAATGCCTGGGTGCCGCTTTTCCCCTGGCCTTGTGCTTTTACGGCTACATAGAGCTGATGCACCAGAGCCAGTCCGGGAAGAGAAATTCCCATTTGCGCCGATTCCTTGAGTGCAATAGCCATGTCTTTTATGAAATGTTCGACGAGAAAACCGGGGCTGAAATCTCTTCGCAGAATCCGTGGAGCAAGGTTGTCGAGCGACCAGCACCTGGCCGCTCCGGGCTTGATTGAGTCGAGCATGGTCTGGAGGTCCAATCCTGCCTTGAAGCCATAGAGGAGGCATTCGCACACCCCAATCATGGTGCCTGCGATTACGATCTGATTGCACATCTTGGTATGCTGGCCCGAACCGGCTGGTCCCTGATGCATAATATTCTTTCCCATTACTTCCAGGATCGGCTTAATGGCATCAACTACCTCCCGGTCACCACCGGTCATAATGGAAAGGGTAGCATCTCTCGCACCCACGTCACCACCTGAAACCGGGGCGTCGACGGCAAAGGCCCCGTGCTTTTTGGCAGCTTCATAAATTTCCCTGGCAAGTCCTGGCTCCGTAGTGGTCATATCAATAACGATAAGGCCCCGCCGTGCGCCCTGGAGAATGCCGTCGTCTCCGAAGTAGACCTCTCGCACGTCTTGAGGAAAACCAAGCATCGTAAAAACAACATCGCAATTTTCCGCAAGCCCACGGGCGGATTTGGCCCAGGCAGCCCCCTTTTCGAGAAGCGGTTGGGCCTTTTGTTTCGTGCGGTTGAAAACGCTCGCGTCGTAACCCTTTGCCATAATGTGTCCGCACATTGAGACACCCATAACTCCGGTGCCTATCCACCCAATGCGTGTCTTGATTGAAATTGACGGAACGCCTGGCGGACTGGACATAATAAAGTCTCCCTGGGAACTGTTTAAGGCTGCTCGGAAATCATCTACAAGGACTATCCTTTTGCATACTTCTTCACTGGTGTAAAGGTAGCAGCAGCAGAAGGTCGATCAGAGCTGAGTAGAGGCAAGGATTGAGGCGCTAGTTGGGACGATCGGATCNNCTCCGTTTCGGTAGGCTTTTTGAATTTCTTCGTATGCCGCAAGGATTTCCCTTGTCCTGTTCTCTGCGACGTCGAGGGCTTCTCTATTATCTGAATGGTAGTGCTTATCGGGGTGATACTTTTTTAACGCCGAAATAAATGCTTTTCTAATTTCGTCCATGACAGCCGTTTTTTGTGCAACATCAGGAGCACCGGGAGCCTCTCCAACTTCCTGAAATTCTGTCGAGAATGACTGCTTATGGACCGACTCAGCCGAATTTTGCTCTTTCCAATTTTGATACTTTTGCAAAGCGGCATCCGATATGTGCAATGAATCGGCAACCCTGATTCCGGGTTTGGCAGCAATGCCGTTCCGGCAAGATAGTGATTCGGCGGAATATAGCTCTTCAATTCTATCACGTGGTACCGTTCTGGTAACCGTTGACATGTGGATCCCCAGTTAATCAGCCTCTTCGGTCCTTGTCTCGGAAATGTCTTTCCAGATCAATTGGCCCCAGCCATTGGAGCTTCTGATCCATTGAGGAGCAAAAGTAAACTTATTGGACCGACTGAATCTTTCCATTTCCTGGTAGCGACCATTATTGAGTCGTCAATGTCATTCTGAATCAAAGCAAGCTGCTCATGTGGGTGAAACTATCTGGTTTCACTTGGTAAAGAACGCAGCTTAATGAAATAATGTATTAAAATTAGACTTCTGACACCATTACGCGTGGGTAACATAGAGGCTAGAGATTGGGTATATTTTCTACCTAACGATAAACATTTGGCGGTACTTATCAGCACTTTCATCCAAGGCGCCAGCTTGGCAACTTTTGGGCCTGTCTCATTGGCCTGGAGCTTTGACTTTAACTCCAATTTAGTGTGCACTGCCGCAACAATAAGGCAGAGCCATTGCTGACTCTGCCTTTAAGAACCAATTAAATCTGAACAGATTATGCTTTTTTGAGCCTGCTTCTGAATGCAACCAACCCGACCAAACCGCCACCAAGGAGGAGAAGCGTGGAGGGTTCGGGAACAGTATCAATAGGAGTAGGAGCATCAGAGAATGTGTTTCCCTGGATGAATACGCCTGAGTCCCACAGAGCATCTCCAACATCGGAGATGATCATCTGGATGGTGTGCTCCCCTGCCGAGAGACCCAGCTTCTCGGCCACAAGAACGGTAGTCAGACCATCATACTGGGTATTGTATGGACCCGGCGCGTTGTTTCTATAGTATGCGGAATTCAAACCTGAATTTACATTATTTATCGAAACTTGAGTACTCGTCCCAGGGATAAGAGCAATGTTTGTCCCATCGAGGAAAAACTTGAAGTAGTCGTTATACTGTGAACCTACGTACTCGTTATATTCTTCAGACCCAAATACATAATTAAAGAAGAGGTCCCCTTTGCTCGAAGTGAAACTGAACTGGAGGGAAGTCGCAGCCCCAGGACCAGTATATGATTCTGTGTTATTAGGACCCTTTGCTCCCACGGCATAACCAGTGGTCAGAAGGATTCCACTATTGAATCCAATCCCGTTTGAAGCATTCCCACCATTAGAGAATATTCCGGAAGCAGCGTTGTTGGCCCCACTATAGAGGATGGAACCAGGCGTAAGCGTGATCCCGCTTCCCAGGATTGAGTTGACGAGCGTAGCACCATCATTTGTCGGTGTGACATCCAAAGCCGCTGCCCATCCGGCGCACATCACAACTGACAAGGTGACCACCAGGAACAATAGTTTGCGCATAATATTTCTCCCCCTTATTTGATAATTTCAGTTCATTTTGAAATTGATTCTAGCAAGTTAGGTGCCATAGCTGCCAGGAGTAGAGCTGTCGAGGCTTTGCCCGTTATGATTCGTGGATGTAATGGAAAGAATTCGTAAACAATTCCGACACCTGACTTCGGGGAGTAACCCTAAAATGGAGTATATGACTGCAAATATTAGGAGTTTTCAACAGTAAAAAATTCCGACAGTTTGTCTGCCGGTAGGGTGCGAATATAGAAATGCGGCAAAAAATATGTATGCTAATTAAAAGTTATTCGAATATGGAGTTAATTTCCCCAATTCCGAAGAGTATCATCGATGGCGCAAAGGCATTGAATGGAATCGGCATTCAATGTTCCTTTAACACAATCTGACCGAAGGCTTTAGGCATCCATTCAAGATTTAGAAAAAAGGAAGTTGGGAGCGAAACAACGAAAGATCTGGATCCGCGAAAAGGACAAATTCCCACGAGTAAACTCTCATGGAATCAATTGCGTTGCATGGCTATTTCTTTATCCCAAGCTTCTCCATAAGATCGTACAGGCTCGGGCGGCTGATTCCAAGGTCGGAGGCGGATTTTGCGAGATTCCAATTGTTTTCCGAAAGGACCCGGAGGATAAGTTCGCGGTCAGTTCTCTCACGGGCTTCTCTAAGAGTCGTTCTCCCTGATTCTTCAACGACATCGAGTTCAAGGTCATCATCTGTAATTTTCGATGATTGCGCCATAATAACCGCGCGCCGGATCCGGTTTTCCAATTCTCTGACGTTCCCGGGCCATTTATGGTTACTTAGGGCCGTGAGCGCTTTTTTGGTCAACCCCAGCAGTTTTTTCTTATTTTCCTCCGCATATTTGCGGACGAAAGTCGTCGACAAAAGGGCGATATCCCCTTCCCTGTCGCGCAGTGGCGGGACCATGATCTTAACCACACCCAACCGGTAGAATAGATCCTCCCTAAAGCTGCCGTCGCGGATTGCCTGATCGATGTCCCTGTTGGTTGCGGCGATCACCCTGGAGTTAATCGCAATTTCTTTTCTTCCTCCGATTCGCTCAATCGTGTGCTCCTGGAGAAACCGGAGCAGTTTCACCTGGAGCGATGAAGGTAAATCCCCTATTTCATCCAGAAACAGGGTACCTCCATCGGCCATCTCTATTCGGCCTTTTCTTTGGGTGTGAGCACCGGTATATGCCCCCTTCTCATGTCCGAACAACTCGCTTTCGAGCAGGGTCTCGGGGATTGCCGCGCAGTTGATTGGAATAAAAGGTCCGGCTTTCCTCAGGCTTCTGCCGTGGAGTGCTCTTGCAACCAATTCCTTGCCCGTGCCGCTTTCACCCAGGATCAGCACGGGAGCCTCTGTTGCCGCGACCTTCTCGATGATCGAGAAAACCTGCTGTATCTGAGAGCTTGTGCCTATCAACTCCATAAATGAATCTTCAGCCCGTGTCGCCTGAAGGGTGCGATGTTCACTCTCGAGTTGGTGGACTCGAAAAGCGCGCCGTAAAATTATGCTGACTTCCTCGACCTGCACAGGTTTGCAGAAAAAATCGTAAGCTCCTTGCCCGATTGCCATCAGTGCATTCTGCTTTTCTTCCTGGCCGGATATTATGATAACTTTGGTGTAGGGGTTTTCACTAATGAGGCTCGAAAGTGTGAGAAAGCCTTCCTCAACCCCACGTGCATCAGGCGGAAGTCCAAGATCCAGAGTCACCAGGGCGGGATGCTCGCGTTTGAATATCTCCAGTGCCTCCTGCCGATTTCCCGCCAGAAGGATTTCGTATTCTTGAGCAAAGGCCCATTTCATGGAGAGTAGAATGCTCTCATCGTCATCGACGATGAGTAATTTGGGCTTTTCCATAAGGAAGTCTCTCGTCCTTTGTGGAATCAGAAAATTTCGAAAAGATATACTGGATTAATAAGAGAACTAGTACCCGTTTTGCCACTGTTTGTCAATCAGGACCGTGGCTTCAGCCAATGCATGTTCTTCTCCTCTTCTGGCAAATTATTTATTATGATAGAAGTACAAAGCTGGTTGACATTTTAACTTCCTGGAGCTGAATTCCATGCATTAAAGTTTCAGGAAAACACATTCGAGGAGAGTATGCCGGTAAGACTTGGACCACTCATAACAGGCGCGATTCTGATTGGGGCGTTTTTTGCCGTAATTTGCAGTGTGCCGCCAGCTTTTTCCCAGCCCCCGCCAAGGGAAGACCCCAGGGCTAAGGAGCAGATCTCTTCTCTTAAGAACCAGGATTGGTCTATCCGCGGGAAAGCCGCATGGAGCTTGGGGGTGATGAAAAGCACTTCGTCCGTGGAGCCGCTTTCTGCCGTCCTCTCCAGGGATGAGGTCGATGAAGTACGTAAATGGGCTGCCTGGGCACTCGGTACAATCGGCGATGCGAGGGCAGTGGGACCTCTCATGGCTGCTCTTAACGACAAGGATGAAGAGGTTCGCCAAAACGCAATCGCAGCGCTTGGGAAGATCAAGGATCTACGTGCCATACCTGCGCTCTGCGATATCGCATTGCGGGATGCAAGCGAATTGCTAAGACGGGAGGCCGTACATTGGCTTGCGGTGATAGGCGACCCCGGCTCTGTAGACGTTCTGGTATCGGGGCTCAAGGAAAACGATCCATCGATCCGGCTAAACGCCTCTATCGCTCTGGGGAAGCTCAAGAGCATCGCCGGAATAGATTCTTTATCGAACATTGCAAACCACGACCCCGAGAGCGCTATCCGCAAAGCAGCCCTTACAGCCCTTGGGCAAATACCGGATGAGCGTATTGCCGAACCCATTCTTGCTGCTCTTAGCGATGAAGACCGAGACGTTCGGGAATGTGCGGTTCAGCAGCTGGCAAACGTCCCCAAAGGGGCGGACGATCCCCGCATTGTCGAAGCACTACTTGTCGCGATCAGTGATGAATACTGGGTCATACGAGCAAAGGGCGCAGCGGCTTTGGTTAATGTGAACGACCCGCGCGCCCTGGATCGCCTCGCCGCTGCTTCAAGGGATGAGGACATAAGCGTCAGGCAAGCGGCTGTCGAGGCTCTTGCCGGGAAAAAAGAGGCCCAGGCGGTGGAGGCGGTTGTTTCATCGGCACTAAGGGATGGGAGCGATCTGGTCCGACAGAGCGCACTGCGAGCCATTCACGACATCAAAAACCCTCGTATGACGGAAATGCTCATTGCGGCCCTGGATGATCCGAATGAATTCGTCAGACAAAACGCGGTACAGCTTCTCGAACAAACTGGTGATCCTGCCGCGGTTATATCACTCTACGTTACGGCCCTGGCCGACGAGAGCCCGAGCGTCCGGCGCCGTGCAATATTAACGCTGGAGTTATTCGATGGGGCACAGATTCTGAAACATTTAGCGGCATCTGTTAAAGACGAGAATCCAAAGATCCGCGCCAATGCAGTTGATGGCCTCGGGATTATCAGAAATCCCGCTGCCGCGAAGGTGCTGGTTACAGCATTGAGCGATAAAGATCCTAAGGTCCGCGAAAGAGCTGTAAAGGCGCTCGGAGAAGCTGGAAATTTCGAAACGATCCCCACCCTGATTGATGCCCTTGAAATTGATGACCAACTTGTGCGGATGAGCATTGCTGACGCACTGCGCTCGATGACCGGCGTGGACTTCGGCGATGAACGCGAGGAGTGGCTGCATTGGTGGGAGTCAAAACGTAAATGATTCACGGAGAAAACAGTACTTGGAATCGGCTGATCTCTAATGAAGCCACCCACAAGGACTTGCACATAACCAGGGGATAAGCCTGGCGGCAGTTCAGCATGAGCTTAACCACTCACCAAAAATGCCATTGGCCGCTTGCAAGAACATACACACCGAGCGCTAGATTCGTCACCCCATGAGCAAGTATGCAATGGGCTATGCTTTTCGTGCGATAGAGAATAAAATTGAAAGTGATCCCTGCAACAATTCCCGCTATTACAAGGTCGTGTTCCAACCCAAATAAAACAGATGCGATGATAAACGACGGCCAGGTAAATAACCCGAGCGGCACAGTGGAATAATTCTTGCTGATTAAGTAGCGTATCAGAAATGATCTCCAGAAAAGCTCTTCCATTACAGGTACTATCAAGCTGGCCCCCACGAGCCTGACAATAATTACCATCCACATTGCCATAGGATTTTTTATAAGAGTTGGATTGAAACTCTTCCCTCCAGGCCCAGTGCTGAAGTCCAGATTTATCCATGCAACAAACAAGGCCAACCCGACAAAAACGCTTATCAGTGAATTCTTTAGATTCACAAGATCCTTTAACCGTATCTCAGAATAATGTGATTTGAAGAAGAGCAAAACTCCGGTAGTTGCCAAGGCTTTTAACGGATAAAGAATGAAAGGAAAAGCCTGATCAAGATGAATAAGTCCGTTCCTTGCCAGAAGCCCTGCAATCTCATCCACTCCGATAAATGCCATGAAAACCGCAAAGGGCAGTATCCTCGGAAGCGACTCGTTGCCACCGGATTCAGCTCCAATTAGCCTTGTTTCAGTCGGGAATTCTCTCGCAGGCGCAGGTCTATCTTCCACTTCTCTGTTTCCCATATAGTTTTTGATTTGAATAATTTGATGTTGCGGCAAGAGTACACTGGAAAAATCAGACCATACTTTACAGCTTTGTTCCATAATGCGTCAAGCACATCGAATCTGATCGGATCGAGGCTCAAGGATCTGATTGGCGAAAAAGATTTCTACCGGAGAAGGGTTGAATTCAATGTAATAATTCAGTTAGTTTGCGAACGATGTTTCTTTCTAAGTACCCGGTTTTTTAACCTATATATCCATGACTGGGTAGCGACTTTACTCACTTTCTCCCCACCAAAATGCACCTTTACCTGGAACAAAATTCATGCTTTTTTGTATAGTACTGAGATGGAACTGGCGGTAGGCGGGATTTTAGTGTATCGAAACCTGACTTAGTAACCGAGGATAACTGGACTGGATGTACAAACTGGCACTCTTCATAATATTGCTGAGCTTCCTTTCTGTTGCGTTCTTTAGTCCCGAACCGGCGATGGCCACTCCTATCACTGTGCTCCCCGAGGAAGAACCAGCCGATGTACGGCTGGACCCTACCCCAGTCCTGAGCTTTGAGGCATTACCCAGGACAAAGCTCCCTGAGACGCCGGTACAGATGTATATAATGCGAGGGCATGATAGCAGATTCAAGCTGTTTTTTATCGATATCACATATGGCTACGATCTGGTGGATTTCGAATACTATGGTGCCTGGTGCTTGCAGAAGAATAAGAAGATCCGCCGAAATTCAATGCACCAGGTTACTCTGCACGACTGCTATGATCCTAATGTCCCGCCTCAATTCAGAAATGTTGACTGGAACCGAATCAACTACATAATTAACCATAAGCAGGGCCCCAAATACGCCATTCAGGAAGCTATCTGGCACTTTTCCGGCACAGGTTCTAAACATTTGAGCGAGGAAGCAGTAGAGCTGATCGACGAAGCCAACGAGAAGGGCACGGACTACAAGCCTGGCGCAGGAGAACTATTAGCCATAATCTGCCAACCGGAGAGTGGACAAGCTGTTTTTATTGAGTATCTGATTCCTAAGAGTGAACCATTCGAGGTTGCGCCGGCCTTTTATGCGCCCATGGCTGCGCCGGTCGTCGCCGCACCTTCTTACCTCGGATTCCTGGCATTAGCGCCTCTTCTTGCAATCCCGGCGTTTATTCCTCCTGATTCCCCGCCACCTGAATACCCTCCGCCGCCGCCGCCATCTGTTCCCGAACCTTCCAGTTTGGCCCTGCTGGCAAGCGCCCTGGCGGCCTTCGCGGTGTTCAAGAGAAAATAAGGCTAAAACAGGCATCGGGCTTGCTAAACTGAAATTTCGGTAGTTAACATCTTGCCGGTGACCGATCTACCCCTCCGCTCTCGGCAGCAGCAGTGCGGAAGCAGACCGGCATTACGACTTCGCGCTGGACATCCCTGCCGTCTATCCCGCCACGGAGCATGGCCGTCAACTTAAGGGCAGAACCTGGTTGTAGCACGGTCTCCCGACCGTGCTACCCGCGCCGACCGAAGGTCTCCACCGGTTTCTAAATAATTGGAGACCTACGGTCGAGGGCATGACG
>DBMI01000007.1:0-22141 GCA_002298165.1 Desulfarculales bacterium UBA702
CAACCCCCTCCCCCAACCCCTCCCACCAGTGGAGGGAATCTTCCTTTAATTTCGCCCCATTATTTTCCATGGCAGCAGCCCCGTTTTTCGTGCCCACCAACTGCAATGAGGAACCGAATGAGGGACAAACAACCCGTGCCCACCCTATTTATCTACCCAATAATGTCAAAAACCGGCACTTCCCAAAATTTCTTCAATTGGCCGGTAGCAGTCTCTTCCCGGATTTGAAAGGTCTTCAACTTTACCGATCACACCAGAAACCTTTATTCCCGAAAACCTTTCCACCGCCTCGATGTTTTCATTGATCATTTCGGGCGGGGTCCCATGTGATTCGGCATCGATCAAGACTATTCCAATCGGGTCTATTCCTCTGAGTTTCAGCGACTCGATTGAGAGCAGTGTATGATTAATCGTGCCCAGCCCGGCACGGGCAGCCAGAATGGGACGGGCATTCAGCATTGTGATCAGATCTATCATGAGGGTGCTTTGGTCCACTGGAACGAAAAGTCCCCCGGCTCCTTCGAGCACAAGGACAGAATTGTCGACTGAAGCGCTTTCGACCGCATCGACTATTACCTTCAGATTGATCTTCCGGGCTTCGTCGCGTGCCGCAAACCAGGGCGCCTTGGGATTTTTGAAGCAATAGGGTACGCTTGCAGCAGGGTCCTTGCCATTTAGCTCCGGCACATTTTCGTAGATCATGCGGGCATCGCTGTCGGTGTCGTACGGGTCCCGGCAACCCGTCTGTATCAGTTTTATATAGAAAGGTTTTTCACCTATATTATAAAGGTGACGCATCACCAGGAGGGAGAGTACGGTTTTGCCCACCCCGGTATCAGTTCCGGTGATGAAGAGCCTGGCCGATTTCAGATCGAGCTTTTTCATACGCTCCTTTCAGGGATTCGACAAAAATCGCTATATCATCCGGCGCGTGCAGCGCGCTCATCCCGACCCTCAATATAGCTTGTCCGAGTGGTACCGTGGGAAAGCGCGCCGGGAAGGCAAAAACTCCCCTTTCGGAAAGGTTTCGCGAGACAGCCGCGGCGAGTGCCTCATCCCCTATTTCCACTGCTACGATGTGAGCATCCCCGCTGGTTTTGAAGCCCTCTGCGGCGAGTGCCTCCTTCATGAGAATGCTGTTTTTGCGCAGTGTCTCGCGCTCGGCATCGCACCGGGAGACTATTTTCAGGGCATCAAGGGCCGATGCAGCATGGGCCTCGGGCAGAGTGGTCGAATAGATCAAAGGTGATGAGAAATTGAATAGATATTCCTTGAACCCCTCGGGAAGTAGCGCGAATGCGCCGAAAAGGCCGAAGGACTTGCCCATGGTTCCGACCGCCACATCGGCAATCGACCTGCCGATCCCTCTCCCCTTCTCACCTAGCGCTCCGAATGAATGGGCCTCGTCAACCAGGGTAAGGAATCCGTGGGTCTTTTTCAGTTCCGCGATTCCTTTGATATCCGGAAAATCGCCGTCCATGCTGAAAAGCCCCTCTGTAAGAACAAAGAGCTGCTTAGCGCTTCTGGATTCAAGGCGTTTTTTCAGGTGTGACATCGAATTGTGCTTAAATCCCAGAAACTCGGACCTGCTCAACTCCATGCCTTTTACGGTGCTCGCGTGAACGTGTTTATCGAAGATCACCGTATCGTCGCGGCCGAAAAGGGCAGATACCACCCCCAGGTTGGTCTGGTAGCCCGATGGGAAAAAAAGTGCGTCTGCGTAGCCGAAGTGATCGGCAAAGGCTTTTTCGGCCCGCGAAATAACCGAGTAGTTACCGGTAACGAGCCGAGAGGAAGAAGATGAAGTACCGTATTTTTTGAAATTTGCCGCCACTTTCTCGGCCAGTTCAGCGGACGCGCCGAGCCCCAGGTAATCGTTAGAGGAAAAATTCAGAATTTTGCGCCCACCTACGAAAACGTACTTTCCCTCTCTTTTCTCGATTTGCGGCGGGTTGCGGTACAGCCCTGCCTGATGCTGCATCAGCAACTTGTCTTTTATCCGCTTTTCAAACATGAAAATACCTTCCGGTAATGTGACTGAAGTATGTCCCGGTTGAAGCCCGATTCACCGTATTCGGCCAGGGCAAACATGAATTCTCCGTCTATCGCGGCCTCATCTTCTACGGTTGCTGTGAGGCGGTATGAAAAAGCTGAGCTGCTGCGACTCTCCAGCCTGCCCACCAGCCTGCAGTTGCCGGACAGCTCACCTTTTTGGGGCAGCAAGCAACTCTTAATACCCAGCAAAAAAGCGTGTTTCTGGAAATCGATGAGATACCGTACGTGGAACGCCCCCAACTGTGCGAGGGTCTCGACGCCCAGATAGACAGGCGCGCGGTCCAACTGCTTGAACCCCTCTATGGAATCCGGCCCGGCATCCACAATTTCATCGAGCATCACAAACCCGCTGAGATTTGAACGAATGACTATTGGGTCCATTTTTTCACCACCAGGGCCGCGTTTTGGCCCCCGAACCCGAAATTTTCAAAAAGCATGGTTTTTGCCGCAAAATCCCGATTCTCGCGAACGAAATGAAGGTTGTCATTGCAGGGTTGGACGAGGTTGCGAATTCCTGGCAGGATTTCATTTTCAAGGCATGCAAGGCCTATTGAAAGCTCGACGGCTCCACATGCCGCGGCGAGGTGGCCCACCCAGGATTTCAGGGCGATGACCGGGGGCGAATGCATATCGAAAACCCTGCCTATGAGATTGGCCTCCATCTCATCATTTAGTTGTGTTCCGGTGCCGTGTGCCGAAATAACATCGATCTGGCCGGGACTCATGCCGGCTTCAGCCAGTGCAAAACGCACAGCGGCCTCGCCCCACTTCCCCGTTGGATCGGGTGCCGTCATGTTGTGGCCGTCCATCGAAGCACCGAAACCGCAAATTTCCGCAATGATCCCAGCGCCGCGTGCCCGGGCGTGATCCAGGTTTTCCAGCAGGAAAAAGGCTCCGCCCTCGCCGGGGACAAAACCCTTCCTGTTCACGCCAAATGGGCTATACTCCGCGGAGCAGTCGCCGTCTCCGGTCCACAGCGCCTGGGCTTTTCTGTATGCAAGCAGGGCCCCGGGGCTCAGGCGCGAATCACCGCCTCCGGCCAGGGCCAGGTCCAGATAGCCGTTGCGAACCTTGCGGAAAGCCTCACCAATTGCCTGAAGAGATGCTGAGCAGGCCGTGCCGATTGTAGCGTTTTCGCCGTGAATTCCCGCGAGGTCGGCAATTGCCGATGCGGCGGTATTCGGAAGGAACTTCAAGATCCACAGGGCGGGCAGGTCTTGCCGGTCCATTTGGCCCTCGAGGATTTCGGGAAACTCACCTCCGATATCCAGGTTCGGACCGGAGCCGACGAAAAGGCCTGCCCCGGCAAGCATCTCACCGGAAAGTCCTGCTTCTTTCAGGGCTCCCATGGCCGAAGCGGCGCAAAAAGCAGCCCCCCGGTTCAGGTAGCGCAAATTCTTGTACCGGCCGATGAAATCCCTCGGGCTGAAATCCTTTCCTACCGGGCAGACCCAGACACCTGGATCAAACTCCGAGCGCTCGAAAGTCTTCTTGCCTTCCCGGATGGATTTGACAATTTCGCCGGATGAAGAACCGAGAGGGGAAACCACCCCGACTGAAGTTATTACGACTCGATTGGGCATGGATTCAAGCTATTTCAATGTAAATCTCGGAGAGTCTTTTCCTCTCCACGGGGTCCGGAGATTCGTCGGGGAACCCTACCGTGATGAAGCATTTTACGCGAACGCCCTCGATCCCCAGGACCTTTTCGACCTCGGGCAGGAAGGCCAGGGGTCCGGTAAGGATGCAGGTTCCCAGTCCGATGGCTTCACTTTTCAGCATCAGGGACTGGAGGGCCAACCCGATCGAGATGTCCAGGTCGGTTTCGCCCCGAATTGTTTCCGGCGGCAGGATTCCAGCCTCACGCAGCTTGCCCGAGAAGGTCTCATGTCCCATAACCGTTCCGACTGCAAGGATCACCGGCGCATCAAACATAAACTCCGAATAGCGGAAATAGGCGTTTATAAGATTTCTGGTCTTCTTCGCCCCGCCTTTTTGATCGAGAATTTCGAGAAGCTCCCGGCGCCGCTCTGTCATAACCTCGTGGAGCTTATCCCTGACCTCATCGGATAATATTCTGTAGAACCTCACCGGCTGGCTGTTTGACGGAGATGGAGCCATGGCGGCGCAGGAGATTATAGCCTCGATCCAGCCCTGGGAAGGCACCTCGGATTTATATTTCCTTATGCTTCTTCGCTTGCGGATTATTTTTTCTATAGGATCGATAAAAGCTAGCATCCGTTTTTTCCGGCTCGCCAGGAGACGTATGACATAAGGTCCTTTACTTTGAGTACCGGACCGCCCTCGAGGTCGCCGAGGATCTCGCCGGCCCTTTTACCATTAATAAAGGGGAATTGCCGCAGTATGCGATTTCCAGCGTCTCCGTTTGCCCCTGCACCGTTCAAACAGCTCCTTAGCGATTTTAGATAGATCTCTTCGTCGTTTATCTCGACCTTAAACCTGGAATTAAGGGATATCGAAAGCTCGAGAAGGTCGATCGATTCCGCGCCCAGGTCCCTTATGACATAGGTTTCCGGCGTGACTTGCTCGGCCTCTATATCAAGTATTTCAGTAAGAGATTCGCGAATTTCGCCGAAGATGTCCATGAAACTGCCTCCACTCCACTTGGATATTCATTTGACGGCCGTCAGGCCGCCGTCCATGCATATTTCCACGGCATTGAACGCCGCGGCGGAATCGGAAAGAAAAAAGAGTACGGCCTGCGCAACTTCACCAGGAGCAATTGCCCTGCCAATTGGAGTCCGCGCAACCGCACCGTCGTGGGCCTCGATGTAGCGCCCCCCACGGCCGGAATCCACATAACCGGGCCGCAGGGTAACGGAGGTGATTCCACGCCCCGCCATTTCCACGCCAACGCTTCGATAGAGTGCCTCGGATGCAAGCTTTGCCGCCGCATAGAAACCCTGCCCCGGATTGGACCGCCACGCCGCGGCGGATGATATGAAAACCATCCGTCCCTGCCTTTTTTTCAGCATGGCGCGCGCAGCCCTTCTTATCAAATCAGCCCGCGTGGAAACATTTTCAGTGAAATACCGGCTGGTCAATACGGCATCCGCGGATCCCACCAGGCTCTCGTAATCCCCCTGCGCAAAATCAACCAGGTAATCCGGTCCTTCTTCCATTTGCGAAAAGAGCCGTTCCACCGATTCGGGGATGGAAAAATCCATGTGAGCGGTATCGAAGCGCCCTTCGAATTGCTTGAGACTGTCTTCTATCTTGCCGCGCCCCTGCTCGCTTCTCCAGGTCAGAAGCGGATGCAGACCCTCGCCCATAAGAAGTCCCGCAACGCAGAGGGCCATCTCGCAGCTCCCGCCCGCGATCAGTACACGGTTGCCCTTGAATTCGAGCTTCATAGCCCAAGTCTCCCTGTTGCGACGAGGGACTTGCTACTGAAAAGCGAGCACTTGATATCCCGCCCGGAAAGTTCAATATGAAATGGATATTCCCCGGGAGAAATGAATTTTTTGAACCTGAAAGAGCTTATGGATGCCACCTTCCGTTCGGTGCACAGTTTATTGGCTGCCAGCATGAAAGCGTGGATTATGACGCTTCCGGGCACAACCGGATTTCCCGGAAAATGATCGGTATAGATCCGGTCTTCAGGGTCGAAAAAAAATGAGCCTTCAACGTGCATAAATCCACCTGGAAAAACGCTGTCAGGCGCCTTCGGTGACGATTCGAATCGAGTCGTATGTTATGTCGCACATCCGGTCAATCTCAGTTTGGGAGATTGCAAGCGGCGGCATCATGACTATCACCGGGCCAAGCGGACGGATGATAAGGCCGCGCTTTCTGGCCTCCAGAATCACCCGGTGGCCGATCTTGAGTTCCGGGGCGTATTCGCTCTTGCTTTCTTTGTCGGATACCAGCTCGATTCCGATCATGATCCCCATCTGCCGCACATTTCCCACGTGGGGCAGGGCTTTGAAAGACTCCAGCCTCTCCGATAGCCTCTTGATTTTTGGCTGAAGATCATTGATCACCCTTTCATCATTGAATACATCCAGGCTCGCAATCCCGGCCACGCAGGCCAGGGGATTCCCGGTATAAGTATGTCCGTGGAAGAACGCCTTGAATTCTTCGTACTTTCCGAGAAAACCCTGATAGACCTCCTCGGTCGCAAGCGTTGCGGCAAGCGGAAGGTATCCTCCCGAGATTCCCTTGGACAGGGCCATGAGATCGGGAGATACGGTTTCGTGCTCGCACGCAAACATTTTGCCCGTTTTCCCGAAGCCGACCGCAACCTCATCGGCGATCATCAGGAGACCGTGCCGGGTGCAAAGCTCCCTTACACCCTTGAGGAAGCCGGGAGGCTGGATCAACATTCCCGCCGCGCCCTGCACCAGGGGCTCGATAACAAGCGCGCATGCCTCGCGGGCATGCCGGGCCGCCAGCTCCTCGAGCCTGCCCAGGCACTCAAGCCCGCACGATGGGTATTCGCGCCCAAAGGGGCATCGGTAACAGTACGGGGACTCGGCTTTAAAGGAGTCGAAAAGAAGTGGGCTGTACTTTTCGTGGAAAAGGTCAATCCCGCCGATGCTGACCGATCCAATCGTATCTCCGTGATACGCGTTTTTGAATGAGATGAATTTCCTTCGCGCCGGGTCTTTTCCCGCTTGAATGTGGTACTGGAAAGCCATCTTGAGGGCCACTTCGACCGCCGTCGAACCATTATCGGAATAGAAGACTTTCGTGAGGCCTGGAGGCGCGATCTCGATCAGTTTCTTTGCCAGCCTTATTGCGGGAATGCTTGAAAGTCCCAGCAGTGTTGAATGGGCGACCCGGCCCAGTTGTTCCTTTATCGCGCGGTCAATTTTCTCTTTTCTGTGTCCGTGTACGTTGGTCCAGAGCGATGAGACCCCATCGATATAGGAGTTGCCGTGGATGTCTCTAAGAGTACAGCCTTCCCCTGATTCGATGATAAGCGGCTCTTCAAGCGAATAATCCTGCATTTGGGTAAAAGGGTGCCATATGTATTGCCTGTCATCGTCCGCCAGGCTCCTGTTTCTTGACTCGACCGATTCCATCATGAATTCCTCGTTCAACAGCTTTATTTAGAAATCTCCAGTACTCACAGCTTTGCTTATACCGACTAAAACAGGAAGGGCGCCCATTGTCAACCCAAATTATCGGCCATGGTTAACAATGTGAATTTGAGTGTGCACGGAGGCTGGAACAACTTCTGTGGCCGGCAAACCGGATGGGCAAAAAAAATGGTCCACGAGATGCGAGATGGCCATTGTAATTACCAAATCGAATTACACATAACGCTAAAAGGATAGGGGAAAAATCTCCGCAAATCATTACCCAGCAATGGTTCGACGGGAAACAATTTTCACAGGCACAAATTTTGCTCAAAGATGGGCGAAAGTGTACGGAAAAGAATACCAGCTCATAAAAGGCAAACCGTGCGAAAGCGCGGGACGCAAAGTCGCTGGCCTAAGTCCCGGGAAATCGGGATACGGCAGCAGGACCGCTGAGCAGATGCAGCACCTCCCTGGGGACGCTGGATTTGCCGGCAGATGGCCTCAAGGAGGAGAGGATGTTGCAGGGACGGATCGTATCGAGCGTATTAGGAATACTGCTGCTCATCTTCTTTGCTAATTCCGGGACAGCCTTGGGTGGCCAGGTTCGACTGGCCTGGGACCAGGTTAGCGATCCATCCGTTACAGGCTATAAAGTCCATTACGGCTTGACGAGCCACAATTACACAAACACCCAGGACGTCCAAAACAATCTGACCTGCCTTCTCACCAATCTGCCCGAAGCGCAGCCGATCTACTTTGCCGTTACCTCTTACTCATCAGTTGATGAAAGCGACTACTCGGATGAACTGATCGGCTACACCGTTCAGGTCTCCTCGCCGGCAGACGGCCAGATTCTTCCGGCAGGGACCATGGTCCTGGCCAAAGGAACTTCACAGACTTTTTCGATAGTGCCCGACACCGGATATGCAGTTTCGGATGTAGTTGTTGATGGAGTATCGGTCGGAGCGGTCTCCGATTACACTTTTTCCAGTCTGAGCGCGTGCCACACGGTTTCGGCAACGTTTACAACCTCCTCCCAGACCGGTTTCACGATATCGGCAAGCGCACAGACAGGGGGTTCCATAGCCCCCTCGGGATCGGTGAATGTATCATCGGGCACAGACCAGTCATTTACAATTTCTCCACTGGCGAATTACCACATTGTAGATGTTCAGATAGACGGTGCCTCTGCCGGAGCAGTTTCAACCTACACATTTTCCGATGTAGCCGCCAATCATGCGATCACTGCAAAATTTGCCCTGAATACCTATACGCTTACACCAAATTCCCAGGCAAACGGATCGATCTCCCCGGCATCAGCGGTAACGGTCAATTACGGAGGAAGCCAGACCTTTACCATAATTCCAAACCTCAACTACAAGGTGTCTGACGTGAAAGTAGACGGAGTATCAATAGGGTCGGTCACGAGCTATACTTTTCCGAACGTTGCGGCCAATCACACCATAGCGGCCACTTATGCCTTGAACACCTATACGATTACGCCGACGGCTCTATCGAATGGATCGATATCCCCCGCATCGGCGGTAACCGTCAACTCCGGTGCTAATCAGACCTTCACAATCACCCCGAATTCAAACTACAGGGTTTCTGATGTAAAAGTGGACGGGGTCTCCGTGGGGGCAGTGACCAGCTACACGTTCTCAAATCTGGCCGCCAGTCATTCCATATGGGTCAGCTTTACAAAGGACACCTATACGATCACGGCTACGGCCCAGGGGAACGGATCGATTTCTCCGGCATCGGCGGTAATTGTCAATCCCGGCGCGAGCAAGACCTTTACCATCGCCGCGAATCCCGGCTACAAAATATCCGATGTAAAGGTGGACGGGGTCTCTGTGGGGGCGGTCCAGAGCTATACTTTCTCAAACATTGGGGCCAATCATACAATAACCCCGATTTTTTCGACTGCGTCCCAATTGTCGGCCGGCATGAAGAAAAATGCCAATGCTCTGATGAATTACCTGCTGTCGGATGAGTACTAGAAGGGGTGTGGAGGGGGTCGGGGACTTAACTGCAAATCAAAACGAATATTCAGGTTCAGGGCTTTTGTTCCGATTTTAATTAATAGGCATGGAGAAGGAGGACAACATGAAAAAAGCACTGCTGATTCTATCCGTAATTTTTATTTTCCCTCTACTGCTCGGGACTAACGCGCAGGCAGATCCTGGGTGGTATTCCTGCGACGTTGCAGCGATTGGGTCCGGCGGCGACTATGTCTTTATTCAACTAACGGATGTTGGAAGCGGCAAATTTACAAATGTTCCCTTTCTTGCTTATCAGACCAAAGGCAAGGAATTACTCGCAACAGCCATGTTCGCAAAAATCAACAGCAAACAGGCACTCGTGTTCCTTTCTGGAACAGAGGCGTACAGCGTGGTTATATCGATGTTCGTTAACTAGGTGTTGCGCCTTGAGCTTTACTATTTTGGGCGGCGTCACATTGTGAAAGATAAGCAGGCCATGGGCTGGAAAAGGATTCTGAAAGAACGCCCGCGAGGGGCTGGACTACGATTTCCAGTTGGTTTGCCTCAGCCCACGCAATTGGGGCTTTTGTGGCATCGTGCGGCATGCCTGGTGGTCCTTTGCTTCTTTCTCGGTGCTTTTACCGGTTGCGGATCACAGGAAAGCGCTTCACCGGAAAGGAAAAACAACTCCCACGGCAGTGCTTCAAAAACCAGCTTTGACGAGCAGGGCAAATCCAGTGACGGGCAAGGGGAAACCACTACTTCCGGCTCTTTAACGACAATAAAGGCAGACAAACCCTCTTTTACCGCAACACCTCCCCGCGGCAACTCAACGGCAAATTTTGATTCTTCCGGCGAACAGGCCTCGACAGTCAAACTTGATATAGATAAATTCGAAGTGATTCCAGCCGCTATTTCAGGTCAGCAAGGCGTCACCCAGGCTAAAATCAAAGCGCTCATGGAAAAGCAGTCCAGTAATTTGGCCCCGGAACTGCTTGAAGTTATCCCTCCAGCGCAGCCAGGACAGCCCGGCATAACACAGGCGGAAATATCCATGGCAAGACAATCGCTGGGAAAGCTGGAAATCGAGGCGGATCAACTCGAAGTAACTCCGCCCGGTAGCCAGGGCCAACCGGGTGCCACCCGTGCGGAAATAGATGCTGTAGTTGGTCTTGAAGGCGATGTCAAAAGCGGTTCGTTCGAGGCGGCTCCACCCGAAATACCCGGAGGCAACGGCCTTGGCCTGGCAGAAGCAGCTGCTTTAGGGACACTGCAACCTCATGGGAACATAGGATTTATGCCCCTCTCCAAAATTCCCTCCGGCAAATAAGTCCCGAAATTCTATCCTGGTTAATCCATCCGCAAAATACATCCTACCAGAAACAAGAGGCAACGCCACGATGCGAAAACCCATTGTCCATTGAAGGGCAAAAGATTTTTTGCCCTTACAAAAGATTTTTTGCCTCCATCGTAAGGGCAAATAATCATTTGCCCCTACAGGCCAATCATTTGCCCCTACAATATTTGTCCCCACAGGCAAATAAATTACTTTGACCCTACGTAAGGGTTAATCCATCCGCCAAAATCCATCTTATGATGATCCGCCATCACCTCGTCTCGTTCATCAGGACTGTGCCGGGCCGAAAAATAAAAAGGCCAGAGGAAATGATCCCTGACCTGAAAGCGGAGAAATGCTCGATTACTTCTCTATTTGACCTGTCTAAAAACTCAAGCCACTTCTTCTATACTTTGCGATATCTCGACAGAAGAGGTTTGCTCGAGCCGGCTCTCGCGAGCGATGCAGCATAAGCCGGCAAAAATGAACCCAAGAAAGGTACCCAGAAACAGACCTGACAAGAACGTCATAAGAGCCTCCCCCCAAGGAACAGCACCACATTAGCCGCCCGATTGCGGGCAAGCTCCGTGCCAAAGGCATATGAGGGGACTGCGGCCCAACCTATTATCTAATTGATAAAGTGTCAAGAATAACACGTCGTTCGATAATTAAGTTTTTGACTTTTGGCTTTCTTAGCCAGTCTCGAACTTCCTGGCCGGACTAAGCCGTCCGGGCGATAACTAATTCCGGTTCGGGTTCCGGTTGAGGCGCGGTGTCCACCGCAGCCTGGAGCTGAGATACCTGCAACTCATAGAGGCGGCGATATTCACCATCGGGCAGCATCAGCAGTTCCTCGTGGTGACCCTCCTCAACAACCGTCCCGTTGGCCATGGCGATAATTCTGTCCGCATTCTTAATGGTGGACAGCCGGTGGGCGATGACAAAAGTGGTGCGCCCCTTCATCAGGAATTCCAGTGCATTTTGAACTTCCCGCTCCGACTCGCTGTCAAGCGATGAGGTTGCCTCATCGAGGATCAGGATGGGGGCGTTTTTCAAAAGGGCCCTGGCTATGCAGATACGCTGACGTTCGCCGCCCGACAGGCGCCCCCCCGCCTCCCCTATATGACTGTTGAAGCCCTGGGGCATGTTCATTATGAAATCGTACGCATTGGCAGCCCTTGCTGCTGCGACAATCTCCTCATCGCTTTTAGTGATATCGCCGTAGGCAATATTATTTCGCACCGTGTCGTTAAACAGGATGGACTGCTGGGTCACAATACCGATCTGTGAGCGCAGGGATTTGAGAGTGGCATCTCGAACGTCCATACCATCTATTAACATCGCCCCCTCGGTAACGTCATAGAACCGGGGAATCAGGTTTACCAGGGTTGTTTTCCCCGCACCACTGGTCCCGACTATGGCGACAACTTCGCCGGCCTTCGCTTTTAAATTGATGTTGTTGAGTATGGGCTTTCCGCCATAGTTGAAACATACGTTCCTCAGCTCGACGCTTTCCCTTATGGGAGGCATTTCGACTGCATCGGGTTTGTCTTGTATATCCGCGGGTATATCGAGGATCTCATAGACCCGGTCAGCCGCGGCCATTCCCAGCGGGAGCATGCTAACGGTATAGTTGAGCCTCTTTACCGGGTCGTAGAGCATGATGAGGGCGGCAATAAAGGAAAAGAAGCTTCCCGTGGTGGTTGTTCCCTTGATTACGCACATTCCGCCGTACCAGACAGTAAACACTATAACGAGGCCGCCCAAAAACTCCATTATCGGGGATGAAAGCGCCGCAATGGCGACAGTCTTGAGCGAAATATCAAGACACTTCTCATTCATTTCCTCGAAGCGCTTCTTCTCGTATTCCTCCATTCCGAATGCTTTAACGATTCGAGCGCCGCCTATCGTCTCGTGAAGGGCGATAGTAATGTCGGCGAGTGAGGCCTGGCCGCTCGCCCCGATCTTCCTGAGCATTTTGCTGACGCGAACCACCGGGTAGAAACCTATCGGAAGCACCAGCATCGCAATACTGGCAAGCTGCCATTCACGCCAGAAGGCGATTGCGATCAGCCCGATTATGCTGAAAAGGTCTTTCAGAATCCCCGCAACGGCGCTGGTCGCGGTGCTCTGAAGGAAGGTCACATCGTTTATTATCCGGGACATCAGATCGCCTGTCGAATTCCTGTCGAAAAACGACAGGGGCAGGGTCTGTATGTGGTCGTACAACCGCTGGCGAAGATCCGTGATCATCCGGGTGCTCACGTGGCTTGTCAGGTAGGTATTGCCCCACATGCAAATACCCCTGACAGTTACCAGCACAAGTACTGCCAGGGGCAGCAGCAACAACTGACTTTCATTCTTGTTGCTGAAAATTTCATCCAGGACCGGTTTTATGAGGTAGGCCTGCCCGGCTGTCGTCCAACCCACGCCGAGCATGCATAACATGGCCAGGACCATACGCTTCCAGTAAGGCTTGACCAGGTCCAACATCCGCTTGTACGTCGCCCTGTTAATCTTTGGTACCAATGCTTTCCGAGCCTCCGTTGTGATTGAGAGAAATCGGGCGAGTATAGAACGATATTCACGTGTTTAGGAAGAGAAAAGTGCCGGATTTCGGTCCAATCGGCAAGAGGTTGAGCCTGCTGTTGGGTTTTGATTTATTCGCATTGGGAATTTATCGGGAACCGCAGTTTTAGAGGCTGTTGACCAATGAAGCCTGAGACCGTCGCCGGGTAAAAAAAACCGGGGAAGCGCTTGGAGTGCTTCCCCGGTCAGGCTCTCGCAAAATGACTACCGAAATAGTGCCGCTGATGCGGCATTATAGCGGGTTATTTCTTTGCTGATTTGGCGCCAATTACGGAGGCGAAAGCTTCTTTCGCGATATCACCCATGTGGCCGAGGTTTTCTACGATTGCTATCCCGGCTTCGCGCATGGCTTTGATCTTGCCCTGCGCCGTTCCGCTCGACCCGCTGATGATCGCACCGGCATGGCCCATGCGGCGTCCCGGAGGTGCGGTAAGACCAGCGATGAAGCCGACAACGGGCTTCGTCACGTTCTTCTTGATGAAGTCCGCGGCTTCTTCTTCCGCCGAACCACCGATTTCACCGACCATGATTATGGCTTTGGTTTCGGGGTCCGCCTGGAAGGCGGTGAGGCAGTCGATGAAGTTTGTGCCGTTTACGGGGTCTCCACCAATACCGACAACCGTGCTCTGGCCGATCCCGTACTTCTGAATCTGGTGCACTGCTTCATAGGTGAGGGTTCCAGAGCGGGATACAATGCCGACGGGACCGGGCGAGTGGATATGGCCCGGCTGGATACCGATCTTGCACTGGCCGGGGGTGATGATGCCCGGACAGTTGGGGCCGATGAGCCGGCTCTTGCTGGACTTGAGGTAATTCTTGACCTTCAGCATGTCCATTACAGGAATGCCTTCCGTGATGGCAACGATCAGCGGTATTCCCGCTTCGATGTCTTCCAGAATGGCGTCCGCGCAGAATGGAGGCGGAACAAAAACCATGGCTGCATTTGCGCCGGTTTCCTTGACAGCTTTTGCAACGGTGTTAAAGACTGGGATACCCTCGACATTGAGGCCGCCCTTGCCAGGGGTAACGCCGGCAACAACATTGGTCCCATAAGCTTTACACGTAAGGGTGTGGAACTGGCCTTCTTTACCAGTAATACCCTGCACTACCAGCTTTGTATTTCGATCCACCCAAATGCTCATGATGTCCCCCTTCCTATCTCTTTGCAATTTCCGCGATTTTTTGGGCGGCGTCAGAAATATCTTTGGCCGTTATTAAATTGAGCCCTGATTTTGCCAGGATCTCACGGCCTTCCTCGACATTGGTCCCTTCCATACGAATTACAACCGGGATCTTTATGCCGACTTTTTTCGCCGCTTCGACAACACCGTTTGCCAGTCTGTCGCACCGCAGAATGCCACCAAAGATATTGATGAGAACACCCTTTACCGAGGGGTCGGACAAGATGATGCGGAAGCCGTTTTCGACCTGTTCCGCGCTTGCGCCGCCGCCTACGTCAAGGAAGTTCGCCGGGGTCGCGCCGGCAAGCTGAATGATGTCCATGGTCGCCATGGCAAGGCCTGCGCCGTTTACCATGTTTCCGATGTTGCCGCTGGGCATCTTGATATAGTTGAGTTCGTATTTGGAAGCCTCGACTTCGGCAGGATCTTCTTCGTCAAGGTCCCTGTACTCGGCGATGTCTTTATGACGATACATTGCGTTGTCGTCGAAATTGATCTTGCCGTCCAGCGCGATCACTCTGCCGTCCTTGGTCAGGATCAGCGGGTTGATTTCAACGAGGGAAGCATCGGTTTCAACGCAGAGCTTATAGAGCTTCGTAGCCATGGCGCTGAACTGCTTTGCGAGGTCGCCTGAGAGGTTCAGACCGAAGGCGAGCTCATTTGCATGATATCCCTTCATACCGAGCAGAGGGTCGATGTAGACCTTGATTATCTTCTCGGGGGTCTTTGCGGCAACTTCCTCGATGTCCATACCGCCGGCTTCACTTGCCATGAAGACGATCTTGGCAGTGCCTCTGTCGGGAAGAACGCTGAGATAGAGTTCTTTTTCGATGGGGAGCCCCTCTTCAACCAGGAGCTTCTTGACCAGCCTGCCCTCGGGCCCCGTTTGATGCGTAACCAGAGTCATTCCAAGAATGCTGGAAGCATACTGGTTAACTTCGGCCGCGTTTTTGGCCAGCTTTACTCCGCCGCCCTTTCCACGTCCGCCGGCATGAATCTGGGCTTTTACGACCACAGGGAAATTTCCCAGCTCTGCAGCGATCTTCTTCGCTTCATCAACGCTGAAGGCCGCTTTACCGCGCGGAGTGGGAACCCCGTACTTTTGAAACAATTCTTTGGCTTGATACTCGTGAATCTTCATTTTTCTCCTCGCTATCCCGAAACAACTCCATCATGTGCAGATAGTGTCTCAACAACGAGAGCCCTAGTCCAATAAGCATCTGCTTCGCAACTGCTTATTCCTAAATGAAACTTCTCACAATGTCAAACCTGTTTTTCCCTAATCCGAAGGATATTTAGCAAAAGAATTTGGGGAATGTGGCCTGATATGGTAGACCAGCTTCTTGAAGGCACACTCTACCCTGCCGGAGTATCAATGCCGATATCTCCCGTCACCATCGGTACCGGCAGGTGATAATTCCGCCGCGCAATTAGCATATTAATGGCCGAAATGACAACTCCCGGTCTATAATGAGACCTGAAGATTTTATTTCAAAAGTATAACTTTGCGAAAACCCGCAAGAGAGATCAAATCGAGGAAGCGCCGAGAATGCAATACGAACCTGTAATCGGACTGGAAATCCATGCGCAGCTCCTGACCAGGAGCAAAATCTTTTGCGGTTGCTCGACTACTTTTGGCGGAAGTCCGAATACGCACACCTGCCCGGTTTGCCTCGGAATGCCCGGGGTGCTTCCGGTGCTCAATCGCGAAGTTGTCGAATTCACACTCAGGATGGCTATTGCGACTCATTGCACGGTGGCCCCGTACAGTCAGTTTGCCCGAAAAAATTACTTTTATCCCGACCTTCCCAAGGGATACCAGATTTCCCAATATGAGCTGCCTCTTGCGCAAAACGGCTGGGTCGAAATCGAAGGCGAAAATGGATCCAGGCGGATCCGCATTCACAGAATTCACATGGAGGAGGACGCGGGCAAGCTTATCCATGACGAGCACCAGCCGGTAAGCTACGTGGATTTTAACCGCACGGGCGTTCCCTTGATTGAAATAGTGAGCGAGCCGGATCTCACTTCGCCCGAGGAAGCAGCGGCATATCTGAAAAGTCTTCGCGAAATACTTCGCTACATCGAGATCTGCGATGGGAATATGGAAGAAGGGAGCATGCGCTGCGACGCCAATATTTCACTTCGGCCCGCCGGCACGACGGGGCTCGGCACCAAGACCGAAATAAAGAACTTGAATTCATTCAGGAACGTGCAGAAGGCGCTTGAATTTGAAATCCGCAGGCAAGATGCGCTGCTTGAGCGCGGCGAAAAGGTCATTCAGGAAACGCGACTCTGGGATGCCAATCGCAACGTGACGGTGAGCATGCGTGGAAAGGAGGAGGCTCACGATTACCGCTACTTTCCAGACCCCGACCTGGTACCCTTGGTGGTTGGACAGGAGTGGATCGAGGAGGTCCGAAAAGCCTTGCCGGAGCTTCCCGACGCGATGCGCGAGAGGTTTTCCGCCCAGTACGGCATCTCGGCCTATGACGCTCGGGTGCTCACCTCGTCCAAGGCTCTCGCCGGCTATTTCGAGAAGGTTGTAAGCGAATTTGCGCAGCCCAAAACGGTCGGCAACTGGATTATGTCAGAGCTTTTGCGTCAGCTAAACCGTGATAATCGGGAAATTGAGGACTGTCCGGTCCCGCCCGAGAATCTGGTCGAGCTTTTGAAATTGCTCGATACGGGCATAGTGAGCGGCAAAATCGCCAAGACGGTTTTCGAGGATATGTACGCTAGCGGAAAGTCCGCCCGGCAGATAGTCGATGAAAAAGGTCTTGTGCAGGTCCGGGATGAATCGGAGATCGAATCGGCAATCGAGAGGGTCCTGGCGGAAAATCCGGCCGAAGTCGAGCAGTTCCGGGCCGGAAAAGAAAAACTCTTCGGCTTCTTCGTAGGCCAGGTGATGCGTGCTACCAAAGGCAAGGCAAATCCGCAAATCGTAAATGAAATCCTGAGAAAAAAACTGGCCGGATAATTTCCGCGATCCGATATAATTTACGGTCTTAATTACATAGTTTTCCGGCCGAAAGACCGGGCGAAGCAAAAACCCGATATTTACATATCAGGAGCAGTCGCATGACCCAGAAATGGATGCCGCCGATTTATTGGGAGGGCGAGGCCGTCGCGATACTTGACCAGAGGATCTTGCCTCAGCGTGAAAAGGTTATCTGCTGCACCACGCCCGAGCAGGTGATAAAGGCCATAAAGACGATGGCGGTGCGAGGGGCACCTGCAATAGGGGTTGCCGGGGCTCTGGCGCTGGCCCTAGGGGCCCGCTCGATGCGAATGGGAGATGCGAGGGAATTTACGCGCAAATTTTCGCTGCTTTGCCGGAAAGTGAAAGAAGCCCGACCCACCGGGGCAAACCTTGCATGGGCCGTTGAGAGGATATATTCGGTTGTCGTGGAGAATCCGAGGGCTTCGGTCCAGGAGCTCCAAAATTTGATAAAAGTTCAGGCCGATGCAATTTTGACTGAAGACGTCGCCGTAAACCGCCAGATTGGAAGGTGGGGCAGCGAAGTCGTCCCGAAAGGGGCACGGATCCTTACCTACTGTAATGCCGGAGCGCTTGCCACCGCCGACTACGGCACCGCTGTCGGGGTAATCCGCTCGGCCTTCGAAAAAGACCCGACGGTACAGGTCTACTCCTGTGAAACCAGGCCCTTTCTTCAGGGCGCACGCCTTACCTCTTTCGAACTGATGCGGGCAGGGATTCCAGTGACCCTGATTTGTGACAATGCCGTTGGAACCCTGATGAGCCAGGGCAAAATAGACATGGCCGTCGTGGGAGCGGACCGGATTGCCGCCAACGGTGATACCGCGAATAAAATCGGCACCTACATGGTCGCGGTTCTTGCGCGTAATCATGATATTCCGTTCTATATCGCCGCCCCACGCTCGACCATCGACCCGATCCTGCCCGACGGAAGCGGAATCCCGATCGAACAAAGAGACCCGGCGGAAGTGACCCACCTTTGCGGCCGCCCAATCGCTCCCACAGGGGTTGTGGCCTTGAACCCCGCCTTCGATGTTACCCCAAACAAGTACATCACCGGCATAATCACCGAAGTAGGGATTCTTAGAAAACCGTTTGGGAAGGCGATACGAAAAGCACTTGAGGAATAGCCGGTTGGACCTGGTTTTGCACATTAAATAAAGATTCCGTTTAACCGGTTTTACTACAACACTTGTCCCGAGCCCCCAAATTGAGATAGTATCCCAGCTTCCCGTTGAGGTCGTGATTTCGAGCATCCCAGCACCGGAGCGGCATGGCCGCCATTTCTCCCGCGAATCTTGATTTTCTAATCCGATTGACAGTTTAGCTTTTTTGCTGTTAGTATTTTGAGTTATCTTTCGGCAATGTTTGAAAAACCGGCTGTTCCAGGCCGGTTGTATTTTCTGTCGGTTTTTTGGTGCAAACTGAAAACCCGCATCATCCCGAAAGGGCGAAAAAATCAAGGGTTTGTTATGAAGATGAAGGGATCACAGATATTTTTCGAGTGTCTGAAGAAGGAGGGCGTGGAGGTAATCTTCGGTTTCCCAGGCGGGGCCGTGCTCGACATTTATCACGAGATGCCAAAACACGACATCCGGCATATCCTGGTACGCCATGAGCAGGGTGCCGCCCACATGGCCGATGGATATGCGAGGTCGAGCGGACGCGTGGGTGTATGCCTTGTAACTTCAGGCCCCGGCGCGACCAACACGGTCACCGGCATAGCCACCGCATACATGGATTCGGTCCCCATCGTAGTCTTTACCGGACAGGTCCCGACGCCTCTTATCGGAGATGATGCCTTCCAGGAAGTGGACATAATCGGCATTACCCGGCCCTGCACGAAACACAGCTACCTCGTGCGCAACATTAACGACCTGCAGACGGTGATCCGCGAGGCTTTTTACCTGGCGCGCACCGGGAGGCCCGGGCCGGTAGTCGTTGATCTGCCAAAAGATGTGATCCAGGCCCAAACGGAGTTCAAATATCCCAAAAAGGTGGACCTTCCCGGTTATCACCCCACTATCGAAGCGCATTCGGGGCAGGTGAAGAGGGCCCAGGATATTCTGAAAAAATCAAAATCGCCGGTGATCTTCGCCGGCGGGGGCATCATTATCTCAGATTCAACCAGTGAATTGATGCAAATAGCCAAACTTATCCAGGCGCCCGTAACATGCTCGCTCATGGGTCTTGGCGGATTTCCGGCGGGGATTACCGATGCGGGGGGATTGAGGAGGCCAAACCCGCTGTGGCTCGGGATGGTAGGAATGCACGGTACTTACCAGGCAAACATGGCCATATCCCACGCGGACGTCATTTTTGCGGCCGGAGTGCGTTTCGACGATCGCGTAACGGGCAAGATCAGCGAGTTTGCCCCCAGTGCCAGAATAATTCACATTGACGTTGATCCTTCGAGCATCAGTAAAAATGTGGATGTTGATGTTCCAATCGTGGGCGACTGCAAAAACGCGCTCCAGCAGTTGATCCGGCTCTTCGAAGCCGAACCCGTCGAAAATCAGGCCGCAATACGCCGACCGTGGCTCGAGCAAATAGACAAGTGGAGAAAAGATCATCCGCTGACCTACTCGAAGGACTGCAATGTAATAAAACCCCAGTACGTTATCGAGAAGATCCGCGAAATCGCCGGCAGCGATGCCATTATTACCACGGAAGTGGGACAGCACCAGATGTGGACCGCGCAGTTCTATGAATTCGACCGCCCGCGCACTCTGCTTACCTCCGGCGGACTCGGAACAATGGGCTACGGCTTTCCCGCTGCAATCGGGGCGCAGATGGCATTTCCCGACAAGCTTGTAATAGACATAGCCGGGGACGGCAGCATACAGATGAACATCCAGGAGCTTTGCACCGCTGTGTGCAATGATATCCCGGTTAAGGTCGTGATCCTTAACAACAAATACCTCGGCCTGCCCCGCCAGTGGCAGGAGCTTTTCTACGAGAAAAACTACACGGGATCGTGCCTGGAAGGCTCGCCTGACTTCGTAAAGCTCGCCCAGGCCTACGGCGCCGTCGGCCTCAGGGCCGAAAAGCCCGAAGAGGTCGAGTCGGTCCTGAGGGAAGCTTTCAAGATTAAAAAGCCTGTCCTCATGGATTTTGTAGTATCCCGGGAAGAAGGCGTCTACCCGATAGTGCCGCCCGGAAAGAGCATAACCGAGATGCTTCTGGCGTAGGATGCGGCGGCGTCGCGGACCTGGGAGTCCAGCGGCAGTGTCGGCATCAGGAGGAACGTTAAGTGATAATCACCGAAAAGCAGCGCTACACGATAGGCATACTGGTTCAGAACGTTCCCGGCGTTCTTGCCCGGATCGTCGGGCTTTTCAGCGGCCGGGGGTATAACATTGAAACGATTACCGCCGCCGAGACCAACGAGCCGGGCCTGACCCGGATTACCCTTGTGACAACAGGCGATGAGCGCGTGCTGTCCCAGATAATCAAGCAGTTGAACAAGCTTATAAACATTATAAAGGTCTATGATTTTGCCGAAACCGAATTTGTGGACCGCGAAATGGCACTGATAAAAGTCAGGGCCGAGCAGGCCACACGGGCCGAGGTGCTCCGCATAGTCGACATCTTCCGGGCGAAGGTGGTGGACGTCAGTGCCCACTTTTACACCCTCGAAGTTACCGGAAACGAAGGGAAGATTAACGCAATTTTGGAGCTTCTCGGACAGATAGGAATAGTCGAAGTTGCACGTACCGGTAAAGCGGCGCTGGCACGCAGCAAAAAACATTGAAGCCGATCAGACGCAGGGAGGATGTTTTAGATGCGTATTTTTTATGATGCCGACGTGGATCTGAACGTAATCCGCGGCAAAAAAATTGCGGTTATAGGTTATGGCAGCCAGGGACACGCTCAAGCGCAGAACCTTCGAGACTCGGGCCTCCAGGTGATCGTTGCCAATCGACCCGGCTCGGCCAATTATGAGAAGGCGGTCGAGGACGGTTTCAGCCCGATATCCGTCCAGGAAGCCGCGCAAACGTGCGACCTGATACAGATCCTTATCCACGACCACGTCCAGGCGGAAGTCTATCGCAAGGAAATCGCTCCGGCGATGAAGCCCGGCAAGACGATCCTTTTCTCCCATGGTTTCAACATCCACTTCGGCCAAATCGTTCCGCCAAAGAACATTGACGTAGTCATGGTCGCACCCAAAGGCCCCGGTCATCTGGTACGCAGCGAATACGTTCGCGGCGCGGGAGTCCCGGCGCTTGTCGCGATTCATCAGGATGCCTCCGGACAGGCCCTCCAGACCGCGCTTGCCTATGCTTCGGGAATTGGCGCAACTCGGGCCGGAGTCATTGAAACCACCTTCAAGGAAGAAACCGAAACCGATCTTTTCGGCGAGCAGGCAGTCCTTTGCGGCGGAGTTTCCGAGCTTGTAAAAGCAGGCTTCGACACGCTCGTCCAGGCCGGCTATCAGCCCGAGATTGCCTACTTCGAATGCATGCACGAGCTCAAGCTCATAGTTGACCTTTTCTACCGCGGCGGACTTGCATACATGCGGTATTCGGTAAGCGATACCGCCGAGTACGGTGATTACTCGCGCGGCCCGCGAGTAGTAAACGAGCAAACACGTGCCGAGATGAAAAAGATCCTCTCCGAAATCCAGTCCGGAGCTTTCGCCCGTGAATGGATACTGGAAAACATGGCGGGACGGCCGGGCTACCGGGCGAGCAAAGAGAACGAAAAGCATCTTCTTATCGAAAAAGTCGGCTCGAAACTGCGCTCGATGATGCCGTTCCTGGATGCGGTGAAGATAGATTAGTTTGGTCCGGTTGGGAAACAAACCCTTTCCGGTTTACGGACGCTCTCTCGGTAATTGCAGGGGTCTCCCGAACTGGGTGGCGCGGTTTCCCGGGGCTGTTGCCCAATCAGGAATAGAAAGTTTAATGCACCGAAATTGAAGGAAAACTCCCCTCCCCTGG
>DBMI01000007.1:22151-50798 GCA_002298165.1 Desulfarculales bacterium UBA702
CCCCTCCCATCAAGGGAGGGGAAATTCGCGTCGCAGCTTGTTTGAGCAACAGGCCCTCCCGACCGTGCCGACGTCACCCAACGGAGGTCTGAACCGATCCGGGATTCGGACATAAAGGCCATGGCGCGGTCAGGAAGGCCTTGTTGCCTAAATAGTTTTTCGAAAAATGTTAGGCAAAATTGGATGGCACGAAACTTATGAACGTCATTCCCGCATGCTTCTGGCAGGAATGACGATTATCAATGCTCGGTTCTAGGTAGATCGTGCAATGGGTTTGGGCAATTAGCCGCAGGTGAATACATTATAGCGCGCGGACCAGCCCTGCAATTACCCTAAAAAGCGAAACAGGTTATAATTGCAAGATTGAGCAGTGCCGCTTGTTATCTGAGATACGAGTCCAGTTGCAGTCAGGATTCCAAAGCAACTTTTCCCATTCTGATTACGAATATTCGAGGATTTACTCCTTTGTCTCATAAAGACTTCCGAAAAAAGCAGGCCCATATTCCGGTTGCGCGGGAGGGCATTCCCTTTATTGCCGCCGCGGTGTTCACCACATTCATAACCGCGATTCTGGGGTGGGGATTTCTGACCGTTGTTCTTCTTGCGGTCACCCTTCTGGTCGGGCATTTTTTCCGCGACCCTGAAAGAGTTACGGTTGCAGGGGAAAACGAGGTCGTATCTCCCGCCGACGGCAATGTGATCCAGGTCACCAGGGTTGATGCGGCACATTTCACTGGTCGTCCTGCCACGAAGATCAGCATTTTCATGTCGGTCTTTGACGTACATGTAAACCGGGTACCGATTTCCGGTACTATTCAGGGCATTTTCTATAAAAAGGGCCTCTTCAAGGCCGCCAACTTTGCCGAGGCGAGCGAAAAAAACGAACAGAATTGGCTCTGGATAAAGTCTGATACCGGGCTCGACCTTGTGATTAAACAGGTTGCCGGTCTCATCGCGCGCCGGATCGTCTGCTGGCCCACAATAGGCGACCGGGTGATCCAGGGTGAGCGTTTCGGGATGATCCGCTTCGGGTCGCGGATGGACGTCTATGTGCCGGAGGATTCGGACGTCCTTGTCGGTCGTGGACAGCACGTTTACGCGGGGGAGACCCTCTTATGTCGGCTGAAGTGAAAAAGCGCCGCTCGCGGCGAAAAAGGTGGCGCCGTCTAAGTGGAGAGGGCGAAGTCCACCGCGGAACTTATATCTTTCCGAATCTCTTCACCACGGCAAATCTTTTCAGCGGCTTTTACGGGATAGTAAACGCTGTGAACGGCTATTTCGAGATGGCCGCGCTGGCAGTCTTTTTTTCCTGCGTTTTCGATATACTGGACGGACAGGTGGCACGCCTTACCCGCGCAACCAGCCGCTTCGGCGTCGAGTATGACTCGCTTGCCGACCTCGTGGCCTTCGGAGTTGCACCGGGACTGCTCATCTACCTGATGGCCCTGAGACCATATGGGCGCCTCGGATGGCTTGCGGCATTCGTCTTCATGGCTTGCGGCGCTTTGCGCCTGGCCCGCTTCAATGTTCAGGTCGAAACCGCCAGCAAGAAGTATTTCACCGGACTCCCGATACCCGGCGGGGCTTTGATGATCGCCTCGACAGTGCTTTTTCTGAATCATTCTGATATCATGGTAACTAAATCGTTCATCGGGCCGGTCCTGCTGACTTTGACTTATCTTCTCGGTTTTTTCATGGTCTCGACGCTCCCTTACAACAGTTTCAAGGACTTCGAGGTCATCAAGGCAAAACCATCGTTTGTCGTGTTTGGAGTTATCCTGTTCGTTAGCATAATAGCAGTAAGCCCCCACCACATGCTCTTCCTCATGCTCACGGTCTATACCGCTTCGGGGCCGGTAAGATGGATTATCTGGCGCGTTACCGGTAAGGGAAATCCCCCGGAGACCGCCGCTGCCGTTTCAGCCGCCGCGCCGCAGGTTGAAAGCTCCGAGCCGGAGCAAAATCCCGAAGGCGCCGGTCCCAAAGATTCCCAATAGAGGTACAGCAAATGCCAAAAACTATGAGTGAAAAGATCCTGGCGGACCATGCCGGAAAGCCCGAGGTTTTTCCGGACGAGCTTGTGGAGGTAAAAGTCGATTTCGCCCTCGGAAACGATATTACGGCGCCGCTCGCAATCGAGGCATTCCGCCGGGCTGGAGCAAAAAAAGTCTTCGACCCCGAAAGAATCGGGCTGATTCCCGACCACTTCATTCCAAACAAGGACATTGCATCGGCGATCCAGGCAAAAATGCTAAGGGACTTCGCCGCCGAGCATGGAATTTCCAACTACTTCGAAGTCGGACGGATGGGAATCGAGCATGCGCTTCTTCCCGAACAGGGGCTGGTGCTGCCGGGCGATGTGATTATTGGCGCGGACAGCCATACCTGTACTTACGGCGCACTTGGGGCCTTTGCAACCGGGGTCGGCAGCACAGACCTCGCCGCCGCGATGATTACCGGCCGTATATGGTTCAAGGTGCCCCATTCCATGAAATTCGTCTTCAAGGGAAAGCGCAAGCCCTGGGTTGGAGGAAAGGACCTGATCCTTTACATCATCGGCCGCATCGGCGTTGACGGCGCTCGCTACAGGGCAATGGAGTTTACCGGTGAGGTTATCGACACCCTGCCAATGTCAGACCGGCTATCCATGTCAAACATGGCAATCGAGGCGGGGGCAAAGGTCGGACTGATTGCACCGGACGAGATCACGGAAGAATACGTCGGCACTCGTGCTAAAAGGGCCTACAAATTTTACGAAAGCGATGCGGACGCCTCCTACGAAGCGATTCACGAGTGGGATATATCCGACCTTGAACCTGTTGTGGCCTTGCCCCACTCACCCGAGAATGTAAAACAGGTTACGGAGATCCCCGAGACCCGCATAGACCAGGTAGTGATCGGATCGTGCACTAACGGACGCCTCGAAGACCTCAGGGTTGCGGCCGAGATCCTTCGCGGCAGAAAGGTCGCGCGCGGCGTGCGCTGCATCGTTATTCCGGCGACTCAGAAAATTTACATGGAAGCCATGGAAGAAGGCCTGATCTCAACGTTCATCGACGCCGAAGCCGCGGTCAGTACTCCGACTTGCGGACCCTGCCTCGGCGGGTACATGGGAATACTCGCCCCTGGAGAATCGGCGGTCGCCACGACCAACCGCAATTTCGTGGGCCGCATGGGACATGTCGAGAGCAAGGTTTACTTGAGCAACCCGGCCGTTGCCGCCGCTTCGGCCGTTCTCGGACGCATAGCGCATCCTCGCGAGGTAGTGGGCCAATGAAGATCAATGGAAAAGCATGGAAATTCGGAAACGACGTGGACACCGATGCCATAATCCCGGCGCGGTATTTGATATCCAACGACCCGGAGTTTCTGGCCAAGCACTGCATGGAGGATGCCGATGCGCAGTTCGCCTCAAGTGTGCAGCCTGGCGACGTCATGGTTGCCGGTAAGAATTTCGGATGCGGCTCATCGCGCGAGCATGCCCCGATTTCGATAAAGGGAGCGGGCGTAAGCTGCGTAATCGCGCACAGCTTTGCGCGTATCTTCTACCGCAACTGTTTCAACATGGGGCTTCCCATCCTGGAGTGCCCCGAGGCGGCAGAACGCATACAAGCCGGCGACCAGCTTGAAATCAACCTGGACGAAGGCATCATCGAAAACCGCACCAGGAACGAAACCTACCGCGCGCAGGCCATACCGCCCTTCATGCAAAAGCTGATAGCGGCCGGCGGGCTAATGGAATATGTGCGTGAGCAGACGAACAGGCAGTGATCAGCATTCCAATAGGATGGGCACGGTCCTGTCGTGCCCACCGATCAACTTCCATATTTGGAGCCGGATTGATGAACAGCAGCAAAAAATATCGGATAGCGGTTATTCCGGGGGACGGGACCGGGCCGGAGGTTGTACGGGAAGGACTCAAGGCGCTTGATGCCATCTCGGAGAAGGCGGGATTCAAAACCGAGCAGGTACAGTATGACCTCGGCGGGCAAAGATATCTTCGGACCGGAGAAATTTTGCCCGATTCGGTTCTCAATGAACTAAGGACCTTTGACGCCATCCTGCTGGGCGCAATCGGTCATCCGGACGTAAAACCAGGCATCCTCGAAAAGGGTCTTCTGCTGGAACTTCGGTTCAAGCTCGACCAATACATAAACCTCCGGCCGGTGATACTTTATCCGGGGGTCGATACTCCGCTCAAAGACAAAAAGCCCGAAGACATCAATTTCGTTGTCGTCAGGGAAAATACCGAAGGCCTTTATGCGGGTGCGGGAGGCTTTTTGCGCAAGGGCACCCCTTATGAGGTGGCGGTCCAGGAATCGATCAATACCCGGATGGGGGCCGAACGCTGCATCAGATTCGCTTTCGATTACTGCCGGCGGCGCAAGTACCGCAACAAGCTGACGCTTTGCGGGAAGACAAACGTTCTCACTTATGCATTCGACCTCTGGCAACGGGCATTTAACGAAACCGGCACTGAATATCCCGACATCAAGACCGATTACGCACACGTTGATGCAATCTGCATGTGGATGGTCAAGAATCCCGAGTGGTTCGATGTGATAGTCACCGACAATATGTTTGGAGACATAATCACCGACCTTGGCGCAATGATCCAGGGTGGAATGGGCATAGCCGCGGGCGGAAATATCAATCCGCAGGGCGTTTCCATGTTCGAGCCGATAGGTGGCTCCGCCCCGAAATACACCGGGATGAATATCATCAATCCGGTTGCCGCGATCGCGGCTGTGCAGATGATGCTGGACCACCTTGGAGAAACCGAAGCAGCCGTGCGCATTGAAAATGCGATTAAAAAGACAGTTGCAAACGACCTCAAAAGCCTGTCTGCCGGCAATATGGGCTATTCCACAACTGAAGTCGGCGACCTGGTTGCAAGGTACATTGCGGAATGAGGAATTCTTGAAGTCCGGTAACTGAGAACTTGGGAATTCTGGAATTCGGAGCAGAGAAACTAATAATGTGAGCTAAGGTGTGGGCGGGCTTTTCAGCCTGCCCCATCGCCTACCTAAGCCTGGCGCCCTCGCACATTTACTTCAAGCAAGACCGGGAGCGGGGTGCATCCTGTAGATCGTTTCGAATGAATTGTACAAATCGAGGTTCTGTTCGACATACCTGGACATCAGAAAATTTTCCTTTACGGTTTCCCTGGCTTTTCTGCCCATCTCTTCCCTGAGCTTTTTGTCTTTCAGCAATTGTACCAGCCGCTGCGCCGTCTCCGTGACGGACGACACAAGAAACCCATTCACCCCGTCCCGGATCTGGTGGCGGATTCCGCCAACGTTGCCTCCGATAACCGGCGTTCCCTTCCACATTGCCTCGGCTACCGTAAGGCCGAACCCTTCCCGCAGTGATTTCTGCACTACAACATATGCGGCGCGCTGGACAGCATTAACCAGCGCGGAATCCTGAACACTCAATATCTTTATGCGCTCCTCCTGGCATCCCAGGAGTGATTCATAGACCTGCGCCCCTTCGGGATCATCGGTTGCCGGGTTGCCGACCATGACCAGGGTGCACTCCACCTCTTTACGCGCAAGCCTGAAAGCCTCTATTACGCCCATGGGGTCTTTCCATAGATCAAATCGAGATACCTGCGCGACAAGTGGAAGGTCAGTCGGGATGCCGTAATGATCGAGGCGCTCCTTTACTTCCTCTGCATCCAATTCCTTATTCTTGATCGAAAATGGGTCAATCGCCGGCATTATGAAAACGGAAGGGGTTCTCAGCTTTTGCGCGTATTCCTTTATGCTGAACACCACTCCGTCATATTTTTCGATGATCGGCAACAAGTAATCCCAAAGTTCCCTGTTGGGTCTTGTCAGGTCGATGTGGCATCGCCAGACCCATGGGCCATATTTGCGGTAGTGTTTGATCATCGGCAGGGGTTGCGGGTCGTGGATGATGACAAAATCATGATCGAGATGATTCCTGATGGCGTTCTCAAATATCACATCTTCATAGATATGCCTCTTACGGTCGGTAAGATTTATCTCCGCGCCCTGCAGCGCGTTATGCATCTTTTTGGTGATGCTGAAGAAATCCGGGGTCCCGTGAATAATCCTCCACCCCTCTTCAATGCCAAGTCCGTTCATCAGGAGAACTCGCGAGTTCAGAATTTCGGCAACGCCACCGCCATAGTAGGTCGAATTCACATTGACCGTTCTGATTCCTTCCAGCGGTTCCGCCTTGGCATATATCCGCTCGACCGCTTCCGCGCCTATGAATCTTTCGTAGTCCTGTATGCTTACAAGACTATGTGGATATTCCAGCATAATCTCTCCTCATTATGGGTGGCTGCTCATCCGTGAACTCTAATAGTGCGGCTTGACTAAATTAACCACTGATCGCGAAATTCCCACCAAGAGGGACACACCCAAATGCACGGAATCTTCCACAATTCCCCTGCATCTTCACGGCTCCAAGACAGTGTTTATCTTAAGGGTATAAATATTCTTCACAAATCAGACAAAATTGGAGTGAACATGGAACCAATAGAAAAGACAAATGAGCTTCTCGGAGGCAAGGTAAATCTCGATCTGGGCCTGCTGAGCCTGAATATCGACCTGAGCATAAAAGGGATTAAAACCCTTACCGATACTCTTCAATCCACACTTCAGGAAACAACCGGCACCCTAAGCGAGAACGTGACCAAATTAGTGGACACAGTCATGCAACTGGGACCAGAGCAGTTGATTGCGTGGGCTCAAAAAGGCGGAGAGGAAGCAAAACAGCTTTTTAACAAGCTCTACTCTCAGCTCGAAGAGGCGGCCAAGCGCGGCTCGGCCCAGGCAGGAGAGGTTGTTCAAAAGCTCGGCGGAAAAATGCAGACAGCCGGCGAAAAAGAGCAGCCAACTCACTAAGACGAGCGGGATTTTCTCACCGAAAAAAGCACATACTATTTATTGAGCCAGAGCGAAACCCAGGCAGGCACTCAAGCGCCTGAGCGTTGGGTTTCGCTCCTGCAATGCCTTCTCCGGGCCATGTTGGGGTGAAATTGTGGGGAACGAACGGCGTAGGGCAAAAGATTTTTTGCCCCTACAAATGGGTTTTCGCGTCATGGCCAATACCGAGGGCATTGACCCCACAGGATGGGGCTTACGTCAAATCTGCTTCTTGTCCAAGTTGCTGTCTGCCCTCCATAAGAGTCTTGCGGAAAAGCTTTTCCAGGTAGTTGTCTTCTCCGATGCCGTCTACTACCCTCTCGGCCCAGTTGAGATACTCCAACCGGCGCTCCAGCGGCCATTCGGGTGGGGGCGAGATGGTTATGTCACGAACGTTGCAAATTTTATCCCCGATTTTGATCAGTTTGGCACCGCGGCTCAGGCCGGGGGCGTGCACTACCTGGAGTTCTTTCCTGGCGTCCTTGGGCAGGCTCTTGTCGTCCGATACTTCGAGGACCAGCGACAAGACTTCGTCTCCGAAAAGGCGCCTTATTTCTTCCGGGCGGGCACCCGTGTCCTCTATAACATCGTGCAGCAGGGCAGCTATCAGGATACTTGCGTCACGAACGCTCCCCACCCGCCACAAAAGCTCGGCCACTTCAATTGGGTGATTTAAATAAGGGGTCCTCTGCGCGTCCTTGCGCCTTTGCATTCGATGCTTTTCGGCGCAGTACCTGAGGGCGGTCAAAAAAAGAGAAAAGTCATCGAAGGGAACGCATTGCACGGCTTGTTGTCCTCACCTGGCGCGAAGCGCCGAAACGATATTTAGTCTCGAGGCCCTTACCGACGGGAGCATCCCGCCCGCAATGCCCATCACTACGGCGAAGATAATGGAATAGACAGCGATTCGCCTGTTTAGGAGAAACCGGAATGTAAGTTCCGAAAAGGTCTGCCAGTTGAGGGTGGAGATGGTAAGTTTGTTCATGAATGAAGCCCCGAAAAGTCCCAGGGCCGCTCCTAGAAGGCTGAGAAAGACGGATTCGGCAAGGAAGGTCAGCAAAATGGTCCTCCTTTTAAACCCGAGCGCCCTGAGCGTACCAATCTCGGGGGTCCGTGCAGCCACCGCCGCATACATCGTGATCATCGAACCAATCATGGCACCCAGGCTGAAAATGAGGGTAAGACTTATGCCGAGTATCCGGATGAATCTGGCCATCAGCTCGGACTGTGCCTTGTAGTATTCGTTCTCGCGCCACGCCTCTTCGACCAGGCGCGGGTCCTTGAGAATTCGCTCCTTTAGATCCGCGAACGCACCCGGATCCCTCATGCGAATAGTAACCGACGAGTACACCGGCCTCTTGAAAGCACTCATCAGGGTGTCTACATCGGTCCAGATCTCGGAGTCGAATGCCGTCCCTCCCCCATCCATAACACCCACAATAGTCCAGGTTCTGCCGCCGAAAGAGAGGGTGCGCCCAAGCCCCCCGACGTTGAACTTCCTGGCTATGTTGGAGCCGATTATAACCTCCGATGATCCTGCCATAAACTCGCGTCCGGCACTTATCCTGACCTGGTTTCGGAGTTCGAGTGAAACCCCGTTCACAGCCCCCCTAACGCCAACATGAGATGCAGCGCCGGTATCTTTCCTCGGAAGATTTACAAGCACCAGAACCTCATGGGCCGCCAGTCTAAGTCCGGTGCCGCTAACTGAAACCTCCGGGAGGGTTTCTATGATAGCCGAATCGCTTCTGGGGATGATGCTCTGCATCTCCGTCTCGGACGAGCGTCGTATGAAAACAGCATTTTCCGGGCTGCCCGAGGTTATGAGCGTTTGCTGGAGCCCCTCGGCAAGCATCAGAACGGTTGCGAACACAAAAATGACAAGCCCCATACCGCCGGCGGTTAGCATGGTTGTAAGCCGCCTTACCCAAAGATTTCGGTAGCTGTAATAGAAAAGGTTCATAATTCGCCATATTAGCAGGAATTCTTGGATCGGGGAATTTAGGAATTAAAATGAAATTAACGACTGCGCAATTACATCGAATGGTTCGCAGGCGTGAAGGGATTTCGATGCCCCAATTCCCCGTCGGGACTTCTCTCATTGACAGGATCATTTAAGGCTCCTTACTTTCAGTGTAGATCTGTGTATGCCAATAAAATTAAGCAACTGTGGAAAATAGATTAGTGATTTTCAAAGAAGGAGCATCCAATGGAGAAGCGTTTCTCGTATTTCTCTATCGCGGCGCTGGCGTTTGCGCTGATGTTGATTTTCGCAATGCCGACAGCAGCCAAGGCGGCCGCCGACACTAACCAGAAGGACATGTCCTCCGGTTCTGCTCAGGAAAGTTCTCAGGGCAGCAGTGGACAAACAGGACAATACCACCGTGACATGGGCGGATCGTCCATGTCTAACCCTCATGGGCGAATGGATACCGATCAGTCCAAAACAGGCAATATGGCGTCACCTGGCATGAGTTCGGGTTCGGATTACCATGGCAAGTCGGCCCAGGAGAAGGATAAAGGCGAGTACCACGGCAAATCGGATACCGACACTATGCACGATCAAGGAGCATCCGGTTCCAAGATGATGGATGAGCATCATGGAAAGATGGACACCGACCAGTCCAAATCAGGAAATATGACGTCACCTGGAATGAGTTCGGGCTCGGATTACCACGGCAAGTCGGGCCAGGAAAAGGATAAAGGCGAGTACCACGGCAAGTCGGATACCGACACGATGCACGATCAGGGAGCATCCTCCAAGATGATGGATGAGCATCATGGAAGGATGGAAAACCGATCTTCCGCATCCGACAAGGATAAGTCATCGTCTACCAGGGAGAAATCATCTTCTAACGAAAAAATGAGCGCCAAGGAGCAAAAAGAGATCAGCTCATACTCGACTGAACGCAGGGAAGTCATAACGAGCCTGCCCGAAAACGAAAGGCGTGAATTCTTCGCTCTCAAGCCGGCTGAACGCGAAAGGTTCTTCACCCTGGCCCCCCGCGAAAGGGAAATCTTCGTTACTCTGAGCCCCCAGGAACGAGTTACGTTCATTCAATTGAAACCGGAACAAAGGGAAATCTTCATTACGCTTAGACCCGAAGAGCAGCACCGGTTCTTCTCGATGGGTACCCGGGAGCGGACGAAATGGCTGACATCCAGGTCCGAGCACGGCCAGCGTATGTGGGGCAGGGACACGGAAAAAGGTGAGATGCGAGATAACGATGAAAAAGAGATCAGCTCGCTTTCAGGGGAACGCAGGGAAATCATAACAAGTCTTCCCGAAAACGAGAGGCGTGAATTCTTCACTCTCAGACAGACTGAACGCGAAAAATTCTTTGCCCTGGCTCCCCGCGAACGAGAAATTTTCTTCACATTGAAACCTCAGGAACGTGTCACCTTTATTCAACTGCCTTCAGAGCAAAGGGAAGTCTTCACTACACTTAGACCCGAAGAGCAGCACCGGTTCTTCTCGATGCGTACCGAGGAGCGTACAAGGTTCCTGACGTCCAGATCCGATCACGGCCAGCGCATGTCGGGCAGAGACTCTGAAAAAGGCGAGATGCGCAGTAAAGATATGGACACGCGCTCAAAGGATACCGATGCATCGCGAAGCGCGAAAGATGTGGAAAAATCCGGCAGCATGAAGTCCGATGAAAGCATGAGCAGGACTGACAAAGATGCGAATCGTGGCAGCAAAATGAATCAGATGGATCGAAGCTCGTCCGACAAGGATACCGATGCACAGCGAAAAGCGAAAGATATGGAAAAATCCGGTAGCATGAAGTCCGATGAAAGCATGAATAGGACTGACAAAGATACGAATCGTGACAGCAAAATGAATCAGATGGATCGAAGCTCGTCCGACAAGGACATTAGCGGTAAACAGAGCAAGAGCAAGCAGAGCGGGGCCTATGATCAAGGTACGAGCACAATGAGCCGCGATTACGGCACCCAGCAGCGGGACCGGGATGTTTCGGAAAAGTCGCAGCAGGGTGATTTTGACCGCAGCCCGAATAAATCATCGCGCAACGACTATGATCGTAATGCCAATCAGCCCTCGCAAAGCGGATCGAGCCAGTACGGTCAGCAGCAAAACCAGGCAAATCAGGATAAGGCAGATACGGCCAGGTAACTACAGCATCAGCTAAGGCGGCAGGTCCGCCGGATTCAACTAGGTTGGCTCAAGTGCTCGTGAGACTTTGCCAATTTTGTGGTGATACGCAAAGTGGGCACGGTTTTTCCGTGCCCACTTGTTGTTGCTCGTAAATTAATGGGCACGATAACCGCGCCTGTTGGACAGTTGCCGAATGGGATGTGGTTTCCAAACTTTTCTTTGGGCAACCCGAGTTCTGTCAGGCCAGCCGGCTGATGACTTCGGTTTTACGGCTTCCAATTTCCGAAATGGTAGCCTGTTCAAACTGGTGGGCCACTCTCAGAATCAGTTCCTCGCTGAAATGGGGGCCAAGTATTTGAAGCCCGATGGGCAGATTGTCGCTGGTGAAGCCGCACGGCACCGACAGGCCGGGTATACCCGCAAGGCTTGCCGGGAGGGTGAACACATCGCTTAGGTACATCTGGAGCGGGTCGTCCGATTTCTCGCCGATCTTGAATGCAGGTATCGGCGCAACGGGGGCCAGGAGGGCGTCGCATTTTTCGAATGCCTCCTGGAAATCGCGCCGGATTAGATTTCTTACCTGTGATGCCTTCTTATAGTATGCATCGTAATATCCCGCCGAAAGGACATAAGTGCCCAGCATAATCCGGCGCTTTACTTCAGCGCCGAACCCCTGTGAACGGCTCTTGCGGTACATTTCCATAAGGTCTTTTGCACCGCTTGCCCTTAGCCCGTATTTTACCCCGTCATAGCGGGCGAGATTCGATGAGGCCTCGGCTGGAGCGACGATGTAATAGGCAGCGATTCCGTATTCGGTATGAGGCAGGGAAACATCGACAATCTGTGCTCCGAGGTCCCTGCAAGTGTCGATTGCCCGGCGCACGGCCACCAGGACTTCGGGTGAGGTCCCCTCGATGAAATATTCCCTGGGTATTCCGAGTCGAAGCCCGCGGATGGGCTGTGAAAGCGCCGCCCGGTAGTCGGGGACCGGCAAGTCTACCGATGTTGAATCGCGCCTGTCGTAACCAGCGATTGCCTGGAGCAGTATCGCGGCGTCCTCGACGTCCCTAGTGATTGGGCCAATCTGGTCGAGGGAGGAAGCGAAAGCGACAAGCCCAAATCTGGATACCCGGCCGTATGTGGGCTTCAGACCTACCACACCACAAAATGATGCCGGCTGGCGGATCGAGCCTCCGGTATCGGTCCCGAGCGACCCTGCGCATAATCCCGCGGCAACTGCGGCAGCCGACCCTCCGCTCGATCCCCCCGGCACCCTCTCAAGGTCCCAGGGATTGCGCGTCGGGCCGAAAGCGGAATTCTCGGTGGAGGACCCCATTGCAAATTCGTCCATGTTCGTTTTGCCTATGAAAATGGCCCCGGCATCCCTCAATTTCGTGGTTACGGTACCATCATAGGGCGGGACGAAATTTTCCAGGATCCGCGAGCCACAGGTTGTCAGGGTCCCCTTGATGCAGATAACATCCTTTATGGCCAACGGTACTCCGGCAATGGGCGAGGCAGCAAAATCTTTCTTTCCGCTATCGAAGAGCTTTGCCTCTTGCAGTGCCATGTCCGCAAGAGTGCTGATATACGATTTTACCTTTGGATCAACCGCTTCGATACGGTCCAGGAAGGCGGAAACCAACTCGACCGCTCCGGCCCGCCGGCTTGCCAACATATCGTGTATTTCGTGCATTGTAAGCGAATAAATGTCCAATTTTTCCCCCTGGAAGTCTCCCGCGCAGCGCGCTCCTAGCCAACAATATTGAGCCTTACGCCTTCTGGTCCTCTGCCTTCCCCGCCAATCAATCGATTAAATTACCTTTGGCACAACGAAATTGCACCCGTCGGTCTCGGGGGAATTTGCGAGTGCATCCTGCCTCTCAAGCGAAGGACTTACGCAATCAGGTCGATGGACATTTTCAACCTGGATGGCATGGGTCATCGGGGAGATGCCCTCAGTGTCCAATTCGTTCAACTTGTCCATATATCCGAGGATCTGGTTCATCTGGCCTGTCATTCGATCTTCCTCGGAATCCGACAATTCGAGCCGGGCAAGTTTGGCGACGTGCCGGACCCCTTCCTTGGAGATTTTTTCGTTCATATCGATTCCTGATTTTCCCGGAATTTTAGAGTGTAGGCTGCCAGTCCGCGCCCTTGGCCGCCAGGAAGTTCTCCATTGTGCGGCAGTTTCCAAATGCGGCCAGGACCTCGGGCAGCCCGTCTATGCGAGGTCTTTGCAGAAGCGTGTAAGTCAGCTCGTGGACCCTTCTTTCCTCAATGTCCTGCTCGGCTGGAGTGCTGTCGAAGCGTTGGAGAAATTTGGAGAATCGGACCACGTGAATCAGCTCGTGTATTACCACATACGTGGTGAGCGGGAACAGCGATATATGAGGATCACGGTTGACAGCCCTGCGAATTACGTGGTCCTGGATGCAGATCTTGAAGAAGTCGCCCGGCTCGCTGCCGCGCATCCGCTCACCCGGGCGGCGCAGATATCTTCGGATTTGCGCGAAGGCAAAATCTGTAATCTCTTCCCCGTGGAGGTCCTTAAGCCCCTGTATGTCGTAGCGGTACCTCTTCCACTCGGATGTGGATATTTTGTAGAAATCGCTGATTAGATCCTCGGAGATCTCGATGGCCCGAGCAAGGACTCCGATCTCTTCGGAATGAAAGGCTACGCGATCCATTTTCGCTACGATCACTCCCGCGCAGAATGCAAAACCTCGCCGCTTAACGGCGTGATTTCAATATTTACATAAGTTTCTCGATTAGTTCAATGGCCGGCGGGTGGTTTTGCGGTTCTGCGAGGCAGGTTGGAAAGCCTGCCCCGCATGCTGCTTGATTAAACTGGTACACCTAAGACTTAAAGAATGCCTTTTTATTGGCTCCGCACACCGGGCATGTGTCGGGGCAGTCCGTTTCGTGGGTGTAGCCGCAGATCTTACATATCCAGTAATCCTGGACGGGATACTTGTCGGGGTCCGCAAGCGCTTTCTTGAAAAGTTCGGCATGGATCTTCTCGACTTCGTTCGCATAGTTAAACGAAACTTCGGCTGATTTGTTCCCCTCTCCCTTTGCGCCCTCAATCATAGGGGGATACATTTCGGTGAACTCGTGGACCTCGCCCGAAAGAGCCGCTTCGATGTTTTCCTTGGTAGTCTTAACTCCTCCGGCCGTGCGGAAGTGCTTTATTGCATGGATCGTTTCGGCCTCGGCAACGGCCCTGAAGAGCTTGGCGACTCCGTGCAGGAATTCATCCTCGGCCCTTTGGGCGAAAGCAAGGTATTTCCTGTTCGCCTGCGACTCCCCCGCAAAGGCATCCATCAGGTCTTTTTTCGTTTTGGACATGCGTCTTCTCCTTTGAGTAGTGATTTAATGGTGAACTCATATCAGAATGGGTCGCTAATTCGGCAAATGGTGCCAGCCGGCTGACCTCCGGCTCAATCTGGTCTGCCAGTCCTTAACAGAAGGAATAACATAGAGCCGGCTATAGTGTGCGAAAGAGTTTCAGGTAGACCGGAAATCTAATGAACATCTTGTACAAAGTCAATTTAAGCTATTTTTTGATTTGACCGTCGCCCGGAATCATGTATTGTTTTGCTCTGGTCCGGGTAAGGCTTGCCCGCCGGACTCGGAGCGTCTTTTAGTTCGACCGCGGCAGCAAGCCCGCTCTTCTTCCCACGCAGACACTTTTCCCCGCTCCCCGCGAAGACGGTCCAGGCGCAAAGGCGCCCCTGTTGCTCCCTTTCCCGCAATTCGTTTTCAGGCCAGGGTACCAGTTGAGAAGCCCGCCAACTTTTCGGGCATCGAGCACCTATAAACATTCTGCACATGAAAACCATTCAACAAGGAGGAGATGCATGTCACTTTTCGAGCCAGGCATGAGTCGAGAACTGATCGTAGTTTCCACTGCCGATGATTCCGCCCGGAATTTCTATGCCAACCTTCCGGACGTTTTCGCCACGCCCTGCCTGGGCGGGCTCATGGAAAGGGTTAGTGCCGAACTGATAAACGAGCACCTCAATCCGGGCGAGCAGTCGGTGGGCGCAACAATGGACCTCAAGCATACGGCGGCAACTCCCCTTGGTATGATCATCAGGGTGAGAACGGAGATCACCGCCGTCGAGGGCCGCAAGCTCACGTTCAAGCTCGAAGCATTCGATGAAGTGGAGAAGATTGGAGAGGCCGTACACGAGCGATTCATTATAAATGCGGAAAAGTTTAACGCCAGGGTGGCTCAAAAGGCGAAGAAGGGCTAGCCGAGTTCACCTCTCGGTAACATTTGCTTTGCGCTATGGCGCGAATACTTCCGGCACCCGGCTAATTGCAGGGCAGGCTTTCCTGCCGCCCCCCCCCAACGAACACGGAGAAGAGGGCCCATGGGTATCGATAACCTGAACGCATTTTTCAAACCGGTGGGAGTGGCCGTCATCGGGGCATCGGACAACCCCGGCAAGCTTGGCTACACTATATTGAAAAATCTGCGGGATGCCGGCTTTACGGGTGCGCTCCATCCCATAAACCCCAAATCAGAGCGCATCCTGGGGCTGGATTGCTACAAGAGCATAAAGGATGTTCCCGGGCCGCTCGATCTTGCAGTTGTAATCATCCCCGCGAAGATGGTCCCGCAGGCGGTGCGGGAATGCGGCGAGCGCGGCATAAAGGGAGCAGTAGTCATCTCAGGTGGTTTCAGCGAGGCGGGACGTGAAGGGGAGGAGCTGCAGAAAAACCTGGCAGGGGTTGCCGCCGATTACGGTGTGCGCGTAATCGGACCCAATTGCCAGGGCGTCAACAACCCTTACGGACCGCTTTGCGCTTCGTGGCCTCTTCTTACAATGAAGGGGCGCATTGCCGTTGTTAGCCAGAGCGGAACTGTTGGGGCTGCCATGATGGACTGGTTTTCGGTCGAGGAACTGGGCGTTTCAAGTTTTGTGAGCCTGGGCAACCGGGCGGATGTAGACGAAATAGACCTTATCGAGTACTTCGAGCAGGACCCCAACACGCAGGTAATTGCGGCCTATATAGAAGGGATAAAGGACCCGGTAAGGTTTCAGAAGGTGCTCGAAACCAGGAAAAAGCCCCTGGTCGTCCTGAAATCCGGCAGGACCCCACGCGGAAGGATAGCAGCCGAATCTCACACCAAGTCGCTTGCTGGGGCCGATGCGATATATTCATCACTTCTCAAACGCTATGGAGTTTGCAGGGCAGACACTATCGAGGAGTTCTACGACTTCGCCAAAGCGTATGCCTACCTTAAGCCGCCTCCGGGTAACCGCATCCTCTTTGTTACGACTTCCGGGGGTGCCGCAATCCTGGCGACTGACGCCGCCGAGCAGGAAGGAATTGAAACAAGCCCGCTGCCTAAAGAGCTTGCCGATTCGCTCGAAGGGGTCATTCCGCCCCACGCGATCCGGTCCAATCCACTCGATCTTACCGGCGATGCCAATGCCGATATGTTCAAGGAAGTTATGGACAGGGCAAGGCCCTATTACGACACTCTTGGGGTTATCTTCGGCGATCCGATCGTGGACGCCTCCAAGATTGTTACCCCGAATGCCGACGAGTTGATAATTTACCTTGGTGGGGCTGATGTCGAGCGGCTGGAAAAACAAGAGATGCACCGGAAGGGCATCCCGGTTTATCCCACCCCGGAAAGAGGCATCCGTGCACTTTCGCAGGTTATCCCCAGGGAGAGGAAAGGCGGAAAGGCAACTTTCACCTACCCCTCCGGGGGCGGGCGCTCGCAGGTTGACCTGAACGAGAGTTTTGAATTTCTGGAGTCGAGGGGTTTCGAGTGCATTTCGTCCCGCCCGGCGGACAGCGAGGGCAAAGCGGTAAACCTTGCCCATAAGATGGGCTTTCCCGTGGTCTTGAAGATCAATTCTCCTGATATCCTGCACAAATCGGACTGCGGCGGGGTGAAGGTAAACATCCAGACTGCCCAGCAATTGAGGACCGCTTACTCCAGGATGATGAATGAAGTATCGGCAGCCTACCCCAATGCCCGAATCTCGGGGGTGGTGGTTAGCGCCATGGCGGCACCCGGCCTCGAGCTGCTCCTTGGTATGCACCGGGACCCCCAATTCGGGCCTGTGATAATGTTTGGCCTTGGAGGTGTCGCTGTCGAGCTTTTCCGGGATGTAACCATGAGGGTCACTCCCATCACGAGGGCCGATGCCCTCGAAATGCTCGACGAAATACGGGGGGCGCGGCTTCTCAAAGGCTTTCGAGGCCAGCCGGCAATCGACCGCAATGCAGTGGCGGATGCCATTATGCGGCTCGCCGATATAGCTCGCGACTGTCCAGATATCGCGGAAATCGACCTCAACCCTGTGCGGGCGTACTCCGAAGGTATTGTAGTGATAGATGCCAGGATAATCAAAGACTGAGCGTGCGTGCAGAAACTCCACGGGCAGAACTTGATAACGATTCGCGGATGATTAAATTCCTCGGAAGTAAAAACTGCATTTTTGCTGATCGGCTGAATCGATCATTCGACTTAAATCGGCCCAAGTGGCTGCCTAAGGAGTAGGAAGATGGAAAACATATCAGGAAGTCATTCGTGTACATGCGAAGGTCGCGAGTTCGCCAATCTCGAAAAATTTTGTCAGTCTGATGCTTGTTTCGTATGCAAAGATGGGCACTGGGAAATGGATAACAGGCTCTTTGTACTCTAGGCAAGCTTTTGAAGTACAGATGGGGACAGGTAAAGGTTCAAGGGTGAGCACGGCAAGGGCCGCGCTCACCCTTTCGATTTGCAATTACCTCTTTCCGCACTGATTTGCTCCCGAATGAACACTATTCCAGCCCCTTGCTTTTGTTGGACGTTCACAAAACTTCTCAGCCACAAAACCCAAGTGACCCAACCTCTTTATTACTATTCCCATTTTTCCGCAAACTCTGCCGGTTATTTCCTTAATATCATGCCAATTTGAATAGAAGGCCTCGATCACCACCGTTTGAAAAGGCCGGTAATATGAACGGCTTATAAAATGTTTCTTGTCAGTCTTATGGACCGCCGTTATAACTAGCCCGTCAATTTCCTGAAAAATAAATCATATTTCAAAGTAGTCGATTACCAGAAACTCCGCTGGCTTCTCGGCCATTTATCTTCCGCCGCGCAAGCGGATTTTCAGTTTCAACGAGCTTCTTGTACCGCGAATCAACTTTGCCGAATAAACCCTTCTAAAAGGTGCCGCCGTGACTGGTCGCGATTTTTTAGTCTACTTTACTGTTGTCGCCTTTATGTGTTCATGTGCCGGAAAGCCCGAACCTCCCGCGCGCGTCGAAGCGCCCGTGCCGGTTGTGAAGACAGCGGGTTCCTGCGAACCGAGCGATTATTACGTGCTGGGCGAAGGGGATACGATCGATATGCAGGTGTGGAGGCAGGAATCGTTGAAGCGGTCTTTGAAAGTGGACATGCAGGGCAACGTTTCCATCCCCCTGGTCGGCACAATCAAGATTGCAGGCCTCACTATCAAGGAAGCCAACGATGAGATTACGAAACGGCTGGGCAAGTATTACGTAGACCCGCAGGTGGACCTTTTGATATCCGCATCCAAGAGCCAGACCGTCCATGTCTACGGAGAAGTATCCAATCCAGGGCCAATCACTTTGGACCACAGGACGACCGCATGGGAAGTGATTGCCAAGGCGGCATTCACCAAGAACTCGGAAAAAGCCAAGGTGGTTCTGATTAGGAACGCTATACCGAACGGTCAGCCGGAAAACGTCAAAGTGAGCGCGCTGAACCTTGATCCCACACAGCTCCAGCATGGTTCCGTCGTTGCTGATTGCTACGTTCAAAGCGGTGACATCATCTATGTTCCTCCCTCCAGAGTCTCGGATATAGATAGATTGATGACCCATCTTGGGTCAATCATCGCTCCTTTTCTGGGAGTCTCAACCGGGATAGTAATCCTTCCGCAGGTCATCGACATAATAAAGGGCGAATCGACTTCCAGCGGTTCATCTCAGCAGGGAATAATAGTCGGCCATTAAGGGTGAGACGGGGCCTAAATACCGGAACGCGATTTTCTTTGCTGGTGTAACTTTCAAAGGATCGGGGTTATAGGGCAATGAATGGTGGTAAGACCTCGCAAAACCTTGCTCTCAAGGTACTCGAAGAAAACAGGGTAGCAGTATTCATTGTCGCCTACAATGCCGAGAAGCATATCAAAAGCGTGTTAAATCGAATACCTGGGTGGGTGGCCGAGAACCTGGCCGAAGTCTACGTTATAGACGACCATTCCTCTGATAACACTTTCGAGGTCGCGGAGCTTGTCGACTGGCCAGAGGGCAACGCCCCCTTCCGCATCTACAGAACTCCATACAACCAAGGCTACGGGGGAAATCAGCGCCTCGGTTACATGTACGCAATCGAGCGCGGGCTTGATATTGTGATTCTGCTGCATGGAGACGGGCAGTATGCGCCCGAGTTCCTCCCGTCCATTCTCGCACCTTACGCGGAGGGCGCCGATGCGGTTTTCGGGAGCCGCTTCATGAGTGGACTTGCTCCGCTCCGCGGTGGCATGCCCCTTTATAAGTGGGTTGGAAACCGTTTTTTGACCGGAATTCAAAACTTCTTTCTGAAGACGAAACTCTCCGAATTCCACAGCGGCTACAGGTCCTACCGGACCTCGGCACTGAAGCATCTCCCTTTCCAGTGCAACAGCGCCTGGTTCGATTTCGATGCGGACATCATAATTCAGCTCCACGCAGCGGGAATGAAGATAGTTGAAGTCCCCGTGCCCACCTTCTACGGAGACGAAGTCTGCCACGTTAACGGTCCACTCTATGCCTACAGGTGCGTAAAGGCTGTCGTTAAATACAGGCTGATGCAATACGAAATATTCTACGACCCCAAATACGATGTTGGCGAGTCCCGTGCCAGAATCGCCGCAGTAAAAACCGCCGAGACATCCCTGCATCACTTTATCAGCAGCCTTCCAGTTGATGCAGGCAGCAAGCTGCTGGATATCTGCAGTGACGGCGGCAATGCCATATCCAGCTCCCACGCCCAAAGGGGAATCGAGGTAACTTGTCTGGGTAATTCAGGGTGCCCGCCGGAGAATGGAATTTCTCGATATGCTGTGGACCTAGATGCAACTTGGGCCTTGCAGTTTCCTTCCCAGAAATATGATCTGGCATTTGCGCTCGATTCAATAGAGCACCTGCGCTCACCTGAATCGGCTGCCCGGCAACTGTTCGAATGCCTGAAAAGCGGCGGTAAACTGTATGCCAGCACGGGAAATGTTGCATACCTACCCTTGCGGCTCATGTTCCTTTTCGGATTCCTGAATTACGGGCGCCGCGGGATATTGGATTCAACCCATTGCAGGCTGTTCACCATGGGTTCATTCAGGAGACTTTTCCGTAACGCAGGGTTCAGGGTGGACGAAGTGCTGGGTTTTGGCCCACCTTTGCGCGATCTGGGTGAAAGCACCGGCTCCTTTTACTCGACATGGATATGGAACTTGCTGGACCGCATCTGCGCGAAGGCCGCAAGGTTCTGGCCGGGTCTTTTTGGATACCAGATCCTCCTGGTATGCACCCGGACCGATGCAGCCGGGGACCTCATGCGTCCGACTTTCGAGGGCAGAAACCGGGACGGGGAGTCGCCTGTATGATGGGCAAACATTCTGCACTCTGGCAGGATGGGCGTTTTTGGTTGATTGTCGCGCTCGCCGTGGCGATTCGAGCATCCATTCTTACCTACCTTTTTTTCAATCCATCGGGAATGTTTGCAAACGGGGATAGCCACGGTTATCAGAAATTGGCCTTCAGCATCGTGCACCACGGGACGTTTTCGAAAGAACCGGCAATTGCCGGAGCTATTCCCGACTATATCAAGCCGATTGAGAGCATCAGCTACGCCGCGCCGCTGGCTCCCGATGAGTATCGAACGCCCGCATATCCCGTGTTTCTGGCCCTTATATATTTTCTGGGCGGTACCCCGTATACTGCGGTTATAGTCCAGAGCTTCCTTAGCCTGATTCTCCTCTGGCTGACAGTTGTTACCGCCGGCAGGGTATTCGGACACAGGGCCGCATTGATGGCGGGGGCGCTGGCCGCCATCGAGCCACTTTCCCTGATATACAGTCACGAAATAATGTCTGATACCCCCTTCGTCCTGATGGTGGCGGCCGCAACGCTGACATTCCTGTCGTGGGTACTGGACAGCGATTCGGATAAATCATTCAAGCTGCCCATTGCAAGCGGCATCTTCATGGGACTTGCCGTTATGGTACGCCCGATGGCAACCTACCTGCCGATCGCTTTTGCCGCACTTGCGGCCCTCTACCTTTATATGGGAAAGCGGGAAATATCCTGCCAAATTCCGACTGCCGCGGGCAATCCCATTAAGCCGGCAGCAAAACCGCTGGCAATGAGAGTCTTCCTGTTCATGCTCGCCGCTTTTTTGATCGTATCAACCTGGATGGCAAGGAACTACGTGGTTTTCGGCCGCGCATTCATTTCGACTGCTTCGGACCACGTCCTGCTCATAACCGCCGGGTCGCAGTTGATGGCCGAGGAACATGACCATTCCGGCGCAATGACGACGCAGCAATTCAGAGATAGGCTCGAAGGCGATTTGGTAAAGCAGATGGAGCGTGAGGGGAAAAATGCCGCATCTCCCCCCGAGCGGGCAACCTATTTTCGAAACTGGGCTATAGGCGTTATTAAGGCCCATCCGGGCCGGTTTATTCTATACATGATGAAGAGCACCGTTTCTCTCTTTGTCTCGGATATAACCGGCATGTACCAAATTCTTGGGTTTACCTCGGAGGCCAAGGGGGGATGGGGAATCCTGTTCAGATCGGGACCAAAGGCCGCCCTGTCGAAATATTTCGGTCCGCAGTGGCCAGCGTGGGTTGCGGGCTCCGCTCCAATGATCCTGTTCGACCTGACCGTATATATTCTTGCCCTTTTGGGGGCGCTCAGGCTCTGGCGCAACGGGAGCTATTTTCTTTTTTTCTTTTTTGTAATCACAATCGCTTACTGGACGGCGGCTTCGGCAATTGCCAGCATGCCCCGCTACCGTTTTCCCATGATGCCATTTTTGATCTGCCTGGCTGCGGGAGCCGTTTCTGGCCCCTGGAGATCCGATCCGGCAAACAGCGCGGCATCTTGAGGCGGTGAGAAATTGAATCCGGGCAAACCAAATCATACAGCAGAAGGGGAACAATCGATGAGACCTCCCAATGGCTCACCCGGTTCACCCCTGATTGTCAAGGCCGCAGCAGGGCTATTGACCGGTCTGGCTGGCTCCGTCATCGGGAAGAGCCTGGCCTTCCTGCTGCAGGTCATGGTTTCCCGCTCATATGGTCCCGGCTATTACGGCCTTTTCGTAACCGGGCTTCTGATTTCCCACTTGATGCAGATAATAGCGAGCCTGGGTGTACAAAAGGGAGGGATGAGGTTTCTTGCGATTGCTCACGAGAATAACGATATCTCGGCAATGGCACGAATCTTCAGGTTTTCGATCGCCGTACCCCTATGTTTCGGCATCCTCGTTGCCCTTGCCTGTTATTTCCTGGCCTCTTTTATAGCAGTTACATGCTTGAGAAACCCGGACATGGCGGATGTGATCAGGATTTTTTCTTTCAGCATTCCCTTCTTTTCACTGCTACGCACCGCATCCGAAATGACCAGGGCATTCAAGACGGCCAAGTATGCCGCGCTGGCTGAGGACCTTCTGTTTCCGACCCTGCACCTTGGGATCTTTGCTTCCCTGCATTCCCTCGGATATGGATTCTTTTCAGTAGTTTACTCGTTTGCCGCATCCAATGCTATTTGTTCACTGCTGATAGTGCTACTGGGATGGAAACTGGTATCGGGCTTTTCCGGCCGGACTTCCCACGGGGCAGCCGACCCCTCGGCGACTTTTGATCCTGCAATATGGAAACAGGTCCTTGGCTTCTCTATTCCCTTGCTCCCCATGGGTTTGCTTTTCATGTTGAGCAGCTCAACCGACATCCTGATGCTCAACCTTCTAAGCAGCTCATCCGAGGTTGGTGAATATGCCGCCGCGGCACGATGGGTCATGTTCTTCCCTCTGATTACACTGCCGATGAGGTTTATATTCGCTCCCATTATCGCCGGCCAGTACGGATTGAATGAGATGGGCAAAATCGAGGCGCTCTACAAGACTTCGAGCAGGTGGATGCTCATTATGACACTTCCCGTTTTTATCTTCCTGCTGGTTGCCCGCGACCCCCTGATGATGGTTTTCGGAAGGGAATTTACCGCCTCGGGGCCGAACATCCTCGCTATACTGCTAATCGGGAGCCTGTTCGCCTCCCTGGTTGGCGTGTCGGGCGATATGCTGATTATGATCGGAAATCAAAACCTTGAACTCGCCTGCCTAACGGGCTGGCTGGCACTCAGCGTTCTTTTGAACCTGCTGCTCATTCCCATATTTGGCGTGATCGGGGCGGCAATAGCAACGACAGCGAGCAGCATGGCAACCGATACGATTCGACTTATTGTCGTGGCGAGCCGCTACCGGATACACCCATTTAGCATGAAGTTTGCTACCCCCCTGGCGATAGCTCTTGTTATATTTATTGGCGACCTGTTTGTACGCGGGCTCTTCCAGGTTAACACAACCGGCAGGAGCGTGTTGGCGGGCCTGGCCGTTGCGGCGGTGGTCACGGGTACCCTCGCTACCGGACTGGCTCCGGACGATCGCGAGCTTTTTTCGATGCTCAAGCAAAAAATCGCCAGGCCCGGTTAATCGGGTGGGCACGACAAAGCCATGCCCTCCCTGCATATTGCGTTACACGGCTGCGGACAGGCGCGGACGGGCGCCTCAACGAGTACTCATTTTTAGGTCCGGTTCTCCGGACCTTCTGAGGGGCTAATCCCTCTGGAGTCTTTTTATTATGAAAATGACATTCATCTCGCCTTACCTCAGCACAGATTCCATGGGAATCAGGATACTTGCCGCGCTGCTGAAAAAAGAGGGACACGAAACAAGAATCCTCTTCATGCCGGATCGAAGCGACCAGATGCGCCGCCAGCACATGGTGGACGTATTTGTCTACAGCCAGGAGGTTCTGGACCAGGTAGTCGAGGGCTGCAAGGGAAGCGATCTGATCGGCATAACCCTTATGACCCAGTACTTCGACGCAGCGGCCCAACTGACGGCAGAGATAAAGAAAAGGCTCGATGTGCCGGTGGTATGGGGTGGAATACACCCGACTGTTAGGCCGGAGGAATGCTTATCTCACGCCGACATGGTCTGCGTCGGAGAGGGTGAGATCAGCATAGTCGAACTGATGAAGCGAATGGCGGCGGGCGAGGGAATCGACTGCGTTCCGGGAATATGGGTGCGCAAGGGAGACCAGATCGTAGACAATGGTCCGGCACCCCTGGTCGAGGATTTGGATTCGCTCCCTTTCCCGCTTTATAATTTTGAAGACGATATGCTCCTCTGGGGGGGAAAGTTCATCCCGTTTACCCGGGAGGCCTTCTACCGCCATCTGCATCTATATTTTCCGGCCCTTACCGACTGCCGCGACGTTTCATACCAGTTGATAACCACGCGGGGATGCCCCTATTCGTGTACATTCTGCGGCGAAAGCCCGCTCGATGAACTCTATGGCAAGAAACAATATGTCCGACGACGCAGCGTGGAGAACATCCTCGCGGAGATAAAATGGGCACTGGAACATATCGGATCCTTTGGCCAGATCTGTTTTTGCGATGATACTTTTGTCGCGCGGCCCATGGGCGAACTCAAGGAGTTCGCCGCGCGGTACAAAAAAGAGATCGGGCTTCAGTTTTACTGCCTGGTATCCCCGGCCAATGTCTCCGAGGAAAAGCTCCGGGTGCTGGTCGACGCGGGTCTCACCATTATCGGCATGGGAATTCAGTCCGGGTCCGACCGCCTCCTTCGGGAATACAACCGGGGGACATTCGGAAGCATGAAACACGTAAGGGAAGCGATCCGCATCCTGGAAACATTCTCCGACCGGCTCACCCCTTATTACGACTTCATCCACGAAGACCCCTACGAAACAGACAAAGACCTGCTTGAAACAGTGGCGCTCATTACCTCTCTTCCCCCTAAAGCACGGATACGCTGCTACTCACTTGTACCGTATCCAGCCACCCAGTTGTACAACAGGGTAAAAAGCGATGGGTTGATCAAGTCCGACCAGCGGGAAATTTACAGCAGGGTATTCGGCGCGCGGCACAAGCCCAATTATTTGAACTTCCTGATCGATATAGCCCAGTTGCCGATTCCTCGAAGGGTACTGAAGCTGCTGATCCACCCCTACCTTTTTGCATGTCTCGGCAGGCCGATAGTGGGACGGGCGATTCTCGAATTCTATATCGCCATGAAAAAATTCAAGAGAATGCTGATGCCCAATATGAGCGGACTATAAGGGCACTTGCTTGTTTCTATTTTTACCAGAGCGAGGAAAGCCGAAATGAGAGTTCTTCTGATAAACCCTCCTTATACGAGGCTCAAGGGCCTGGGGCACGCTCCCTACTTTCCCCTGGGCCTGGGATATATCGCATCGGTTCTGAGGGAAAACGGATTCGAAGCCAAAATCTACCAGGCCGAGAATCCAAGAATGAAAGGCGAATTCTTAAACACTGAGGCAGACACCTCCTTCCGGTTTAGATCACTCAGCCAGCGCAAATACCATGAGGTTATCGCAGACCACGACCATTTCATTTGGCGGGAAGTCCGGGAATCCCTTGAAGCCTTCAAGCCCGACGTTGTGGGAATTTCGCTTCTTTCTCCGATGGTGGGCTCAGCCCTCAAAATAAGCCGGCTCTGCAAGAGCTACAATGAAAAATGCAAAGTGGTCTGGGGCGGGGTACACCCGACTTTCCTCCCGGACCAGTGCCTTGCACATGACGCCGTGGATTTTGTTGTGAGGGGCGAGGGCGAATATACGATGCTTGATCTCTGCAAGAGCATAGGCAACGGGAAAAGTCCCTCGTCCATCAAAGGCCTGTCCTATAAAAAGAAGGGCAAGGTATTAAATAATCCCAAAAGGGAGCTTATCGATAACCTCGATGCCCTTCCTTTTCCGGCTAGAGACGCTGTGCTTTACCCGGAATCGTTCGATTTCCGGTCCCTTGGCAGCATGATAATATCTCGCGGATGCCCCTTCCGGTGCAGCTTCTGCTCATCGCGTAACTTCTGGGAAAGAAGGGAGCGTTTCAGGTCTCCTGAAAATATCGTCCGGGAAATAGAACTGCTCAAACGCGAGTATAATTCAAGTTATGTGATGTTCTGGGACGATTCCCTCACCATCAACAGGAACATAATTACGAAGTACTGCAACGCGCTCATAGACTCAGGTGTGAAAATAGACTGGAAAACGGCTACCCGCGCTGACCTGGTTGACGATGAGATACTCTCTCTTTTGCAAAAATCAGGATGCGTCAAGCTCGAAATAGGAGTCGAGAGCGGCAGCGACAGGATGAAAAGGATCATCAAAAAAGACGTTACAAACGATCAGATTCGCAATGCATTCAACCTGATCGACAAATACGGCATCGGTTCGGGCGCATTCTTCATGGCCGGCTTTCCGGAGGAGACGATGGAGGATCTGCAACAGACCTTCTCATTGATGAAGGAGCTCCCCGTAACCGAGATCGCCTTCAATATCCTGGACCCAATGCCCGGAAGCACCGACTATGAACGGTGCATGGAACTCGGGCTGGTTCCTGAAAATCCCGACTGGAGCAGCTTCCTGTTCTGGCCTGACGCGCACTACATGAAGTTTGTCTCCGAGGATGATTTCAAGCGACAGGCCGACATAATGGCCAGGTGGCTGTTTGCCCGGAATAACAGCCTGCGGTTCAAATTCAAGAGGAACAAGAAACTTATACTGTCACTCGCGAAAAATAACCCGGTATACCTGCTGGAAAAGATAAAGACTTATGCCAGGCGGCGCCTCAATTCGATGCAGTTCGGGAGATCGGGCGAGTAGTTTCAAGGAGTCCATTTCATATGAAAATCACTTTTGTGACGCCCACCCCTCTGGATTTGTCCGCTTTCGGCGTCAGAGCGCTTTCCTCTTTCCTGAAGCGGGAGAGAATAGAGGTCAGGAATATTTTCCTGCCGGGCGGCGTAGAAAAATACAAGTTCAGGGACAGCTTTTCATATATCTACGATCCCAAGATCCTCGACCGTGTCTCGGAGCTATGCGCGGGCTCCGATCTGGTGGGCATCTCGTTCATGTCCAACTACTACGAGAGGGCCATTCAGCTCACCAGCGCGATTAAATCCAATCTGAATATTCCGGTGATCTGGGGAGGGATCCATCCGACCGTCATGCCCGAGGAATCGATGACCCATGCCGATATGGTCTGCGTGGGCGAAGGCGAGGAGGCCATTCTCGAACTTCTTGAAAGAATGTCCGGAGGCGGGAAGCTTACCGACATCCAGAATATCTGGGCCCGTGAAAACGGCCGGATCGTAAGCAATCCCATGCGTCCGCTGGAGACGAACCTCGACCGCTTCCCCCACTTCGATTTCGGCCTGGAAGAACATTACGTCCACGATCTGCGAACCGATACCATAGTCCCGATGACAAAGGAGCTTCTCAGGCTCTCTTTTCTAATCGAACCGAACCTGGAAGGGACCTTCAAGGACTCGTACAGCCGCACCCGAAACTATAAGACCCTTACCACCAGGGGCTGTCCTCACGCATGCTCTTTTTGCGCCGAAGCGACCCTGGCAAAGATGTACAAGGGTCAACGATATCTCAGAAAGCGCTCGGTTCCCCACGTCATAGAAGAACTCCAATGGGTGAAAAAAGAATTTCCCTTTGTTGAGAGCATTTTCCTGTTCGACGACACGTTTCTTGCCCGGACCACCGAGGAGATCCTGGAATTCTCAAAAGAGTACAAGAAGCACATCTCGCTGCCGTTCCATATCCAGGCAAGTCCCACAACCCTTAGCGAGGAAAGAATGGAAGCCCTTATCGACGCGGGTCTAAGCTTTGTCGAAATGGGCATCCAGTCGGTAAGCCGGACGGGCAAGCAGATCTACAACCGCAGCGTCTCAAACGAGCGTCTTCTCGAAGCGGCCTCGATATTAGCCAGGTACAACGGAAAGATATACCCGGCCTGCTACCACGTAATACTCGATAACCCGTGGGAAACCAGCCGGGACAATCTCGAAACCCTTGACCTGGTACTGAAGCTTCCGAAGCCGTTCTGGCTGAAAAGGTCTTCCCTCGTCTGCTTCCCCGGGACCCCTCTTTTCGAAAAGGCGAGGGAGGAAGGTATCTTCAAAAACGAAGAGGACATTAAGCGTAACGTCTACAACAAGCACTTGCACCAGCCCCATGGAAAATATGTCAATTTTCTGTTCTATCTCGCGGGGTTCTGCAATTTCCCGAGATGGATAGTCCGTCGCCTGGCGAGCAGGAGCATGGCTGAGCGGTTCGACAAGGAATCCCTGTCCGGATTGTATGCGGATCTAAACAGGCTGGGAGATCTCTCTATTGTTGTCTACAAAGGAATAAGATCTCTTCTGAGAGGCGATTTTGCAAGAATAGGCCGCTACCTCAACCGCGTTTTCTGGCGGATGAGTTAGCAGGGTGTTGAAAAAAGGATGGAATTTCCCACTTCAGCGTTCAAATA
>DBMI01000088.1 GCA_002298165.1 Desulfarculales bacterium UBA702
ATCAACCGGCCCTGCAACGCCAAATGCAGGATGTGCTACTACACGTACAGCCAGGACGAAAACTGGTCCAAGCCCTTCGAGGAGGTCCAGCAGGAGCTGCTTGCCGCAAGGGAGCGAGGCAACACCTCCGTGGACTTCACGGGAGGCGAGCCGACTATCTATCCGCAAATGGCCGAGGTCATCCGGTTCGCCGAATCGATCGGGCTCCACACGTGCATAATTTCAAACGGTCTGGCTTTCGAAAAAGTCAAAAAATTGGCTGAAGCAGGCTGCAGCGAATGGCTTCTGTCAATTCACGGGTTCGAAGACCAGCAGGATAGGCTGCTAAATGTCGATGGCGCATGGGACAAGATAAACAGGAGCGCTCGTTTCCTGGCGGATTGCGGCTGCTTCCTGCGCGTCAACTGCACGCTTACAAAATATAATTTCCAGGATTTGCCAAGGCTTGCCAGGCATTATCACGAAACCGTAAAACCCCGTGTGGTGAACTTCATAAACTTCAACCCGCACTATCAATGGGGCGAGCACCAGCAGCCCGAGATCTTCGAGAGGCTAAACGAGGTTCAGGTAAAAGCCTCGGAAGTCGCACCCTATCTCAGAGAGGCCATCAATTACCTTGATGATAGAAACTACTGGGTAAACGTCAGATATTTTCCGCTCTGCCAGCTTAAGGGCCTGGAATCACACGTCTGCAACAACCCTCAGGTAATGTTCGACCCTTTTGAATGGGACTACGGAATTGCCCCCAAAACAGTCGATGCCTATCTGGCACAGGGCAGGGAATTTCAAAACAGGATAAACACCAATAAGGAGACATGCGCCAGGTGCGGGATGCTAAATGTTTGCGGAGGCCTTCACGGAAACTACGCCCAGCTTCATGGCTTTTCCGAACTCGACCCGTACAGGGAGCAAAGCGATTATCCTTATCATTTCAAGTCGGACCTGGCTGCCGACATAGTGGTGCCGTCCTTTAAGCCCAACGAGCACCTGCAAAGACTTCTGGCCGAAATCGCCGAGAAGAGTGTCCCTCCCTATAACCTGATAGTTGTGGGCAGGCAGCAGAGTGCGGCAAGAAACCGCAACCTGGGACTTCGGGCATCCCAAAATCCCTACATCATCATGTGCGACGACGATATTGCAAATCTAAGCCCCGGCTGGAACAGGGAGCTTGTCCTGGCTCTCAAGGAGAATCCGGATATCACCGCTATATCGGCGCGGCTCATGGCGGCCGACGGTTCGGTTGGACGCAACACGGCAAATAATTACGACCTCAAGCCCAGAATGGCCGAAGTGGAGATGATCCCTACGGCGTGCTGCATCTTCAGGCAAAATGAGGTCAGGTTCGACGAGCGCTATATCAGGGCGGGCTGGGAGGATACAGACTATTTCATGCAGCTGCGTCAAAAATACGGCGGCAAGCTGGCCATTGCCAATTCGATCCGCGTAACACACCTCAACGAGGAAAAGAACGGCGGCGGGGTCGAGAACCAGCAAAATCGCGACCTCTGGTTTGCCAAGTGGGCACCGGAGGAGTGCGATAAGAACCCCGCGGTGGTCCTCGAACAAGCCGGGCCGCTAATCCGGGAAGCATCGGGATCGGCAAGGAAAAAGGTTGAAGTTAGAAAGCAGAAAACTGCATTCAGGACCGCGAAGGAGGAACCCATGCGGGAATGGTTCGATAAGGGAGAGAGAGCGCTTTCGAAAAACAGGCCGGCCGATGCCGTGGAATGTTTCGATAAAATCCTCAGGGAAGATCCATTTGACGCCAGGGCGCACACGGGCCTCAGCAGGGCCTACTGGGAGCAGGGCAGGACCGAGGACGCGCTGAATAGCCTCACCCGTGCACTCGAACTCGAACCCGACGACCGGGAAATAATCCTTCAAAGTGTCCGCGTATTCGGAGCGCTTGGAAAGCAGGACTTTGCGGAGGATGTATTGAGATCCTACCTGGAGCGAAATCCAGGCGATACCGGTATACTTTCCGAGCTGGACTCGCCCTGTGAGCCGGTCCGCTCCGCCTGCACCAATGAATCCAGTACAGCGGAAATCCTGAGAAAACAGGGAGAGCTCGAATTCGAGCGCGGAAGAATCGACCGTGCCGTGGTCTGCTTTGAAATGGCAATTGAAAAGGACCCGGGTTTAGCCGAGGCACACAGTGACCTCGGCGTTATCTGCCAGCAGACCGGAAAGCTCAATGAAGCCCTGGAACATTTCTGCAGGGCGCTCGAACTCGCGCCGGATGATCCCGCAATAATTGGCAACAGCGCACGGGCGCTTTCACAGGCCGGTGAATCCGAATCCGCCGCCGAACTTTTCCGGCATTACCTGCGCCGGCGTCCCGAGGATGAGGAGGCATGGAGCGAATACGAATCCGTCGTCAAACAGGGCGCGGCCACGCAATGGGACTCAGATGCCTGCTCGCCCGAGGTTGCCGGAATCTATATTGAAACCGCAATGAAGCTCATGGACGCCCAGGACCTTTCAGGAGCGGCCGAGGCGGTCGAAAGGGCACTCAGGATCGTTCCGGGCTCACCTGATGCTATGTTTGTCCTTGCATCCCTTCACAATATTATCGGGCAGAAGGACGAGGCTGTAAGCGTTCTCGAACAGGTACTCGAAGCCGATCCATCTAACAAGGATTGCAAGGCGCTCCTGAAGTCTATCCGCAACGGAGACGGGCCGTCCGCGGCGTGCAAACAGCCAAAAGGCGCAAGGCAAAAGGACAAAATCGCGGCCCAACGCCCCGCGGCCTGAACCGGACCGGATAAACGATGGCAATGTCCAGACCATCTGTTTCACTTTGCATGATCGTAAAGAACGAGCAGGACAACCTCGCCCGCTGCCTCGATAGCGTGCGCGGTCTGGTTGACGAAATAATCGTCGTGGATACCGGCTCGACCGACGCTACTATTGAAATCGCCAAATCTTATGGAGCTTCAGTCCATCAGGTTCCCTGGCGGAACGATTTCGCCGAGGCTCGAAACCGGTCCATCTCCCATGCGACAGGCGACTGGATTATCTATCTCGACGCGGATGAGAGGCTGGATCCATGCGGCGTTTCCGACTGCATCAGAACGGCGGCATCCCAGCCGGGAATCAATGCATATTCCGTGACTATCAGGAGCTATAAGTACGAAACGGATGCCTGCGACACAACACTCAACATCCGCCTCTTCCAACGCCTTCCGGGAATAGCATTTGAAAACGAGGTGCACGAAAGAATCGAGCCTTCTCTTTACCGCGCCGGCGCACAGATAGCGGTGGCCCCTTTCGTGATAGATCATTTCGGATACAAAGTGCCTCCAGATCAGTTCAAGGCGAAGCTGGAAAGAAATCTCGAATTATCGAAAAAGCACCTGGAGCGCCAGCCGGACGATCCCTATTGTCTATACTATGTCGGAACCACCCTGCTCCTGCTGGATCGGCATGACGAAAGCAGAGATTATTTCAGCAAGGCTTTCGAGGCCCCCGGCCTGCCGCTTTTTCTAAACACAATGCTGTGCAACCTGGCTGCCTATCTTGAACTGCTCGATGGCGATGCCGAGGGCGCGCTCTCGTTTGCCGCCAAATCCATTGAAATGGTACCGCGTCAAAATACTGCCTACCTGTTGAGCGGCCTTGCCCATTTTCGAAAATCCGAATTCGCATCTGCCCTCCCCCTTCTTGTCAGGGCATGCGATTTCCTGACCACCCCTGCCGAGGGGCGTCAAACGGACCTGAGCCAGGAATACGCTTTTATAGATGAAGCGGAACTGCACAAGCTCATAGGAACCTGCAACGCCGAGATGGAACGCTATTCGGAGGCGATTTCGCATCTGGTAAAGTACATGGACCTTCAGGGGAGTGATCCGGAAACCTTGCGCCGCACCGGTCTTTGCTCGATCAACATTGGCGATTTCCGTTCGGGGCTGGATTTTCTTAGCCGGGCCGAAAGTCTCGGGGTATCGCGTTCCAGTCTTGTACTCCCGATGGCCCTTGCCCACATTAAGCTTAAAGAATTCGACCGCGCGGAATCTTTGCTGCGGGAAGCCGAAACCCATTCCGATGAAGATGTCCAAATGGTAGCGAAGATAAAAGATATTCTAAAATCCGAGAAGAAGGCACCCGGCGCCGCGCGCCGGACGCGCGCCGCCGCGCCGAAGATATCCCTTTGCATGATAGTGAAAAATGAGGAACGTCGACTGAGCGGCTGCCTGGAAAGCGTGCGGGGGATGGTCGATGAGATGGTCGTGGTGGATACCGGCTCTTCCGATAAAACCATCGAGATCGCAAAATCACTGGGGGCGAAAGTATTTTCTCTTGAGTGGCCGGGGGATTTCTCGAAGGCTCGAAACGAATCGCTTCGCCATGCGACGGGCGATTGGATTCTCTTTCTGGATGCGGATGAGCGGCTCGACCCTCTGGGAGACCCGGATTGCCTGAGAAAGGCCGCGGAAAACACCACTGCCGATGCGCTCAGTGTCCCAATCTTTAACCGCGGGCCCGAGGGAAAACGGGAACCTGGGCTCGGAGCAGCGATCAGGTTTTTCCACAATCATACGGGAATTTATTTCAGCGGCCGGGTACATGAGGGAGTGGACACATTCCTGCTGAAAATCGGGGCAACCATTGCCCATGCACCTTTTGCCGTCGATCATTTAGGATACGGTCAGGACCCCGAAGCAGCCAATGCCAAGTACCGGCGAAACCTCGATCTGCTCGAAGCCGAATTGGCGGAAAATCCCGATAATTCCGCCGCAAGGTATCATCTCGGTCTCACCAAAATGGCGCTCGGGCAGGAGAAGGAAGCCCGGCAGGCATTTGACCGCGCGCTTCGCGGCAAAAGCATTATGCCGTGTCTCGAGGCCATGATCCTGAACATGAAGGCATACCATCACCTGAGGGCGGGCGAACCCGATCCGGCACTTGATGCTGCTTCTCGATCAGTCAGCCTGGTTTCTAACCAGAATATGGGAAGACTTCTCAAGGGGCTGGCCCTCTTCCATAAAAATGCCTACGCCAAGGCGCTTCCGCTTCTGCTCGAATCCTATGTCTACATCTCAAAGCCGCCCCAGGAACGCAAGAGCGATATTTCCTTCGAAGACAGCATCGAAAAATCCGACCTGATAGAAGTCATAGGGACCTGTTTTTCGGAAACCGGCAGGTTCAAGGAAGCGGTGCCCTTTCTAAAGATGGCGGCCTGCTTCAAGGAAGATCCCGCCGTGCTCGAGCGCCTGGGGATATCCCTGCTGAATACCGGAGAATTTTCCGAAGCGGCCCGATATTTGAGCAAGGCGATTGAGTCCGGAGCCTCCCCAGTCTCACTTGCACTCCCGCTCTCGTTTATTGCCTTTCGCTCGGGAGATTTTAGAGCATGCGCCAACCACTTTATTGAATCCCAGCCGCAAGACCGGAGTGAAATTTCCGTCGCATTTCAACTCCTCCAGACCATGGCAGGCGCACAGGGGTTTCGCCCCTACCTAAACGATTGCGTCAGGAGCAAGCAGGATCTCTTCCGTCGCGCTCTTCCCGAAGATTTCCAGAAACTTATCGCCCAGATCGAATCAAGAGCCGGCGCAAAAACTCGCCCGCAATGATGGAGATATGAAAATGGCCCGGCCGGAACTCTCAGTATGCATGATAGTGAAAAACGAAGCGGAAAACCTGCCCGGGGCACTCGATGGCATGAAAGCCTTCGCCGATGAGATCATCATAGTTGATACCGGATCAACTGACGCCACAAAAGAAATCGCCGAGAAGTACACCTCCAATGTGCACTATTTTGAATGGATAGATGATTTTGCAGCCGCGCGCAATTACGCCATGTCCAAGGCGACGGGCAGATACCATCTGTGGCTCGATGCGGATGACCGCATAACAGCCGAAAACGGCCGGCATATCAATGCTCTGAAATCGCATTTTGACGGCCGCAAGGCCTTCTATTTCGTTCTGGAAAACCGGCAAAACGATGCTCCTCCAAGTTCTTGTCTCCAGTTGCGCTGCACGCCGCTTATCCCGGAAGTTCGTTTCGAAAGCCCCATTCACGAGCAGATATTTCCGAGCGCGATAAATGCCGGCCTGCAACTGGTAAAAACGGATATCGTCGTTTGCCACCACGGATATATGACCCAAGAGGCAAGAATCGCAAAAGCCAAACGCAATCTGGCTATGCTGGAAAGGGAACTGCAAAGGAACGGAGCCAGAGGGGGCATTTATTTCTTCCTGGCATTGACCCACGCCCCAATGGGTGACCGCGAAAAGGCCGTCCAGTGCATGGAGGCCGCACTGGAACTCTTCGAGAATGAAAATATAAACCATCACCTTATCCCGGAGGGTTACAGTTTTATAGCCAAAGTACTATTCGAGCTGGGGGACTATGAAAAGAGCATCCGCAATCTCGAAAAGCTGAGGAGCATGGCCTGTGGCAGCCCTATCCATAATTTCAATGGCGCAATTCTGTACCAGAGGATGGGTAAGCACCAGGAAGCAATCGAGGCCTTTCGGGAGGTTTACGGAAAAGAGTTTTCTCCGGGACTCTTTCCCACCCAGCCCATGCCCAATGATTCCGAGATTCTTCTCCATATGGCTTACAGCACCTACTGCATTAATGACAGGCCGGGGGCACTGAAGCTGATAAGCGCCTCGGCATCCGACAAGCCTCACACGGGCAGGAGTTGGGAATGGCTGGGCACGAAAGCCTTCGCATTCGAGAATATGGCGCTTGCCCAACTTGCCTTTGAAACAGCCATTCGCTTTGGCGAAATCGAGCCGGAAACCTGGGATAGACTTTCCAAGATCTATAAACTCAGGGGTTTTTTGGAAAAATCCGAAGAGTGCCGAAAAAAAGCCGGCCTATAATGGTGGCTATCCGGACACCGTTCCGAAGCTGCAAACAGGGACCATGCGGGCACGAAGCAGAGTTGGAAAAAATAGAAAAGGACGGGCACAAGGCCCTATACTACTCGATTGCACAAACTGGACGGGCACGAAGCAGAAGCTGTAGCATAGCCCCTTGTGGGCGTCCACTGCGGGGAAAGCAAAACATGCCATGGGACAAACCCTATAATCCTTTAGCGAACCAGCGACTCCGTCCTGAGCTATACGGTCAAATAAATCGCGTATATTTCATGACGATCCGCGCCTACAATGATCTGTCGCCCTTTACAGTGGATGATTTGAACAAACTGATGCTTGATGTTTTGCGAGAGGAACAGGAACGACAGAGTTGTACGGTTTTCACTTATTGTCTGATGCCCGATCATCTGCACTTTCTGGTCAGCCCCAGGATTGAGGGCATATCAGTTCTCAAGTTCACTGACCGGTTTAAAGGCAAAGCTACGAACCGAAGCTGGGCGACAGGGTGGCGGGGCAAGCTCTGGCAGCCCCGCTATTACGATCACATCGTCCGATTGGAAGAAGATTTGTACCGCATTGCCACATACATACTGAACAACCCTGTTCGCAAGAAGATGGTTGAATCTCCCGAGGATTGGCCATGGAGCGGCAACTTCAATCAACTGCCGTGATATTCGCATGGCGGTGCACTACCCTGCGGGCAGGGGAGTTGGAACAATAAAAGGACGGGCACAAGGCCCTATACTACCGATTACCACACTCGGCTGGCACTAGGCCCTGTAGCACCGATTGCCAAACTCGGCGGGCACAAGACCCTGTAGCACCGATTGCCACACTCGGCGGGCACGAAGCAGAAGCTGTAGCATAGCCCCTTGTGGGCGTCTGACGACCGTATAAACTGAAATTTGTTAAGGACATCAGATGAAAAGTATCGAGCTTATCATGGGCGGCAGGGGAGACTGCATAGCCGCTACGGGAATGATATCATACCTTAAGAGCATTCACGGTGAAATCCAGATCCATGGAGGCGGACTCGCGGATTTGCTGCATCTCGAAAAAATATCAATAATCGATAATAACCATAGGCTCGAGAAGCGCGCAAAGACCGACTACACCCTGGCCATAGAGCCCGAAACCGGCTATACCCATTTCAAGCAGCACATGTGCCATCACTTTGCCGATCAGCTCGGAATACCCCGGTGTATAAGACGACCACACATTGTGACCAGCCTTTCCACGGCGTTCATTCTCAACGCCTACAATCTTCCCTCTAAAGGGTATATCGCCATCACCCGCAGGGCGGGATGGGCCCCAAGGGTTCCCGCCGAACAGGACATGGACTGGGTGATCGGACATCTCAAGCAAAAGACGGGACTGCCGATTGTCGAGGTAGGTGGTGCTCTGGATAACAAGGTATCGTGCTACACAGACATCAACCTGGTTAACAGGACCTCCATCCAGGCCCTCTACCACATACTTGACGGGGCAAAGTACATATTTACTCTGGACTCGATGATGTATCACCTTGCCATGGAGCGGCACCAGAGGACACCTGTCCTTGCCTGGTGGGGTAACATCCCGCCTGCCTTTCGCGCATATCCCGGCTCTTTCGACTACCATAATGAAGCTTGCTTCGAATGCTGCCAAAAGGATTTGATGACCGTTCCAAGCCGGTGCTTTAACGGGACCCTCTCCTGCCTGGCGCTAGATAAGGACAAAATGGCCGCATTGATAGATGATATGCTTGCCCCCTATCCAAGCTTTCTAAACGTCGGGAACGCGAAATCGTTTATCGAGGATGTTGCATTGGAATACTGCAGGGGACGAGGAGTGGATGTAGGGGCGGGCAGGTTTCCTTTCCAGGACGCAACACCTGTCGATAACGGCACCGATATGAACGCCTGCAATTTGCGAAAATTCGCGGACGGGGCGCTAGACTACGTCTTCAGCAGCCATTGTCTCGAGCACCTGGATTCATGGAAAGAGGCGTTGAGTGAATGGATGAGGGTACTCAGGAAGGGGGGAACTTTGTTTTTGTACCTGCCCCATGAAACCATGGTGCTGTGGCATCCGAATTCACCATGGGTTGGCGCCGATCACCGCTGGATACCGGTTTGGGAACGGGTTTCGAATTATCTGACCGGCAAGGGCATGGTAATAACTGCTCTTGACCAGGGGCCCGACCGCTATTTCTCATTTTGGGGCGTTTTCCGAAAAATCTGAATTTGAAATCTTTGGCGCTGGACCGTATTCCCGCCGCGCGCAGCCGCGGCAATCCTCTGGTGCTGCATCAGGAGCCGCATAATGATCCGCAAGCGATACAATGTCGTTATACCGACCGAACTGGGCATGCTCATTGTCAACCATAACGACCAGGGGACCCTCGATAGCCGCTACGGCGTCTTTTGGCAGCTTTCCCAGACTGGGAATTTCGAGCCGGAGGAAATTTCACTCCTGCAAAGGATTGCGGCTTCATGCCCTCCAAATCCCGTTATTCTGGATATCGGTGCAAATATCGGGGTTATTTCACTTAGTATCGCAAATGTTGTGAGTGGAGCGAGGATTTTCGCTTTCGAGCCCCAGCGGATAATCTTCCAGATGCTTGCGGGCAACATGGCCCTTAACAGCATTGAAAATGTCTTTTGCTTCCATATGGCTGTGGGCGAAACACCGGGACTTATCCCGATTCCCAAGATTGACTATGGTTCCATGGCAAGTTTCGGAAGCCTCGAATTCGGCAGAACCACCCAGACAGACGCCGGGCAGAACGCCCGGCTCGATGGACCCGATATCGAAATGGTGCAGGTCATAACAATAGACAGCCTCAACTTTCCACGGGTGGATTTCATGAAGATCGACGTGGAAGGCATGGAGGAGGCCGTTTTGAATGGCGCCAGGAGGACGATTGCCGCCACCAAACCTGTGCTGTGCGTCGAGATTATAAAATCCGGCGGGCAGATTACCGGCCTTCTGGCAAGTTTTGGATATGAGCTTTTCAGGCGTGGGCAGAATTTAATATGTCTACACCGCGAGCAGCCCCATCATGATGAAGTGCGTAAGCTGCTTATGTAGGGCCGATTCGGGATCATTTTTCCATCGAGCCGTCAAAAAAATTTAAAGTCTCGCCCCAATCATGTCGATCTTAGAGTCAAAGGCGAGAATGGAACTGTGGATGGTTTCAAAACCGATTTGACAAGGATGTCAAAGAAAACTTTCAAGGAGGAAACATCATGGGACTTAAAGTCAACACCAACCTGAACTCTCTCACGATTCAAAACAACCTGGTAACCACCAACAGCGCGGTATCCGATTCTCTGCGCAAACTCTCGTCCGGTCTTCGCATCAATTCGGCCAAAGATGACGCTGCGGGTTTCGCTGCTGCCAACACCTTCAAGGCGAGAATTTCCTCGATGAGGGTTGCTTCGCAGAACGCGACTGAAGCTCAGTCAATGCTCCAGGTCGCCGATGGCGCCTACTCGAAAATCAACGACATCATGGTCCGTATGAAGTCACTGGCCACGCAGGCAGCTTCCGGACAGACCGAAAACCTGAACACGATGGGCACAGAGTTCAAGTCGTTGCAGGATGAAATCGACCGCATCTCGGCATCAACTAAATACGGTGCGACAACCCTGATCGACGGCTCGGGTTCCGCGGCAACCGGTATCACCTTCCAGGTCGGAGCCACGGCCTCTACTGAAAACCAGATTACTGTTAAGTTCACTGCCGCTACAGCAGGATGTCTGGGTGTCAGCAGCAACAACGTCGGCATCGGCAGCCTCGCAAGCGCTCAGGCCGCAATGACTGCCATTGACACGGCTCTTAGCTCCATCAATGCGTTCATGGGTTCAGTTGGTGCCTACCAGAACAGGCTCCAGTACACAGTTGAGAACCTGGCGATCAGCATCGAGAACTTCTCCGCCTCCGAATCCGCGATCCGCGACGTCGATATGGCGGCTGAAATCTCGACCTTCACCAAAAACCAGATCCTGCAGCAGTCTGGTATGGCAATGCTGGCGCAAGCGAACTCCGCTCCGCAGCAGATCCTGACCCTTCTGAGGTAGGACTGAGGAAACCACACCTTCCGCAGTTCTGGAGAGGGCGGCCCAAAAGGCCGCCTTTTCCTATTTGGGAGATTGGAGATTATGGGATCGGGGATTTAAGAGACCGCGAAATAATGGTGCAAAAAGCCGGGGCTATTTAGTATTAGCGGGCTGGTCATTTCCTCGATACAACGCCCACAAGGGGCCAGGCTACGGCATACTCGGGACCGATACGCAACTCGCAACACGCAACTCGCAACTGGCAACACGTAACCCGCAACTGCAACACGCAACACGCAACTCGCAACGCTTTACGACTCCCTCTCTATATCGCCTCTTTCGGCCTGATTTCCGGAGTAGATAAGTTCGGGTTTTTTGATGATGACCCGCGTGTCCGGGGGGACCGATTCGGTGAGCCAGACGTTGCCGCCGATTACCGAACGGGCGCCGATTACCGTCTGTCCACCCAGGATTGTGGCCCCCGAATAGATAATTACGTCATCTTGTATGGTCGGGTGGCGTTTCTGGTCCCTCAATTGGGCGCCTGCATCGCGGGGCAGTGAAAGAGCACCGAGGGTGACGCCCTGGTACAGCCTCACGCGGTTTCCTATCTCGGTCGTCTCACCGATTACCACTCCGGTACCATGATCGATAAAGAAACTCTCACCGATATGTGCTCCCGGATGAATGTCGATCCCGGTCGCGCTGTGTGCATATTCGCTCATGATTCGGGGAACAAGCGGGATCCCCTGCTCCCAGAGCTGGTGGGCTACTCTGTAAATTGTTATAGCCATCAGGCCGGGGTAGCTGAAAATTATCTCATCGTAGCTTTTGGCGGCCGGGTCGCCCTGGTAGGCGGCTCGCACATCGCTTGCGAGCATTCTGCGCAGGTTGGGCAGCTCGCGCATGAGCTTTATCGTCGCTTCCTGGCCGAGTTTATCGCAATGCATGCAGGGCAGGCTGTGCCTGATGCAGTCGTGGCGCAGGGCCAGCACGATCTGTTCGGACAGGAGTTCAAAAATCGCGGTCGCCTCCTGGCCAAAGTAGTAGGCGAGGTTGAATTGTTCGAGGCGGTTTTTTATGAAATATCCCGGATAGAGCAGCCTGCTGAGCCGGTGTATGATGTCGGTCAGGGCCTCCCTGCTGGGAATGGGTTCAGGACCCACGTGATCGAAGCACTCACCGTTCGAGCACGATCGCACGAGGCTTTCCACAATCCCCGGGATCTCCTCCCTGAAATGGTGCTCCGTCTGTTCAGCCTCTTTACATTGGTCGACAAGAGTAAGTGGTTGCTCAGCCATTGGCATTTTCCTTTGGGATATTAAAATCGCACACAGACATTATTCTAAATTAATTCCTACTGTTTTGGTAGGATAAAGATAAAGGCCGGTTTCCCGGCCTTTATCTACTCACTTCGATTTTAATCCCGAACCTTTAACTCCGCAACCCGCTCAGCAGACCTGGGCGCCGGATTTCCAGTAAGGTGACATGCCCCTGAGGGTCTCGATAATCGGAGGAACTTTGTCGAGCACGAAATCGATTTCCTCATCGGTATTGTAGATGCTCAGACTGAACCGTATCGACCCGTGGGCCATTGTGAACGGGATGCCCATTGCGCGAAGCACGTGCGACGGCTGCAGAGAGCCCGAGGTGCAGGCCGAACCCGAAGAGGCGCAGATTCCGAACTCGTCCATCATGAGAAGGATTCCCTCGCCCTCCACAAATTCGAAGCTGATGCTGGTGGTGTTCGGAAGCCGGTTTACCCTGTCCCCGTTTACCTTTGTATTGGAGACTTTCAGCAGCTCATCTTCGAGCCTGTCTCTGAGCCGCTTTACGCGAGTATTTTCCTCTTCCATCCTGCTCGCGGCCAACTCGGCGGCAACACCCATTCCGATGATGCTCGAAGTTGCCTCGGTTCCCCCCCGCCGGCCTTTTTCCTGATGCCCTCCGATGAGGAACGGGGAGAACTTGGTTCCCTTTCTGACATAGAGCACCCCGATGCCTTTTGGCGCATGGAGCTTATGTCCCGAGAGGGAGAGCATATCGATTTTCGTTTGAGCGAGGTTTATCGGGATCTTTCCAACCGCCTGCACGGCATCGGTATGGAAAAGTATTCCGCGTTCCCTGGCCATTTCGGCGGCCTTTTCGATCGGGAAAATCACTCCGGTTTCGTTATTCGCCCACATCAGGCTTACAATTGCCGTATCGGGCGTTAGGGACTTTCGATACTGGTCCATATCGAGCCGCCCTTCGCCATCCACGGGCAGTTCCGTCACCCTGTAGCCCTGGCCCGCCAGGTGTGCGCACAGGGCGCGTATAGCCGGATGCTCGACCCTGCTGGTCACTATATGCTTCTTTTCAGGATTGCTGCTGAGGGCGGACCGGATCGCCGCGTTATCGCTCTCGCTCCCGCAGCTCGTAAAAATAATCTCATCAGGAGTTGCTCCCAAAAGCGAGGCCACCCGCTCGCGTGCATTCCGGACATCTCTCATTACTTGTCCGCCAAACGAATGCATGCTGGAAGGGTTTCCATACTTTTCGCCAAAATAGGGCATCATGGCATCGAGCACTTCGGGGGCTACCCTGGTTGTCGCATTATTGTCCAGATAGATTGTTTTCACGCCGACACCTCCTCTACAACCAGATCCGGCCAGACAAGTTCGCGCAGCTTGACTTCAACGAAGTTTTTGAGCGTCTGGTTGGATGCCTGGCAGGATGCACAGGCCCCTCTGGTGGCCACCAGCACACGATTGCCTACCACGTCGACAAGTTCGATATCGCCGCCGTCGTGCTTGAGGGCGGGGCGGATTTCACGCTCGAGGGTCTCTTCGATCATCTTAATCTTTTTGATATTGGAGAGCTTGGGCCTACCCTCGGGTGCGTCGCGCGTTTCTGAAAGGACCCTGTCCAGGATTTCCTGAAGGTCCGGATGGCAATTGCCGCAGCCCCCACCGGCTTTGGTGTAGTTGGTTATTTCCTCGACCGAAGTTAGCCGGTTTTCTCGTATGGCACGCTCAATCTCCTTTTGGGTCACGCCAAAACACTCGCAAACGATCCTGTCCTCGGCCGCTGCCGCAGGGGCGCCTTTGAAGTGGGCTATTGCCTTTTCAAGCGCCTCGCGACCCAGAACCGAGCAGTGCATTTTTTCCTGGGGCAGACCCCCGAGAAAATTCGCTATGTCCTGGTTAGTTACCTTCGAGGCCTGTTCGACCGTCATTCCTTTTATCATTTCGGTCAGGGCCGAAGCTGATGCAATGGCGCTGGCACAGCCGAACGTCTTAAATTTGGCATCGACAATTTTGCCGTCACGGTCGACCTTGAAGGTAAGCTTGAGCGCATCGCCGCAAGCCATGGACCCGACTTCAGCAATCCCGTCGGCGTCTTCTATTTCTCCGACATTGCGCGGGTTGAGAAAGAAATCTTTTACCTTATCCGTATAATCCCACATACCGGCTCCTCCGCTGCCAATTTGCAGTTCTGATATCGTATGATGTCCATCGGTCAAAATCTACTCAGGATTCGTGACCCCCGCAATAAGGGCCGGGGCTTTTTCGATACTCGAAGACAAAAGATCCCGGTACGAGTATTAGCGGAATGAAAGATTTGACCGTCAGCATAATTTAATCCGGAACATATAATAATACCAGAACATAGCCCAACATGGAACACCGTTATGGACGGCGGTTTCGGGAATTTTGCCTTTTCGAATCCCGGCAGCTTTAATGCGCCTGTCATCAACGGAGCCATTGTGCAGCGCCCCATGCAGCAAGTTTGCATTTTGGACTGCCGCCCAGCTTTTTTCTTGACATTGGAGAGCCGCTCTATTAGGTTTAGTGCGCTTTAGCATCTTTTCACCGCACATTCTCTATCTCGGTCCCACATCTTCCACGTCGTTCGGTTTTTTCACTATTATTGCATCCTGCTCCTGGCCGGTCTTTCCCATCACGACAGAAATCCCTGAAAAAGGTGACGATTTGATCATTTAAACTCAAGGAGGTGAACGCGAACTCTGAAGCTCCGTTCTAATTTCTTGGCTCGGGAAAAATTAACCAGGCACAACTACTCGAAAATGGAGGCAAAATCCAACATGCCCTACGATGCCACAAAAATGAAGGATTGGCAGATTGCGGAAGAAGCGGAAAAGAACATGCCCACTCCCGACCATTGGCGGGAGAAGATGAATCTGCAAAAAGATGAAGTTATTCCTATGGGCAGGCTTTGCAGGCTCGATTTCATGAAGATAATCGACCGGCTGCAAAACCGTCCCGACGGAAAATACATCGAAGTCACAGCCATAACGCCCACCCCTCTCGGCGAGGGAAAGAGCACGACTTCCTGCGGATTGATGGAAGGCCTTGGCAAACTGGGCAAGAATGTTGGCGGAGCTTTGCGCCAGCCCTCGGGCGGCCCGACGATGAACATCAAGGGAACGGCGGCCGGCGGCGGCAATGCGCTGCTGATACCGATGACCGAGTTCTCGATGGGTCTGACAGGCGACATAAATGACATCATGAACGCCCACAACCTGGCAATGGTAGCGCTTACAGCCAGGATGCAGCACGAGAGAAACTACAACGATGAACAGCTTCAGCGCCTGACCCGCATGAGACGGCTCGATGTCGACCCGACTCGCGTCGAAATGGGCTGGATCATGGATTTTTGCGCCCAGTCACTTCGAAATATCATCATCGGCATGGGTGGAAGGCAGGACGGCTTCACGATGCAGTCAAAGTTCGGAATTGCGGTTAGCTCCGAACTGATGGCCATCCTCTCGATAATCAACGATCTGCCGGATCTCAAGAAAAGGCTCAACGACATCACAGTTGCCTTCGATAAGCGCGGCAAGCCCGTAACCACCGGCGACCTCGAAGTCGGCAACGCCATGACCGCGTGGATGAGAAACACCATCAACCCGACCCTCATGAGCACGGTCGAATACCAGCCTTGCATGGTCCACGCCGGTCCGTTCGCCAACATCGCCGTCGGCCAGTCCTCGATTATTGCCGACCGCGTTGGCCTCAAGCTCTTCGACTATCACGTCACCGAGAGTGGTTTTGCCGCCGACATCGGTTTCGAAAAATTCTGGAACGTAAAGTGCCGCTACAGCGGGCTCAAGCCGCATGTCTCGGTGCTCACCACTACGATTCGCGCCCTCAAGATGCACGGCGGGGGCCCCAAAGTCGTTGCCGGTCTGCCGCTGCCCGAAGACTACACCAAGGAAAATCTGCAGTTGCTGGAACGCGGCGTGGAAAACATGGTTCACCACATTAACACGATCCGCAAGTCCGGAATGAACCCGGTGGTTTGTATCAACGCATTTCATACTGATACAAAGGCCGAGATCGCACTCGTGCGCAGGCACGCCGAGGCGGCGGGTGCCCGATGCGCTCTTTCCGAGCACTGGGCGCGTGGCGGCGAAGGGGCCATCGAACTGGCCGAAGCCGTTGTCGAGGCTTGCGAGCAGCCCAGCGAATTCAAGTTCCTCTATCCGATGCAAATGAAGCTGAGGGATCGCGTTGCGCTGATCGCAAAGGAAGTCTACGGCGCGGCCGGCGTTTCCTGGACCCCGGATGCCGAGGCCAAGGCGAAGATGCTCGAGGCCGATCCGAAATACGATGACTACGCGACCATGATGGTCAAAACACACCTCAGCCTCACCCACGATCCGGCGGTAAAGGGCGTGCCCAAGGGCTGGATACTGCCAATCCGAGACGTTCTCATTTACTCTGGATCGAAGTTCCTCTGCCCGTGTGCCGGTACGATCAGCCTCATGCCCGGTACTTCATCCGACCCGGCATTCCGCAGGGTGGACGTGGATGTGAAAACCGGCAAGGTTATGGGACTTTTCTAATTATTAACAAAGGGTTAATTATGTAAATCTCCTCTTCCCCGCCGGTTATACCTCGGGGGAGAGGGACCATACTTCTCCCCCCTGTCGGGGAAATCCGACTCTGAACAAAAGGAGTTGAAGCGGAGGAAAAATTATGCCTGCCAAGCTGCTTAAAGGCGCCGAAGTGGCCAAGGAAATCCGGGCCGAATTGAAGGCGGAAGTAGAAAAAATCAAAGAAAAATACGGGGTTTCCCCCGGGCTGGTGACAATTCTGGTTGGCGAGAATCCGGCCTCCCAGAGCTATGTCCGGGCAAAGCAGACCACCGCTCATGAACTCGGGTTCCATTCCATCCAGGACAATCAGCCGGCGGACCTCAATGAGGAAGACCTGCTGAAGCTGGTGGACAAGTACAACAAGGACCCCAAGATCGACGGCATTCTCGTCCAGCTCCCCCTGCCCAAGGGCGTAAATGAGAACAAGGTCCTGCTGGCCATTGACCCCGGCAAAGACGTTGACGCCTTCCACCCGGTAAATGTGGGAAAGCTGATGATCGGTGAACCCGACTACCTTCCCTGCACCCCCGCGGGTATCCAGGAACTGCTGGTCCGCTCCGGCGCGCCGATAGCCGGTGCCGAGGTAGTGGTAATCGGGAGGTCCAACATAGTTGGCAAGCCCATAACCATGATGCTCGCCCAGAAAGCCCCGGGCGCAAACGCAACCGTAACCCTCTGCCACACCCGCACCAAGGATGTTAAGGCGCACGCCCAGCGCGCCGACATTCTGATTGTCGCGGCGGGCGTAACCGAATACGTCAAAGGCGATTGGGTAAAGCCGGGTGCGGTGGTAATCGACGTCGGCGTAAACGACGTCGGAAAAACTGCGGAAGGAAAGCGCATACTCAAGGGAGACGTGGAATTCGAAGGCGCGGCCGAGCGTGCCAGCGCCATCACTCCAGTTCCCGGCGGCGTGGGCCCCATGACCATTACGATGCTTATGAAAAATACCGTCCGCGCCTGCAAAGTGCACAACAATATCAAAGATTAGAACGCCGGAATAAATACCGGCAAGCCGGACGCAAAACTCTAAACGGCCGGCCCGTGGCGATTCTCGCCCGGGACCGGCCGTTTTTTATTTCGAGGCAGGTTTTGCGGCGCCTGCGACACGGTAGTTCCGTGCGCTTTCCGTTTCGGCAGCGCCCAGGAGGACATTTGAGGATGCCTCAGTCTAGCCCCCCTGTGGACGTTCTTTGTCCCTGGAGACCTTCGGTCTATGCCGCCGGCAAGGTCGGGAGACCTTGCCACAACGAGCATCGGAAAAGAACGCCCACAAGGGGCTAGACTACGATTTTAAAATAGATTCCGGATGCTTGCCGGATTTGTCCTTTATTGAGGTGCGCCAGTATGGCATTCGCTGCAAAGGGTGCCCTCGGGGATTTCGCCGCCGGGATGATCGAATTCCAGGCCGGTCAAACTCACGGCATTTTGTTCCGAATCCTTGCCCTGTGCAATTATAGTATGGCAGCTCGCGCAGGTGTTGGAGATGGTCTTGTTGTCTTTGCTCACATGTGAGCCGTCGTGACAGCGGAAGCATCCCGGCCAGATCTTGTGACCGATGTTGTCTGGGCGCGATTTCCAGGACGTCTTCATCTCGGGGAAAAAGTTGTTGCTGAATATTTCCTGGGTTGCGGAGACAGCTTGCTGGATCTTCGCGCGATCGTTGTAGTCCGCATATTCCTTTCCGAGCTTATCTGCGACCTGCCTGACACCCTGGACCTGGGTGGGCGCGCCTGCACTTTCAACCAGAGCCCGCGCGGCGTTTTCCTTTATGTTGGGGATGGACGGATCGATGCGGTTTAGCCACATGGCGACGTCCAAGGCATGATTGGGCGGATTGAATATGTGAGTCGGGCGGTTATGGCAGTCTATGCAGTCCATGACCCGAATCTCCTTATTCTGCTGATCGGGCGGAAGTGGATTGTCCTTTGATTCATAGACGACCTGACGACCATCCTTGCGGTTTGTCAGGCGAACCCACGGAATCTTCTGCCTGGTTTCATCCGAAATGTATTCGATCTTATTGTCTACAATCATGTGCCAGTGGATACCCCCGACCGGCCCATGGGTCGGATTGGCCCCTCCGACTTTGACCAGCAACCGTAAGTTCCATGCGGTATTGTCCTTATCCTGCAGGAAGTGTCTGTATGCGCGCTCTACCGACCCATAAAATTTATCCGGCCAGTGGCATTCCTCGCATGTTTCCCGTGCGGGCCTGAGGTCCTTTACCGGGACAGGGATGGGAGTTTCGTAGGAATGGGTCAGAACCGCGTAGACCTGGTAGAGGCCGGAGATTTTCGAACGCACGAACCACGATGCACCCGGGCCGATGTGACAGGCGGTACAAAGGACCTTCGCATGAGGCGAGTTCTGGTACGTAGACTTCTCAGGGCTCATGACAGTATGGCACAGGCTACCGCAAAATGTGACGGAATCTGTGAACTCATATGCTTTAAAGCTTCCGACCGTGGTTGCCATTAAGAAAACGAACCCGCCCGCGATTGCTGCAATGAGTTTTCGCCTTTGCCGTGGATCGTTCAGGTCCAGGAAGGGCAGCGAGGGCAGTCCGGCTTCTCTTTTCAATTTTTTGTGCTTGAGCCACATTCCCAGTCCAATCAGCACGAACCCGGCCCAAATGAAAGACGGAAGCAGGATGTACACAAGGATGCCCATGTATGGGGCACTGAACCCCCGCACGAAATCGAATGCGATCAGGCAGAGGTCGGCGAAAAAACCGCCTGCCGCCAGCGCAATGCCAACTATACTGGTCCAGTTTTGCAACAAAGCGCCTGTAGAATGCCGAGTCTTCGGATCGTCCATGAATTTGTTCTTCCCCTTCTTTGGGCTTAGATTGAGACACAGAGCGCAGATACACGCCCGCACTTACTCGCGGGAGAGCTTTAGCCGGACTGAACTATTAAAGAAAGATAGGCAGAGTGACCTTTTCTTCCCGCGATTCCTGAATACTCGAATCGGGGATGATGTCACTTTAAGCTCTTTATGAGCAAAAACAACCGCCTGGCTGCACTATCCGGTTCAGCCTTTTGCCGCTCAGAGTTTTCTCGGGTGATTCTCATTCAGCCAAAAGAGGTGGGTACAAAAACGATTCAGATCGAAATTGAGGTTCAGAGCAAGTTGCGCTTTACTGGATGACTACTCTCCCGGTCGCGGAGTATAAATTCTGCCGGCACAGCTTTCAATAGCTTTTCAATAAGAAAAGGTGAGGAGGCAGGCATTCTGTCCTTTCCTTAAAGTTCGTCTATTTGATGAGAATTCCCTTCCCTTGACAGGATGGGACATAGGGGACGATAAAAAAACATCTAAGGCTTTCAACCCCTCCCGCCATTGGAGGGGTGGTTTCCTTCAATTTCGGCCGTTTTTTCCATTCGGGTTCAGGCAATGGCCTGTCCCGACCTTGCCATCAGCATCGACCGAAGGTTTCCATCCTATCCCGACCATTACCAAACCGGCCCCCCTCATAAGCTGGCTCCTTCATGCAAATAATCCGGAGGCATTATCAATCAATAACGGTTAAAAAACGCTTCACTTTTCTTTGCCATTTGTTACCATCTCTTCGGGTTGGTAGCTCACCATGACCGCCACCATCATTGCGTATCGATTGTTCGCTGCCCTTCAAAAAAACTCCTCCGGACCGGTAAACCTCCCACCGCCCTGCCGTATCGGCATGGATCAGCCGCACATAACAGCCGTTCTCGAACAAAGAGGGTGGAAATGTACGACGCACTTAAGGGCCTGGAATCAAGGATGGATGTGCTCGAACGGGAGATTGCGGAGTTGCGTGCAGCGATTTTGAATCTCCCCGTCAGAATGACTGCCAGGAATGAACCGCCTCCACAGGTAGAGAACACTTCAGAAGAAATCCTTGCCTGGGTCGGAAAGTCCTCGCTGCTTCCGCGCCTGGCGACGGTCTCTTTCCTGCTGGTGATCGCCCTGATCCTTCGAACTATTACGGATAACGATATTATCGGAATGTTGGCCGGCTCTCTGATGGGTATGGGCTACGCGGCCCTGCTGATATTGCTCGGTTGGCGGAAATACCGCGTGCCCAGCCCCCTGGCCCCGGTTTTTGCAGTCTGCGGCGGCATGCTGATGTTTGCGACGGTGGTGGAGCTGCACGCCGGATTCCACTACCTTCCCGGCGCTGCCGCCTATTTTATGCTTTTCGCCACAGGGATCGCACTGGGGATGATCAGCTACATCTACCAAGTGGCGCCTCCGATTCTGGTCGGCAGCCTGGGAATATGTTTTGCGGGCATCCTGATCGATTACCCGAATCCGCATTTCCCCTCTCTGGTTTTTCTACTACTCCTTGCAAACGTACTGGGGGTTATCGCAACACGTTTGCGAAGGTGCTCGTGGCTGCGCTGGATCGTTTTGCTTGTAACGATGTCAATTGTTCAAATCTGGGGGTTCAAGCTGAAAGCCCATCCGGGCGAGGGATCCTTGAGCCCTGACTGGTTTTTGCCCCTTGTTCTTCTCGCATCGACGGTGTTCCTCGGGATGGCGGCCGTGGCCATGCTTCGCCGGAAACTTTCAAGAGTTTCCAGTTTCAGCCTCGCCTTGCCCACAATCACCGTCGCCTGGGCGTATGCCATGGCATCCTACGCAACCCCGGCCCGCTGGGGAAGCGACTTTCCCCTCGGGCTGATAGGGCTTTCGGCGGCGGCATGTCTGCTGGGATTCGCTGTGCGGCTTGTCCGGCTGGAGAGGCCGGGAGTCGGCGCCTTCTTCCTTGCGGGTACCATACTTTTGCTTACCGCCTTGCCGGATGCCATTGGCAGCAAGTTTTTCGCGCTGCCGCCGGCGGCCTTCTACGCACTCATTCTGGCCTGTTACTCCCGGTTCGTTCGGAGCGGGTTCCTTCGGCTTATGTCCTATCTCGTGCAGCTTTATGCCTGCGTGATTATGGTAAAGCTGCTCAATGGTTCAGGGGAGGGAGGTCTTTCGGGTGTCCCATCGACCATCATAGCTGCGGCTCTTTTGACAGGCGCCTCGCTCTGGCATTTCTACTGGTGCAGAAGGAATCCGCCGGAAGGCCTCGATATTTTCTCGACGTACGATCCTGGCGATAGAACCGCCGTTGCGATCTTTATGGCAGCTCTCGCTGAAGGTTTCCTGATGCTTAGCTCATGGCTTTATTATCTTCTCCGGGCAGGCGCTGGAGGAAACCAGGCGGCATTCCAGGGAGGAGAATCGATTCTGATAAACGTTTCAGCAGCGGTCCTGCTGTGGATCTCATTTCGCAGGCGCAATCGGGAAATCCGAAACGTTGCTGTTATAGTTACCGCGATTGGCGGCCTCAAGGTCTTCTTTTTCGATCTGCTTTCATTTCGAGGCCTACCACTGGTCGCAGCAGTATTTTCCTTCGGACTGACGGTGTCGCTTCTTTCGGTAATTTTGGCCAAATGGCACCGCGCCGACGAACGGGGTCCGGCCACTGCGCCCCGTGCCACTGCTACCTGAAGTCAGCACTTTGCGAAAAATATTGGCGATCATCCAAAACCCCTCTATGCCGTTGGAAAGGCGAGGTTAAATCCGTGAAGAGTCATGTGTTGCGACCGCTGTTTGTGGTGATTTTTCTGCTCATCGCAGGTTTGATTGTAAGGCATTTTTTGATCCCCGATGGATTCGGGACGCATGAAAGAGGCTACATGTATGGGTGGCACAACAAGAACGACGAGCAGTTCTGGAAAAACTTCCCGGTAAAGTATAAGTCCTCCGATTACTGCAACGATTGCCACAACGACAAGCATTCCTCGATAATGCGCACACCCCACGCAATCATCCAGTGCGAGAACTGCCACGGCCCCGCTCTGGGACATCCGGACAGCCCACCCAAGCTCCCGATTGACAGGAGCCGTGCTCAATGCCTCAGGTGCCATTACCCGCTTCCCTACCCCACGAGCGGCAGGCAAAAAATCAAATCGGTCGATCCCGATGAGCATAACCCTGGAACTGAGTGCTCCTCGTGCCATGACCCGCACAACCCAGATCTCGAAGGGATAAAATCATGAACAGACGCGACTTCCTTAAATATAGCGCGAAAGGAATTGCCGGGCTGACGCTGCCCCTTTCCACCATCGAGATCGTAAGCCCTGGGGAGATCTTTGCGGACAAGGGATCCGGAACTCGGTGGGTGTTTCTTGTGGATACATACAAGTGTACCGGGTGCGGTTTGTGCGTCAAGGCCTGCAAACTTGAGAACGAAGTCCCCTACGAAGCCAACGTGACAAGAACGTGGGTCGAGCGATATGTGCTGACAAAAGATGGGAAAGTATGGGCGGATACCCCCAAAGGGGCGCGGGACGGCTTCATTACGAACAAAATCGATCTGGGAGAAGGAAGATTCCAGGACATCAAAAACGAAGATATCCAGAAGGCCTTCTTCGTCCCCAAGCTGTGCAACCAGTGCGAGTATCCGCCGTGCGTCCAGGTATGCCCGGTGGGAGCGACATATCAGGCCGCCGACGGCGTGGTCCTAGTGGACAGGAACTGGTGTATCGGATGCGGCTACTGCATCATGGCCTGCCCCTATGGCGTGCGCTTCTTTCATCCCGTCTACAAGGTCGCGGAGAAGTGCAACTTCTGCTACCACCGTATAAACAAGGGGCTGAAAACGGCCTGTGTCCAGGCCTGCCCTTTCGGGGCCCGGATGATAGGCAACATCAGGGACCCTGAGGATCCCGTATCGAAAGTCATCCGCAACGGGCGGGTAGGGGTTATCAAGGACGAATTTGGAACCATGCCGCAGGTCTACTACATAGGACTGAGCAGGGAGGTGGTATAGAAGATGGCACACGGCGAGATCTGGACACTTAAAGAGTTCTTCGTGACTCCGAATGAATACATCTACTGGAGCATCCAGATAGTCATGTATCCTTTCATGACCGGAGTCGTTGCCGGCGCGTTCGTCCTCTCATCCCTCTATCACGTCTTCGGGATCAGGCAATTAAAGGAAATCGCCCGATTCGCCCTGGTGTTTTCCCTTGCGCTCCTTCCCGTGGCCATGATGCCCCTGCAGATGCATCTGCAGCAACCAATGCGCGGAGTCGAAATCTTTATCACACCTCATTTCACATCGGCTATTGCCGCCTTCGGCATAGTGTTCACCGTCTATTTTGCGATCGTCGCCTCCGAGATTTGGTTCGTCTACAGGAAGTTCATAGTCGAAACAGCTCTATCATTGCGGCAAAAAACCGACCGGACCATGGCCGAAGGGTTCTGGCACCTCACCTACTCGGCCCTCACACTCGGCTCCTACGACATCAGCGAAAAGGCGCTGCACCAGGATGAAAGAGCGGTGAAGATTCTTGCGACGATAGGCATCCCGGTTGCCTGCTTCCTCCATGGCTATGCGGGATTTATCTTCGGCTCGGTCAAGGCCAACGCGCTCTGGATGACTCCTCTCATGCCCGTCATCTTCATCATGTCCGCAATAGTATCCGGCATCGCATTGACCATGCTGACCTATATCGTGGTCATGGAAATACGCGGCTTCATCGCGGCGAGAAAGAGAACGGCCTATGATGTTTTCCAGTCGACTGATGATATCAGAGGAATCGAGACGAACGTCATCAGGATTACTTCGAAATACCTCCTTTTCTTCCTTATTTTTGCAATAAGCCTCGAACTGCTGGACCTGATCTTCAGGGGCTATACGGCACTAAAAACATGGGACATCCTGAGAAGGGTCATTTACGGCAAGGATTTCTTCGACATCTTCATTTTGCAGTATGGAATCGGCAATCTGGTCCCCTTCATTCTCTTCGTAATACCCGGCCTCACCATACGACGAGCGGTCGCAGGCGTCATCCTGGTCCTTTTCGGCGTATTCATGATGAGGTGGAATGTCGTAATCGGCGGACAGTCCTTCTCTTTGACCTACGCCGGATTCATGCACTACATCATGCCCATCATTCCCCACGATATGGAGACCTTCAAAGAGGGGCTTTTCGGCGCGCTACTCGTGATGGTAACACCGTTCGTGCTCTTCTGGGGACTGAACAAAGTGTTTCCCGCGTTTCGGGAAATCTGAAATTTGCGGAATCGATGTGCAGGACCAAAAAGAGTGGGGAAATGAGCCCCCAGGCCCCCGAGATTTCGACCATGCGCACGCGCATGCTGCCGAGCGTTCGGTGCGGAGCTTCAGTTTGCCCTGAAAAATAAAGGGGTCAGAAGGTTTGAGAAAGAGGGTAGCCCGGATTTATATCCGGGTGCGGAGCACAAGAGGCATCTGGTTGTAGCACGGTCTCCCGACCGTGTTACCCGCGCCGACCGGAGGTCTCCACTTGGTTTCGAAAATTGGAGACCTTCGGTCGAGGGCGTGACGCGGTCAGGATAGGCTGTTGCCCGAACAGGTTGTGAGGCAAATTCCCCTCCCTTTGATGGGAGGGGACAGGGGAGGGTGACAAAAAGATCTAAGAATTTCAACCCCCTCCCCCAGCCCCTCCCACCAGTGGAGGGGAGTTCTCCTTCAATTTCAGCCCATTATTTTTCCATCCGGGATTTTGGGCAACGCCCGAGGAGACCACGTCATAACAATGCTTCTGTCCGCCCTAAAGTAAAGGGCGAGCAAGGTTTGAGAAAGGCTTGTAGGGTGGGCAAGGCTTCATCTGCCCACCTTTAGGATACTAAGCTCGTGGGCACATAAAATATTGTGCCCACCCTACATGGCTACCCGTTAATTCTTACCTTTTCTTCTCCTGACGCACTGCCGATCCTAAGAAATATTATCCGCCCTCATCGTATCCAGTACGTCCAGGAACTCGTCGTTGTCGATTTCAGTATATTCCATTACTTTGCCGATGCGGACGGGCAGTATGAAATGGAGCTTGTCGCCGATCCGCTTTTTGTCGGCGCGGATGGCTTCGATTATATCGGCGGGATCGATGGATCGGGGTATGGTGACGGGCATCCTCCAGTTTTCACAGACGTTTCGGATCTTTTCCACATCCCCTTGCTGCATCATGCCAAGGCGCATGGAAAGGGCTGCCGCGGCAATCATGCCCGTTGCAACACAGTCGCCGTGCCTTAGCCGATAGCCGGCGAGCTTTTCGAGGGCGTGCCCCACTGTATGGCCGAGGTTAAGCACCCGCCTGTAGCCGGATTCCTTCTCATCGGCCTGCACGACCCGCGATTTGAGCAGGCAGCTAGCCGAGATTATTCGCAAAAGTGACTCCGGATCGCGTTTTTTGATGCTTTCCGAGTGGTTTTCGACAAATTTCCAGAGCACCTCGTCACCGATGATAGCCGATTTTATGACCTCGGCCATCCCCTGCCGGAGTTCCTCGTCGGGAAGGGTGGTGAGGAATCGCGGGTCGGACCACACCTGCATCGGCTGGTGAAAAGTTCCCAGCAGGTTTTTGCCCTCCGGCAGGTCAACTCCGGTTTTCCCTCCCACACTGCTGTCTACCTGGGCGAGCAGCGTCGTGGGAATCTGTACATGAGGGATTCCGCGCATGTATATCGAAGCCGTAAATCCGGCAACGTCACCCGTTACCCCGCCGCCGACAGCGATGATTGCGCTGTCGCGGGAGGCGCCCGCATTTACCATCCGGCGTGCGATGAACTCGACCGCGGTAAGTCGCTTGTTCGGCTCCGAAGCGGCAAAGGGGATGACGTGGCCCTCGTCGAGTCCGGGCCAGCCAAGGCTTTGTGCCCGTTTGCCCCACAGGGACCAGACGGATTCGTCCCAGACCCAGAAAAGGCTCTTGCCGCGAAGCGTTTTTCCGATTTCTTCGGCGATTCGCTCCAAAACGTCGTCACCGATAACTATTTGCGAAATTCGAGCAGGGCTGCCCGGAAGGGAAACATCTATTTTCATCGCCTTTTAGCGTCCTCCCTCTTCCAAAATTTTCGCTTCGGGCCGGCAGCAGCACGGATCCGGCTCGATGCTGGCCCCCTGCCGGGCGGGACAGTCCCCCGGGCAGGACGAGCAACCCGAGGTTTCTCCCCTGAGTACACCAGCGTAATGCCGTATAATGTATATCAAAACTCCCGCCACAATCAGCAAAACTATTATCGTCTGCCACATGCGCGGACTCCTTTTCTCACCTTGTTGCAGTTGTAAGACGCGCGTAAGGCAGGCCAGAAAGCCTGCCCTCACGTGGAACCTGCGTTTTCGTTCACGACGCTTTAACCCAGACCAAGCCAAATGCCGCCGCGATAAACCAGGGCCGACACAATAAATGCCACGGCCGTGTTGAAAACCAGCGAAAACACCCCCCATTTCCACGCGCCAGATTCTCGTATTATACAGCTGATCGTCGCAATGCAGGGGGCATAAAGCATTATAAATACTATCAGCGAAAAAGCTTTAAGCGGGTTCCAGCCGGGGTCCCTGGCCAGCCGCTCGCCAAGGGGTATATCCTCTCCCCTTTTCGAGCGCCCTAATGAATAGGCCGTTCCCATTGTCGAAATTATGATCTCTTTTGCCGCAAATCCCGAGAGCAAGGCAACATTGGTGCGCCAGTCAAAGCCGGTCAGTTTGGTGACCGAGGTGAGTGCCGTCCCGATGCGTCCCGCTATCGAATTCCTGAGCGCTGCCTGTGCCTCTTCGAAATCCACTTCCTGGAGCCGTACCCGGTAAGCTTCGAATTCCTTGCCCGCCCCGCCGGCCGGCGCTTTTCCCTCGACCAGGTCTTTCCGGATCTGCTCCGGCGCCTCAGCCATTATGGATGAACGCTCCTGGTCGTAGATTCTCTTTTCGATTTCGGGGAGCCCGGGAAAAGACATCAGCGCCCAGAAAAGGATCGAGATGGCCAGTATGACCGTTCCGGCCTTCCTGATGTATTGCCAGGTCCGCTCCCACGTGTGGATAAGAAGTCCCTTGAAAGTCGGGAGCCGGTATGGTGGAAGTTCGAGAAGGAATGGGGTGCTCGGGCCGCGAAGAATCGTCGAGCGGATCAGTTTTGCTATCAGCAGGGCGGCGGTCCAGGAAAGAATCGTCAGCAAAAACATCACTTGCGGCTCTTTGGCCGCAAAGAAGGCGGCTATCAACATCGCGAAAACAGGCAGTTTGGCCCCGCAGTTCATAAAAGGGGCGGTAAGAAGGGTAGCGAGCCTTTCGCGGGGACTCCTCAGCGTCCGGGTGGCAAGGACCCCCGGAACCGCGCACCCCCCGGCTATTCCTCCCGAGATGATGTAGGCCATGACCGAGCTTCCGTGCAGGCCAAATGTCCTGAAGACCCGGTCCAGCATGTAGGCGACCCTTGCCAGATAGCCGGTGTCTTCGAGAAAGGCTATGGCGAGGAACATGAAAACGATCAGCGGAACGAATCCCAGCACGCCCCCGACGCCGTTTATGATCCCTGAAACAACTAGCGATTTGAGCGGCCCCTCGGGCAAAGCGGAGTCAGCCAAATTTCCCAGGGCGGCAAAGCCCGCCTCCATCCATCCCACCGGTATCTTGCTGTAGGTGAAGGTAAACTGATAAACTCCGTAGAGGATGAGCATCATGATTACCGGTCCGAGAAATCGGTTTGTGAGGACCCGGTCGAGCTGGTCCGAAAAAAAGAGCCTGTCGGCCTTTTGGCTTTGCTTTACGACTCCTTCCTTCAGGAGTGCGGCAATAAATCCGTAGCGGTGGTCGGCAATTATCGCCTCGGGGTAGCTGTCCAGAGTCTTTTGCAGGTGCTGCGAGACCTGCTCCCCGGTTTCTTCGAGTTTTGCCGAAAGGCGCGGGTCTATTCCCCTGCCTTTTTTGATTACTTCTTCGTCCAATTCAAGATACTTAAGCGCCGTCCACCTGGCGGGAATGAATCCGGTGAGAAATTTCGCCGCCACGATCTCGCGCTCCATCCGATCGAGAGCAGGATCTATGTCCGGACCATACGAGATATGGAGAGGTTCCCATGCGGGATTTTCTTCAGCCAGATCCACGGCGGCCCCAAGGAGTTCGTCTTTTCCGTTTCCGGTTCGGGCAACGGTCGGGATTACCGGCACTCGAAGCCTTCTCGAAAGCTCGCCGGAATTTATTTCCATGCCGCGCGAAGCCGCCATGTCGATCATGTTAAGGGCTACCAGCACGGGAATGCCGAGTTCCATCAACTGAATTGTGAGGTAGAGGTTTCGCTCCAGGTTTGACGCATCGACGATGTTTATTACCGCCCGCGGCCGATCCTGGACCAGGAAGTCGCGCGCGACGATCTCCTCCATCGAATAGGCAGTAAGCGAATAGGTCCCGGGAAGATCCACCAGGCGTACCAAACTACCGTTTGCATGGCAAATCCCTTCCTTTTTTTCGACCGTTATCCCGGGATAGTTTCCCACATGCTGTCTCGCGCCGGTCATGGCGTTGAACAATGTCGTTTTGCCGCAGTTAGGATTGCCGGCAAGTGCGATAAGGTGCTCCGGCGCTTTACTCATAAAACCTCGTCTACCTCGACCTCGATGAAATCCGATTCGTTGTTTCGAAGCGTCAGTGTGAAATTTCTGATTCGGATCGCTACCGGGTCCTTCAGGGGCGCACGCCCACGCACCTGGAAAGGAGTTCCCGGCACAACCCCCATGTCCCGTATGCGGCGCCCAAGCTCCCCCGATGCGCTCACCTTGTGGACAATACCATTTTGTCCTTTAGCCATCTTCCGCAAAGGAATGATCGGCATCCGAGAAGTCCTTTTCTCCTGAGTTGTAAGGATTTTACTGCTCCCCAAAGTCCATGAGCCGAGGCTCACTAAAAAGGCATGAAATCGCGCGAGAAAATGTGGCCGTGCCCACCATTCTCTCCCTGTTTTGGCAAGGTCTCCCCGGGCTGTTACCCAAATTCCGAATCAAAAAATGGGCCGAAACTGAAGGAAAACTCCCCTCCACTGGTGGGAGGGGCTGGGGAAGGGGGTTGAAATTCTTAGATCTTTTTGTCACCCTCCCCTGTCCCCTCCCATCAAAGGGAGGGGAATTCGCATCTAGTCCTCCCAATGAGCAAGTGGAATTTGCATCGCAAATTGTTTGGCACCACCCGTCCTGACCTTGCCTGCCGCTTCGACCGAAGGCCTCGATGGGCAGCAGCTTACCACTTTGACTTTCAAACTGGGCCACCATGATCGTCAAAATATGTTGGGGCAGGCTTTCCAATCCGCCTTTCGCCACAAATTAGGCGCTCCTAACTTTTGCCCCAAAAATAAACGGCCGCTATTCGGCCGGTTGGTTCGCTCTAATACACTTTTATGGGGAAGGGGTAACGAGTATTTTGCCGGAAACATCCCCCCCGAGGCTCAAAGTCCCGCCGTTTACCCTCACCAGGCAGGGGTATCCGCATCCCTGGCAGAGAAGCTCCATTTCCACCCCCGGGTAAATCCCAAGCGAAGCCATCCGCGCGCAAAGCCTCCGGTCCCCTTTCACGCAAGCCACCTTGACCCTGGAGCCCGTCTTGGCACAACAAAGCGGCACGCCGTTTCTTTGCGGCTTTGCCGTTTCTTTGCCGGGGCAACAGACCGTGCTTTGCATTTCTAACATCAAACACCCCATTGATTCTGAGAAAAGGACATGAATTAGTTAAACCAAACTTTATACAGTGTCAATATCTTTTTTCAGACACTCGCATTGATTTTGGGGCGGGAAACTATTTCAGCGCCCTTTCCCGACTGAGCGGCTGGATTGACTCAACTAACCCGATGGACTCAAGGCGGCTGGTCAGGCCGATTCTAGAATCTCCTTGCATTATCCTGCTTTATATTAGAAAAGGTGATAATCATCCCACAATGGATAGAGGCCGAATATTTCTAAGCATTTACTTTCACCCCGCGGGACGTGGATTGAGCATGGTTAATTTCAAGAGGGCACGCGAGCGGATGGTCGAAACACAGCTCGTTGCCCGCGGGATCGCAGACGCCAGAGTTCTTGATGCCATGCGCAAGGTGCCGAGGCACATGTTTGTCGACGAAGCCTTCCGTGACCAAGCGTATAACGATCACCCTCTGCCCATCGGGGAAAAACAGACCATTTCGCAGCCCTATATAGTGGGGCTCATGACCGAGAGCCTGGGACTTTCCGGTGGCGAGAAAGTGCTGGAAATCGGGACCGGTTCCGGATATCAAACAGCCATATTGGCCGAACTCGCGGGAAGGGTATTTTCAATCGAGCGCCACCCTGTCCTGGCTCAGCGTGCTAATCAGATTCTGCAGCAACTCGGGTACAGGAACATCATCATCAGAGTGGGCGACGGCTCGCTTGGCTGGCGCGACGACGCACCCTTCGACGGTATAATTGTCACAGCCGGTACCCCTGCTATTCCCCAGCCGCTGGTGGATCAGTTGGCAATGGGGGGCCGCCTGATAGTTCCGGTCGGCGACAAGCTCGGCCAGGATCTCTATAAAGTCGAGCGTGCCCCGGAGGGAATCCGCAAAACAAATCTTGGAGGGGTCCGGTTCGTGGACCTTGTGGGAAAATGGGGATGGAACGAATAGAGATGCGCAGTCCATACATCGGGATAGTGGGCTCCGGGAGCTGTACGCCGGAAGTAGAGGAATTGGCCGCCGAAGTCGGACGCGAAGTGGCCCGCAAGGGGGCCGTGCTCGTTTGTGGAGGGCTTGGGGGAGTGATGAGCGCCGTCTCCCGCGGCGCGAAAGAAATCGGCGGGGTAACGGTCGGTATTCTACCCGGCACTGACCCGAGTGAGGCCAACGAATTCATTGATTTCCCGATAGCAACCGGCATGGGACAGGCTCGAAACGCCATAATAGCACATACAGCCGATGTTCTGATCGCGATAGAGGGCGGCTATGGGGCGCTCTCCGAAATTGCCTTGGCGCTCAAGGTGGGAAAAGGGGTCGTTGCCCTTAAGTGCCCCTTCCCTATCCCGGGCATTCTTGCCGTCAATACCCCAATAGATGCCGTAAATGAGGCCCTCACTCTTACTGAACTGGGGCGAAAGCCACCCAGGTTCACCGGGTAAAATGGGGATCGGGGGCAGGTTGCGGGTTGCGGGTTGCGGGTTGGTTTCACAGGGCTGATCGGATTGTATATGTCGGAGGAAAAATTAAAGGAAGATCAGGAGGATCTCCAGACCCGCGCGATGGAGCAGGCTTCGGTGCCTGATGCGGACCATGAGATTGCCGAGGCCAACGCTCAGGGTTCTCCAGCCAATCCCGTGGATGAGGCTGCAACGTTGGAAGCGGAAAACCTCGCGCTCCGAAGAGAACTCGAAGCCGTAATGGAAAATGCCTCCGAAAACGAAAAAATCTGGAGGCATTTTGCGGCGGTTGAGCGGATTCTTTTCAGAACACGCGACCTCGACCGGCTCTCAGTGGAGCTTTTGCGCGAAATAAGGCTCAGATTTCAAACCGGGCTCCTCGTACTTTATCTCTCGCATCCTGAAATCATCGAGCGGATTTTGCAGGGGGACTCTGATAAAAGCATCCTTATCCAGGATGGGACCTGGGTTTCCCCGCTTGATGACGAGTCCGTGCGGGAGCTTTTCGGACCTGCCCTGAAACCGGTGCTCTTTTCGGCATCCGACGAATTTCCCCGGCACTTCGGCGATCTTGTAAACGAGTCCGATCCGGTACGCTCCGGGGCGCTCATTCCGCTAAGGACCGGCGACTACATTTTCGGTGCGCTCATGCTTGGCAGCCCCGACCCTTACAGGTACCACCCAGGCTACGGCACCGACCTTCTCGAACAGCTCGGGTCCAATATCGCGCTCTCGATGGATAATTGCCTCATTTATGAAAAAGTAAAAGACCTCGCCGTCCAGGACAATCTGACCGGCCTTCTAAGTTTCTTCCAGATCCATTCCGTTCTGGAGCGCGAGTTGAGGCGGGCGCGCCGATCGCAAAACCCGCTCTCCATACTTATCGTGGATTTTAATTTTGTGCAGGACAGAAGCGACCCGGAAGGCGGAAAAGAGGTCTTGCGCCATGCCGCCGGCCTGCTTGAAAAAATCCTGCCGGAGGGGGACTGCTATGTGGGCCGGTATGGAAGCGACGAATTCCTGGCGGTCCTGCCCAACGTCCCCGAAACCGAGGCTCGGGAGGTCATACCCTATCTCTCGGCCGCAATCAGAAAATCCCCCTACAAATCCGGAAACACCGCAATTCTTATAACCACCGCAATTGGAGTCGGTGCACTGAACGACAAAATCACATGCGCCCAGGACCTCATAGACGCCGCTTACGCCGAACTCTGCTCGAGCAGAAGCCTCCCTGCCCAAAACGGACGATAACCAAAATTGCTTTCAGGCCATTGCCCCTTCAGTATTGCCTTTAGACGCGGCGCATGGTAGCTTAAGAGGTTGATATCGGGGCGTAGCGCAGCCTGGTTAGCGCACCTGCCTTGGGAGCAGGGGGTCGGAGGTTCGAATCCTCTCGCCCCGATTGAGATTGCCTGTCATTTCGCATGTTTAAGATCGACCACATTGCTTGCCCCGTATACCGGATGTATACCGGCGCCCTTCTGTATACCGCCCCTTGCAAGTGCATAACCGCCAATCAACTCCTGCCTCTGAATCTGGAGGTACCGCAAGCCGGCCTTTGATGTAGTGTGCTGAGAAAGGCGCTGGCAATCCTCTGTACTCATGAATTGCCGGTAATATTGCTGTGTGCTGTGCCTTGTTCCCCCGTACAAATCAACCCCTGAAACCTTCAGCTTCTCACATGCCCGGTTCCATACCTTTCGAAGTACCCGGTTTCCGAATGGGGTGTTTGGCGGCATTCCCTTGACTGATGCATCATGCCTAAAGAAAGGCAGGTGGGGCATCCCCCGCGGCAATGTTTTCATTAGTTCGATATCTTCGTCCAGGAGAGGAACGAGCTTCGGGCTTTTGGTCTTTTTCCCGGTCTTATGATGCTTGATTGTCACGAAGCCGGTCTCGAGGTTCACATCGGATTCCAAGATGCCCCTGAGTTCATCAGGGCGGATCGAGGTATAAGTGCAGAGCCACTGAAAGGCCAGGTAGACTCTCGGGCTTCTGGCTGTCGATTTCCTGATTTCCTCCAGGATGAGGTTTTGAGTCTGCTTGTCGATGGTGTTCCTCCACCCGAGTTCGAATTCTATCTCCGGGAATTCCGGAACATCATCGGCCCCCAACCGCTTCGTCTTTTTCAACCACATCCAGAAGGCGTGCAAGTTGGTTGCAATGTTGCTGATCGTCTTTGAGCTGCGCCCTTCCAGTTTGAAAAGGAATAGCTGCAAGTCATCAAGCAGGATCTCTTTCACCACCCGGTTGCCGAAGCACTCGGCCGCCAAATTGAGATCATGTCGGATATGCCCCAGTGTGCCTTTGGCGAGAAGGCCGCGCGCCTGTTCCAATTCCTTCACTTCGAGGTATTTCTTGACCAGGTTGGCGAACCCGAGCGGATTTCCGATCTGGTATTCCCGCTGATCGTAGATACCATCATCGACCTTTTCACGAAGGCTTTCCAGCCATCGGTATGCCTTCCGGTAGGCAAGATCAGGATTCTTTTCATCACTGAATCGCTTCTTGACCTTCCGGCCGAACCAAACAACAAGAGTTTTTGCCTTCTGATCGGGATGAACCGGGCAGCAAACCGCCCATAAGTTGCGGTCTTCCTTCATCCTTTCGCCACAATGACATTTTTCCTCGGTATAGATGCGCCCCTTCATACACATGCCTCCTTCTTCTGTTGTCGCGACAGAAGGCATGTTAGAGGATATGAATGTCAGGGCGCAACTTGGTTCCATTTTTTCCTAAGTTCTCAGTCGTTTATTCCATCATCCCAGGCGATTCTTCATTTTCTCGATCTCGTTTTGCTCCTTGATTGCATCGGCAATCTTGTGCAGGCCTATGGCGCACCAGAGCAGCGCATCAGCGACATTGAATTGAGGTTCTTCGTCAAATGTATTGAACGATTCACTTGCGCAAACGGCTTTCAGGGGCCTCGTTCATGATCTGCCATCCTCAGTTGTTTACCCGTCCACATTCATTAGAACTTCGCAGTCACAGAATCCGTTATGCTCACGGAAGTACCCGAGTGTTGCATCAGAGTCGTACTGCGGATAATCCCGCCTAAGAATCGTGTCGGAGTTTTTAAGAGTCATTGAATCACAGCCATTTTCATGGATTGCATCGTTCAATTTCCCGCAAAATTGCTTCCACTCTGGGTCTTTTGGTGTAAGTATCTGCATTCTTTTTGACTCCTTTACAGTTTTTATTAGCTCATTTAATTCGAGGCTCGGTTTTTCCCGATCACTCGCATGGATTCCCTTGTCTCAACCGGGGCAAACCGGCTTTGCGATCCGATGTAATAAAGCAGCGTTTCCCCCCCAGGCCCGTACCTGTGCGCCTCCACCCGAACCAAAGTGATCGGGTCCATTGATTCCTCTTGAGCAACGAACGTGCTCCTGTCGATGTCCTTGGCTTTGCTGGCTTTTCGATTACGGTGCAGGATTATCATCTGATCACAGTCGGAATGAACGGCGCTCGAATAACGGACATCTTCGGCGCTCATTATCTCGGAAGCGTTGTTATCTCGTTTCCGTGGCTGCGCGATCACCACAATGGGGATTTCTGCCTCTTCAGCCAGCAGCTTGAAGCCAAGAACGGTCTGTGAAAGTTGCTCGTTCACCTTTTCAGATCGGCAAAGAAGGTGAAGGTTATCGAATACTGCGAACTTGATCCCATATCGGTTGATTGCTTCGCCTATCGTTTGCATGAGGTCCTCGACCTTACCGAACCTGTAGGAATGGCCGAAATACAAGGGAAGCGATTCGAGCAGCATTCGGGCGCTCTGCATATGTGTTAGGGTTAGGTTATCGATTTGATATTGTGCCTGGATAAACTTCCGGATCAGCCTCTCAGGGCGCATTTCCAAGCAGAAGAAAAGGGAAGGTATTCCCTGCAGGATCAGGCTTCGGGTTATCTCCAGGCAAAAAGTCGTCTTGCCGGTCTTTGGAAGGGCTGTAACCACGATTAAATCACCCGGCCGCCAGCCGGAAATTATCCGGTTTACGTTCTGCCAAGGTGTCAGTATCCCAGCCTTTTCCGATCCGGAAGCGAGTTCACCATGAAGCAGATCAAGCGCATCACGGGCAGAAATTACCCCTGGCAGAGAGAATTGTTTGGCGGCCGCAAGGTATCTTCTGAAATCATCGGCATTGTGCTTCAGGAAGAAATCATTTGCGTCTTTTACCGGCAGAACCACATTGAAGCAGCGGTTATACCCCAGGCGTTTTGCAACCGTTACCGCGCCTTTCTGTCCGGCCTCGTCGGCATCGAAGCAAAGGTATATCTTCTTCGTCTTTTCGAGCTTTACAACCCAATCAGCATCGAACGATCCGGCGCCGCCTGTTGTACCGACCGCATTTTCAAAACCGTGCTGTAACAGGGTGATATTGTCCAACTCGCCTTCAGTGAGGATAATTGACTCGTGCTTATCGATAGCATCCCCATTGAAAAGAACACTGCGGCAGCCTTGTTCACGCTCGAAGGCCTTTTCTGCCGGTGGGAGTGAACGATACTTGATGTTGAGCCAATTACCTCCCCTGCCATGCGGAATAGAAAGCCAGCGCTTACCTTTATGGGCCTTCACCCCGAGCTTGAACCGCCTGATTGAATCAGTGGTAATACCTCGGGCGTTCAAATACTGGAGGGCATCGTAATCGCTGAATATGGCTGCATGATATTCCCCGATATCTTCAGGCTTCGGCTTCACCCAGGTGAGTTTTCTGGATGCCGGATGGACCGCCTCTTCGAGGTCCCCGAGTTGCTTCTTTAGCTGGAAGAGATTCCCTTTCGCCTGACATTTTTTGCAGTCCCAGGCCCCACCCTCTTCCTTGCTGATATAGAAGTGCCAGTTCGCATCAGAACACAGGGGGCAGCCTTTGAGATTTAATTGATCGCCCCGGTTCCGGTGTTCCCATCCTTTCGACCTGACGTAATTAGCGGGCATGGCTAGCGTCCTTGTAATAGGCATCAAGAAGATTCGATCCTGTACTCATGTTTCCGGTGTTTAAGCTGGCTGGCTGTCTCATGCCCCTAATTATCCCCCGGAGATATTGTTCTTTCTTTCCTGCCAAATGGTGTTCCTGTTCGAGGTATTTTCTGATTCCTCCAATCACTTTCCAAGTTTCAAACTCAGACCAGTACCGGAGTTCTGAAATCAAGATGCTGTGCTTGACCTTGCCCGATGTTCTGGTTAGGGCGATTGCCTTGAAAGCTTCTTGGATAATTTGTTGCTCGTCTGGTGAGTATCGGCAGAGCAATTCCGAGAAGGTCAAATCGGAAGACCCGCCGTTCGAAGAATTCGAATGCGGATATGTTTTTTTAATTCTTTTGTTCTTCTGTTCTTGTTTGTGGTCACCAGTGGGTCGCTTGTGGGTCACAAGTAGGTCGTTTGTTGGGACGTTTTGCAGATCGTTGGATTGATAAATCTCCCAATTGACAACCGAAATAACCGAAAACTTCTGGGTCGTTTTGATGGTCAAATTTCGAGAGTTTTCCAATTTTTTTAAACAAGTGCGAATTGTCCTTTCTGAAAGTGGAAGCTCTTTAGCTGCCTGCCTCCTGCCGAATATGAATTGCCCAGGGTCCAGATGCACTGTCTGAAACCCCACCATCTGTGCTATCGGCTTGTGACTCGCTTTCATCAGGCAGTACGACCAGAACATGAACAGATCAGGATTTCGGAATACCGCCGAATCGATTGTCTTGCGGTGCAGTTTTATCCAGCCACGTTCCATCAGACATCTTTCAGCTTCAGGACCTTGAACAATTCAACCACTGCCTCTTTCGAGATGTAGCCCAGGCCCGATGCAGTCATGAGAAGGTGCTTTACCCAGCGCAGCGAAATGGCCTCCTGACCCTGAATCCTTTCGAGGGCCTGCCGGCAGAGCTGCTCGTCTGATTCGGACAGTGTCTCGATTCGATAGTCCTGAATCTCCGCATTTGGCCCGATCTCAAAGACAAGGTTTCTCATGCGGCGCCTTCGGCTTCCTTTGCATCTCGATCAGTGCCGCCGTTGCGGATTAATTCATCAAGTTTGTCGAGGTTGACATAAGCCGCCCCGCCCAGGCGCACGAAAAGCTCCGGACACTTCCCGCAGCGCAACCATTTGTAAAGGGTGGATTTCTTCAAGGGGAAACCGGGCCTCTCATCCACCTTTGAAATCCTCAGCAAGTTCGTCATAACCGCTCCTTAAGAAATGATAATTTACCAAAATTCATTCTTGGGCGGGATTGTATTAGACGAATTGATATCGTTTCAAACCGGGGGAAAATCCCGCAAAGGGTCAGACCCCTTCGAACCGCTCTGCATTACGATTTACTAATCTGGGTATTGAATTTGCGGTTTGACAAAAAGGGGAAAAGCTAAATCGATAAAGGTAAGCCGGTTTTTGACAACTCGTTGGCAAAACAGATAATTAGGGATCTGAGAATTATTGCTAGTATTTTGCTAAAGGGGAAAGAAAATTCAGGCAGGAGTCATTTTTTCATACCATTTCCGGATTTGCTTTTCTGGCACAGCCCCCAGGGTTTTGGGGTGGCGACGTTTTGCCTTTCTTATCATGTCGGCAATAGAAGCCACTTTGATTCCGGGGAGGTCCTGCTTCACGAATCTTTCGAAGACTTTTCTTTCATCGTAGTATTTTGATTGGCGGGCCTTTATTGCGTTAGTAACTGGTGTGTTAACTGGAGTCTTCTTTTTTCTGTTATGGGGATGCCCGGTAGGCTTTGATTCGCCTTTAACAAGAGTCTCACTTTCAAGGGACAGGCCGGTAGTATTTTCCTGATCCGCGCTGGCCTCACTTCTTTCAGGGCCTATTTTTGCGACTGGCAAACCCTTGATAAACAACGGGTGATCCTCAGAAAGGCGCTTTCTGATGTCAGCAGTTTTTGCGCGAGCCTTCATTATGCGCACTTTTTCGAATTGATCCTCCCATGGATTACTAAACTCACAATTGATCCAGGGATTTTTCATCCTCTCTGAGATTTCATCTGTAAGGCTGTTAATTCGTTTTATGGCATCCTCAATCGTCGGAGGCTTAGGTTCTTTATTCCATGGTAAATTGATTCTGCCTACATGGGGGGCTTGTGGCCAGCCATGCTGATCGAACTTATATCCATAGTCGTTCATCAGTTCCTTGAGCTGCCGGTCCTTTGGAGCAGCCCAGTCGTAAATGCTAATTGGTTTACTTTCTCCAGTATTCGCCTTTAGCCATTCTTCCCAAATCTCCCGCTCCCTTATTTTTTCGACCAGTCGCTTTGGCAGAACAGGATTATCCCAATCATTGATAATTGGAAGGCCGGCTTGAAGAATATCGTAAACGTGATACTCGGTTAGGTTCCAAGGAGATTCAAGGAGTTGATAAAGGTAGGTCCATTCCATGTCGCGCCTCCTGCAGCGCACCTGTAAGGAATACTGGGAAAGCCGGCCAGGATAACCGGCCTTGTCGGGCTGCAGACCCTATCCACAGAAACTGCTTTTTTCTCTGAATTGAACTTGTGAAATGGCCTTAGAATAGATCTTCTTCGTCAACCCATATTGTGATGCTCAGATCAATCCGCCAACCCAAATGTGATGTTGTCCCTGGTTGAGGAACATCATCTACCGGCAATCCAGATGGCTGCGAAGGAATATCCATCTGATAGTAACTGGATGGAATATTTGCTCTACATGTTAACAGAGGACCCGGATTCTATCAAACCGAGACATCCAGGCGGAACTATCTTTGCCACTGGTCTCCGTGGGTATCTTAAAGAATGTTTTGAAAGGATCAAGAGGATAAGGAGCAAGGGGGAATCGAAATAATAATTCCAATGGACACAGCACAGTATCCGGAAAAGGACACTGCAACGATGATCTTATGAAAATGCAAGAAAGAAGATCGGAAAAAGAAGATAGTCTGGCATCAAATGCTCTATTCCGAGCAAGCCTTCATTCAGGCGCTGAAGGAAGTACTCGGCCAAAATCTAAGCTCTGTCAGTCAAAAAAAAGCGGTCGAGGCAATAGAGCTGATTGGACTAATTTCGTGTATACTTGGATTTCTGTGCATCGGCTCAAAAACTCATGAATAATGCGGGTTAGTAGAGCTCCTGTGTTGAATGCCAATTTTAAGAGAGGACCATGAAGATTTGCTCGAATCGAGGCAAATTGTAGCGCAACTAGAATTAAAAACTTTACATGCTGCTCTTATAAAGTAGCCGTGTCTCGATAATTTCCCCTGATCTTATTTCCACTCCATTATCGATTATACGGTATATAATCTCACCGTTTGGTAGTGTAGATCCTTCAGTATAGCATCTGACCTGACCGTCACTCCTTATCAATGCAAATTTCTGATCAAGAATACTGGCTACGCCGCATAATTGCCAATGCACCGATTCATTATCAGAAGAGATCTCGGCTGATTTACCCCAAGGCTCCAATCGCAAAAGAGTCTCATGAGCTTGGATTTTTTCTCCTTCATTGGCTAGTGGTGGAACATACCACGAGATGTTAGCGGCTGCCTCTGATGAACCACTACAGGAGACCCGACCTGTAACAGCTCCTAATGTGGCGCCGCATACGGATGCGAGGCAAATGGTGATTGCCCATTTCCATTTACGTGAAGTGATCATAATTTTTTACGATGCTCTGAAGAAAGCTTTTACGATCATGGAAAAGGATCCGGATCGTGTATCAGTCTGTTTCACAATATCCAGTTGCTCCACTGAAACCAGAAAAGAGTTTGTTTCTATCAATTTCAACAAGTTATGTAGTTTTTTCTTATCAAACGGTCCTTCTATTGTAGCTGGTACCTGCCAGACATGTTTATTTTCCTGTATATCGATAACAGGCTCAACTCGCAGCCGTACATCCGCCATTTGGGAATCCTTAAGAACTTTGTCCAGCCAAAGTTGAACTGCTGCTTGAGCAAGGCCGCGGCTATCAGCCTGCCAAAGTCGACTTTCCATCTGCACGTTAACAGCTTTGGCTGTTTCCACTCTTTGCACCCATTCCTTCTCCAGTGAAATCATCTGCAGTCTCCTAAGCCTTTTCGCGATATCACAGGATAGAGTCCTAAGTGATTTGTCATAATCATGGATCATCAGGATTGCGTAGGTCATGATTATCAGCAGAACAGTCCACCCACCCAGTCGAAACCGCGTGTTATGCCGCCATTCATGCCGAAACGTGGACAGTGCCGATCTTATTTCCATCCTAGTTTCTTCCTGCCTCAAGAACTGTCATTTTCACCTCAAGTCTGTTGGGCCTATTTCCTGGTTCGGCCGTAACATCTTTAAAGAAGGGGATTTTTTCGTAAGCACTTATATAGTAAGTGGGATCAGGTTCCTTTCCGTCGAGCGCAAACTTCAGACTTCCTCTGGAGTAATGCCATTCGGCAAGGGTAACTTGTCGGTTTTCGAATACGCCTACAGCGGCAGCCATTAGCTGTAACTGAGTCGGAAAAGGGCAAAGTCTTGCTATATGTTCGGCTGATTCTTTATGTTCCAGCGCTTGCGAGCGGGCTTTTGTGAGCGGCTCTATCTCGGCGGACAACATGCTTGTTTGTTCTTTGAGATCTCTAACTGAACTCCAGGATTGCACCGCAGACGCTACCTGCCAGCTCAGCAAAAAAACGAGAAGTGCTGTCAATCCGAGAACCCAGCGGTGTTCGTACTGAAGGCTCAGGAAGGACTGGAGATTTCTCACAAAACCCCATGGTTGCCTCAGCATCTGGGCTGTTTGGACTTGAGGTATTTCAGACGGTGGAAGGTCGTGGGCCATTAAGAATCGAGACCATTCTCCATAGGAAGGCACACCTTCCCACCACCGGGTAGCTAATAGTATCCCATTTCGCCAGATCTGACCCTCATAGCCTTCCGTGCATGACATGATTCGGACTGTCGTATCGTCCATACGTGGGCACAAAAGCGTTTCAGGATAACTAAGTGATGAATTTACACCCGCATTCTTTGCAGATGCCCGCCTGACATCCTCGTCCCAAATCCATACCTGTGCTGCAGCTTCCTCCCATACAATGCACCTTCCTGTCTGCTTAAATGGGCTCCATTGCCGGATCTCGATGTCCATGGCGTTTTCGCGCTCGTTGGCGGGGATGCCCGCTAGATTGAAAGTACGCTGGAGGCACATGCTGCGCGCTAGTACCCAGTGGCGTGCACCAAATGTTCTATCGAGCTGAGCCACACTGGTTCTACTGTGCAGAAAGCGGCGCGGCAAAGCCAGCGAACGAAAAAATTCGGCTGCTGATTTCATGGTTCTCCAGGGAAAGTGGTATAAACAACTCATAGTCGATCAGCCAAGGGGCCGAGTGTCCAGTTTTGGGTGTCAGCGTTAAATGTGTTTCAAGAGTGTGCCGGCTGCCCTCGTACCAAAGCGATATACGGAGCCATTTGGCAGCCATGAGTTTCACTCCCATCCCCTCTATCGGCAAAGTTTTGCGGATTGCGAGGCTGACATCTTCGAAAGAGGAAAAAGGCATTTTCTCTCGGGCTTTGATGATGAGCTTTGCTGTGTCTTCATCAATCCCCGGTATGGACTTAAGTACCAGGGCGGGCGCCGTATTGAAATTAGGCATACCGCCGCTCCTTATTGTAGTCAGTCGGGTGATGGCGCAATCTTTGAAAATTCCAGGATATTTATCCCAACCGAGTACTCTCGCTATTTCCCAGCTTGTAAGCAAACCTCGATTGGGCGGCGCGGGCATGCCCAGCTTTGCGTACTCTTTTTCTTCAGCGCCATTAAGCCTTGCCAAATCATCATCATCCATAAAGTCGAGGAGCTTATCTATCATTGGTCCACGCTCCTGCAATGGAACGCCCAGCAAACCCAACAGGCTGGATAGATATTGGGTGTCGAAAAGATTGATGGTGATAAGACCTCCCTCATCCTGAATTGAAAACCGGGACTTTCCAACACCGTTAAAGCCCCGATCATCCAGGGGGATTTCAACCCCTACAGGAAAAGCTTGTTCACCAAATTGCTCATAGTTATCGTCCAGCTTGATTTTGCCTCTATCAACCTGCTCGGGGACCACAAGACCCGCCCTTGTAATTCGCTGTGTTGCCAATAGGTACAGCAGTACCGACCTGCTGCCCATCATGTCGATTTCGCCCTGCAGCTCCCTTTCACTTTGCCATACCCCTTCAATCGCCCTATGAACCCATAACGCAAAAAAGCTGGCAGATAATGTAATCGCGGCCAAGATCCATAAAGTGGATGCCAGCACAAATCCTCTGGAAGAGAGTATATTCAAAGCTGAAAATCCTTGGCCCTCGATCTGGGATCATGCCTGCCGGTAATTGGAATTAACCATGTAAGCTTCCCGCTCATATCATCCACCTCCAGAACCACGCCTTCGGGTAACTGACTCATTTTCTGGACCTTGGGGACCGGCCACTGCTTCCCCCATTGGCCGCTTTTGTCGGCGTATGCAAATCCGGCCTCTGTGCCCTTCCAGTGGGCAATTTCCCAAATTTCCCCATCCCATTCCCTATAATCCAGGAAAATCTCACCATCCTCCTGCCTGAATTGAAGAGTGAAGGGTGTGGGTACACCGGGATTAGATTTAAGCGGCGCAAGAGTTAATCCCGAAAGATAGCTTCGTTGCCCGATGAATACATGTTTTTCACCTTTGAAATCGGGAGTCAACCCGCCGCACAAGCTCCGAACCCAGTTCTCCTCCATTTTCCTGACTGTTATTTCCTCAACATGTGCCAGAACTCTTGACCGCAATCTGATGACATAGGTGAATCCCTCTATCAGGAGAGTCGTAATGATGCCCAGGAGCACCAGTACCACCAGCATCTCGATTAGCGTAAAGCCGAGGGTCTGACGCAAGGACCCGACCCTTCGTGTCTTAACCGGCAAAATCGTATTCACGCTCCTTTTGATAACCCACCTGTCGCAGATTAAATTCTGTGGGTTCCAGTCCGCCCACCTCGATCCTAAGATTATTATCATACAGCCCTACACGGAAGAGGCTGTCGCCGAGCCCTTTTCTCGCTGGTTCAACCAGACGGGCTTTCCATTGAATCTTGATCTTACCCAACATTGCCTCGCCGGAGGGGTTCTCCATCGGATTTACCGTCTGCATGAAAGCAAGGACACTTCTGATCGATTGCTGTCTTCGGTCGTGTTCCTCGACTCTCCTCAGACTATCCATGCTCGTGCTGATCCAACTAAAAGTCACCATTCCAACAGTGGCCAGAAGAACCATAGCCACTATCGCCTCAAAAAGGCTGAATCCCTTCTCGTCAGGAATAACCCTCACTTTATCTCCGGGATGCAGTGAGGCGGCCGAAGATGAACCCTCAAATGCACGTCGCTGTTGTAAAATAGAGTCAGGAACCCGCCGAGGCACACTCCGCTGGATCGATACACGATTGGAAAATCCGCCTTAATTTGCCAGTCAGAGGGAATTTCGAGCGGAATCCCTCCTGTTGAATTCGGGAATTCCATAAGTTCGAACCCAAGGCCGCTTGCATAGGCTGCATAGCCCAATTTCCCAATTTGATTCAGGACATCATCCCGTTCGCTTGCGGATTGGATACTCGTGAACATTGATGCCAATCTGGGGATAGCAAATCCTGCAAGAAGGCCGGCGAGCACCAGGACCATCAATGTTTCCAGCAGGGTATATCCCTGCATACAACCAAAATTGGGAAACGGGCATCGGGTCTGAAGACGGGCATCCTGATTTTCCGTTGAATTCGCTTCAAAATTGAACAATCCGCCACAAATAAACTGATAATCACGCATTACTTCTTTGCGGATGATTGACATCTTATGAACCACCTATTGGGGCGGTAGATAGCCGACATCGGCATCAATGCCTTGACCCCCGGATTTCCCGTCAGCTCCAAACGAATACAAAGCAAAGGGCTGTCCCTCGCTGCCCGGAAAACTGTATTGATACGGATTTCCCCAAGGATCAGCAGGGACCTTCTCATCAAGGTACGGTCCCCTCCATCGCGACTTTAGATTTTGGTCGGCAGGAGGGGAAAAGAGCATTGAAAGACCTTCCTGTTCTGTAGGAAAGCGGCTAAGATCCATCCGCATCGTCTCGAGTGCCCCCTTGAACATCTTTATCTGCACTTCGGCTGCCTTTACCTTTGATTCGTCTACCTTACTGAATAGTCGTGGTCCCACGAGGCCGGCCAGTAGCCCAATAATGACCAGCACTACAAGCATTTCCAGCAAGGTAAAACCTGCTTGAATCGTTCTGGCGGTAGTGTCTTTATTTTTCATTTTTCACCTTATTGGTCCCTAAGGCTCGAACAGAGTCGTTACCCGGATCTGGTCCTGTGGTTCTCAAATTGCGATGTTGTTCACACTGGTAATGGCAAGTATGATTCCAGCCATGACAAGACCTACAATCGCCCCGATTACTATTATGGCAACAGGCTCGAGCAATAGTAGAAAACGCTTCATCCTGTTGCGCCCGCTTTGAATATACAGTGAGGAGAGTGAATGAAGCATGTCGGGAAGATTCCCCGAATGCTCACCAACGCGAATCAGGTTATACCCGGTGGCGTCCACTGCAGATGTTTCCAGGAGAGATTTCGCGAGAGGCTCACCATTTCGAACTGCCTGGCAAACCCTTGTAAAACGCCAGACGAGGCTGCTTACCCCAATCTGACGCTGCGCAAGCTCGAGCGCTTTCAAAAGCGGTACCTTGTTTTCCAAAAGAGTCGCAAGCATCCCCGACCACTTTCCAAGTGAAACCTCCATAATCCAGTGCCGCAACAGCGGGAATCGAGCAAGCAAATCGTAGACTTTTTGTCGTAAATTGGGACTTCGAGCGCAATATGTGCCAAAGCCCATAAGAATGGCAACTGCCGAGATCAGCACAGGAAAATGCTGATTGATGAAGGTACCCATTCCGAGTACGAATCGAGCCAAAAAGGGGATCTGCTGGGATCCCTTGTTCAACAGGCTCGCGAATCGTGGAACAACCAGGGCGAAGATAAGCAATATTGCGCATGTGCCGCTCACAATGAGGATTGTCGGGTAGGTCAAGGCATTACGCAGTTCGCCGGCGGTTGCCACATCGTATTCCCACTGCTTTACCGAATCACGCATGGCTTGGGCCATTTTCCCCGTAAGCTCACCGGCCTCGCAAAGAGGCTGAAAGTACCCTGGAAGCCGGAGCTTGCACTCTCTCAGTGCTTCCGAAAATGAATGCCCCGACTTCAATGCAGAAAGTAGATTTTCAAACTCGCGGGCTATAAAAGGATGACCTGAGGACTCTGCCAGCGATTCAACCGCTTCCTTTATCGGGATTCCCGATTCGAGCAGCGTGCATAACTGGTGCATGTATATGAGGACATCTCTGGTCCCGGGTCGCCTTGATTTCCTTTTGCTGCCAAGATCCGCCGGCATCTCGCTCCTGATGCTGATCAGGACGAGTCCCTGCCTCTTCAGGGATCGAATGGCGGAACGTTCGCTGTCCGCATCAAGAGCCCCCATCATTATTGCGCTATCGGAATTTGCTGCCCGGTACTCGAATTTCATTCAGCTGTCACCCTTAGAACTTCCTCGATGCTCGTAACTCCTCTCCATGCCTTTAGCAGTCCATCTTCGCGGAGGTTTCGACACCCGTCATTTCTGGACAACTCCCTCATTTCCATTGTTGATTTCCCCGTAAGGATGCAGTGTTGAATGGCGGCGGTTACCGGAACCATTTCAAAAATCCCTTCGCGCCCCCTGTACCCTGTACTCTGGCATTTCGGGCATCCTGCAGCAACTCGCCAGTTTGCCGGCCAAGCCTTGAGGGCATCGGGTAAAATCGTATTGGTGACTTCTATGATCTCCTTTACCGGTTCGGAAGGTATCGAGCAATGAGGGCACAATCGCCTCACCAGGCGCTGTGCCAATACGCCTCGAACGGGGGTAGCGACGAGGAATGGCTCAACCCCCATATCTATAAGTCTTGTGAAACTGCTGATTGCGTCATTGGTGTGCAGAGTGGACAGCACCAGGTGACCTGTGAGTGATGCCTGGATTGCAATTTCCGCGGTCTCTCGGTCGCGGATCTCACCGATCAATATCACGTCGGGATCTTGCCTTAGAATGGATCGCAGAGCGCGGGCGAAGGTAAGGCCAATCTCGGCATGTGCCTGTGTTTGATGGATTCCGTCAATCTGGTATTCGACAGGATCTTCCACTGTGATAATCTTCTTTTTCCTGTCGTTGATGGCCTCCAGCACGGCGTAAAGTGTAGTCGATTTACCCGACCCTGTAGGGCCCGTTACAAGTATGATGCCGTGAGGCTGTGCTATCCAGTTTTGAAGCATGAGAAGGTAATCGGATTCAAATCCAAGGCCCTCCAGGTCGAATCCCTTGCTTTCCTTTGGAAGGAGCCGCAAAACGACGGATTCGCCGTGGACTCCTGGCAGTGTCGATACCCTGATGTCCACTTCCTCCCCGCTCAATCTCAGCCCCAGTCGCCCATCCTGTGGAAGGCGCCGCTCTGCTATGTCCATTCCGGATATCAGTTTCAGCCGGGATGAAATGGCAGGGTATCTTTCTTTTGGCAAAATGAATTGCGAGTGGAGAACGCCGTCCGTTCGGAACCGCACCTCCAGGGCATGTTCGCCCGGCTCGATGTGCACGTCCGATGAGCGCTGCTCAAAAGCCCGGGAGAACAGATTATTAACAAATTCAATAACTGGCGCCTCCTCGGCCAGTTCCTTCAGGTGGTCAACGCTATCCGAGAAAGTTCGGCGGTTTGCCGATCGCGAGAGGGATTCGAGAATGCGATCGAGATCATAGCTTCGCGCCAGAAAAAATTGAATTTCCCGGGCCGGAAAACAACGATGGAGGATCTCTTCAATCCCGTTGCCAACGGGGTCGCGTGCGACGCAGCCCAGGCTCCCATTGGGGCCATCCCATACGAATACCTCCTGGTCAAGCCACCAGTCCGGGTCAATGCCGCTCTTGCCCACTATCGAGTGGAAAGCTTCAGGGTCAACTTTCAAGTCCCCGGTGTCGAGTAATGGTAAACCGAATGTATCGGAAAGGATGCGCAGCAGGTTTTCTTCGGACAAAGCTCCTATACGAATTAATATCGGCCCGATCTTACCTCCTGTCCGCTGCTTGATCACCATCGCTTTCCGGAGGTCGTCCGAATTTATCAGCCCCTCGCATAGCAAACGCGAACCCAGGTACGAGTCGTCCGCGGAAGCTGTGCCCATCCCGTTGGAGGACGTACGGGTCTGGTTGGCATCCAGAAAAACATCTGCCTCAGTGGTGCCTGACAATTAATTCTTCTCCAAATCCTAAAAGAGTTCGATGGCCTGGCTGATCACGAGGACTTTGTCAGTGAATGGGGAGGCCTCCGAGGGGCCTCCCCAAGGACTATTGGACTGCAGCGACGTGCAGTGTAGTACAGGCTAATTTCTGCAGTGTTACACACGGAGGGCTGAAAAAGGCAAGGAAGCCCCCCGTGTGATACTACAAGCCGCTATTTGCCTTGAATGGTGGTCATGGTGGTACCGTCTGAGGAAAGTAGGTATTCCGCAGCCGATACGCTCGCTCCCGAGCTGATCACGCGGACCCGCAGCTTCTCGGTCGTCCCGACGGTGAAGCTGGCGTTTGCTGCCGCAGCCGCATCGGTGAGTGACTTGACGGGTATAGCGTATGCTGTTGCTGCATTTGCGGCCAGCGATGCGCTAAGGGCCGCACCCTTAACATTTACGCTGCTCATCGGGAAGAATGCTACCACACCGGCATCGTTGTACATCAGGAAATAGATGTTCGCGGACCCGCTTGAGGTATTGACAACCCGGATATATGAACTCCAGGGGGCGGTCGGCTGGAATACAAAGTTCAGATCGGAGTAGGCACCATTCAGTACGAGTTTGGCCTGGCTGTCTGAAGTTGAATCCGACGCATACCAAGTTTGCCATGGCAGGGTCAATTTTTCAGCTATCGTAATAGTCTGAGGATTGATCACCTTGGTTCCACCAGCAACGGCATATATATTTTGGCCTGACACGAAGTTAGCGACATCAGTACTGAGTATGGCGCCTGAGCCGGTGAGGTCAAAAGCAGGATTCGTCTCATCGGTTGGACCGTTTCCGCTTTTATCATAGATGATGGACGATAAAGCGCTGAAATCACCACCTAAAGTAATGTCCAAAGTGCCGCGGCCTGCAGTCAATGCGGCCAAATTGAGGGTGGTCGCACCGTCTTCGATCACGGGAGCATTCCCTGAATTGGCTAAAGCAATTTTTCCAAGTGATACACTCGTTAGAGTCGTACCGTCTTTGATGAACTTCATACCGGATGAACCGACGTCAATGAAGGTATTGCGTGGGGTAGCATCCAACAGGTCAGCATTTGGTGTAATGGTCAATGCGAAAGCTTTTGCTGAGGTAGCGATAGGTTGCTTGGGAGTACCCGAAACAACATCGGGAAATGTTGTGCCAACCGTACCTGTAGGTACGATCTCGGCCGTGACGTTTATCGTCTTGCCCTCGGTTCCCAGGATACCGGAGCCGTCTATAATCGTTGGAACCGTAAACACGATAGTATCGCCTGCCGCTGCAGCCGCTGCATCGAGCCAAATCTCATAGACAACACTTTTTTCACTGGCGGCGCCACCGGTCTTTTTATTTACATAGCCACCGCCGCCGGCAATGGTAGCAACGCAATTACCGGAGTTCAGAGCAGTGCCCCAAGTCCCCGAATCTAAGGTGAAGGTAATCTCGGCTCTGTTGTTTTGGTTTATGGCACCGCCTATTGTAAGTATGTAGGCTTTTCCATTAGTTAAAGTCTTTGTGTTGTAGCTGTTCCCCATGATCTCTGTGGCGTAGGTAATCGGGGTGATATTCGATGCAGTAACTGACGAAGATGCTGCATTCGCCAAACCAATTCCCATGCTCAGTGCGAATATTGCAGCCATGCCGAGGGATAAAATCGTTTTCTTCTTCATTAGTTTTGTCTCCCTAAATGTAATTGTCTCTCTTAAAAGCTTCCCCTGTATTCTGCTTTTCAATACACAAGTGCAGCTAAATTTCCGGACCCTCTGTCACCTCCCTCCTCTCGCCTAAAGGATCTAAGACGATTCTAGATGATACTCTCCCATAGGAAGCATTACTGATTAGGTATTTGTAGCCTCCTGAATAGTGCAATTCGTATTGTAGGCCTAATGAAGAGAGCTATCATCAAATGATTGTTTCACCCTTAAATGTCCATTGCATTGTAATATTGATATTCAGTCACCAAGTATATTTTAAATCTCGACCGATAATCTAGTGTGCGTAGTACAACAATCATTTCTATGATGCAAGAATAAATTATCTGATAGGTAAAAAAATTACATCCGCATTTATTTACATCGCAAGATAATTTACATGACTCAATAATTATACTTGAAATTATTTGCAATTTAATAATAGATTATAAAATATTATTGAAATTAGGACATAATTCAGAAGTGATATATTTCTAGGTTGGGAGAGTAATGGTATGAAGAAGCAATCACATCAGTCATTTAAAAAAGGTCAATATTATACCCTCAATATAGATGACCTTAACCCTGATCTGGACCAACCCAGAAAGTATTTCGATCAGCAGTCGCTGCAAGAATTGGCTGACTCAATTTCCACACAGGGTGTTATTCAACCGATCATATTCAGGGAAGAAGAAGGAAAACTTATAGTCGTTGCAGGGGAGCGACGTGTCCGGGCAGCTAAAAAGGCAGGCATAAAGCATATTCCGGCAATATTTACTGATGGAGATCACACCGAAATTGCTCTTGTGGAGAACCTCCTGCGCGAAGATCTGACAGCCATAGAAGAGGCTGAAGCATTGAACTCATTGCTCAAAAAGCACTCCTACACGCAGGACCAAATAGCTAAGACCCTTGGTAAGGGCCGTTCGACTGTTTCAGAGATTCTCTCTCTCAATAGACTCCCCCTCAAGGTGCGGGATGAGTGCAGGAAGGACCCCAAATGTTCAAGGCGGGTATTGGTCGAGATAGCCAAGGAAGAAAACGAAGAGAAGATGTACAAGCTCTTCGAGAAGTTTAAGAAGAGGAAGCTGACCGGCGACGAGATCAGAAAGATTTCTCGAATCAGCAATCCGGATCCCGCATCTAGCTGTCTGCAGATTTCCAGGTCTCTTTCCAAAAAGTTGCTCCACCTGGACATTATATCCCTTCCGGAATCGCGGAAGAATCCCATCATATTGGAACTTCGGTGCCTCCTAGAGAAAATTGAGAATATCATTGGAACGCCCTGACGTATGTCGAATGTCGGCGCGCCGACATCATATGATATTCAAATCCACTATCACATTTCTTATTCAAATTTAGATAGACATGAGTCCAAATATGCGATAATTGTCGCTGCACCCATTTCGTGACTGGGGATAAGCGCTGACATCCATATTGGTTTGTAATAACTGTTATTAAATATAGTTAATAATTGACCCCCCAAAACTAGAATTGTCACGAGTGGAAAGAATCACCTTTGTCATCGGTCATCTACAAAACATTTAGAACTATCGCAGCTCCTGATGGGAATAAATTACCCGCTAAAATTAGCTGACAACCTTTGAAAAGAGGCATTTTACCCCATTTGTAATGAAAGCGATCTTGTGCGGGGATTTACGCTATGTTTGTTAATTTGAATGGTTATGGCATTGGACAAAGTTATGGCTAATATGGCACGATAATTGCTAAGGCGAAGGTGAAAATCTTCCTTTTACCCAACAATCTCTGATCGAAGAACTTTCAAATCATTCCGGTAATGACGGAGCTTGTGTCCGGACTTGCCCTGCTGGATGGGCCTTAAGCTATTGGACGATACATATGTTGATTAGTCTTGTAAAACAAGGATATTGAAAATAGCACGAGGTTTTTAAAATGTTAGAATCCGGCGATATGTTTTACGAAAAGGGACAATTGTATTCAATAGAGACTCAACGCCTTCAATGTGATCCAAATCAACCCAGGAAGTATTTTGATTCGCAGTCGCTGCAGGAATTGGCTGACTCAATCTCCGCACAAGGTATTATCCAACCGATCATTTTCAGGAAAGATGAGGGAAAGCTCATAGTAGTTGCGGGGGAGAGGCGTGTAAGGGCGGCTAAAAAGGCCGGCGTCAAGCATATTCCGGCAATATTTACTGATGGAGATCACACCGAAATTGCTCTGGTAGAGAACATACTGCGCGAAGATCTCACAGCCATAGAAGAGGCTGAAGCACTGAACTCTTTACTCAAGAAGCATACTTATACTCAGGACCAAATAGCCAAAACTCTCGGCAAGGCCCGTTCGACTGTTTCAGAAATCCTCTCTCTCAACAGACTGCCCCCGAAGGTGCGGGATGAGTGCAGGAAGGACCCCAAGTGTTCAAGGCGCGTACTGGTCGAGATAGCCAAGGAAAAAAACGAGAGGCAGATGCTGAAGCTTTACGAAAAGTATAAGAACAGGAGGCTGACAGGTGAAGCGATTAGAAAAATTTCCCGACCTGGCCATGGTGATCCTGTGGCTGTTTCTTTGAAAGCGATCAGTTCTCTCCTGAAAGATTTGCCGGGCATTGATTTTGACTCTTTGCCCAACTCCAGGAAAGAGGCTCTTGTTAACGGATTGCGCAGCTTGAACAAAGAAATCGTCAAATTTGCAGGTTACCTCAAAATGCAATATCTCGATGTTGAACGAGCTGGACAGAGACAGCATTCCCACGAAAACTTTTGATGAGCAAGAAAAGGGGTTAGGCTGAATCTTTCACGTGGGTTGTGCTTTTTTGTCATACCATCAGTATTTAGCGGATACTCATATGCTGAAAACCAGACCTGAGTTAACCTCCTGGCGCAACAAATGAGGCCGTGACCTGGACTACGCAATGTCCGGCGTGTGATCGGCAGCCGCATTGTTTGGCAAATCCCAATTACTTCTTGATAGCTTAATACTCGATTTGTTCAGCGACTCGTTGCTGGAACCGTAAACAAAAACCGGGGGGCCTGCCACAGAATGGATTTCTTTAAGATATTGAATCATATATTAATCAGAGCAGGTTTGGCTCTTTTATTCCTAAACACATTTACTGCTTGCGCTCAGCAGAAAGCTCCGGTTCAATCAATAACGCGGCAGGAGCGGGTCAGCGCTCCCGAGCCTCTGCGCCAGCCCCGTGAGGCCACTGAATCGGCCCCCGTGGAACCGCTCATCACGACGAAAAAAGATTATTCCGGAGTAAAAACTCGCTTTTCATCCACCCCTAAGCTAACGCAGCCTCCCCAGGCGAAAGTGATTCCGCCTCAGACAAAGAGTTCCGATTTAGGCCAGGAGAGACAGGTTACAATCAATTTTGAAAATATGTCCTTACCTGCTTTCATCAATGGAGTTTATGGCGACATTCTAAAGATGTCATTTCAAATGGCTCCCGAGATACAAAAGAAAACGGATCTGGTTACATTACGAGTCCCTGACCCAACTCCGGCTGATGCAGTGGATAGGCTGACTCGTCAAGTACTGCGCAAATATGGTGTGGCTGTGGAAAGCCAGGGTGAAATACTGTTTTTTGGTCTTGGAAAGGGAGCACCGCCGCAAGGGGAGCTTCCATTTATTGTAAGCGGGAGAACCCTTCCGGACGTTCCAGCCTCCCATAGACCTATTTTCCAACTTGTTCCTCTAAAAGTTGTTTCAAACACACAAGTTGTCAACTGGTTAAAGGAAGTCTACAAAGGCCAGCAGGTCACGGTCTATGAAGATCCGGAACGCAATGCTGTTATGCTTATGGGGAATGCTGAGGTTATTCGCGAGGCTGTTGAGGCTGTGCTGATTTTGGACCAACCGTTTATGCGAGGACTATATAGCGTACGCATTGAACCGGCTTTTCTAAATGCACAGGATCTCAGCACACAGCTTATCGCCGCTCTATCCTCAGAAGGCTATTCAGCTTCAAGCACTCCAAGCCGAGGTGGCATCATAGTATTTCCTATTGTCCCAGCGGGCGCTGTACTGGCGTTTGCTGCTGATCCGCAGTTCATTGCCCACATAAAAGAATGGGCGGAAACATTGGATCGTCCTGGCCGCGGCCTGGGGATGCGAGGCATCTTCTACTATCGGGTAAAAAACACGCGGGCTTACGATATCGCAAAGGTGCTTGACAGATTGCTGGTAGAAAACAGTCCGGAAAATGCTCTATCCGCCATGGGCACCAATACCACCCAGAGTCAGACATCTCAGGCTGTTCAGCAAGGATCGATTTTAAAAACGGGGTTCCAGGGGTCGCAAAAAGATAAAGGCCAAACGAGTTCCCTTCGGTCGAGAGAACTTACAGTGGATGAACTAAACAATGCTTTGATATATCAGGGCGATTCGGAGGCATGGGGACAACTGTTAACGATTATCAAGGAGATGGACCGTCCGGCAAGAATGGTCTTACTCGAAGTGACGCTTGCCGAGGTAACCTTAACTGAAGGTGAAGAATTGGGTGTCGAATGGGTGCTAAAGGGCAGTATCGATAATTACAAACTCAAACTCGGTACATTAAAGGGCCTGGGTATCGGGAGTTCCGGACTGGCTGGAGTAGTGCTGAATGGAGCCGGAGAAACACTTGCTGCACTAAATGCTTTTGCGAATAACAGCAGAGTAAAAATCCTCTCAACACCCAGAGTTATGGTAAAAAGCGGTGCAAAGGCCTCGGTAGATGTAGGCACCGAGGTGCCCACCATAACAAGCCAGGCGACATCTTCCGAATTGGTATCAGGTGGTACCAGTGCTATTTTACAGTCAATACAATATCGAAAAACGGGGGTCATATTGAGCGTGAGCCCGGTAATTCACTCGGGAGACCGCATAGACCTGGAAATAAGCCAAGAGGTGAGTGCATCACAACCTAATACTACAACCACGATACAAAGTCCTAATATCCAGACGCGCAAAATCGAAACCAGTCTCCAGTTAAAGGATGGAGGATCTATTCTGCTTGGCGGACTGATCTCTACTAATGTTGACAAATCCACCAAAGGCGTCCCTTTTCTTTCTAATATTCCTAATGTCGGACGCCTGTTCCGCGTTGATCATGAAACAACAACACGGACCGATATGATAATGCTCATTGTGCCGTATATTATTGACAGTGACCAGGAGGCGGTCTCGGTCACCGATTCATTGAGAAAACGTTTGCATATCGAATGATATGTCACGATCTTTTTCGGATTCATATATCTCCGCTGCAAGACCCGGTTCGGTTGTGGTCACATCAACCAGGATCAGGAGGGGCCGGGCAGTTCGAAAATGCCGTTCTCTCTGGAACAGACTTCCCGCACATCCGAACACCCCACAAAGCCGATGCCGATCACCCGATCTGGCATTGAGTGAAAACGGTCGGAATGCCGGAAAATACATAAAAATCTCACTGTGAGTTTCGATTCAGCTCTTTGTATGGAAGATTTTTCTCATACTTATTTCCCTGTTAGAGTAAAGGTTGTGCAGGAATCTGAGAATAGGTAAGCCTAGTTTGTGCGGATATTGCTCAAACTTACAGGTGCAGGGGCAGGTTTGGCGAACAGGCCATCAGAGGAGCGACTTAACCGGAATGGTTTTAATTCAATTGCTCTTTTATGTATGTTGAAAGCTTCGTCCGGGTGTTTTCTATCCCGAGCTTCTTTCGTATATTTCGGCGGTGCGTTTTTATAGTCTCCATCGACAGGCAGAGCTGGTCGGCAATCTGAGAGCTGGTAAGCCCGTTTTTTATGAGCGCAGCCACACGCAACTCCGCCGTGGAAAGTGAACAAATCTCGCCGTTGCCGCCGGCTAGTCTCGATGCCATATGGTTCATGTACAATATCAGGGTATCAAACTCGATCGGATGCTCGGCGATGGCTGAATGAGCCTGAAGTTTACGTATGAGAGGCAAGATTTTCATACGAATCGCAGTTGCCGCTTCAACCTCAAAGTCCTCTATTGTTCTCTTCATATTTTTCGATAGCGAAACAAGTGCCCTGCTTAAATCCTGAAGCTCGGCGCTAAGCTCTTCAATTTTTATCTCCCGGATCCGAATTTGCAAGTTTGCGTTATCCAGCATTGCCTGGGATTGGGCGAGTTCCTCCGTTCTACTGTTTAGCTGCTCCCTCAGCTCTTCGATAGTTTGGGCAGAGCCATCAATAATGAACGTCTCTTCCTGTTCGGCATTACTGTCAGACATCATTGGATCCATCTCTGTAATTATCTGGTAGTTGCTTCAGAGTTACTCACCAGGCAGAGAGTCAAATCTTTACACGATCTGCCTGCTGCGTGGAGGAGCGCTTGCACCCAATGCACTTTGCAGTTTAGAATTCATCTCTGTCATATCGTAGGATTTAACCAGACAATAATCTAATGGGATCCTGGTATTTTCAAATTCGCAAGGATGATAGGCAGTCCATATAATTAACGGAGATTCATGACCATTGTTACGGATATGATGAAATCTTTCCAGATCATCAGGATCTATCAAACCAATATCCAGGATTATCAAGTCCGCCTGAAACGCCTCCATTTGATTTATGATATTGCGGCTCGATTCAACTGAAGTGACTTTGTGACCTTGCACCGATAGCTCATGCGAATACCACTCACGGATGTGCTTTTCCTCATCAACAATGACTATTTTCGCCATATATTCGTTTTCCCTTCTTTTTTCAGCTTCGTCTCCAGGCGTCAAACCTGGATAAGAGGAATGACGGCTCTCGACTTAAGCACCTGAACCACAAATTAATCGTGACACAATTCAAGTCCTGACACTCAATCAATTAGCTTTGGTTCGCGGTTGCTTTCCTGTTGATTCGGCCGATTGCTAAAAATTATAGGGAAACTCTATTAAACGAACTTCTTCACCATAATCGCCAGAGGTCCTTTTGGACCGTGCTCGACTTCGAATGACACACGATCTCCTTCGCTTAGCGAGCGAAACCCGTCAGCGGCAATGGCGGAGTAGTGAACAAAAACATCTCCATCGTTTTCTGTTTCGATAAAACCATACCCTTTAACGTCATTGAACCATTTTACCCTGCCTATCGACATCTGAGAAAACTCCTCTACATACCCGCTGGTGTTGAGTAGTGGCGCCGGCAAATGCGCTTCTGTGCAATACCGGTCCACGGATGTTATTCGTGGCTCTTTGCCAAAAACGGCTGAGCGGCATCTGTTGGTCATGGTTATGGCCGGCACTACCATAACCGCAGGGGGAGATGTCTTCTCTGAAAGCAATCAATGTGCCATCACAATCCCTCTTGAAGATCTGCATCTAATCGGTGACAGGAGCAGGTAGAGCGATGCACCACAAATGAAGCTCTTTGGGAGATGGGGCAAAATGCCCCTTGGCAGCTATTTGGAAGAGGTTATGGTGTGGTATTTTACCCCACCGCCAGAAGCAGGCGGCTGCCGTGGTTTTCAGGCAGGCGAAGAAATGGAAGATGCGGGCACATCTATTGGGAGTTTACAAGGCGAACTAAATCCAATTGGCGGGATCAGTCTCTCCCAAGCCGCAGCCGATTAAGGATGTTGAAGCGGCAGTCTAAGAATAAAAGCTGTAAAGCTCCCGGGCTCACTCGAACATTCAATGGAACCCCGGTGTGCATCGAGGATGGTCTTGCATATCGCCAGGCCCAGGCCCGTGCCGTTTCTCCCCTTGGTTGTGTAAAAAGGATTGAATATCTGCTCCCGGACATCGGGGCTTATTCCCGGCCCAGTATCCCGGACCACCAATTGGAGGAATTCTCCGTCTACCAAACCTTCCATCCTGATGACACCAGGCTCCGACATGGCATCCAGGCTGTTTTTCACAAGGTTTGTGAGAACCTGGTGCATAAGCCCTACGTCCATGTCTACCATGGGGAGGCCTGGATCCCATTTGATTTCGAAGGAGACTCCCTGCTGCTCGGCTTTCTGGCTGTACAACGCCAGAATGTCTTCAATGGTAGCCTCAAGCGAGGCTTTCATTAGGCTCAGTTCCGGTTTTTTTGCAAACTGGAGAAAGTTCTTGATGAAGGTCCTCACCCGCTCGGATTCCTTTTCCAGGAGTTGCACGGATTCTCCCGCTCCCTGGCTGAGCTTTTGGCCCCTGAGGTTCAACACGATGAAAGAAATGTTGCTCAGAAGGTTTCCTACCTCGTGAGTTACCTTACTTGCCGCGGCGCCCAAAGTCGCAAGGTTTCTGGCGTGGAGAAGCTCCTTTGCCAGTTCGACCTCCCTTTGGATGAGTCCTTTCAGTGAGCCGGCCATTGTATTGAAGGCTGAGCTGAGTCCCCCGATTTCATCGGAGGATTCCACCTCGATTCTCAGGTCCAACTCACCTTGGCCGATCCTTAATGCCTGCCGATGCATTCTTTCTATAGGTCCCAGCAGGCGCTTGACAGGAATCCACAAAACCAGGGGTCCCATCGCGCACAGGAGCAGCGTAATGAGGGCCGTCAGGAATATATTGTCATACCAGTAGGCATATGCTTCGCCTTCATCCTTGGTCAGCACGAGCACCCAATTGAAGCCCTCGATCGCGGTCCCCAGAGAGTAGGAGGAGCGGCTATCTCCGGTATCATGCCAGTGTAGGGGTTTGTCCCTGAGATTCACCAGATCGGCCACAATCGACTGATCCGCCGACTCGCCCCGGATGACTTTATCCATATCGGGATGAATGACGAACCTCCCCGCCACGTCAAGAATGTAAACCCTGCCGGTTTTCCCAAACCGGATCCTGTCAATGACATTCCAAACCGGTTTCATGCTCAATTCGCCCCAGAGCACGGCTACCACCCGGCCCCTGCTCTTGAGGGGTATAGCCAGGCATGCATAGGGAAGGTTCTCTGTGGTAAACCGGGTGCCGCTGTAGCCTGTCCCGCCCTCCCGCGCCATTTTGAACGCCTCCTCCCGAGCAGCCTGAACGGGGGTGCCCGCCAGCTTGGTCGATAAGATTTGTTCGCCCTCAGGGGTTAAAAGTGTGATCGCCATGAACTCGGGATTGGAGAGCTGGTAGGCAATGAGGGCCATTTCCTGCTCGTAGCTGTCCGTCTTGACGGCAATCAGTACCCTTCCAACGTTTTCCAGACCCTTTATGGAGCCTGTCATATACTGGCGAATCTCACCCGCTGAGGCGGTGAGTATCTCGGAATAGTCCCTGAGGATATTACTCCTGAAATAACCGTAGTTTACAGTTGAGAGAACGACACTTGTAATAATGATCGCAAAACTCAGAAATGGAAGGAGGAAGCACAAAAACTTCGGGAAAATCTTGAGGCCCTTGAAAAATCCCATGTAGAAAAAATCATCCCTGGCAAGAATGTATTTCGGGTGATTACGCTGGCTTTGCGTCAGCTTCCGGCGAATACGCAGGCGGTGATCCTAAAACTAAAAGACCCTTGGGCTAATAAAATAATTTGCCGCAAAAGGCCAGAATAATAAATCCTGTGAGGACCGCCTCCAATGGAGTTAGTTGCAAGCTAATATAGGGTATGTGTGAAATCGGTTGAGTGTCGGGCCCGAGTATGGCGAAGAGCTGAAAAAGAGAAAGGGTAGGGGGCCGGTTCTAAACCTGCCCCCTTAAATCGGAGGCATTCCGTCTGGATTACTTTTTCTCTGCCTGACTGGTAAGCCCCTCCGCACTCGATGGGATGGTCTCCTCGGCTTTTTCCCTGATGTATGATTCGAGAAACACACGAAGCGAGTCATAGCGGCAGTCGATTCCGTTGAATTCGCCCCTGGCGGCCAGGGCCAACTGTCGGCAGCCTCCGAAACAGACAGGCAAAAGAGAGCATTCATTTAGGCATTTATCGGGGAGTCTGCGCATGAGCAGTTGAGATTCCGCGGCAAAATCGATTCCTTTTCGCACGTTGCCGTAGGCAAGTTCTCCGCCCTGGAGACCAATGCAGGGTATGATTTCACCATTGGTATCGAACACGTAGTGGTACCGGAAATCAGCCGCGCACCGGTTTGACGGGGGGGCTTCGAATTGCTTGTAGCCGCGGTTGCGCGCCTCAGCACTCAGGCGAAGATATATTTCAGGATCTCCGATTCCGGACTGAAATGGAGAAGCGGTCCTGGTCGGAAGGATCGGGCAGAAACGGACAATATCGACCTGGACACCGTAGCGGGCGAAGTCGTCGAACATCTCCGGGATGGCTTCATGATCATTCGAGGCGCTATCGTACTGGCATTCTACCATGATCGGAACAAGGTCTCCAATCCCGGCCAGGTTTCGCATTATGACCTCGTATGTCCCGCCGCCTTCTTTAAAAGGCCTCATCCTGTCGTGAATTCGGGCCGGTCCGGCTATGCTGACCCGGACCCTGTTCAGCCCCACCGTCTTCAGGCGCTCGACGGCGCCCCGATCTATGAGCGTTCCGTTTGTCACCATGCTCAGCTTGTAGGGAATTCCCTGCCCCTCGCAAAAGTAGAATCGCCTGGTGGCACTTTCAATGAAAACGCCCACATTCAGCATCGTCTCGGCCCCTCCGGCTTCATCCGAAACGATGGAAGGACGCGAATCCCTGATGATCCCGAGATAGAATTTGTCGATCTCCAGGGCGGTCTCGGAACTCATGTCCCGCGATTCCTTATCAATCAGGCAGTATTTGCATCGCATGTTGCAGCGGCGGGTTACGATCATCCTGGATTTGATAGCGGCAGGGCTGTAGACGTGCTGGAGTTTCCAGTTCTCGAAAATCTTGATCTCATCTGTCCCGCTTGCCACCAGAATGCCCTGCCCGCATAGGTGCTCCACCGTTGCCGGGTCGCATCCCGCGCCCCCGCTGCGAATGAGGGCGTTCCAGTCCTTGCGGTAACAAAGCAGAAAGGCCCCCGAAAGAGTATGGTACAAGGCCAAAAATTCGGCGCCCTCGTGAAAAATGGGTATGGCGATTGTATAACGGCTCTTGGAATATGGATTCATAGTAGTATTCTCCTATGAAAAACCCCGAGCGGGGCGCCGCCGCTCGGGGTTGGCCCGGTAGGGCCGAAAAGGTTTTAATGCCTATGCGAAATCGATAGGCAAGCCCAAGCAACAGTACATGCCCGAACGCGAGACGCCGAAATCTGCAAGTTTCAGGGTTATGGCTTTCATTCTTTTCCTCCTTTCCGGGGTTTGTGGGTTAATAATGACTTTGTCAATGCAGCGCTGCGTTGACGATCAATAAAGGCAAGTCCCGTACCATCCCGTGGAAGGGGACGCTGCTGGTTATAAGCTATTGAAAATTTGGTGGAATATCTTGCGGGCAAAAAAGAGGTGTGACTCTATGGGCAGCAGAGATCGAACATTTGCACTGATATGTTCGATCATTATAATGGAAGTCCGAACTTTATGTGGCAGATGAGCCTACTGCTCTGAAACGGGAGAGATCTGCCACAGCTTGAATGTATAGTTTATATTCGACAGGTCGCAGTTTGGATTGAATCTCCTGGAGAGGACGTCCAGGGAAACCTTTTGGACGAGAGTAGTGGAGGGTTGTAAAGATTCAAGTAAAAAAGTCAGCTCCTTAAGGAGTTCTTCTTTCCTGGAATGATCCGTCTCATGCCGAACCTTATTAACAATCCACTCAATCCGTGGATCACTCCGATTCCCTCTCAAAACCGGCGAATCTTCAAAGATGGAATTCATAGCATTCCGGGCATCCTGGAACTCGGTAATGACCGCCTGGAAATCGCCCTCGTTCCAGTATCTCTGTACGAATTCACCGAAATGGAGCGGCTGAACGTGTACCCTGATGCCAAGATCGTTCAAGCAAAGCTGGACGTATCGAGCTATTGACTCATGCAGCCTGTTTTCTTCTATGAACAGTATTGTGAGTTCAAAAGGCTTCCCGTCTTTTTGAAGATAGGTCCCCCGGCTATCGTACGTCCAGCCGGCCTCATTGAGGAGCCGAATACTTTTCGAGGGGTCGTAAGGTATCGGCTTAAGGTCCGGATACTTCCGAGAAAAGTAGTACCCCAGTACGCCCGGAGGGACTACGCCTATTCCACTCATAATAACCCGAACTATGTGCTGCCTATCGACGGCACAGGAGAGGGCCATGCGCACCCTTGGATCGTTCAGATAGAAATCGTTCGTATTATAACGCAGCACTATCTGGAAAAGATCGACGTTGGTTTTAAAATAAAACCTGTCTTCATAATGCTTCATCATTTGATAATCATTAGGCAAAATCCCTCGCACAAGGTCTGTTTTGCCGGCCAGAAGCCTTGCCCAGGATTTCTCCCTGTCAGCTTGATAGTAAAATATTACGTTGTCTATCCGAGGGCGGCCGCGGTAATAATTTTCGTTAGCCATCAAGCCGACCTCTTCACTTCCGATCCGGTACCCGAATTTGAACGGCCCTGACCCGATGGGGTTCATTAGGTTGTTTTTTTCATTGAGTTTCGGCAATTTGACAATTTCAAATCCGCATATTTTCTCAAGGAATGCAGGATCGTCTTTTTTCAGGCATATAACAATCGTAGTTTCATTTACGGCTGTTATCCCGTCAACCAGATGGTAGGTAGATGGTAAAGCCTTTTTCAAAGGGCCTTGAATGGAATAGGCAACATCATAGGCTGTAACCGAGCTTCCGTCATGGAATTGCGCGCCATTGCGGATTTGGATGGTTAAGGTGAAGCTCTCTTTGTCATAGCTCCACGAGGTGGCGAGGTCGGGATCCAGTTGCCCGTCCTCATTAATGATGAAGAGGTAGCTGTAAAGGAATTTAAATACTAAGGCGGCGCTGCCGCCTTCATCCGGTTTCGGGTCAAGGGAACCAATCGGGAGGGGAACATCAAACCGGAAAACCTTCCCGCCCCGGTCTATTTCCTGGGAAGGGCCGGTCTCCGGTTTGAATCGAGCAAACAGGATGCCCGCCGCGCAAATAATGAGGATAATGCAAGGTATAAGGCTAAGTTTCCAACAGGTAGTCTTCCGAGACACGGAAGCGGCTTTTATTTGCCTTGCCTCCATTATGTTCGATGACCCCTTTCTCAACCATTGCACGCAGGTAGCGGCCGGCGGTAGCGTAGGCACTCTTATTGATACCATTACTTCGCTGCCGTCTCAAGAAAAGTTCGAATTCCTTGCGGCTGAACTCCCGGCCGCCGGTTCCGGAAAGAAATCGGGCAATATCTTCGATTTTCACAGTCCTGATAGATTTGGGCCGGATATTTCCCGGCAATCCCGCGTCCCGGGAAAGACATTTTTCCAGCGCTTCGAACAACCGGGCGGAAGGCCGGCTCCGGGGAGCGGGGGCAGCGGAATTCCCTTCAAATCCCTGCCGGATATTTTCTGGAAGATCCTCCAAACTAATCGTTTTACCAGCGGAGATAACGATTGCTCCACGTATTGAGTCCCTCAGTTCCCTCACGTTCCCCGGAAAAGAATAACTAATTATTGCGTCCATTGCCTCATCGGATATCCTGGGTTTGGAAAATGGCGCTCCATATTTCTCTTGAGCGAGTTTCCCCAGGAAATGATCAACAAGAAGCGGAATATCCTCTATATGATCCCTGAGCCGGGGCAACCTGATCTTTGTAACAGCAAGCCTGTAGTAAAGGTCTTCCCGAAAGGTCCCTTTCCTGCAAGCGGTTTCTAGGTCCACATTCGTTGCAGCGACTACCCGGCAATCAAAAGGCCGGTTATGGTTCTCGCCGACCCTTTGAATCTCTCTCTCTTCGAGACTCCTTAGGAGTTTTGCCTGCATGGGCAGCGGCAAATCGCCAATTTCATCCAGGAAGATCGTCCCGCCATTCGCGAATTCGAAGCGCCCCATCCTGTCGGTTAAAGCACCGGTGAACGACCCTTTTTTGTGCCCAAACAACTCGCTATCGATAACCGTGACCGCCAGTGCCGGACAATTGACCGCGACAAAAGGTCCCCGCGATCTGCGGCTTTGGTGGTGAATCGAATTTGCAACGATCTCTTTTCCCGTCCCGGTTTCCCCAAGTATCAGAACATTTGTATCGGCCGGGGCAATTTTCCCGATCAACTCTTTGACTTCGGTAATTGCGGGACTTTCGCCGATAAGCGGGAAATCAGTCGCTGTGAAAAGCCGCGCTGTGTTCTGCCTGTTCATACCAGTCTCCCATCTATTAAAGAGCCGAAGCAGCGGTTCCAGATAGTTCATCACGCTTCCGGTTTTGGGATCGGAATACGAGGATGAGGTAAATTCTTTAGAAAATTCAATCTTCCGCTTTCCGAAACCGCGTGGTAACTTGAAACTTATCCCTTTTCTGGTTCGACAATTCGCGAATGTCGTTTCGCGCACAGAATATCGCGGCTCCACCGGGACAATCCAGGGCGTAAACCGGGTATTTTACAGGACATTTTCCGGGCATTAAGGACACAACCAGGTAATTGCCATGTCCTCTGACGAAGAAAAGAGAATCTTTGAAGCTGCCGGCCGGCGGATAAAGCTCGCCCGTGAGCGCCTCGGCATGGGTCAGGAAGAACTTTGCCAGAAGCTTTCCGATGAAAAGTTGGTCGAGGCAAAGTTTGAGGTCAGAACGCTTCGCAGGTTCGAGAACGAGGGGGCGCTCCGGTTGAAGACAATCAGGGTATTCGCCAATTTCTTTAATGTTTCCGATGACATCCTGAAGAACCTCGAGCTAGCTGATGAAACCGCAGCCGAGGTGATGAAAAACGCAAGGGAAAGACCTGATGAGGCGCGGCCTCTTGCGAATAGCCGGCTTTTGATAAACACGAACGAGGATGTCAAGGCAGTTATCGAGATGCCCGATCTCCCCGAACCTTCCGGCAAAGACGAATCCCGTCATCCCGACTCCTACGCCGCGGACGCCAGGTACTACAACCGTCTTCCCCTGACCGGTCACCGGTTGTTCGGCAGGAAAACGGAACTCGAGTTGCTGGATGAGTGTTGGGCCGATCCTGCTATTCGAATTGTAATCCTGGTTGCTTTCGGCGGGGTCGGCAAGTCCGCTTTGGTAAACAATTGGCTGGGGCGCCTGATGGTCAAATGCGATGATGTGGAGCGAGTTTTCGGCTGGAGTTTCTATAGCCAGGGCACGCGCGATACTGCCACCTCCGCCGATCCGTTTCTCGATGCCGCTCTACACTGGTTTGGCGATACCAACCCCGGTTCCGGTTCTCCTTGGGACCGGGGCGAGCGCCTTGCGCGACTCGTCCAGCAGCATCGGACTCTGCTGGTCATTGATGGGCTTGAACCGTTGCAGTACCCTCCTGGTCCTGAGCAGGGAAGGCTAAAAGAGCTGTCCGTAAGCGCGCTTATGCGTGCGCTCGCCATCCGGAACCCCGGATTATGTGTGGTGACAAGCCGGCTGCCCGTCGCGGATGTAGCGTTCCACCAGGGTTTAGGACTGTTGGTTCACGATCTGGAGAACCTCGGCGATGAGGCGGGCGTCCTGTTGTTGGAAGACATCGGCGTCCGTGGCGAGCCTGACGAAATGCGCGCCGCGGTTGTGGAATATAGAGGTCATGCCTTGGCCCTCAATCTTCTCGGGACCTATCTGGTAGCGGCGGAGAAGAGCGATGTGCGCCGGCGAGTTATTATCCCTCTGCTTTCGGATTCGACCGAACAGGGCGGACATGCTAAGCGAGTAATGGCTTCCTACGAGCGATGGTTCGGCGAAGGTCCGGCAGTCCAGATGCTGCGCATACTCGGTTTGTTCGGCAAGGTGGCTTCGGCCGGAGAGTTGGAAGCGGTCTGGCGGCCACCCGCAATTCCCGACCTGACCGATTATCTTGTCGGTTGCACAGCCGCGCGGAAACGAATTATCATCGAGCAGCTCCGGCAGGCACGCCTCGTATCGCAGGCAGACCCATTCGACCCGGAAGCACTCGACACACACCCTCTCGTTCGCGAGTATTTCGGCCAATCTCTCCACGAGCGGTTTCCCGATTCATGGAGGACTGGCCACGAACGGCTTTACGAATATCTATGCAGCACGGCTGTACCGTTTCCAAAAAACGCGACTGAAATGCAGCAACTTTTCGATGCCGTGGTGCACGGCTGTTACGCCGGCTATCACCAGGAGGTCTTCCGGAAAATTTACCAGGACAGGATTGCGCAACACGACAGATTTTTTGCTTCCGATGTCCTCGGAATCATCGGCAGTGAACTGGCCGCGATCTCCTGCTTCTTCGAGAAACTGTGGTCTCAGCCAGTTGATAGTCTTTCAGAGGATGAGAAAGCGATGGTTCTGAATCTTGCATCATTCCGTCTGCGCGCCTTAGGCCAAGCGGATACGGCGGTGGAACCCGCGCGAGCGGCCGTCGAACTGTTCCGAAAAACAGGCAATTGGCGAAAGGCTGCCGGAGCGGCGCGAAACGTTACCCAGGGCATTCTTACTTTGGGTGACTTGCATCAGGCATTAGCGGCGGCTCGCGACAGCGTTGAAATTGCCGACCTAAGCGACGACATTGCAGCCCAGGTGAGCAACCGTGATCGCCTTGCAAACGTATTTCACCAACTGGGTCAGATATCTGAAGCCGAACGTCTGTTCCAGGAAGCTGAACAACTGCGGCAGTCGACCAATGTTGATTATGGCCCCATTTTGTCGACGGGTGGACACTGGCGCCACTGCGAACTGCTGTTGGACCAGGGACAATGGGACCGGGCTAAAAGTTTGGTCCAGGAAGATTTGCTTTGGATGGAAGAGCACGGCGGGCCAGATTCGGACCCAACCCAGGCCGCAGTAGAACATATGATTCTCGGTCGCGTCTACATGCTGGACCCGAGTCAAGGACCGGCGCAGGAGAGAATGGCCAAGGCTGAAGAATACTTGCGCCTTTCTCTGGAGGAATTTAGGAAATCCAGCCAAACCCAGTACATGTCGCATGGGCTGCTTGCCCTTGCTGCACTCGAAAGGGTGCGGGGCAGTTATAGCAGAGCTGCGGAGCATTTGCTGGAGACGCACGACATAATGAAGCGCAGCGGTTCTAGCCTGCACGAGCCCGATTACCTGCTCGAATCGGCGCGTCTGCATTTGGCAATGTATAAAGCAAAGGCGAATGCGAGGACCTCACTAAAGCAATAGGGGCTGCTCATCGTGCGGGAAACCTGATCAACCGTCTTGGTTATCATCGTCGAGATGCTGAGTTATGCGAGATTCAGGCCCAATTGCATATTTCTCAAGCTGCGGAAACAGGGCACGTGAGAGTAGAGGTCAGTAAAAGAAACATCCCGGAGCAAAATAGCTAATGCCCACTGAAAATGAAAAAAGAATATGGGAAGCTGCCGGCCGGAGGATAAAGCTCGCCCGCAAGCGCCTCGGCATGAGCCAGGAGAGATTTTGCGAGGAGTTTTTGGAAAAAGACCTGTGGGGAGCAGAATTTAACGTTAAAACGCTTCGCAGGTTCGAGAACGAGGGAGGCCTCAGGTGGAAGACGATTGAGATATTCGCTAACTATTTTCGTATTCCGGTAGAATACCTCACAAATCTTGAACTGTCCGACGAGACAGTTACCGATGCGATGGTACTCGCCAGAAGGAAGCTCAAGGAGGCGCATTTTTACGAGCAATCAGGCAGTCCGGCTGAATCGCCAATTAGTTCAGTTACTAACGATCACGCCCTGAGTTCTTCATTTGATTGGGAACACCTCGCACGTGACATGGCCCACCTCGTAAATCAAAGTGTCTATGGAGATAAGGGTTATACACTAAAGGATATTTTCATATTTCCACAGGCAGACTTGAAGATCAGAGGCTTCGCTCAATGGGAGCAGGTCGGGTGCCTTGAGAAGTATCTGAGTAACTTTGATTTTGAGGAGTCGAAATCACAAGGAAAACCCATAATCATTTTTGGTGATTTCGGTATCGGTAAATCATGTTTCTTAAAAATGCTGTGTTCCTCTCTGATAACGTCCGGCCACCCCCTTTTGCCGGTTTATATTCCTCTACGCGAATTGCCGCTCTATGACAGCGCAAATTTGGTCAATGCAGTAAAATGCTATTTGGATATTTACGGCACAATTGACATCATTAATTCGGAAAAGAGCATTATACTTTTGCTTGATGGATTCGATGAGCTAAACTTCTACAACAATGAGGAAAGCTGGATATCACGAAGCTTCGAGCAATTACTTTCGCTAATGCGGTTTAAGAATATTTATTTAGTTCTTTCCAGCAGACCCATAATGTTTCTGAAGGAAGAAGATCACATTCCGGTAAATTCTCCGATTTTCAGGATACGTGAATTCAATGATTCACAAGTAACTGAATGGCTCGACAAGTGGAAACAGATTCCCGAAAATAGCAATTCTGGCATTTCTTTTGAGAACTTAAAGCAACGAGGACTCCTCTCAATTATTAAAAATCCACTTCTTCTGTATATGACCGCAAAGGTATTCGATTCTGAACTCAAAGAGCAGAAGACTTATTCAAGAGGCCTAATTTACAAACATTTCTATGACTGGACAATAAAAGGTAAGTTTGCGTTAGATAAACAAGCACACAATCTTCCCGATAACTATAGGCAAATCCTTCAGAATATAGCAATGACAATACGCTACATCGGTTCCAATGCAGAATACATCAGCTTTGATGATTTGCAACAATACATAACTGAATTCCAAAGGGAAATCCCAGATAATGATATCTTCACGATAAATAAGTTAATCTTAAATGCACATTTTTTTAAAATAAAGGAAGAACGGTCTCTACGGTATATAGAATTCGCCCATAAATCCTTCCGGGAATATTTAATTGCCGAAAAACTGTTCGAATTTCTTCGAAAAGCAACTTCAACCCGTAGCATGGATTACTCAAAATGGCTTACGCTTGGGAGGCATTTCCCATCGGAGGAAGAAATTAGCTTTCTTAAGGACTTGCTTTATACGCTCCCGGATGACGATCTTATCTGGATTCACGGCAATATGTCAACCGCTCATCTTCTTATAGGGCACGGCGCGTTTAGAAAGATACTTAATGAAGCAACTCTTCGAAGTGAAACTGAGGTGGGGACGGTTTACTACCGCTCAATAAATTTAGCCACCCTGGCATTTGTAGTATCAAATCTTATTTATTTCAGGCTAAAAGCAAGGTGGGGCGATCTATCCATGGATTCCAACGTAAGGAAACGACGACCTCAGATATATAAAGTTTATCATCTCTGCCACTCTGTTGCAAATACGCCCAATGCTACTTATACCAGTAATTGGTCGATTGCCAAAAAATTCATGAGCGGAATTGATTTATCAGACCTCCGGCTTGATGGAATTGATCTAAGTAACGCCGATTTGGACGACGCAAATCTATCTCAAGCATCTTTGCGGCAAACTTCCTTTATTAATGCGCGACTTATATTCTCCAATCTATCCAATGCATTATGCAATGGCTCCGATTTTACTGGTGCATATCTCCACAGTGTGGATTTCACTGGTACAATCTTCAGGCAAGTCACATTTGAGAAGGCTCAAGTTTACTATTCGTCATTCATCAATTGTGAATTTGTTAATGTGGACTTTTCAGACACAACTTTCACTGATTGCAGATTCAAGGATTGTCTGTTCAAGAATATTATAGGTGACACTGCTCAGTTGATTGACTGCGATGGATTCGATCTCAAATAGGATTGGCAACGGCCTTACTACTTAACCAAAGGGAAAATGGCGGCCTCCTAAAACTCGCAGCTCACCCCGCCCTCGATCCATCGCCCGGGCTGGGGGAAAACCTTGCGGTAGATGTAGGGTGCATTCGTCATATTGTGCACTGCAAAAAAGAGGCTCGGAGTCAGATTCATGCCCGGAGAGGGCAGTTTCAGTTTGGCGAGATAGTCGAAAACGAAAATTTCGTCCCGGGTTTCCGGAAAGCTTGAATTGTTATCGATGCATTTTCCGGTAATTGACTGAGTGAATTGTTTGTAGCTGTGTGAAACGGATACGTCCAGTATCTGCCGTGGGACGTCTTTGACGACTTCTCCGGTTTTTTGATTTTCAACGTCTACAAACGTTTCCCCGAATGAGATCTTTAAACTATTCGATGTGCCGAGGTTGAAATTAGTGCTCGCTCGTGCCTCGATTCCCTGCCTCGTGACATCTTCGATGTTCTTCCATTTATATACCGCTTGGTCGAAGCTTATGAAGTTGCTGATATCGGCCCTGAAGAAGTTGATCTCCAGCTTCAATGCTTTAATGGGATGGATTTCGGCCCCCAATTGATAGTTGACCGCGGTCTCCGCCATCAAGTCCTCATTGCCGACAGTGGGGTCGTGGATCAATCCTGGCGGTGGGGCGGCAAACCCCCTCGACACTTGGGCACGCACAAGGGCTTCATACCAGGGCAGGTGATAGACAACTCCGCCCATTGGACTGACCTCCGAGCCGAAATCGAGGTTATTATCATAGCGAACCCCGCCTGTTAGCGCAAAATCCCCAACTTTCAGGGTATCGTTGGCATATACCGCCCAGTTCCGGGTAGGGTAGTCACGATCATAAAGGCTGTAGGCATATGTGCCCCAATCTCCGTCGAATCCCAGGACGAAGCGGTTTTTATCATTCAGATCATGGCTAATCCTGGAACTTATTCCATATAGTTCCTCGGCGTAGTCCCACCCTCTCCTTTGGGGCTTCAGAATGAACCTGTAGTCGTCGATTAGGCCAAATTCCTGGTGTCGGCCCTCTATGGTATAGGTGATGTTATTTGGAAGGCTGGTTTCATAGAGCAAACGCTCGTAAGTTCGGTTCTGATGAAAGTATTCCCAATAATTATAGCGGCCGGTCAGAAGTGGGCTCGGGTTCTCACGTTTACCTTCATCATGGTTCACTACGAAATTGAGTCGGCCCGAATCGCCAATCCGGTAATTGAATTTAGCATAAACGGCATCCTGCAGTGAACTCATGTGAGGGGCGACCCCGGCTGTTTCATCATGATCGACCGAGATGAAATAGCCAAAGCGATCCACTGTCCCGCTGACTGAACCACTGCTCCTGAGCGTGCTGAAGTCCCCGTAAGAGCTCTGAACCGTTCCGCTGAAGAGCTTGTTGGGGTTGGGCTCCCTGGTGATGATGTTGATCACGCCTCCCAGCGCCGTCCCCCAGGCCGATGAAGCCGCGCCTTTGTAGACCTCGATTCGTTCTATGCTAGACACCGGAATGAAGGAAAGATTCGTTACGGGGTTCGCCAGCATATTGAGCGGAACGCCGTCCTGGTAGACGGCCACCTCGGGAACAGGCGAAAAAGAGCTCCCCTGGATGCTTGCCGTTGCCTGGCTCCCCAGACCTCCATTAAACTCGACATATACTCCGGGAATGAACTGCAACACCTCGGCGGCGTTAGTGGCGGGTATCTTTTCGATTTGCTCCCTGGTCACCACCTCGATATTGGCGGCTACATTCTCTTCCGGCGTCTGCTCCCTCGTGTAGGAAGTGATCCAGACCTCGATAGTTCCGTCCTCGTTAATTCGAAAACGAGGGGAATCGCCGGCGATGGAACTAGTTGGGGAGAGAAATACGATCAGGAAAATAATTAATCGAACCATAGCGTGAACATAAACAGCGGGGAATTGGTTCAAGGGAACACCTTCGTCATGAGGAAAAAAAAGATCAAACCACTCCATCGAGATCGAATTGCATCCGAACACGGCAAAATAAATGCCTTAGATCCACTAATTTACGGGCTTGTTATTTCGCTGACATGTCTGATAGGCAAAGTATAGCAAATTAGTATAGATTCAGTTCCAGGTCAAGGGAGGTGTGAATCGGGCGGGAACTCCACCTCGGAGGTATCTTCAATTTTATACTCTTTCATCTTCTGGGCGAGGGTCTTTCGGTTGATGCCCAACAGATCTGCAGCAATGGTCTTGCTTCCTCCCGAATGCCTCAGCGCCATGCGAATAAGAGTTTTCTCGCCGTCCTCAAGGCTGAGATAGGGGGTCTCCGCGCCAAGGCTCTTCTGGCCAAAACCGTCAGCCAATGCAATGTCTCGCAAACTGACATGGGACACCTTGCAGGTGATGACGGCCCTTTCGATAATATTGACCAGCTCGCGCACATTGCCGGGCCAATCATAGTCCATCAGAAAAAGGACTGCTTCGGCGGAAATGCCTGCAATGGAACGGTTATACTTTTTCTTAAACTTATGGAGATAATATTCCATCAGGAGGGGAATATCTTCCCTTCGCTGTCGCAGTGGCGGAATATTGATAGAATAAATGTTTAGCCGATAGAACAAGTCCTGTCTGAATCGACCTGCCGCCACCTCTTCCCCCAGGTTGCGGTTTGTCGCCGTAATGATACGAAAATCCGAACGTATGGGATTGGTTCCCCCAACCCGAGTTACTATTTTGGTCTCCACAACCCGGAGAAGCTTGGTCTGCAGTGTGTATGAGGCCTCTGCAATTTCGTCCAGGAAGAGCGTTCCGCGATCAGCCAACTCGAAAATTCCAGGTTTTCGGGCAATTGCTCCGGTAAAGGCCCCCTTTTCGTGTCCGAAGAGTTCGCTTTCCAATACCCCTTCCGCAAATGCGCCGCAGTTTACCGCCAGAAAACTGCTTTCATCTTTGCTGCTGAGATTATGGATGGCTTGGGCGATGAGTTCTTTGCCCGTGCCGGTTTCTCCCGAAATAAGCACCGTAACCGGCAGTTCGGCGATTTCATGTACCGAGTCAAGCACGGCTCTGATCTCTTTTGATTTGCCGATAATCGTGGTTGCCGGTTGCGCACCCAGGAATTTCTCTTTTTGAAGAAGCGAGAGTTCGTTAAGCATTCGCCTCTTGGCGAGAGCCTCCCGCACAGTTGCCTGGAAGAGTTCGAGCCTGTCCACGACCGGCTTTTCAAAATAGTGAAAAGCTCCCTGCTTGACGAGATTAACTGCTTGAGCCGTAGAACCGAACGCTGTGATCAAAATTACAGGTATTTCCGGGTAGAGTCCCTGTACCCGGCTGAAGAACTCAACTCCGTCCATCTCCGGCATCTGGATATCGGAAATGATGAGGTCAATGGGGCACCTCTCCAGCACCCCAAGGGCTTGCAGGGGAGAGTTGAGGGCAATTACCTCCATGTCCCCGCTGGCCGCCACGACCGGGGAGAACTGCTTAAGAAAAACTTCATTATCATCGATCAGCAACGATACGAATTTAGGCGCCACAATAATTTCCTTCCGCAACGACTTGTAAAACAACTACTCCGATCATCCTGATCTGATCATGTTACTATACCACAAGCCTATGAGGAAGCCTCGTGGATCCTCGAACACAACGGCTGGTGTTAAGCAATTCCCGTCCCGCGACACAGTCGATGGCCACATCTTTCTCGCCGGTGAGGCAATCCTGCCACTACGAAAGAGTCAATGGCAGCATGAAATCTTTTTATTGGGTTTGGCCGTATGGCCCACCCCTGGAAGATCCGCAACCTACCAGATGAAGCTTACCTTATCGCTAAACGGTTGAAGCCGTTAACTGCTGCTGCTCCTTTTGGTACTGCAGAGATGGGGCCAAATGGTCCATCTGGGGCATGATTGTTGCGAAAGGATATCTTTTAAACCACAGTTCCGGTGGGTTGTCCATTATGAGATCATGCTGGATTCGAGATAGCTCGGTTGACGAGAGCCTGTCGTCTAATTCCCGAGTAAAAATAGCCGATCTCCCTCACCACTCCGCCAACGTCTGTGGGCAAGCTATAAAATATGTCCGAACGAGCCGGAATCATGAGCAGCATGCTACTCGTAATTATTTGTTTCAATGGGTAGATCGCTGTGGGGACTATATGCCACTGTGGACAAATTTACTACTCTCAAGGATAGCGGCTCAGGATTGCAACTACATGCATAAGCTGGATAGAAGCTCGCATTCCAGAAGCATCTCTGGAATCCATACTAACATCAGAGAAAGTCCAGAGATTAGCGAAGTTCTTGCTGCTTTTCGACCATTAACGGGCTGCTCTTCGGCGGAAATCACTGTTATCCGTTTACGGGCGAGAAAATCCAACATCTTGCTTAGGGGCGCAGTACCTTGGAAGCCTATATTTGCTTTGAAATCTCTCTGATCGCTTCTCAAGGCTCATCTCTCTGATGAAGATTTATGGTTAACACTTCTCTCCTGATCTGCGAAATCACGGGTTCCGGAAACCTGCCACGTTCGGATCATTCTTTTACTAAACCGGGTCCTCTTTCAGGTTATTAGCAGTTTTTATCGGATTTGATGAATTTTTACCTAATGAAGATGGACTTAAACGCCTTCACGGATTTGGTTCTCACTATCGTGAAGTTTCGTAAACTATTGGCGGAGAAGATGCTTCAGGATGAGTTGATGGAGCAGTTATATCGCGACTGCGAAGCCGCTCGACTAAAAAGGTTGAGTGAAACCGAAAAGGGAAACATGGTCCAACAAGACCTATTGAGCGACCTTAAAAGAATCAGAGCGGTTTCTCCCATTTATCAGAATGCCTTTACCGATTATCTTAAAAGCTGGTACAAAGGTTTGCGCTGTCTTACCTCCAGGCCCTTAAAACGCTTTTGCCGGCCAAGGTAATCTTTATTCACAGGCAGGGCCCCTCCCCAGAATGCCCTAGAATCGATCTTCTCAGGGCGGGTGGTAAGATCCATCGTCTTTGGTCTCCCCCGACGCCTTTGGTCGTGCATGACTTAAGATCGCATTTGCAGTAGAGTTGCTCAAGGAATATAACGCCACTGTTTATCCTTACTCCGACTCTATTTCATCCTGTCTCTTTTGTTCGATGCATTTTTGACTCGTTGGTATGCTTCTCTAAGCGTCACCGGAATAGAAGGGGGATTATAGTTTTCAAAGTCAGCCTCATGCGTTTGGTCAACCCTAAAGGTTTTATGGAATGCAGATGGGGGTCCCACATAGACTGGCGGGGTACCTCCTTGAAACTGATCGGCCGTGATATCAACGATGGTGCCATTCCGTTCAAGCCAGGCATGCGAATGCACACCTTTCCCCTTCCCCCTTCTACCTGAAACATAATAGAAATCGCCCTCCCCGTTCTCTTCGAGCCATTTCGCCAATAGTAAACAAGTGACACCGCAAGCACCGCGCGGGAATTTCTTGAAGTTAGTTGGCAATAGCTCCTTGGGGCAACTTTCGAGCGCGATCCTAAATTGGTTGGCCAGTTTTAGGAGTTTCTTTTGCTGCTTATTCTCAATCAATCTTGCTCCATCTAGTGTTTTCCTGGTTGTGTCCCTTTAATGATACTATCCTATCCAATCCGGCACACCCTGAAAAAATGCCTTTGAGACTATCTGAAATCATTGGGAAATTTCGGCTCTAAACCGTGACATACTACCCGGCTGTTCTCTGTTTCTGCTTCCGTTCCCGCGCCATTATCCGGGTATGTTTGTTGGAGCATTCCGGGCATCGGGTCTGACGGTTTGATTTCGACCTGAACAGCTTCCCGCACCCGCACCTTGCGCTTTTCGTCTAGGCTGACAGCCTTGGCGCTTCCTCGGGTTCGAAGATCCGTTTCCGCTCCTGCAGGAGGTCGGCATTAATCGGGAGAACTGCCTTCTCGAACCAGGGGCAGTGCAGGTTATGTAGTACCCGGCATTGGTGCCCTGTCTCGTTTTACTCCAGGCAGCAATAATCCTGATCCGCTGGGGGCCTATGTCGACAAAGTTGCAGCTGGCCCAATCTTACCATTGGCGAAATCTATCGGGCGTCCGATCTTCGTTGCCATTTAAACTGTCGCTCCCAATTCGTGGCAAGTGAAGGCATGGCGTCAGCCCCGGCAAAGATTGTCGAATTTTTGCCTTCGGCCCGCAGCCTTCTCAATCTCTCACCCGAAGCAGCATCACCCGCACTCGATAATACAGTGGAGGGCTGGAATGTTACGGGCGTTTCGACTGCTGGCATGGACGAGCCGCCGAAGCGCATTGTCAGTTCCATGCCGCCCCATTCGTCTTTTATGATCATCATCGCCTCCTTGGAGGGTTAGTGGTGCCTTATCACCGTGTAACGAAATCCGACACCCCTAAACCCGCATTGCTGCGCTATATCTGTCGGAAATCCTTACAAAAGCGAATAATTCCTAAATTCCGGATAGGTTGTGAACCCAAGGCTGGGGGTGCAATTGCTCGGATTTGCACACATTATGCAAGCCCTCCAATTTCGCCTCACTGAACCTCTGCATCGGAGGATCGTCGTGAAAAAAGTCATCCTCATCTTTGCTTTTTCTTTGCTTATAGCCCGACCGGTCTATGCCACTGTCTTTTTTGAATTGGATTGTCATGTAACCTCTTCTGAATGGCCCGGCGCAATCGGTCAATGGCTGCACCTTAATTTTGGAATAGATGAAAATGCTCTAAATTCCGACTTTCATGCTTTTGGGGGCTGGAATATGACCTACGACCCAGTATCTCCTTTGGCAGACCTCAACTGGTGGTATAATACATATGAAAACGGTCATTACTTTGTTTACAAGGAATCCGGGACACTCACACCGCTTTCATCTCCAGAAATAATCATAACGAATGGCTCCGTTGCTGAGATTGCGCTCTATTGGGGTTTTTTCGATGGCATAGTCAGACTTCACCCCGGAACCATGTCTTTCACCGGCTTTTATGAATATCCATGCCAATATACGTTCTCCGGAGTTATCGATGCCTTTGTACCCATCCCGGAGCCTGGCACCTTTACGCTAACGCTATTGCTTCTGATTCTAATTGGCCTGCGGAAGGCTATCCCCAAAACCCGTCGCCTGAACTGAACCCCTAACCCCTGGAGAGTTGCCATGAAAACTTTAGTGCTTTGCATTCTTTTGTCATTTGCCATCGTGCCCGCCGCTATCGCTGCTCCAATACTTTATTTCAAGGGAGAAATTACTTCCGTTTATGATCCGGGCTGGTGCGATCCGGGAGAACCTGCGTCCTGGGGACCGACTTATTCCAATCTTTTCTGGGTTGGTGAACATTTCGATTTCTCCGTTAATGGTGCCATCACCTACGTAAACCTTAAGAATTCATCTGTTGCCTTCTACAACGGATGGAGCGGCGCGTACGGCCTAGGGATGGGCATAAGCGGAAATCATCTATTTTTCGACGCTGATCCGGGCCAACCACCTCTTTTGGCCGAGGGTCTTTTTAACCAGGTTCCAGAACCCGCAACACTTTTTCTCCTGTGTCTGGGTGTCGCACCCCTTCTGTTCATGGTCACCAGGAGAGCGTTCTCCAACCGCTTGCAACCATGGTAATGGTTCTGCCAACCGTGTACCCGCCAGCACCTTCCCACGCCAGGCTCCTACCCGCAAATGCCGTGAAGACTGTCGGGTTGGTGCCGATATCGAAGGAAGAGGCATCTATGCCGGTAAACTCAGCAGACCAAAGAACTTTGATAAAGGCGGTATTAAGAGGGGCAATAAGAGCCCAACATCACCCCTTCTTCTCCTAAATTTTTTGCCCAAACGGAGCGATACCTCGTGTAGTACACATGTATTCCATCTTGATCCAACGTGATGGGAACATGACAACGCGTCGTTTAGGTGGAGTTCCACAGAACCGCGGCCACATCATTCCGAGATCAATCAGCCTATCCCGGTGCTTTTCAAGCCAGCCCACTGACCACCCCGTGTATTCTGATATGGCCTCGTAGCCGATAATTGCCCGCTCATCCTTGAATTTCTGCATCCTCAATCCCCAGGGCCTTCCGGGTTTAATCCGTATACCGGGCGCATACCGCTATGTTTCGGCTTGCATTTAAGTGGTCGAAATGGTAGGAAATTTCTTCGGGTCCGGAGGTTCGAATCCTCTCGCCCCGAATCACTGAATGACCTACGGAGACTGTCAGTAGTTACGCCTTCTTTCCAAGGAGAAGGAAAATGCGAAAGGAAAGAAGCGAATACACTTCCCCAGTTGATGCCCTCGTCTTCGTTGCAAAGCGACTCAGCCTTTATGAATCCCGCTATGGGATGTCCTCGGAAGATTTTTTCAATAAATACCAAAGCGGCTCAATGGAAGATTCCATTGATTTTGTCGAATGGTCAAACGACTACCGTCATTACCTGGCGATCCGCACGGAAATAGAAAAGCATCTACGCCATGTTGCATGAGCGTTTGCGGCAATGTTTGAGAGATGTGGAATTCGCCGTTCTGTAAATCCAGGATGCACAATAGAGCAGTATCAGGAAGAAATCCTCACGCCAGGCAGAGCGAACTTAAGGATCAGGTCCGTTTTGCACATGATAGTCTGCTTGAGTTGAATGAAGCGGTGATTGTTGAATCAAACCATATTGAACATCTGGATGATCGATATCATCTAGATCAGCACCTACTGATTGACTGCCTCGAGAAGTGCCTGTATCGTGCCGGCACTGATTCATGTATAGAATGCACTATGCTGTTTAAGACAATGTAGGTTATCCGATCTCAATACTCCTGCGTTTGAGGAACCCAACACAGGAGGACAGAGTGGTAAATATTCTTCATCAGTTTGCCCTAAATCAATCTGAATGATTGTAAACTATACAACATGTATTAAGACATTGGTACAAGACTGCTCCTATCATTAGTGAGTAGAGGCAAACAAACGGTTGTTCGTAACATAATGTAACTTACAATAACTCAGGAGGGATTAGAGATGAAGACAGCATCTTGCATAGCTTCTTCAATCTGTATTATACTGATGCTAATACCATATGCTAACGCCTCCAATGTTTGTGATGAGATACTAAAATATGGAATTTTTGATACTTACAATGTGCTAGACGAATCCTCTCAGTATGATTTAGTTAAATCTACTCAATGCAATGTTAAAACTGATTATAGCACCGTAGGGATAGATCTTAACCTGGGTGATCCATTTAAAATGGATGGGAAAAGCGAACGCCAAAATAAGGATGAATTTTGTTCTAGCAGTCTTTCTACTTACTCAAAAAATCAAACACTCAGAAAAATCGTAAAAAAAGCAAGTCCAGTTATAGCTTCTGCCTGGAGCCAGTGCGTTAATGGTATTTATGGGACAACGCACAGAATAGTTCCTTCTGCCGACCCAAGTATCTTTACCTATGAAATTGAGTTCAAACCAATAAGCGGAGGTGATACGACCACAAAAGTACAAGATTGGTCCATGACAAATACAAAAGGTTGCCATGAAAAAATCAGTAGCGGGCAGGTAATCGATAGTGGTGTTGTGAGGCTTCAGTGTACTCGAATTGATATAAGAAAGCCTGTCATAGCGACCCTTAATGTGACTGTGGGCCGTGATCATTTAAGAACAATAGAGCTATTGCCCTACCGTGAGCCATTGCCAGAGATACATAGTTTTAGTGAGTCGGATTTTGAAAGAAGACCCAATGCATGGGATGACGCGAATGCCGGATGCGATCCTGCTGGCGGACCAAGGCCAGTGCAAGTACCAATAAGACAGACGGATGGATTGTGGAACCTTGCCCTATTGAAAACCACGACGGTTTCGTCTAGTTCTACTTTGCGTGGATACCCGACTAGGCATACTACTGATAGGGCAGCGGATGGGTGGTATAACAATTGCCGAAGCTGGATACCTGCAAATATATCGGGCGGTACTATTAAACTTGATTTTGGTCGTTCAGTCCGAATCGAATATTTCAAAATAGGCAGTGAACACATACCGTCTTACGAGGACAGGTTTATTACCTCATGGACGATTAGAGCAGATGGCAAGCAAATAGCTCATGAGAGTGATGTAAAGATTACTGGGACTGAGCGAATCAATTTGCCCGCTCCTGTGGTAGCAAGCACAATTGAATTAGATATTTCTGGGCCTCATCCTCGGTTAGATGAAATCGAAGTTTACGGTGACCACCCGTAGCGCGTAAATTGGAAAACAGCTTTCGAAATTGGACAGTTTGGCAGGCAACCTTAATATGATCAGCACACGACAAAAAACATGTAGGCCTACAAGAAAGTTGCTTGCTACTCATATCAATGTCAAATAGAAGGAAAAAGGTGAAAGCCTTGTCACAGAGTGCAAGAAGGGGTTATCCGCGGGTGGCACCGACAACTCTTTGGCGGTGTGCGGAGCACAAGAGTTTTCGCCATAATCATGTTCCTCTTGCATTCGGCACTGGCATAAAAATCCCGTTTGCCAGTGTCACCCGTGAGAGGGCAGGAAAAGAGTTCGACTAATATTGAATATATTTTTTGTATGCTGTCCATGGTCCTCTGGGAAGGTTAACTAGGATGTCAAGGACATACCAATAAAATCAGTGAGCACCAGTATCCGAAGTATTAAAGGACAAATAGACATGTCATTTGAGTATTCTGCGGAAAACCATGATTGGGATCTGACTCTAACAGCATCTCGGAATCTCTTGATGTTTGGTCAAGCAGTTATAGGCATGTCTGAAAATAAAAGAAAAAAAGAACAAGAACTCTCTCTTTTAACTGGATCTATGCTCCTAGCTTTTTGCTCCATTGAAAGTTTCATAACTTCTATTGCATTTTCAATGTCCCACAATGAAAAGTATAAAGATTTTAATTATGCGGAATATAAGGAATTGCAACGGTTCTGGGACAAACTTGAAAAAGTATGCTCGACTTTAGGATTCCAAATTGACAAATCTCAGGGCATGTTCCAAATGATTAGAAACATGCAACTATGGCGGAATGCATTATGCCATGCCTCACCATACGAGATCGAAAAAAAGATAATCATAGACACTCCAAATGAACCACATAGGATTCACAAGCCCTTTTATAACAAGGAGTATGTAAAATTGGTTACATTGATACAGCCAAAAATTTTTATTCTACCACTTTGGATTTCATAAACATGATAAAAACAAAATCTGGTCTTGAGCCAACGGCTCATTGCAGCTACACAAATATTGGATAACCCTCTTAACACTTTTTTGTCCTGATGGTACGCAAGTGGACCGATAGTCGAAACTCTGCCGGTAAGATATCGAAAAAGCGACTGAATATTCAGTCCAACCCGCATTATTCATGAGTTCTTGAGCCGATGCACAGAAATCCAAGTATCCACGATTGTTAGCTGGAATTTCGCCTCAGGTTCAATCGACAGTGTGTTTTCAGCCCGAAACCATCTCAACCCGAGAGCACCGCATTCTTATTGGGATTATGGATGCGGACTGCAATTCATGAATGCAGGTTAACAGAGTAGATTTTTCCAATTGAAAGGAGGAGGCATATCAACGAGTGCTACTGATTTCTCCAGCAGCTTGAAATGATAGTGGCAGGGCCATTTACTCAGAGAGTATGACCCTGCCAGAAAAGCCTTTTAACTTAATTTTCTATCGTGTATCGGTTCAATTCAATGCCCACTGATCGTCTTCGGCGGCTTCCTTCTTGTTGAAAGGAATAAGCGCTTTTGCTGAACTTAGCGAGATCTTCCTTTCAGGTGCGGATGAGCTAACAGAGTTTCCGTCGATCAGGGCTTTCAGATCTCCGGTGAAAGTGGATAGCTGCTGTGCCTGTGAATTAAGCTCCTCGGAAGCTGAAGCGGATTCTTCGGCATTTGCGGCATTTCGCTGGACCACCTTGTCCATTTCGCTCACGGCTTTGGCAATCTGGGAAATGCCCTCTGCCTGTTCCCGAGACGCCGCGGAAATTTCGCTGACCAATTCACCAGATTTTCCAACACTTCCCGCAACTTCTCGGAATTCGCCAGTGGTCTTTTCCACAACCTGGGAGCCTTCCGAAACCCTCTTCACGGTACCTTCGATCAAAGAGGCGGTATTTTTCGCCGCTTCGGCCGCTCTCATCGCGAGATTTCTCACCTCGTCGGCAACCACCGCAAAACCGGCCCCGGCTTCTCCCGCACGGGCCGCTTCCACCGCTGCATTCAAGGCAAGCAGGTTCGTCTGGAATGCAATCTCATCAATTGTCTTGATAATCTTCGAAGTCTCCTCGCTTGCCTTCGATATTTGCTCCATTGAGGCTGTCAACTGTTCCATCGACAGAGAAGCGCGGGAAACCGTCTCGTTTGTCCCGGACATCAGCAAATTAGCCTGGCCGGCACTTTCAGCATTCTGCTTGGTCATCGACGCCATTTCTTCAAGCGATGACGAAATCTCTTCAAGCGCTGATGCCTGCTCCGATGAACCTTCGGCCAGTTGCTGGCTTGCCGACGAGACCTGGGTCGAAGCCGATGAAACCTGTTCCGCACATTCAGTAAGGCCTGTAGCTACTTGAACCACGGGCCTCGATATGCTGCGGGTAACGAAGAAGACGAGCAGGATGGACATCAAAAGAGCGCCCGCGGTTATAAGCATGGCAAAGGTGGTCTCGGATCGAACCTGGCTGTGGACCATTTCTGCCTTATAATCCTCGGATTTTGTCGCCCAATCGGTGATCTCCGCAATGATTGGTTCGATCTTATGGGTCGCGTTGCGCATGGTTTCGGTATCGGCTGCAATTTTCTGGTCTTTGGCCACCAGTGCTTCGAAGCTCGATTTGTACTCATTAAGCTGCTTCTCGATCCCCGATAAAACTGTCGTATTGGAGACAATTTTTTGCAGGGCGCCCTTCAGCTTGTCAACCGCCTGCCCGGTCGCCTTTACATACTTCTGTTCGCCTCTCAGCAGATAGTCTTTTTCGTTTTTCCGGATCTCGAGCAGGAGCGCGTCTGCCTCACTTGATGCAAGTTCCTCCAGGGATTTATCAATACCCTGAACGATCTCCCTGAATTTGCCCTGCAAACCTGAATCCTGGTTAAGGCCTTTTTCCTCGGAGGAGAGCACTACCTGGTTGAAGGCCTTTTCGTACTCCTGAGCGTTTGCAAGGATAACCTCTGCTTTGGATGCAGCATCCTTATTGCCGGACTGTTGAGCAATGTCTACGAGTTGACGGGCAAGGCTCTTCAAGGAATCAGCATTCTTGGCAAACGTTGTGAGATATTTTTTGTCATGCCTCATCAGGAAATCTTTCTCGTCACGCCGGCATTGCAGCATAGCGATGTCGATCTCCCGGGCCAGATCGGCGATAGCCAGTTCCTCTTTCATTAATTTCTGGAAAGCATTATTGGACGAGGTTGTTGCATCATGGTAAAGCCAAATTGCGATCAGAAATGGAACTAACACAACTGCAAATCCGGTAATCATTTTGGTGCTGAGCTTAAGGTGGGCAAACATCGGTTGCTCCCTCTAAAATGGAAGTGCATTACAGTACAGCTCGAACATTTATCCAACAGGGATCTTCCTACACTGGGGGGCACATTGTGGAAATCGGCTTTGAGCCGATAGGACTTAAGAAGAATTTCTCTTTAGTAATTCCTATCCATGCCACTGATTTCAAAGGAGAAAGTGGATTTTTGGGTATCCAATACCGCTTAGTATAGCTAATATTTTTGTCCTTCTTCACTATGGATCAGATCCGAACTGGAGATATTTCGGCAAGTGCTTATAAGTAGAATTTGTTGGAACTCCGCGCACTTAGAGTGACACATTGCTCGGGAGCCACACACATATTTTTATATCTAATTGCCGGCCATCGAGGCGCCATGAACGCGGGCGGCCTAGGTCGCGCCTGGACGGGATTGGCGGGTGTGCTGAACGCAAGAGAGCTGCGATATAGCAGTACCTGCGATTTCAAGCGGATACCGCTTTGCCCGACGGGCTTTGACTCTTTTGCACTCATTATTTCCCGATTTCAGGAGCCTCCGCGAGGACTCTTATATCCGGTCTCGAGGCGCAAAAAGGACTAAACTCTACGTTTGGGAATTTTACTTTTCGAGAACGGCGGTCTTGCCTAACCGGAAATGCAATGGAGGATCAAGCGCATGAAAACCGAACCGCGGCGAAAAGACAGAGCCATGAAGAGTACAGAGCAGATGGAAATTCTGTTGGAACGCATGCCGGTGGGCCGATTGGCTGTTACAACAGGGGATGGACCTTACTTAGTAGCCGTGAATTATTTATACCGCTACGGCAGCATCTATTTCCACAGCGGCAAAGAGGGCCGGAAAATTGATGCGCTCCGGGACGATCCCCGTGTATGTTTTCTGGTAGATGATGTGGGGCCACGAGTTCTTTGGGATCAGGGCTGCGGGATCAGCCAGATTTACGAAAGCGTTATTTGTTTTGGAAAAGCTGAGTTCGTGGAGGAGGCAACTGAAATGAGGCGAATCCTGGAAAAGATAGTACATAAGTTCGTGCAGGGAACGCATCCGCTCCCCTCCATGACTGATACCAGCATTGAGAAGACCGCCGTCATCAAGATTGTTATCGAATCAATGAGCGGCAAAGCTAATGCGCTCTCTTCTTCTCACACGATCATTCCCGATTTTGCATAAAAGCACTTCAGGCATTTTCAACAGGTAGGAAATAAAGACGACCTAATAATACGACTTTGCGCTCAGGTTGCGCCTAAAAACCGATTGGTTTCGTCCCGCGCCGTGCGGGACGGAACCCATCACTCCAATCCTGAACGCGAACTGGTATAAGACGTCATTTCGGCTTTGGGTGCAACATTCGGGTAGGCATTTCACGGAAGAGCCGGTTTTTTCCGGGCAGTCTCGCTGGATGACAATAGAGCAGGCAGGAAACGGTCAGGCACATCTATCGGTGGAGCAGTTCCAGTCCGCCGGAGCTTGAGTTACCGTTCACCAGGCGATTGCAGACGGCGGGGAGTGCCGACTGGATGCCTTTTTTCGTGTAGAAACTTCCGTTTATCTGCGTCTTCTGAATGAGAACTTTGCGAAAAGCATCGAAGAGTTCGCGGTCGGGCGGGGCCGGATTCGACCAGAAGTTACTCAGGCCATGGCTGTTTACAATTCCGGGTATGGAGTAAATGGCCTTGCCGATCGCGATTGTCGGCCGACCCATGTAGAGCGAGAGCATTCCGACGGTTGAATTCACGACTATGATCCCTTCGGCTGACCTGAGATAGGCCGCCAAATCTCCACCTTCGGTGAAATATACCCTTGCCGCTATGCCCAGCTTGTCGGCAATTTTTCGAGTAAATTGCTTGATGTTACCGATTCCGGGGTCCAGTGGATGATTTTTTATCAGCAGCTCCACTCCCTCTTCCGCATTTTCCGAAAATGAGGTGAGGACTTTGACGATGGCGCTTTTCATGCTCCCAAAAGAGGAATGGTGATGTATCTGGGAATCGCTTCCCAGTTGCAGGCAGAACATGAAAAATCGTCGCCCGCCGGTGAGGAACCACTCCTGGAACTGCCGGCTCAGGAGGGAAACTCTCCTGGAGCGGAGCAGCTTGAGTACCCAGCTTTGGGTCTCTTTCCATTCATCATATGGACGATGGCTCCTAAAATTGGCAAAGAGCGGCTGAGCGGCAAACTTGGCGGCGTAGTAGACGGCAACATAATACATCATGGCCTGCATCGAATTACCGGCCGGTTTGAAGGAATTTTTCTCCGGGAGCCATCTGGCCTGCTCGATGAACCATCCGGGGGCAGTGGGAAGAGTCGATTTCCCGTTAACACCGTCCTTCTCCAAAGTAATGAAGTCGGGACGTATGTACCCTTCCTCGAAGATGTGACGTCGCATTCTCGCCTTGCGGGCCACCTGAATTCCGGATTCGAGTACCGGCCTGCAATCTCCAAAAGAGACCAAGTCGGTCGGGCCGTTTTCACAAATGAATTTTGCCAGGAAATCCGGCCATTCATCGGCCTTTCCCATGAATGATACAGTCTCGGGTCCGTTCCAGTCGAAGAGGTCCCCGCCATTGAAGTTTATGCGATGGACGCAGTGTCCCGCATCCATCAGGCGTCGGCCCAGGAGCCGGAAAAACGGTCCGTGCGGACCCTGGAGGAAGAGGAAAGATTTGTTCATTGCCTTTTAGATCTCATAAGCAGATAAGGATTGATCACACTCAGCAGAAAGCGCATCGGCCTGCGAAGAGGGGAACGGCTCCCATGCTGCCGGGAGCTTTGGGCCGACAGGTGATTCAGAATGGCCTCGGGACCGCAGAAAACACCACTGTGCCAGTCATAATAGCTCGGGTAAACAATAAGCGCCGCCGCGACCAGTTCATCAATGCTCACCCTCCTGGTCCTTCGAGGAAACTTCATCCTGTCGGTGGTCAATCCCCATCCGGCATAAAATGGTCCGCCGTAGGTATGGACCTCCTTACCTCGAAGAAGGGCTTCAAAACCGGTCAACGAACTCATGGTGTGAATTTCATCCACGAAGGGAATCAGGCTCCCCACCGAAATATTTCCGACAATTTCGTCGCAGAATTTCAGCGCCTGATCCTCGGATATCCCGCCGGGACGATTCCCGGCAAGGATATCAGGATGGGGCTTGTAGAGGATAAAGGCATCGGGCCTGTTGGCCCGAACCGCTTCCAGGAGCGCGATATTGGTACTTATCTCAGGGGACCCCCTGAGCACGGAAGCGTCATTTTCAACCTGGCCGGGGACAAGCACGATCCTTCTATCCGGTGGAAACACAAGGTCTTTGACCCCGGTGCCAAGATTATATTTGGTGAGGCCCCTGCGAATTATCTCGTCTTCTAACCGGCGGGCACGGGCAAGAAGTCCATCGTCGAAGCCGCCCTTTTCCAGAATGCACTCCAGCTCGCTCGGCGCGGAGGGATCGAAGTAAATTCCTTTTTTGTCCAGAACAAGGGAGTATGGGAGATGAAAGTCGGATCCGAGACCTGCCGAGCGCAAGAACCCATCCTCGATGCGGACGACTCCTACCCCTTCTGCTTTCGCCAGGTCGGCAAGCCCTTTTGCTTCACCCGATGCCCATACAATTATGCGGCCGTTCCTTGCTGCTGCATATCTTACGGCACGCTCGGGATTTTCAAAAAACCTCATCTGCGTGGAAACAGAGGAGATAAAGGGCCTCACGTGCGGCCGCTTCCATGCCGGAAACCCGACACAAACGCCGGGACCGGCTTGGGCCCGGTTTGGCTCCGCTCCAGGGGCGGTTATATCGAAGCTCTTCGGGTTCATCCCAGTTGCCCCAATAGATCTTCCACCCTGTCAAAATGCAATCGCCAATCGGGAGGTGTAAATCCGGCCATTCTTTTAATCTGCGCGGCCCTTCGCGGGCTGCCGGGCTGGGTGTAGTCCCGTATCGCGTCGAGCCATCCCGTTCCGTCGAGCGGGTCGAGGTAGTCGGGAACAACTCCTGCGATCTCCCTGAAAACCGGCAGAGAACTTGCGATAACTGGAAGACCGACCGACAGTGCTTCGATAAGCGGCAGCCCGTAGCCCTCGGCAAAAGAGGGAAAGACGAGTGCCCGGGCATGGCGCAGGTAGCAGGAAAGTTCACTATCCGAGCATTTGGGCAGCTCGGTAACGAAATCCTTTAAAGACGTGCACCGTTCGAGCATATACGATACATTCTCGCAGTCCCACCCGCGCCGGCCTATCAAGACAAGCTTCGGAGCGGCCCTGCCGCCTGTCTCGACCAGGCGCCGCCACACCTGGAGCACCATCATGTGATTTTTTCGCGGCTCTATAGTGCCGAGCATCACGAAGTAAGGCCCGGCAACCGGAGAGGGCGCGGAGCTTCCGGGTAGATCCGCTCCCCCGATCGGTGCGGCCACGGCCGGCGGCATCGCCAATCCGGAGGCATCCGCGAATTCGGCAAGCTCCCTCAGGGTTTCCTTCGAATTGGCAACTATTCCAGCCGCGCTCTTCAACGCCATCTTCATCCTGGCGGCATGGCGCAGGTGCTCGCCTGAGCGGCAGTACTCCGGGTGGGTGATCGGGATCAGGTCGTGCACCATGAATATGGGCCGTGTACGGCTTCCGGCAAGCCACTGGGCGTATGAGCGGCTTTCAAGGCCACTGTGCCCCATGTTGAACAGGAAACAATCCCGCTCGCCGTTCCTTAGCTGCCGGGGCAGAAGAGAGGTGGACAGCCTGCCGGCAACTCTAAAAAAGTCCCCCGCCGGATCCAGGAGCAACTCGAAAATATCCCTGGAGGCGCGCTGCGAAAGCACGCCGCCTATCCCGCCCTTGTGCAGGAAGACCCGCGCGCACGATTCGTATCGCCGGATATAGGCGAGACAAACCCGATCGACCCCGGTTGGCAGGCGACCTTTAATGAATCGGCTAAGAAGGCGTGTAGTATCGATAAGAATTCCACCCATTCGCAAAGCCTGTTCATGTAGGGTTGGGCACAGGTTCATCATGCCAACCGTTCAGCTCCTTACAGACCAATAATGTTGATCATGTTGAGGGTCGGGTATACCACTGAGAACACTATGTTCAGGAACTTCTGGAGTTCGGCCGCAGAGGCATTGGAAATGTACAAAAGATCCTTGTCCTTGATCGGGAATTCCTGCGCGGCGAAAAACACCGCCGGGTCCTTGAGATCGGCCCGGTATATGACCGGAACTTTGCCGCTCGGCGTAGCCATTACGGGCCTGGTAGGCCAATCCAGGCAATCTGCCGGTTCCAGGCGGAAGATGAACACTCCCTTGGCATCGGCTCGGCTATCCTGAAGTCCTCCCGCGCGTCCCAGCGCCTGGACAAGTGAAATCCCAATTGCTTCAAAACTGATTTCTTCATTTTTGCCGCCCGCCCCCAGCACGGTGAAACTGTATGGCTGATGGAGCGCTGTTATCACGTCACCGCGATCTAGGACGATATTCTGTTTCGGATCTCGTATAATCGTTTCCAGGGGCATGGAATGCACATTATTCCCGCGGGTCACCTGCAGCATTACCTTGCTTACAGGCTGCCGCGCACCACCGGCTGCGGCCAGGGCGTCAAGCAGCCTCTCCTTGCCCGGGGTCAGGGGCACCCTGACGCTGGCTGAAACTTCTCCCACAACCGTAACGACGTTGCTGGTGTTCCGGGAGAGCCGCACAAGTACCTGGGGCTGGTGCGCAACCCCTCCCAGCTTTTTTGCAATTGCTGCTTCGATCTGGTGCAGAGTACGGCCGCTTGCCCGGAGTCGCCCGACAAAGGGTACTGTGATAAAGCCGTCGCTGCTCACCATCTGATCGGGAATGACAGTCCCTCGAGAAGACGTCGAGCCTACGTTCTCGATTGCAATGCTGCCGAAAAGCGTGCCCGGGGGCGCTTCCCACATCGAGACTTCGACGTAATCACCGGGGCCGACTACATAATCCATTTCTTTGGGATCGGGAAAGAGTTCGGAGAAAAGGCCGTGCTTCTGCCCGTCAAGGAGCTTGCACGCAACCGCACGGTTTATCTCGACTAACTGTATTCCGGCGGCAGCCGGTGAGGCCGACGGTGCTTCCAGCACTTCCTTCCTGTTGGGACCCGAAGATGCCAGAAAGCCCGAGCATCCCGTCAATGCGATTATGGAAGCCAGACACATTGTTGCCAAGAAGCTGTTTACTATTTTTCTGCGGTATCCCCTTTTCACGCTAGCCCCTCTCACTGATACTCATGAAGTAATGGAATGTAGAATGACCCAATCAAGCATTGGGAGATGCGGCTTCAGCGATTTCCTCCTCGTCGCAGACAGCCTCCTTCATACTCTCGAATTCCAGTTTCAATGCCTCATTAAACTCTCCACTTATGTTCTCCGACGAGTAATGGGCAAAAAAGAGCCTCATGACGTGATCGATTCCGGCGGCGTTTACCGTTCGAAAGTCGCCATTAAAATAGGCACTGCGATTGAAATTCCCAGTAATAATCTCGTACGAAGGAAAATAAAAACAATTGGCATGGCCGCTCGCCAGAGCCTCAGCAGCAACTCTCAGAACAGATTTGCTGTACGTCGTTGCAACAAGTACATGCCGATTCTCGTAGGTGGCGGCCAGCGGGACCGGTGATACCGTGAAGATGATCCGGGCACCCGGGTTGAGTTTCGTAAGTTTTTGAACAAACTTTTCGAGGTCTGCAACAACCTCGCTGACCTGGAAGTTTACGAACTCATAGCGCCCGGAATCGATTACACCGCCTGCGACTCCGGGCGCCAGGGGAAATACGGCGCCATCCCTGACCGACCTCCACGCCTCTGTCAGCCCCAGCGTAAACACCAGGACATCAAGATTTTCGAACATCTCCCGGACACAAGCAAAATGTGCTTCCCGCGAAGCTTCAACCGCTTTGGATGTTTTAAATCCTTCCGGTTCCACACGAGGCCGAAAAGGATCCACGAACCGTCCGTCGGGCCTCAACCAGGCTTTTTCCATAGTATTAAATTCGCCGAAAGCCCGTTCCAAAAGCTGCACGAGCTGGCACGCTGTGTAAATATTTCCGTACCTTGCCGAAAAGAGACCGTAGCCCAGGCTCGAGGCTTCTTCCGGCGGCAGGCCGCCGGCATCTTCCGTAACGAAGTAGTTGAACCCGTGCCGGCGCAAATTTCTGGATATATGCTGCGCGAAGCAGCTCCCGGCGGTCGCAATTCTGGTTTGCCGGTCAAGTTTCAAGCTGGCCGAGACCACGGGATCTACTTCCCTCAGTACTGTCCCCCCGATAGCCTTGTGCCAGAAATGGAAGTCGGGCAACCCGTCGTATGGTGTCCTTTTCGGAATATAGAATCTTCGTGAGGTCGCGGTTTCAGATGGGAGTGTTGCGGCAGGCTTCCTGATGCCCCGCTCCATTGTGGGTGCTTCCAACCGCCTGTAGTGATCGAGATTGCGTCTGCAAACGAAATCATCCTTATTGTACTTTGAAAATGTCTTGAGGGATGTATCGACGAAGCCCTCGAGGTCAAACATGAGAACCGGTTTATCATGAGGACAATCGGCCCTGTGCATTTTGAACAGGTAATTTCCGTCTATGCCGAGTCTTTTGCCGATTTCAGGATAAACCGGCCAGACGGGCCCATCCGCAAAATTATCGGCAACATAGTCCGTTGCGCCGGGAATCGTATCGATGCCGAGCCTGTTCAATATTGCTCCCGCCAGGTCCGCGATGACAAAGAGCTTTGGATGATTCGAGGAGTGCATGAAGCACCCCTTTTTCTTCCAGGAATCCAGCAAGGAGTCGAGCGGAAAACCAATCGAACTCCCTTCACGCAGCAATCCCTCCACGGCGCTTGTCCAAAAATCGTAGAAGCCGAGCTCGCTGTAGACTTCATCTCTGAATAGTTCAAGTATTTCGGATTTTTTCATTCCGCGCTGCCAGCCGTAGAAGACCAGTGACGAGTTATACTCGATCAAAGGCCCCCTGAGGCGGCCGATCTTATCTTTCGATTCTATGTAGATGAGGTCGGGATGGAACGCCGAAAATTCAACTTTCGGAATCAAATGAATCTTGGCACCAGGCAGTGCCGATGCTTTTCCCAGCAACTGCCGAATTTCCTCGAATGGGTGCACCAGTAAGACGTCATGCCCGGTGGCCAATTTGGCCAAATCAGCATCCATCTCTCCCTGTGCCGCTTTTCGGTACATTTTTGCAGTATATTCAACCGGAGTCGCGGCAACGCTGCCCGACAGCGCCTGCAGGCACTTGCTCAGGGGCCCCACCTGACAGTTGCCTACGATCGCTATTCTGATCTTCGAGGTGGCGACATGCTGGCGCGCCTGAGGGAGAGACGGGGGCACTTTCATTTCGATCAGGTGCGAATAACGATTCCCCAGGTGGAATTCCCTCGAGCGAAGCATTGTTTCTGCAAATGTTTGCTCGTCTTGCGTATGCATGTGCGCCTGAATCGTCTCTTCCGACTCGGGTTTCCGACCGAGAAAGTAAATATAGCCCCAGATAACCGCTTCCCTGGTGATAGGCATTTCTGGACCTCTCAGAGATATGGAGCAGACATTGACGCCTACCCTAAGGCCTACCCTACTGATTGAGCGCCTTCGGCAAGCTTTTTGGCGGCGCCTTACATTCGTGAAGATACCCCGCGGCCTTGCCGGTAATCCGCAGGTACCAGTCGTCCGTCACCGAACAGCCCTCCTGATCGAGCGAGACCATGCGGGCCCCCTGAGGCAGACCATCCGGCCGGGCAACTGCCGGGAACAGCGCGGTCCCCTCATCCACCTCGTCGAACATCGCGGCGTAGATCATATCGACTTTGGCCTCAAGCAGCTTTTGCACCTGGCACCAGAGGAAATTTCCGCACCTGCGTGGAATCTGGTCGAGGATGGCCCGCTGCAAAGTGCATTCCCCTGAATTTCCAATCCCTGACCTGAGTTTCCGTTTGCCTTTTCCGCCTCAGGCCTGCCGACTATGAAAGTGTTTGAAATGAATATTTCGCGAGCGCCGGTCAGGTTGTCCTCTCGAATCTCCAGGAGAGCACAGCCTTCCTCGAGGATGATTTCAAATATCGCCCTCTGGGGGAGACAATGCATCTGCATATCGAGGTCATGGTCTTCTTCAAGCCACTTGGCCGTATCGAAATGGTAGCCCAAACGATAGGTGGGAACCTGAAATATGGCGATGCCTCCTGAATTTAGCGCGCGCAGAGCATACCTGATGAGTTCCCTTATTACCGGGGGAGGATTGTGCTGGAAGACGATTGTGGAATAGAAAAAATCGCAGTTTTCCAGGTCTCCGGAAAAAGCCTCCGAGCACAGATGAAATGCCACGTTCCCGACACCTGTTTCATCCGCGCGCTCCCAGGCGTATGCAAGGTGCCCGGGTGAAATATCGTAGCCGTGGACAAACGCAAACCGCCGGGCAAGTGCCGTAGTGACTCGGCCCACACCGCACCCGTATTCGACGCATATCTTATCTTCAAGTGGACCCAGTTCGTAGCGATTAAGGACGCGCTCGACCGCGGCTGCTTCACTTTCACCGGATTGCCAGAAGGCTTCAATGGAACTTTCCAGATTTTCGGGAAGAAACTGGTCATCGGTGAGCACCGAGTAATGCGGCCTGGTATTTCCCAGGTGAGTCCAGGCAGCCTTGATTTTCGAAATACAGGCCCTAAGCTGTTCTTCGTCTGCTTCCGAATCGATCTGAATTTTCGGAATGTCAAGGGGCAAAGAGCTGGGTGAAGCCAGCTCGATTCCTGACTGTCTGGTGAATGCCTGGAATTCCGGCGAACCGGTAAACAAGTTCCTGAGTGTCAGCCTGTCCCGGTGTTTTGTATGATGCAAAATGGCTTCTTCCGATTCCGGATCTCTTCCAAGAAACATACGGTAGGCCCAGACAACTTCGTCTCGTGTGACCGGCATAGCTGCTCCGTCATTTAGAAATTCATAGAAGGAAATCCGTGCCGGGTGGGGTGGTTAATCATGCCGGTCACTTCAATATTCTCAAGCTTATTAAAAGTGGAAAAGATCAGACGGGTTTCTTGCGGAATTCCCGCAAACCCCTCGAGAGCGGGGCGAAGTTCCATCAGGACCCTTGGTTTTCTTTTCAATATTTCCTATCCTTTTTGAGATCCAGGCCGTTGGCCGGTTGCATCAAAGTGGTTCGATACGCCTGCACCGGCGGTTCGCCTATTCCCTTACGATCCATCAAGGCTGGCCTGACTGGCCGCATGGTTATGATAGAAAACCAATGATTCCTCGACGTCCTCGAACATGTGCAGCCTCCCCGCAACCAGTATGGCAACGCGCTCGCAATGGGCTCGAATAAATTCCCCATTGTGGGAGACCATTAACATCGCCCGGTCCTTCCGCTTCTCGAACAGCTCGATTCGACATTTTTCATGGAATCGGCTGTCACCAACGGCAATTATCTCATCGATCAGAAAGCAGTCGAATTCGACAGCCATCGAGAGCGCGAATGCGAGACGGGCGCGCATTCCGGATGAGTATTTCTTAACCGGCTCATTCAGGTAGTTTCCCAATTCCGAGAACTCCTGCACGAAGGGAACGGAGCGCCTGAAATCCGCCCCGTAGACCCTGCACACGAACCGCAGATTGTCGATTCCCGTGAGGCTGCCCTGAAATCCTCCGCTGAAAGCCAGCGGCCACGAAACGCTCATGCCTCGGAAAATCTTCCCGGAGGTAGGCAATTCAGCCCCACTGATAATGCGGATGAGGGTTGACTTGCCTGCCCCGTTCAGCCCCAAAATCCCTATCTTTTCTCCCATGCCGACCCGCAAGTTGATGTCGTTTAGCACCTTTCGGGGGCCTTTGCGGGTTTCGTAAATTTTGACTATGTCAGTCAGCGTTATCATTGCGGCTCCACCCTGCGTGCCGTTTCTCTGGCGAGCATAAGGGCCATCAGCAAAAGCACCATGTTAAAGACTATGAGGTAGCCGGGGTCCTCGTATGTTCTCTGTACTTCTCCGAGATAGCCGTGTCGCAGCATCTCCGTAACATGCACGGTAGGAAACCACAGGACCGCCCTGGCCGCTTTCTCGGGCAGCCAATCCACCATAAAGGCGGCGCCCGAAACGGGAAAAAAGAAATATGTGAAAGGGTGCCAGATATGCTCGAACCATTCGAGCCGCTCAGACATCGAGCCGACGAAAATTCCAAGCCCCAGTGTCAGCCAGATCAGCAGAAGCCACGCTAGTATCATCTTCAGGATATCAACCGGCATTTTTAGCCAACCGATGAACATGAAGAAACTGAACAGAACGATCATCGATATTGTCCCACCCGCGATCTCCAGGATTACCCGCGAAAAGTACAAGTCTATGACTCGCACATTATGGTGATAGAGCAGGGCCTGGTTTGGCTCGATAGCATGGGAGCAGTGGGTGGACGCATTACGCCACAGCATGACGGTTGAATACCCGGTCATGGCGATGGCGGTCACCGGAATCTCTGAGCCATGCGTCGCTTTATGAATCAGGTTCCACAGCAGGGTGACGCCTACGGTGAAGATCATGGGAGCGAGAAATACCCACATGAAGCCGAAATTGTAGCGGCCGTACCGGGTGATAACCTCCCGCATCAGAAGTGCCCCGATAACGCGGATCTGAATGCCAAGCGCCTTCAGCAGGGGAGTTTGCGTAAGTGTATTTGTTTGGGTCTCAGGCACGGTGTTCTCGAACCCCCGCAACCAGAAGACTCAGGATCCCCCAGGCCATGAGGCCCAGCAAAAAGGTGGCGAGAACCATCTTTAACCTGCGCGGTTCTATTGCCACGTCAGGCATGTTGGGATTGACGATCCTCTCCAGGTACATTTGCTTTCGCATAGCCTCGTTTCGCGCCGCTTCAAGGGATTCGAACGCCACAACCAGTTGCTTGTCCGCAAATGTCTGGTCCAGAACGAGCCGCTGGTATTCGATTGCATGACTGCTTAGAGAGGACTGCGCCCCCGCAACCTTGGCGGTCTCGGCCTTCACTTCATCGTTCAAAAGCTTGATCCGCTCCTGGAGCACGGCAATCGAGGGGCTATTGTGACTGGCGCTCCGAATCTGCGCCAGCTGGGTCTTCGCGGAAATCAGTTCATCCTGAAGTTTCGAAACCTGATGCAGCTGAATGCCGGATTGCGTGGTTGTATCGTAGATGCCTTTTTCGGTGCGGTATTTGGAAAGGGCAAGAGCGGCATTTTTGGCATTGATTTCAGCCGTTGCGACCTCCGTCCCGGCAAACTGGATCATATCATGGCTGGCGCGTTCATTTAGCTGGTTTACCAGGTCTTCGCCCATCTCCAGAAGCATCAGATTGATCTGGTAGGCCATTTCGGGGCTGAATGCTTCGACACTCAGAGTGGTTATGGACGATGAAGACTCGATTGTGGCGGTAAGGCGCTTCTGATAGTATTTGTAGAGAGCCTCGAAACTGGTATCCCAGTCCAATCCGCCAAAACGCATTATTCTGTCGACATTAGGGCTGCTGAAAGCCTTTGACAGCCCCAGCTTTTCTTCAAGCCGACCCAGAGCGTCCCGGGAAAGCACGTAGTCGTGAACCGCGTTCGAATCATCCATGGATCGTGAAAGGCCGGCGCTTTGCATAATGAAGCCAATGCTCGAGCTGACGGTCTGACGTTGAGGGCTGCGGACAACAAATCGGGATTCGGAAATATAGATGTCGGAGGCAATGAGGCCGAAGTAAAGACAGGCCAGGATTGTCGGGATTATCACCGTCAAAAGGCACAGGCCATTGACCTGGGGAAGTATCTTTCTGGCCTGACGGGTGACAGGTTTTGCTGCTTCCTGCTCGATTGCATGATTTGTCATGGCATCTGCTTTTTTCTTCAGAAGATTCTGTTGCGTTTCCGGCTTTTTCCTGGTTCTTTTCGGGATTTTTTTTCGGCGATGCCTGCCTTCATTTTCTCAGCATCTTTGTTTGCAATTGCCCCTTTGTGGCAAGGAGGTCAATTGCACGGATTTGATCTTTATAGGCATTTGAGGCTTTATCTTCTTCCCGATTGATTTTGGAACTCATCAGAGTAATTGCCTTAGGAATGAAACTGAAAGATGAGAAATTTACCTGTTTCTGCTCACCTTCTCATCGAGGGACTGATTTGGTTATTTTTTCGAGATGTAGTCACCGCATCAACCCGTGCTGGGAGTTGATGGAAATACTGACGGATTTCAAATTGTCCGGTTACCGGCAAAGTTTCGCAATGGCTATACCGGAGTTGCCTTGCTGTTGTAATCCATCTATTGGCTTCTTTTCCTGGTTAGTTGAATGACTACAGTGCGATGAGAGGGGTCCCCTTACGCGACCCTTTTCATGTGGAGATTCACTCATTGATGAAAGATTGTTAAGGTTGGTGAAGGTAGAAGTAAATACAATGTTGAGGGTATTTTAGGGGGAGGAAGCAATGGACATCAGAGTAGAATGATTAGCTATGCTAAAGCTGCAACTCAATAAATATCAGCATGTTATTTCAGTATGCACGCTTTAAAAATTAGGTAGGAATGGTTCTTCTCTGGACTGCGGGACCATGAGCTTTTTCGGAATTCACCCAGGCGTGCTCATGAACCCGCTTAGGCTTTCAGCCGCCAGTGGGAAGCCCCCCTCGGAACATGAAGTATGCGGCGCCGATCAGGCAAATGCCGGCCCATAGATAATCCAGCTTCAGGGGTTCTTTCATGTAGAAAGTCGCAAAGGCAGCGAAAACCGCCATTGTGACCACTTCCTGTATTATCTTGAGCTGGCCGATGTTAAAGTATTGAATGCCGATGCGGTTGGCTGGAACCTGCAGAGTGTATTCGAAAAAGGCTATCCCCCAGCTAACGAGGATGACAAAAATAAGAGGCTTTGCGCTCATATTCTTAAGATGCCCGTACCAGGCAAAGGTCATGAACAGATTGGAAAAAACGAGCAAAGCAATTGGTTTGAACATCTTCAACCCTTACGCAAAACTTTAATACCAGATCCATTTCAAGTGTAGCATAGCCCCTATGGGCGTTCTTTCGCGATCCGGTTATCCCTCATACCCCCAAACGTTAAGTTGATGAACCTGCATCTCCCAAAAATTAAGCCCTTCCGATTTGGATGGGCTTAATTATTCCGGGGTTATTTTTTTGGACTGAATGGTCGGGACGAGAG
>DBMI01000039.1 GCA_002298165.1 Desulfarculales bacterium UBA702
TGAGCCTGCCCCACACTACGTCTGCGGCGTATGTAGCCTTGCCCGGTCACAAGATATTATTCAAGCCAAAGACCATTGTCGCAATCCCGTGCAAGCCCTAATTTAGTCCGGAACCCAATCGATCAGGAGCAAGAGGCATGAGAAATATTTCGAGATGGAAGAGATCGGTCCTTGTAAGCTGTTTGCTAATAGTATTCCTCTCCACACAGGCAGTTCCGTACGCCCTCTCGGATGAGGCGGGATTTGTCTCTCCCGCACAGGTTGATCTGCTAGAATTGCTCGCTCCTCCGCCATCCGATTCTTCCCCGAGGACCCTTGCCGAGATTGAAGAGCTGGTCCGGATTCAGAAGACGAGCACTCCGGCAGAAAAGGCTTTGGCCACAGCCGATGGAAACCTGTCCGTTTTTCAGTTTGCATCTGGGATACTGGGTCCCGGATTCAGCGCTGAGAAGCTGCCTCTAACCGCGAAGTTCTTCCAACACCTTACAGACGGCGCCGGTCCAATCATAGGTTCGGTAAAAGACTACTGGAAGCGCCCTCGTCCATTCCTTACGAGCCATGAGGTCAAATCCTGCTTCGATGAAACCAAAGGTTATTCCTATCCAAGCGGCCATTCGACTTTTGCTTATTTATGCGCAATCGTGCTGGCCGACATTGTCCCTGAAAAAAGAGCGGAGATTTTCGCGCGGGCAGCCCAGTATGCACGGGCACGTATGATCTGCGGAGTACACTATCCAAGCGATGTCGATGCCGGGCGGATTGCCGGGACCGTTATTGCGGCCTTTGCCCTGCGGAATGCCGCGTTCAAAAGCGAATTCGAACCGGTCAGGAAAGAAATCAGGAATGTCCTTGATTTGAAATAATCCGAGTGAGCCAGTTTTCGATCTCGGCATCGATCAGCAAAGGTTTACCGGGCTTTCAAACTAAAGAAAACGTACACTTTTCACCGAGGCTGCAACCGCGAATATCCGCTGGTTGTTACCGTTTGGATCCGCGGGGCACAAAAAGAAACCATGCCTGTTCGGATCGTATCCCATAGTCGATCCCACAAGAATTTCACCGTCCAGGAACTCCACTTCGACCTTGCGCCCCTGTGGTTTTTCGGTTTCAAGATAGCTCTTTCTTTCATTATATGAGGGGTTTCCGGCAAGATCCCGCACGAAGAATACAGCCTTCAGGTCCCTGATATATATCACGCATGGCTTTCCTCCGCACCCTTCCGTGGGATGAAGATGGAAACTGCTTCTATTTACGTGGAAATTCGAAGTCAGACCTTTCACCAATCTTCCATCTAAATACCGAGCGACCACTTTTACCATACCGGCTAATTTCCTCCATTCTGTTCAACGCACTCAGCCCCATGGGAATATGAATGCCAATATAATCGGCAACTAAAGAAAAAAAATGAAACTAATGATCTGGGCCGCACATGCATTTTCTGCCCGAGATGCGAAGCGGCGAAGAGATAGTAGGATAAGGCAGCTCAGGATTCAGGATAATTCAGGGAAAGATCATGCGGCAGCCGTAAAGTTCAAAACGGCCGCATAGCATTCGAACTTTGAGATCATGGGACTGCGGTCGAGCGCGAAAAAAGCAGATGCAGGTTGGAACGGTAAAAGGGAATATTTTCCAATAGCTGCAGCGGAGGGCAAATGATTATTTGCCCTAAAATATTTGCCCCTAAATTCAACGGGTAACCGTTCCCGCCTTTGGCTGGAAATCCAGGCTACCCTCTTAGGCACTCTCGCCTCTTATTTTCACCTGCATCCGCCGCAAATTTCATTTGCACAACAGCCCTCCCGACCGCGCCACCCGCTACTCGTTTGCCACATGCCCCAAAAAAGAGGGCGGCCATCGTTGACGATGCCGCTATCCGTATATAGAAGGAATGCAGACGCTTACAGGGAATGTTTATGGAGAAGACTTTATACGTTCATTTGGGGCCTGCCAAGACCGGCACCTCAGCCATTCAGCGCTTTCTTAGCTCTAACGACAAATTACTCTCGGACAAGGATAGTTCCCATGTTGTCCACCCGGTGACCTTTTTGCGTGAGAGACCTGGAAAAGGGGCCCCCATATGCCATGCCATCGTTATGTTTTTATAGTCTTCGCCGCTTTTTCGATTGCTTCCTGCACTCATAGTGGGTCCTCATCGGACATCAGTCGCAACGGTTCGGGTGGGGTTTCAATTTCGAAGGCGGAACTCTCGCGAGACATTTTCCAACTGGATGTTAAGTTAACTCCATATCTCATGGAAACTGATGAGAGCATCATCAAACGGGGAAGAGGAATTTCCGATTTCTATGCCGTGGAATACTGCAAAACCATGGGATTCTCTTCTGCTGTATGGGTTTCTGGAAGAGCATCGACGGAAGGTTCCGCCACTCGGGCATGGACGTTCATTTATACTTGCACCAATCTGTGAAGGAGCTTTTGATGGCACACGGAGTCATAATCTTGCCCGTTTATTCAACGCCCCTGATATCGTTGATCGCCGGTATCCTGATCCTTATCCAGCCCAAGCTTTTGAACTATATCGTGGCAGTCTACCTGATCCTTATAGGCGTGATAGGTTTGACGCATCATTACTACTGAGTCTGATGCAACCTGCTTGGATCCAATAGACATCCAATGCTCATGCTGTGGGTCGGCCTTCAAGGGGCTACGTGTGGTTAAACAGCTTAAGCAGAGCCAGTACGGAATTCACAATCAGCCTTCCTGGGCAGCAGCACGATTTTGCACCAGTATTGACTAACTATGCTAACAATCTGTTCCAGTTCGCTAAAAAGCTGTGGCTTCCGAATGAATGAACTTGCCCCCTTGCAGTAGGTTTCCGCAATGATATCGTCCTCACTCGAGGTCGTAAGAATTATCACTGGTATATCTTTTAATCTGCTGTCCGATTTCAAAATCTCCAGAGCCTGAATGCCGTTCATCCGTGGCATGTTGAGATCAAGCATGATGAGGGCTGGTTTTATTGCTTTTTCGGCATCTAAATAGTCGATGAGCGAAACACCATCTTTTAGAAAGGTTAGTTTGACACATTGGCAACTGTTGCTAAAAGCGTCTTTGATCAGTAGCCTGTCATCCTCGTCATCGTCCGCCACCAGTATGGTCGTGGGAAGATTGCATTGTTTCTCCACTTGTGCCTCCCTTCATTCGAGGTATCCTCCGCTCTTCTGCAATAAAGCTAAGAAATTATGATAGAACATCAAGAATGCGGCTTAAACTGGACACTAACTATTTGATCAGCTTGGGTGAGCGCTGTGCCGGTAAACGGATGATGAAGGTAGATCATTTTTCTACCTGGCTTTGTGCGGTAATTTCTCCACCATGCCTCTCAACAATTTCGCGCCTCCCGGAATGCCCGAAGAAGATGGATAGCTGGTTGTAAGGCACGGTCTCTGTGGTTGTAGCACGGTCTCCCGAC
>DBMI01000066.1 GCA_002298165.1 Desulfarculales bacterium UBA702
TATGTCCCCGGTCTATACACCCACCAGGGGAGGGGAGCGTGCCTTCACGCTACGCCGCGTTTATTTCGGTTCCGCTTTTGGGCAACAGCCCGAGGAGACCACGCCATAACAATGTGCCCGCCCTGCGTTTTAAAGACGTCGGATTCCCGCCAGAAGCATGCGGGAATGACGATTTTGGAAAATCCGGCTTTGCTGGAATTCCATTAAATCTCTTATGTTGACAGCCATGCGCGAAGGCGGGAATGACGTTATTGAGTCCATTCCCGACTTTGTGTGCAATATCCAGGTACGCGTTTCCCGGAAGACCCATTTAATATAGAGCTACTGAAAGCAGGCTATCTGGCGATACCATTTCCACGTAGCTGTGGCAGGGATCCTGGGGACATCGGAGACATTATTCAGGCAGGATACTCTAAAAAAACAAGGGGCCAGCGTTTTTCTATAAGAATAAACACCGGCCCTCGGACTTAGATCTTATTTGAAGAAACCAGGCGTGCGAAGTGCTCGAAAGATCGGTCGTATGTCCTTTCGGCATCGGGAGGAAAACAGCATCCGGGCAGTTGCCGGGCCTTCAGGTGGTACTGTATGCACTCACAGCACATACCCGTCCTGGAACAGCCGCTATAGCTGCAAGTACAATTCTTCCGGTTCTGTTCTTTCTTGCAATCCACTAGTGCACCACGGCGTGAACCGCTTCCGCCTTAGCCACATCGACCCTGGAATTCTTTAGTCCCTTGGTGACCGCGGTTACCACCAGGCAAAATAATATGGCTTCCCAGATGACTACAGCAGTCCAGCTTCCAGTAAACCCAAAAGTGATGCCGCCACCAACAATCGCCGGTACTCCCGAAAGCACTATCATGCCAAAACACCATGCCCAGATCATGAGAATTACTCCTGAATGAATTTGAGTTCCATGAGCAAACTTTCACTTGTCCAAAATTCCTACCACAACCCTTCCTTCCTTTCAACATTTTTTGTGCTCGCCAAATCTTTCGGGCTAATCGCAGGCGATCCGCAAGATAGCGAGCCCGGCTGATTATGCTTACCCTTTGTTTAATATTGTCGGCCTATCGACCCATAGGGCGCCGTCGGATCGTCATGTTTTTTGCTCCCAATTCCAGCATGCAGGCCGACAATAAAAACAGCTCCGACCGCCCTTGAAGAATTTCGGGAGAGAAAGGCGGCATAAATGATCAGAACTTTCGGACTGAACAATCCGAAAAAACTGTTAGCTTATCCGGACCCTCGACGCGACCATATTCGCGGGACAATCGACGCCCCTGTAAAGCTTGTCGAATACGGCGATTTTGAATGCACCTTCTGCGGTGAGGCATATCCGGTGGTACAGGCCGTCCAGCGTGAGTTGGGCAATAATTTGTGTTTTGCTTACCGCCACTTCCCAATAACCACTGTCCACCTGCACGCCGAGCATGCCGCCGAGGCAGCTGAAGCTGCCGGTGCCCAGGGGAAATTTTGGGAGATGTACGACCTCTTATTTCAGAACCAGGACGCTCTCGAAGACGAAGACCTTGCGAGCTACGCTGAGATATTGGGCCTTGATGTGGATCGCCTGATGGCTGAAATTCTTGCCGGCGCATATTCCGGGCGGATAAGGCAGGACTTCAGCAGCGGGATAAGATCAGGAGTCAACGGCACGCCGACTTTCTTCATAAACGGCATACGCCACGACGGCGCGTGGGGTCTCGAAGAGATGCTCGAAGCGCTCACGCGGGCAGCGGCCTAGAGCAGCTTTGCCACGAGAGAACCTCTTCGCACCGGGGTAACCTTGGGGATAATGGAACCTGTTCTTCAGGGACAACATCCCGAGGCCACCCTTTCCCTCAGCTCTTTCAGGTGCTCCTCGATGTTTGTCTTCGTAACGAATACACCGAAATCGGGGGGAACAGCCGCTGCGTTCTCATTGAACATTCGTTGGACCATAAGGTCACCCACTACATAGCGGTAGTGAGTAGTTTCATAATAGTAATAGTTGTCCGTGGTTATCGAGTTGCAGCCGCTGAAATCGAAAAAACCGCCGACAGATGCCAGCTTTCGCTTGAACTCTTCGAATTGCTGAATGCCACAGTTCAGCAGGGCTGTTTTGTGGACCGGATTTATAAACAGGATCAGTTTGATTCCCCTGGAATCGCATAGTCGCTTTATTTTTTCGATATCGGCAATGGTTTGAGCAATTCTGTCTCCTTCATAATCGAGCAGGGGAATTTCAAACCCCCTGGCACCTGCATGCAATTCCCTGTTTTTCTCGATGTAATCGTCTACCTGTGAGTGAAGCGGCAGGCCGGTTTTATGGAAGTCATACATTATTTCGATTGGGACGGCCCTGAATCTCTCTTTCAAAACCGTAGTGCTGGGCAGATGGAAAAGATATCTGCAGTAAAAACCGAAATTCTGCATGCCTGTTCCGTATGGCTGCCTTAGACCTCTGTCATTGTGGGATTCAGGGTCGATCTTATAAGAGAATTCATCCAGGCCGATCACTACATTTTTGACAGAAACACTACTGTCCAGGAGCAGTCTGATATTTTGCAGAAACTCAGCCGGCAGGCCTTCCGAATAATAAACGTTATAAAACCTTCCACCCGGTATCTTTTCTGTATTGATGTGCCCTACACGAGACGATCCAAACAGGAAGGAATCGTAGCGGGATGGATTGTTGACGAGGTATTTCATTTTTATGAAGTGGCCGTTCGGTTCTCTAGTCAGCCTGGTGAAATCTTCGTGAAAAATGCTGTACGGATCGAGCACGTAGTTGAGCATTGCGCAAAAGCAAAGCACAGCTAGAATAGTGGGAAAAAATATTGAGTTGAATCGTTTGTAGGTCATTTTCCTCAGAATTGGAAATACAGGAATTCAGTTACCCTGTTTATAGACAAAATGCTGATCGCGACAAAAATGCCGGCCCCGAATGCCATCCACCACCTGGGGCGCAGATAGCTAACAATATCCAGGTTCTCTTTGGCACAGAGGATCAGCAGGTAAAGTCCAATCAGGATCGAAAATTTCTCGAGTGTGGCAACTTTTAGAACGTTGGCGAATTTAATACCAAAGTCGCCGAAGATCCAAAGTAAATTGGCGTCCTGCTGAGGCAGGACAAATCCGTTTCCACCGAACATGGCCTTAATCAGTAAAATTGCGTCCGGTACCGATTTAGCCCTGAAAAATACCCAGGCAAAAACAACCGCAACGAAAGTCAGGGTCCGCCCGAGCAATGCCGGCATGGCAACATCGAGCTTTCTCCATCCGTGATTTATCAGTACGTAGATGCCGTGAAGACCTCCCCATATGACGAAGGTCCATCCCGCGCCGTGCCAAAGGCCGCCCAGCAGCATCGTTATCATTATATTGAGTGCTTTTCTCGCCTCACCGCACCGATTGCCGCCAAGCGGAATGTAGAGGTACCTTTTTAGAAAGGTTGAGAGAGTTATGTGCCATCTTTTCCAAAAATCGATAATTGAAGTGGCACGGTATGGAGAATTGAAGTTAACGGGCAGGGACACATTCAACATCAACCCGATACCCAGAGCCATATCGGTGTAGCCCGAAAAATCGAAATAAAGCTGAAAGGTATAAGCGAGTGCTCCGCCCCACGCCTCAAGAAGCGTCACAATTTCCGGGCGGTCGAAAACCGGCCCCGCGAGTACCGAGAGCTTGTCCGCTATGACCACCTTCTTGAAAAGGCCAAGACCGAAAAGCACAACTCCCCGAGCCATATTCTCATGGGAATACATGAAATGGCGCACGCTCCGGAACTGGGGGATCATGTCCTTGTGGTAAAGAATAGGCCCGGCGATCAGATGGGGAAAGAAGGTGACAAAGAGGCTATACGAGAGAAGGTCGTATCCTTTTGTCTCACCCCTGTAGGCATCGACCAGATAAGCAATTTGTGTGAAGGTGAAAAAAGAAATGCCTATCGGCATCACGATCTCGGGGACAGGTATCGATCCACTAAAGAAGTAGTTGCATGTGTTCAGAAAGAAGCACGTGTATTTAAAAAATGAGAGAAGCCCGATATTTACAATCAGGCCGAAGACTAAAAGCCATTTCCTGGGTGAACGCTCGATAATTTTGCCGATGTTGTGGTTGAACAGTATAGATGCTACGAGCAGTGGAATATACCGGTAGTCCCAGTATGCATAAAAAGCAAGAGAAGCAATCACGAGAATAAATGTGGAGAGCTTTAGAAATTTTAGTCGTGAGAGGAAAAAGAACGCTGAGAGTGTAAGCGGCAGGAATAAGAATATAAATTCGTAAGAATTAAAGAGCATGGTTAATCCGCCGGGAATTCATTGAGTTTATCTCTAAAGAAAAGCCTCTATCCCCAGCTCCTTTGCGCGACTTTCCACCTGGCGCACGATCCGCGGGTCCATTTCTATGTCGTCGGGCCACTCGCGGACGTGGCCGTCCTCGGGGCCTTTTTTGGTCGCATCCACCGCAATCCTGCCGTTGCGCTTAATTATGTCGCGAGAGGGATCGACGTTGTTGAATATTTTCCAGAGCACGAGCGAGTAGTCGCGCAAATCGATTGCAGGGTCGAGAAGCACAAATATTGAAAAGGCATCAAGTCCGCCTTTGGAGAGAATCTTCTCCAGAACGGTCCGGCCGGGGGTTTTCCCATCCCTCGCGAAATTCAAGAGCAGCACGCGGTTTCGGACCTGCAAGGGGGGAGCATGGAAGGAGACGAGCAGCTTAGATGAGGCCGCTAACAGGCGCGAAGTGGTTTTCTCATCCGGTACCGGCACATCGCGTGGGCCCGCCCCTGGATGGGCACGCTCCTTTTCGTCCGGTCTTCTGCGGGTTGCATCAAGGCCGATCTTGGCTCCGAAAAGCGGTTCCGGAGCGCTGTGGTCGAGTACGTCCAGCACGCCTTCGCTGATGAAAATGTCGCTTTCTAGGTCCATTTCGTTCAGAATGGTGGAAAGCACGTCCCTTGGTGACCTGAGATTTACGCCGCTATCGACCAGAACCAGTGCCTTTGAAAAGCTCATCTGCCCCTGCCCCCATAGGGCGCTCATTATCCGCCGGGCATGTCCCGGGTATTCCTTATCGATAGCTACGACCACCACATTGTGGAAAACGCCTTCCCAGGGCATCCAGAAATCTTTAACCTCGGGCAGGACCGCACCGAGCAGCGGAAGGAAGATCCGCTCGGTGGCCTTTGCAAGCCAGCAGTCCTCCATGGGCGGACGCCCGACTATGGTTGCCGGATAAACGGGGTCCTTGCGGTGGGTTATCGCTGTCACGTGGAAGACCGGATAATCGCCGATAAGCGAATAGTAGCCCGTATGATCCCCGAATGGGCCTTCAATTCGCAGCTCGTCGGGATCTACATATCCTTCGAGCACAAATTCGGCCTCCGCCGGGACTTCGAGATCAACCGTAACGCAAGGCGTCATCTGGACCGGTCTTCTGCGGATGAACCCGGCGAGCATCATTTCATCTATGCCGCGCGGAAGAGGAGCGGTTGCGGAATATGTCGCGGCGGGATCGGTCCCGATTGCGACCGCCACCGGCATGCGCTTTCCAGCCCTGCGGTATTCCTGGAAGTAATGAGAGCCGTCCTTATGAATGTGCCAGTGCATTCCGGTGGTGTTCCGGTCGAATATCTGGAGGCGATACATGCCGGCATTTCGCCTGCCCGTCTCGAGGCTCTTTGTAAATACAACCGGAAGCGTCACAAAGGGCCCGCCGTCCTGGGGCCAGCATTTGAGAACCGGAAGCATCGAAAGATCCACTGCGTCCCCTCGATAAACTACCTCCTGGCAGGGAGCACTCCTGGACTTTCGAGGGAAAAACCGCAGAAGGTCGAGGCCCATCGGGAGCATTTTTACGAGCTGCCCGAGGGATTTGGGCGGCTCGATTTTTACAAATTTATCGAGCCTTTCCGCGAGGCTATCCAGTGAATCAGTCCCGAGAGCCATGCATATGCGGCGCTCACTGCCAAATGCATTCGTAAGAACCGGGAATCGCGATTCACGAATATTTTCGAAAAGAAGGGCCTTGCCGCCCGCGGGCGCCTTCGATGCAAGATCGCTTATATGCGTTATTTCAAGGTCCACGGACACCGGCGCCTTTATGCGTATCAGTTCGCCGGCCCGTTCCAGGTAGGATATGAATTCACCGAGATTTTGATAAGCGTTTTTCATTGATTGTAATGCCCGGATTGGGAGAGTTTCAAAGGTTCAATGTCCCGGCGAGTATGCCGAGAAAGAGCAGAATGGAAATCGCGCTGTTGACGTGGAAAAAAGCGACATTGATATTTTCGAGACAGTCGGGGCGCACCAGCCGGTGCTCTGCAATGAGAAGGGCGCTGATAACCGCCAGAAAGAGGAGATAGATGCTGCCCAGACCGAATGCGAAATGTACGGAAAGCAGGCAAACGAAGGTCACGGCATGAAGGCCGATTGAAACCAGCAAAGCACTTCGCACACCCATGCAGGCCGGGATCGAGAAGAGCTGCTGGCCACGATCGAATTCAATGTCCTGACATGCGTAGAGGATGTCGAAGCCCGCAATGTAGCTCATAAGTGCCAGCGAAAGGAGCAGAATCCGGGAATCGAGATAACCCGCGACAGCGACCCAGGCACCAGCCGGCGCCAGGCCGATGGCAAAACCCAGGAAGAGATGCGACATGGAAGTGAAGCGCTTGGTAAGTGAGTAAAAGAAGAGAACGCCCAGGACAGGAAATGACAAAATGAGGCATGTCCGTCCGAGAAGTGCGGCACACAGGATGAATACAGCCGCCGAGATCATAACGAAAGCCAGGACCGAGCCGCTATCCACCAGCCCGGTGATGTTGGGTCTTTGGGCTGTACGCGGGTTAAGGCGGTCGTAGCGGTAGTCGGCGAATCGGTTGAAACCCATTGCCGCCGACCTCGCCGAAGCCATTGCGATAAGAATTATAAGAAGTGTGCCGGGGGTCACGGAATGCTGTCGGTTCGCGAGTAAGACCGCCCCCAGCGCAAACGGAAGGGCAAATATGGTGTGGCTGAATTTTATAAGACGACCGTAGGTCCGAATCTTGCCCCAGATGCCAGTTACCCGCGCTTCCAAACTACTTCCTCCAGCAGCATTAATCCTGCGCTTGGCGAAGGTGCCGGCCTCAAGGCCGCCGCAACTCCACATATCGGCGCTGGAGTCAGTATAATTTAGATTCTCCTTTTTCCACAAGCCAAATGTCCGAATGGGGCAGTTTGGAAAACCTGTCCTTTGTCACTATCTAAAGCCGTTGTTAAACCCGTACGATCAAATCTCTTCCATTGCCAGTTCAACAACTCAACTTACATTCAGGTGCGCTTCGGTCTCATTTTTCATTATTCTTAATTTCAATCACCTTGAGCAGATTTGTAGTACCGGAAACCCCCACTGGGACCCCCGCGGTGATCACCAGGCAGTCGCCGGGGATGGCCATCCCGCTTTCGACCGCCCAGTTCCTGGCGGATGCGAACATCTGATCGGTATCAACAAAAGCGCTTACCAGGTGTGGCGATACACCCCAGGAGAGCATCAGTTGACGCAGGGTCTCGATATGATCGGTAAGCGATATTATGGGCACCGATGGCCGGTACCTTGCGATGAGCCGTGCCGTATTCCCGGACGAGGAACTTGCCACGATTGTAGAAGCCCCGATGTCGAGAGCGAGTGCGCAGGCGGCATGGCTTATCGCCGCCGGCACCGTTTGGAGGAATCCGGAGACTTCCTCTTCCAGGAATGCCCGCTCGTCGATATAGGGTTCGGTGGTCCCCGCTATGCGGTCCAGGGTGGCGACGGCGTTAATCGGAAAATTTCCAATGGTGGTCTCGTCCGAGAGCATCAGGGCGTCGGTACCGTCGAGAATGGCATTCGCAACGTCGGTTGCCTCTGCGCGGGTGGGTCTGGGGTTGTCCAGCATCGAGGTTAGCATCTGGGTCGCCGTGATGACGGGTTTTCCCGCATTCCGCGTGATGCGTATGATCTTTTTTTGGATGATCGGTACTTCGTCAAGCGGCATTTCAACTCCGAGATCACCCCTTGCAACCATAACTCCATCAACTACCGCGAGTATCTGTTCGAAGTTCTCCACCGCCTGCGGCTTTTCGATCTTTGCGATAAGCATCGGAGAATGATCGATCTTTCCAAGGATCTCCCGCACCTCTGAAAGATCTTCGGCACTTCGCACAAACGAAAGCGCAACGAAGTCCACCTTTTCTTCAAGCCCGACCATCAGGTCCGAGCGGTCCTTGTCCGTAAAAGCCTTTACGCTGAGACGGCTGAGCGGCAGATTGACCCCCTTGTGCGAAGCTATCACCCCCCCGACACTCACCCTGCAGATGATATCTTCACCGCTCTTTTCCACCACATTCAACTGGACCGTGCCGTCCGCCAGCAAAATTACATTTCCAACTTCCACATCCCGTGCAAGCTCCGGATAATTCACGGGGACTCTGTCATCATCGGACCTCTCACCGGCAAAGAGCACCACCCGCTGCCCCTGGTGCAGCATGACCTTGCCATCCTTCAGGATCCCCAGGCGGATCTTGGGGCCGCTAAGGTCCTGGAGTATCCCGATTTCTCTGCCCGCCCTGGCTGAAACTTCGCGCATCATCCTTATCGTCTGGCGATGCTCCTCTTGAGTGCCATGGGAGAAATTGAGGCGCGCTATGTCCATCCCCGTTTCGATCAACTCGGTTATCATTTCGGGCGAATTCGTCCGCGGGCCTATGGTGCAGACAATCTTTGTCTTTCTGAAAACCGCTTTTCTTTTCATATCAAGCATTTGCTTCCCCCTCGGCCTCGCGGAGCAGGCCGTCTATTATCGATAAACCGCGGTTCCAGAACCCCGGATCGGACAAATCGATCCCGAAAGGCCGCAGAAGCTCGCCGGGTTTTTCCAGACCCCCAGATGCGAGAAAATCGAGGTACATCGGTTCGAAACCTTCTCTCTCGCGGGTGTACTTATCGTAGAGCGCAAGCACAAGCAGTTCCCCGAAGGCATAGGCATAGACGTAGCCGGGCGAATGGATAAAATGAGGAATGTATGACCACCAGATTCGGTAATGATCGAGAAGGCGCACTGAATCCCCAAACATCGCGGCCTGCGTGTCGATCCATGCTTTCGAAATAAATTCCGGGTCGAGTTCACCCCTCGTGCGCCGTGCATTGTGCACAATGTCCTCGAAGCGGTTCATTGAAACCTGGCGAAAGACTGTCGCAATGATATCCTCGATTTTCGAGCAGAGAAATGCCCGTCTTGATATGGGATCTTCCATTTCGCCGAGAATATGGCGAAAGACGAGCATTTCGCCGAAGACCGATGCGCTTTCGGCAGTGGTGAGTGGGGTTTCGGCATTGAAAAGCCCCTGTTCTCTTGCCAGGTACTGGTGAACCCCATGCCCGAGTTCATGTGCCAGGGTCATGACGTCGCGCTGCTTACCGGTAAAGTTAAGCAAAACGTAAGGATGGGCCGAGGGGACCACGGAATGGGAAAAGGCGCCGCTTCGCTTTCCGGGACTAACCGGGGCATCAATCCAGCCTTTTTCAAAAAAGAGGGATGCAATCGCGGCCATTTTTGGCGAGAAAGCTCCGTAAGCCGAAAGGACAATCTCCCTGGCCTGCTCCCAGGAGTATTTCTCCTGTGAAAGGCCGGGAAGAGGCGCGTACCGGTCATAGTCGTAGAGATCATCGTAGCCAAGAATCCGGCGCTTCAGCCCGTAATAGCGTTCAACAATGTCATAACGGGACGCAACGGCCGATACAAGGGCTTCTACCATGGGGTCGTCGGCCTCATTATCGAGGTTTCGGGAGCTTATCCAGTTTGGATACTTCCGGAGCCGGTCGTCTATCGATTTATCGAGCAGTATTGTATTAAAGATATGAGTAAGTGGGGGCAGCAGCGATTCGAGTCCCTCCGTAAGCTCGGCCGCGGCCTTTCGCCTGACCTCGCGCTCCGGGTGATATAACTCGGAGAGTACCTCCGATTCGGTCCTTTTATTCGGACCGAATTCCAACCGGCTTAGCATCTTGTCAAATAAAGCACTCCATGAGGATGCCCCCGCAGGCTCTTTTTCGGCCAGGATGCGCTCCTCGGGCTCACTGAGGAGGTAGGGCCCGTAGCGCCTGATCGACATTAAATAATGCCGGTACTTGGAGAGGGCTGGATCGGATGCAAGCGCCAGCGCCAAGCCTTCATCGATTTTGGTCCATTCCAGCTCGAAAAAAAGCGTATCCCGCTGCAACTCGCTGTAGAGTTCCTTCTGGGCCTGAAAGAGTCCGCTGGCCACCGAGTCATGGGTCCGGGTCGAAAAATATAGGTAAGAGTAGGCAAGCAGCTTCCGCGCCCGCTCGTTCAAATCTTCAAGAGACCTCACTGCCTCGAGCAGATCGGGCGCGCCCAAACCGCTAACATTGCCCCGGTAGCGGGAAAATTCTTTAGCTTTCTCGCGGCACCACCGCCCATCGGCATCAATTGCCGGATCGTCCGGCCCGGCATAAAGATCGCCAAGATTCCATCTGACATTTTCCACAGATTGATTTTCCAAAAAAACCCCCTTCGTGGAGGAATGAATGTTTTTAGGATGGGCACCGGGCTTTATCGTTCCCGCTGTTTCCGCCGGTCTCTGGCCGGTCGCCGCAATTTATCTTACCAATTTGCATTCAAGTTCTTGTAGTCTAGCCCCTTGTGGGCGTGCTTTTCGCGCTCGGGCTGGTCGGCGCTCGATACAACGCCCACAAGGGGCTAGACTACAATTTAAATATCTCCCGGTAGATTCTGACCACGAATTGTTGCATATCGGACAAATCAAATCTTTTTGATTCCATGCGCATAAAACGCCATAATCTAAACGGTCGCAACAGCATTCGGAAATGTCCAGGGCCGCGAAAGAAAGGAGGCGAAATGTCCGAGTCGGCAAAGAAGATAGCCACCTATGACGATTTGTACAACCTTCCTGAAAACGTGGTCGGACAGATCATCGACGGCGAACTTATCGCAACTCCGTGGCAGTCACGCCGGCACGCCCTCGCATCAACAGCATTGAGCGCAAAGCTCGGACGACTTTACGACCTTGGGGAAGGCGGACAGGGCGGATGGATTATCTTACACAGTTTGGAAGTGAAGATGGGAGAGAACATCCTGTGTGCCGGACATGAGGCGAGCCAGCACTGCTTTCAATAGATTATCGTCCAGTGATACACCCAAGACCATTCTACTGGGACATATATCCACACCCATCCAGCTAAAACGAAGATTACACGGTACCAGCTCAGACCAAAAAAGGCTTTATCCCTTTTTATATTGAGGATTGCTGATGCCAATGCCCAACCTGAAGCGACGGAAGCAGTAAGCAGCATCAAAATACCCATAAACCCGTAAGGTAGCGGTGAGATAGAGTAATGTTCTTGAGGGTGCAATGCGAGACGAAGAACAAGACTGCCAGGAAGGTATAAGGGCGTCGTCCACGCAAAATCAGATCTTCCGTACTCGGTCCAGCCGTTAGGAATCTTGTGAATTCCCTCGGAAAGATCTAACAGCCTATAGGCTACTATCCAGTTGTAGAAGACGTGACAGATTGCAAGCACAATTGTACATACCACCAACCTGCTGGCTTGTTTTCTGTTTGAGTCTCCACCGTTTTACCTCCGGTTTGCCCGTTGGCGGTGGTGTTCTTTTCTTCTCACCAGATTATGAGTTTTTGGGGGAACAGCTCTGTTCGATTTATGCCACGTCAGCAACGCGAGGTTTCTTCGGCCGGCCCCCCCGCTTGCCATTGGATCGCGCTGCAGCGCTTTTGGCCGCCGATGTTGATTTGCCCCCGGACTTGCCCAACTGCGAGGCGATCCATTTCCGCGATCCCATGAAACCCTCAAGCAGGCTGGGCAGATAAAGATCGGCATCAAGGGCGGGGAAGTGGAGACCTAGCCCAGACGGTGAAATCTCGATTTCGGTAAGCTGTTCCGGCTTGGCTTCTTCAAGGCCCTGGGCAGCTTGCGGCTCGAACATGATAGAGAGGCCGGTGCTAAGGTCTATAACCAGGCGTCCGATGCTGCTGTCAAAGTGCGCCGCTATGGCGGTTGGCCCCTTTTCCAGTTGTGCCTTCGCTCGCTCGTTCGCTGCCTTGATTTCGTCTTTAGGGTAGTCCATGAATCCTGCTCCATTCGGCGCACAGGTGCGCCGTTCTTGCTGTAAGAGCCGCCTTGATTTTCGAGAGGTCGCTTGCCGGAAAATTATAATTCTCACGCAGATCCGGCGTCCCTTTAGGGCAATTGAGCTTAAAGACGGCTTCACAGTCATTTCCGATAACATGCACATGGGCGGGTCGATGGTCGTTTGGATAGATCACCACACGCAGACCGCCAATCATGTCAACTGTAGGCATCTTATCATAAACCTAAGCGCTTGGGTTAAGTTTTTCTGCAGAAATCATCATCGGTGCAGATCACTCAAATTTTGATAATCTTGTGATTGCTACACTGGTGGCAAAAAATTGCCCATTATGCCCGTTAACCTCCCTCTGAGCCGGTGGTTACTTTTGAGGTGTACTTTTCGCAACCCTAATTATCCAAAATCCCCCTCCAAAAAACTCCTGTCAGGCACGAACATCTTTCCGGGGTTCATGATATTAAGCGGATCGAGTGCCTCTTTGATGCGCCGCATGGCATCGAGGCCGCCGGGGCCGACTTCCAGCTCGATAAAGGGGGATTTAGCGATTCCGATGCCGTGCTCCCCGGACAGGGTGCCCTGGAGGTCCAGCACTATTTTAAAGAGCTCCTCCACCGCTTTTGCCGCACGCTTTGCTTCATCGGGGTTTTTTCTGTCGAGCATGATATTGGTGTGTATGTTGCCGTCCCCGGCATGACCGAAGCAGACTATGATAAGATTGTATTTATCTGCCAATTCCTTGACGGCGCGAACCAAGTTCGGGATTTTGGATCGCGGAACCGTGACGTCCTCGTTGATTTTCCCCGGCTTGATCCGGCCAAGGGCCGGCGATATGGACCTTCTGGCCTGCCAGAGCTTTTCACGCTCAGGTTCGGTGCGGGCGGCCTCGGTCCGGGACGCCCCGCAACTCTGACAGATTCTCCCAATTTGTTCTATCTGGGCATCAAGCACAATACCCGGACCGTCCACTTCGATAAGCATCATTGCCTCGGCATCTGACGGTAGTCCGGCATTAATGTAATTTTCGACGGCCTGGATTGTTGCCTGGTCCAGTAATTCCATGGTCGAAGGTATTATGCGGTTTTTGAGTATCTCGCCAACTGCCCGGGCCGCATCGTCAATTTTCGGAAATACGGCGGTAATGGTACGCACCGATTCAGGGGCGGGCACCAGGCGGACAATGATCGAGGTAAAAATCCCGAGTGTGCCTTCGGACCCGGTCATGAGCCTTGTTAAATCGTATCCCACCACACCCTTCATTGTACGAGTCCCTGTGCGCACGATGTCTCCGGTTGGAAGCACCACCTCCAAACCAAGTATGTAGTCGCGGGTTACGCCGTATTTAACTGCCTTTGGACCTCCGGAGCACATGGCAACATTCCCGCCCATTGTTGAGAAAGGAAGGCTCGCCGGGTCCGGGGGGTAGAGAAGCCCCATTTTTGACACTGCTTTCTGAAAATCCCCCGTCACAACCCCTGGCTCGACAACCGCGATCATATTGTCGGCATCTATCTCAATTATTCTGTTCAAACGGTTTGTAACCAATACCAGACCGCCCTTGGCCAGGCACGCCCCCACCATTCCCGAACCCGATCCCCTCGGAAAGATCGCAAAACGCTCCCGGTTTGCAAGCTTAACAAGCTCCGAAATCTCAGCGGCGCTGCCCGGAAAGGCCACTGCTTCGGGCCGGAAATGCATTTTGCTGGCGTCGAAACTGTAGCAATGGAGGTCCTCCGGCGCTGTGGACAGGTGCTCTTTTCCGACAATCGATCGAATTTCTTTGAGAGGCAGGGGCATGGATCGGGAAATTCCTTTCTGTTTTTGCCGCACAGCGTTATTATCTGTGGCGATTTCATCCGGGGAGGTCGTGCTTTTTCGGCAACTTCCTACGGAACGAACAAATCCGGTCGGATTTTGGCGAACTCGGCGGAAAGGGTCAATAAAATCCTGACACCCCCGCCGCTTTTTGTCAAAATTTCGTCGCAGGAGCGCTGAATCTTCCGGCAAGCCGGAAAGCTTGCCCAGGTAAAGGGCCGCTCAGCGTGGTATCTTTGGCTATATGGCTCAGCAGTTCGGTTTTCGAGCTTCGGGATACGAATTCGTAATAGTTTGACCCAAGCCGGACCAGATTGGAGCAGCAAAATCGTATGCCAATGGATGCAGGCTTGTAATAGAATTCATACACCAGAAGGACCCGAACAATAATATGTCGGAAACTAAATTCCTTCTCGGATGCGAGCGTTTGACAGAGTCTCCGCCTAAATGGCTCAGATCGGCCCGCCTCGGGCTTCTGTCTAACCAGGCGTCCGTTTCCAGCTCTTTTCGGCATGTAAAAGAGATCATAATTTCAGCAGGGGGACGGCTGTCCTGTCTTTTTTCTCCTCAGCACGGCTTCTATTCCGAAAAACAGGCAAATATGATCGAGTCAGCCAACGGTCGCGACGAGGAGCTTCGGATACCTGTCGTGAGTCTGTACGCTGAGAGCCGGGTGCCTCCAGCGGAAGCACTTGACTTGATTGATATTTTAATCGTCGATCTACAGGACGTGGGTACCCGGGTCTACACCTATACGACAACGATGGGACTGTGCATGGAGGCGGCCGCGCGCGCCGGCGTGAAAGTTGTTGTCCTGGACAGGCCTAATCCCATTACTGGTACGGAAATTGAAGGTAACCTGCCCGATGTGGATTTCCGTTCCTTTGTTGGAAGGTACAATGTCCCGATGCGACATGGGTTGACACCAGGTGAATTTGCCGGCTTGATCCGATCAGAGGCATGCGATGAATGTGACCTCGAAGTGATCGGCATGCGCGGTTGGAGCCGAAGCCTTTTTTATGGCGATCTCGGGTTCCAATGGGTTTTTCCATCGCCCAATATGCCCACATGGCAGACCGCCCTGCTCTATCCCGGAATGGTTCTCCTTGAGGGAACCAACGTGAGCGAAGGGCGCGGGACAACCATCCCATTTCAGATCTTCGGCGCACCGTGGTTAAATCAGGCGCGGGTTTTCGAAAGGATGGAAAAATCCGGGATATTCGGAGCTGTTTTAAGGCCGCTGGTCTTCGAGCCGGCTTTCGACAAGTATAAAGGGGAACCCTGCTTCGGGTTTCAACTGCATATAACGGACAAGAAGAGATTCATGCCGTACAGGACGGGGCTCGCCATCATCCAGGCGCTTCTGGCGGAGCATCCGGAAGAGTTCCGCTGGCTTGATCCGCCGTACGAATATGAATGGGAAAAGCTTCCAATAGACATTCTTATCGGAAGCGGCACGATTCGGCGCAGAATCGAGGCAGGAGAAGACCTGGATTCACTCGAATCGGAATGGAGCAGCGACCTGGCCGAGTACCGGCTGGGGAGAGAGCAGTTCAGGCTCTACTCAGATTAATGTCCGGTGGCCGGGATTTTCCGTTCCGTCCGCACCGGTGAAACAGTTATTTGAAAAAATGAATCGAGCAACTGACAGCTGTTTAAAGGATCGAAGGTCCGGACCGCAATGGGCGGGGTTATTCGAGCAGTTTCCCAATCCTGTTCCAGCGGATATATCCATCCGAGGACGAGGTTGTGGCGCTCACTTCACCATCCTGGTTCCATGACCAGTAAATAATGAAAGCTTCGCCTTTGAGATCGTTCAGATCCACGAATTTCCAGAAGCGGCTGTCGTAGCTCTCGTCGCGATTGTCGCCCATTACGAACATAGAATTTGGAGGAACGACCAGCGGCCCCATGTTATCCCTTGGGCTGACGCCGGCCGGGAGGACTGTGTTGGTTGAAAAAACAGCGTAAGGTTCATCCAGGAGATGGTCGTTAACGTAAACTTTTTTATCTTTAATTTGCACCGTATCCCCTGGTAACCCTATGACCCTTTTGATAAAATCCTTGGACGGGTCGACCGGGTACTGGAAAACGACAATATCGAACCTTTTTGGATCACTGATGTGAAGAACTTCTTTATTGATGATCGGGATCTTGATTCCATAAATGAACTTGTTGACCAATATATGATCGCCGATAAGAAGGGTCGGCTTCATAGATCCGGATGGGATTTTGAATGCCTGGACAACAAAAGCTCGAATAAAAAGAGCCAGGAGAATGGCGATTATCATCGCCTCGCCGTATTCCCGGACAAGGCTTTTTTGCCTGATTTTTTCGTTTGGAGTTTCAGTCGCGAATTTCAAATTTAGCTCCTCTCACCGAGTGAATTGCACAAGCAGGTAGTGTAATAAGTTTCTTGCAAGGTTTCAAGCGATGATGGTAAATTGAAAAAAACCGTGAGAAGTCAATAATTAATTGAAAATTTGGAGATGCTTTTCCTTATGTCGCTCTTTTCAAGAACAGAAAATTTAATAGGGCTGGACATAGGCACCCACAGCATTAAGATGGTGCAGGTGCGCTCAGACGATGCCAGGCCTAGGCTCATCAGCATGGGAATAGTCCCCATGCCCAGTGATGTCCTGCTGGAAGGCCGGGTGGTCAAGCCTGAGATCGTCGCGAGTGCCGTCCGGCAGCTTTCCACTCACCTGAAGGTCCGGAAAAAATCGGCAGCAATCTGTATTTCCGGATACGATGTGATGATAAAGAAGATCGAGCTTCCCACGATGACCGAAGAAGAGCTCGAGACCAGGATGCAGGCTGAACTTGGCCAATATATACCGTACAATGTCGAAGAGGTGGATATCGATTATCAGGTGCTGGATGTCGTAAAGGACCGCGCCAATTTCATGGAAGTTCTCCTGGTCGCGGCCAAAAAAGAATCGGTTGGCGACTACAGCAACCTTTTGAAGCTCTCGGGGTTCGAGCCCCATGTGGTCGATGTTGATTTCTTTGCACTGGGCAATGCGTTCGAATCCACGCACGGACAGGACGAAGAGAGTATCGCGCTGCTGGACATCGGGGCCAGCAAGGCCGTAATGAATATTACCTGCAAGGGAACCCCGATTTTTACGAGGGGCATTTCCATTGGCGGCAACCAGATAACCGAAACCATAAGGGACCAGTTCAAGATTACTGACCAAGAGGCGGAAAACGTCAAATTGGGTGAAGCCGTCGAGAATTATCCGGCAAGGGAAATTGAGGAAATTTTTGTTTCCACCGTGCGAAGTTGGGTAAACGAGTGCAGCCGGGCAGTGGACTTCTACTACAATAATTACCCGGACAAGAGGATCAAGGCACTATATATAAGCGGTGGTTCCTCCCGTATTCCGGGGCTTGATAAAGTTTTCAATGAAAGCATGGAGGTTCCCGTCGAGATTTTCAATCCGCTTTCGCGGGCTCAGTACGACCCGAACCAGTTTGACCCGGCGTATATCGACTATATTGGCCCGCAGATGGCGATTTCGCTTGGACTGGCTCTAAGAAAGACTAAAGAGAAATGATTCAGATAAATCTACTCCCGGTACGAGTAAAGAGAAAGCAGGAACTGGCCAGGCAGTTTGTCTCGGCTTATTTCCTGAGTATCGGCCTCATGATTGCCATCATTGCCATGCTATGGATATCGAGTTCGAAGGAAATCAACGCTCTCGGCTCGAGACTCAATTCAGTTAAAGGCGAGGTGGCCAAGTATTCGCACTTCGAGCAAGCGCTCAAGGATCTTACAGCAAAAAAAGAGATGGTAGACAAGAAGCGCGATCTGATAAAGAGTCTCCAGAAGGACCGCGATGATGCTGTTCGAGTACTGGCTCTTCTCGCAATACAGGTACCTCCTGAAAAAATATGGTTCGAAAAGCTTAATCTCAAGCCAGGTTCGATGGTCCTCGACGGCGTTGCGCAGAGCAATGAAGCAATTGTCGAATTCATGCGCAATCTCGAAGCGTCGCCTTATGTAGAAAAAGGCAGCATTAACCTGGTGCAGTCACGCCAGGTTGAAATGCAAAAAATGAAGCTAAGGGAGTTTCAGATTTCGTATCGCTTCCTTCCCTTTTCCGAAGTTAAAAAGAAAATGAAGATGTAAGCCAATGAAAAAAATCCCGATTCCTTCTTTTTCGACTATCCAGGAAAAAATGACGGGCTTGCCTTCAAACCAGAAGGTGATGCTCTTTGTGGCCACTTTTGTGTTGATCGCGGCCGCTTTCTATTTTCTGAAATACCAGGACCTGATGGACACAAGCGCCCGTTTGAAGCGCGACTTGGCCCAACAGGAGCAGAAGCTCGCCTCGCTAAAGGCGGCTTCGGCCAAAGTTGCGCAGCTCGAAAAAGATCTGGCTCAAGCCGAGGAGGAACTCACCATACTGATGACCTTGCTCCCGGACCAAAAGGAAATTCCCGCCCTTCTCGAAAACATTTCGCGATTGGGCTCCAAGGTGGGACTTGAAAATATTCTTTTCCAGCCTCAGGCAGAGGTGCCCCAGGAGTTTTATACGGCGATTCCGATCCGGCTCGATCTTCTTGGAACGTATAACGATTTCGGCGTTTTCCTGGATAGCGTGAGCAAGTTAAACAGGATCTTGAGGGTTGAATCGCTCACTTTGAGCCGGCAGAAAGACAAGCAATTGCTCCAAGTGCAATGCACTATGAATACTTATAGATTCTTGGAAACACCCATCGTAAAGAAGGCGCCGGGACCACCCGCGCCCGCGAAGAAGAAATAACGGCCGCGACGGCTCCATTGCGTGGCCGGGGTTGGTGTTGAGGGGGAAAGAGAACCAGAGTGGTTGAATTGGGGGGGCTGCAAATGCGAAAATATCGGATTTTCTGGGACGCGAGTCATTCTATCGTCCTCACGGCGGGTTTAGTCCTGCTCCTGTGCGCATTCGGCATGGAGCACGCCAATGCCGCCGGAGCGAAATCCTCCGGGAGCCCGGCCGCGGGTAGCAAGAGCCAGCCAGGCTTGTCCAGCCCCGCCGCCTTACAGGCTGGGGCGGCCGAAGGTGTCGGCACACCGGCGGCGGCAAGAAAGGAGTATACGGGCAAGCCGATCAGTCTCGATCTGGTCGATGCCGATCTGCGCAATGTCCTGCGACTCCTATCCGACCTTACCGGTACTAACATTGTCATAGAACCGGACGTAACCGGCAGGGTCACGCTGAAAGTCGAGCAGGTGCCCTGGGACCAGGTGCTCGATATGGTGCTGTCCATGAATGATCTGGGCAAGGAGCAGGTCGGGTCTGTGATCCGGATCGCAAAACAGACCAAGCTTCGCCAGGAATGGACGCAACAAACCGAAGCAATTCGCGCGCGACAGGAACTTGCTGAAACAGCCAAGGACCTCGGGGAACTCTCAAGCGTTTATCTTTCGGTGAGCTTTGCCAAGCCGGCGGAAGTCGCGGCAAAGATAGCCGAGGCCAAAAGCGAGCGCGGCAAGGTGGCGGTTGACGAACGCACCAGTCTTATTATTTATACAGACTACCCGGCAAGAATCGCAAACGCTCGCCAGTTGCTGGCGAGACTCGACCGGGCCACCCCGCAGGTGCTTATTGAAGCTCGTATAGTAAGCCTTAGAAATGATGTTAAGAAAAACCTCGGAATGAAGCTCGGATTTTCGGCGACAAACCCGACCAATGCGACAGTTGTCCAGAATTTCGCAATAAACGGGCCGCCCGCCGCCGATTTTTTCACGGGTAATATCTCGCAGCTTTTCGGAAAGACCCTGCTCAGCGTCGATCTTACTATCCAGGCGCTTGAGACGGCTAACGAGCTGCGCATTATGGCCGCCCCGCGTGTAATGACCCTCGACAACGTAAAGGCCATTATATCTCAGGGCGTACAGATCCCCTATCTTAAGGTAGGAGACACAGCTTCGGGCATCACCGGCACTGAATTCAAGGACGCAGTCCTCGAGCTTCAGGTTACACCTCATATTACACCTGATCGCAAAATCAGAATGTCTATCGAGGCCAAGCAGGACGAACCTTCTACAACGGTTGTCGGTGCTCAAGGGCAGCCCGGTATTGATACGCGCAAAATTTCGACCGAACTGCTGATCGACGACGGCAACATAATCGTAATTGGAGGAATAATCCGAAACCGCGATACGCTTGCAAAGTCCGCCACTCCCGGGTTGAGCCAGGTGCCGCTTCTTGGACGACTCTTTAGGGCAGAGGAGTCCGAGACCGACAGAAACGAACTTCTAATTTTTATAAGTCCTCGAATTGTCGAGGTATCCACTCCTTTTGATCGCTCTTGATATTTTTGGGTTGCAGGAGATGGAGGTGAAAGAGTAGTATATTCCGGCGGGGTAAGTGCGGAGACATTCCGGGGGGAATTGTTTAGGGGGGGAGATCGGATGGAGTGCCTTATTCGGATTGGAAGACCCATTTTGGGAGCTTCCATCGGGCTGATTTTGCTGGTGATTGCTGCCTGCTCCATGCAAAAGCCCGCCAGCGGTCTGGAATCCCGCAAGGCTGATGAAAAGAGGCTTACCGCGGAAGCCGCGCTTCGACAGTCCTCCCAGCAAAAAGAGCCAGTCAGGATAGATTATCTTACCCCCGCAGCCGATATTGTCACTCCTGAAGTCTATATCTACAAGGAAAAAAGACGCCTTTACATAATCCAGTCAAATGTTCTGGTTCGTGATTACCCGGTGGGCCTTGGTTCTCATCCATCGGGCGATAAGGAACACGACACCGACGGCAAGACACCTGAAGGAGACTTCCAGATCTGCCGGAAGGACCAGATGCCCCGCCTCGGAAAGATCCTCGGGCTCAATTACCCATTGAGAAAACACGCGGAGAGAGCCTTTTTTGCCGGAATCCTCTCCCCGACGGAGTTCAAGGAAATCCTCGCTGCCTATGAGCGCAAAGCAGATCCGCCCTCAAATACCAAGCTCGGCGGACAGTTGATGATCCATGCGGGTGGAGCCCAGCGCGACTGGACGGAAGGCGGCATTGCACTCTACAATAGCGACATGGAAGAGTTGTTCAATGTTGCCCTGACAGGCACTAAAGTACATATCAGGCCTTAACGTCAACAATCCCCGGAAATCAATATAACTCAGGAATGTCAAGGCGGAGGCGACTCCGCCTTTTTTATTACTTTTTCTCTGGTATTGAGGCTTCCTGGGCCTACATGAAGCTCCATCCGCGAATATGGGCATCCCCAGCTTAAGGCGGGATTCCAATCCTTTAACATTAGTGCGTGCTGAGTCAAATCATGACCGATCATACGGTGTTCGAAGCTGATTTCCCGTCATATAGATCAACAGCGGGTTTGGGCAACAATCCCCTTTTTGTTCCCACCGCCGGCATGTTGGTGGGAACAAGAAAACGTGCCCACCCTACAAATCTTCGCGGTCTCTGCGACCTCGGCGGTAAATGGAGTTTTCGTGCTTAGGGTAAAGGGTGTTTGTGCAGGGTACGATTCGATGCAGGTGCTTCGCCGGTTGAGCTTCATGCCGATTCACCCATCTGTTTCCGGGAATCAACCCTCCGGAACAGCAGCGAATCATTGAATCCTGCGAGAAGCCCGCAGACTAGTGTTCAATCGCATAAAACCAGCGCCGGACTAATGTCTTTGTGGAATCATTTTTCTTTCTTTAGCAGGTTTTCCAAGCTCGCAAAAGGCTTGAAGGTGGTAGTCGGCTTGCTTTTGCTGTCGCCGGGCAGGGCTTTCTCATGGTGTTCCTCGTCTACGAAGCGAGAGTGTTCATTGTCGTGGCAAAAGAGGCACAGCAACTCCCAGTTGGAGCCGTCCGGTGGATTGTTTTCGTGGTTGTGGTCTTTGTGATGCACTGTAAGCTCACGCAACCGCTTTCCCTCAAATTCGCGGCCGCATCTGGCACAAATGGAAGGAAAAATCTTGAGCGCCCGCTCCCTATATCCTTTTTCCCGTTGTTCCCGATTGCGAGCTGCCTCGACAATCAACTGGTCCAGCTTGCCCTCTCCACCGGGCTTATTATTCCGCGGCATGTTCCACCCCTTCCGATCCAACGCATAATTCATTGACCCAGCTATTCGGCCGTTTCCAAAAAACAATCAGATCGTACCACAGAGCTGATATTATCATAAGCCCCAAAACCCGCCCACTCCCTTTTCCCTGGAGCTTGCGGGACCATGCGATAGGCTGGAAAGCCTTCCCCACCGTCGCGAGCCCCTCTTCAACGGCACCGCCGACGACCATCCCCGCAGACCCTGCCGCAGGCATCACACATAAGCCAGCACTCGTATTTTTCCACCTTGAGGGTTGCAAAACTCCTAAGGGTTGTTCTATAATGCATTTTTACCGCCGAAGTGGTGGAACTTGGTAGACACGCCATCTTGAGGGGGTGGTGGGGAGACCCGTGCCGGTTCGAGTCCGGCCTTCGGCATAAGTAGTTGATCTTAGGAAAATCAGCCAAACATGGCTTTTAGTCCCCGTTTCAGTCCCCGATGGCCCAATCATCGGGGATTTTTTTGTCCAGAATTTCAAGCCGGGGACTGGGGGACTGAGGCAATCCCCGAAGCGCCTGATCCAGGTCTTTGGGATCGTCCGTTGCGTCCATATCGAGCACGATTACTTTGCGAGGAGCCGGGTGTGCGGCAATATAGGCATCCAGGAGGGCATCGCTCAGGCGGCGGAGTTCACGGTTGCCCACACGGTTTTCGAAGCGCGAGAGCGTCGGTTGGGGAGGCAAGTGCCAGGCCTGTTTCGGGCAGAGTGCCAACGGCTGCTTTCAGTCCTGGATCAAAACGCAGGGATTGATGATCGTTGGCGTCTTCGTAGCCCATCGCAATGGTGAAGAAGCGTTGGCGCAAGCGTTCCTTACGACCATGGCGCACCTTGGCTTGGTCGCGATGGTCGGAAAGCGCTCGGCTAATGAAAGAAGAAAGATCTGTTGCGAGATCGATTTCTCGGAGCAGCAAAGAACCGCCGTCCGAGGTCATGGGACCGGCCGAAAATTCGACCTCAACAGAGCGAGAATCAAGGTTTGCAAAACAGAGTTGATTATGACAGACTGTTTTCAACGGATATACTTTTTGTTTCGTGTTTTCTCTAGTCACGTCAACATGTTACATGATGTCCGTTACTTTTTGCAAGCAATTTCATGAATAATCCAGGTTAGACAAATCGACATTCAGCCGAGCAACTGATGTTGACCGTAAAAAGCATGTGTTTCTAAGAGAAAAAGGTTCGGAGGGTTTTTTCCTGCGTGGGGATTGAGGACGTCAATCCAGGCAAGGTGCGACACGGTGCTGTAGCCAGTATGCGAACCTAAGCCTGCCTATTGGTTCGAGGTTATCCAAAGCGAAAAAGAAGGTCCTATAAAGCACCAGACCCGCATGACTATATGCATTGATCGTTCCGACCCTTCAAAAACGAAATCCGCCCTTTTTGCTCCTTCTGAGCAAAAGTCAGTTGAGCCGCCGGTTGGGCATGGGTGGAAATCGATTACTCATGAGAAGCCCATGCGAACATACTTCCTTGCCAGGTAAACTAATGCTATATACTGCCTCGCCAGGTGCAAGAGTTTTTTTGATGCCGAAAGGCGTTGAGCATCAAAACTGCCACGACCACCTTGGTCTTAATGTCGGAAGGGGTTGATCGCTCGCGAAACCCTCGCATCAGGCTTGAAACTGGGAACTCAGTTAGCCAGTGAATCTGCTCCGGTTAATTTAGACTATTAACTCCTCTCTAATTAATTCGATAAAAATTCGTTTTACTTTTTGGCTCGTTTTGCCGATTTAAATAGTGAAGATCTGTCTTCTCTGTTAATGTGCAATAACTCTGGGGATCTTTCGTGAAAGCGCGACCAATTACGGTTTTAGGACCTCGGGGGGTACTTTAGAGAAAGTTAAAGAGTGCATCTAACTTTATCCATCCTAATCATCAATGGTTGAACCAGGCTGTACAATGGGGGAAGCCCGATGAGAGATGGAAAAATGCGGCAACAATAGGACGGGTGAGGCAATCCAGTGCTTTTTGCGCCGTGCGGGGCTTAGGGGGAATTCATGTGCAGAGTTCGATTTTCAATCGGGCTTGTTTTGCTATTTTACATTTTGTTACCCGGAATCGGGCATGCGGTTGATGTACCCCACATCACACCCGAGAACATAAGCTGCGGCAGTTGCCATGTGCCTCATAATTCTATGGGGTCGAATCTCACCAACCAAGCTGTTAACTCGGCGTTGTGCAAAAGTTGCCACACACTTACTGGTACAGCTTCGGCTTTGCCCTTTGCTGACAGCGATCAGGCAAAACCCGGGATTTCAGGCACATCCCATAGCTGGAGTGGCTTGATGCCTGCCATATCGAACCCGTCTAATGCGTATGGTCTGAGAGCTGCAGCAGATCTCACCATTTCAGCCGTCAAAGCACGTGTTACAGGATCGGGCAATGCCGTTATATGCTCTGCCTGCCATGACGAGCACAGCCAATTGTACGCTCCGTGGGAGCCATTCGCCATAACGACATCCAGAGGAGTAAGCGGAACGGCAACAGGTGGCACCACCAGCACTGTTGTGGATTCATCCAAAACCTGGACCGTTGACCAGTGGAAAAACGCCTACGTGAAAATAATGAGCGGCGCCAACGCAGGTCTTGAGCGGCAGGTTGCAAGCAATACAGCGACCCAGTTAACGTTCACAAGCCCTTTTCCAAGCGCGATTGCCGCAAACAATTCCTACTACATCAACAGCAGCCGTCATTTCATGAGAGCAGCGAACACAGCCAACCAGTTGTGTGTAGATTGTCATTATTACAGAAACCTGAGCGACATCACAACCTATACCGGAAACCCTCTCAGTCACCCGATTTCAAAAACATTCGCCACGGCAAAAGACCCGTCCCAGTACTTCACAGTTCCCCGCGAGCCACAGTCAGCGGGCTTTGCCGCACAGACCGGCACAAGAGGGGAGCTTAATGGAGGAGCGGACACTAACCTTACAAACAACATCGTGCTTGGGGCGGACCTGAGCATCATGTGCCTCTCCTGCCATTCAATGCATTACACCCCTACATCTAACGGCACCCTGCTGGTGAGGAATTCGCAGGAACTCTGCCACGGCTGCCATAAGACAGATACAAGCGCACCAATTGATTCCAACGCCATAAAGACCCACAACAGCACCACCACCGGTTCCACAAAATGGGCTTCAAACTGGGGGGTATCGGGTGGACAGTACGGAGCGATAACCTGCGCAACCTGCCATGAACCTCACCGGTCCAAAAATATATACCTTATAAAGGGGGCCGTGTCGGCCTCGAGCGGCAGCTTTCCGGGGAACTCCGTTGATTTCAGGTATCTTTCGGGAACGGCGGGCTCCGCCCCGTACGCGCAGGGTGACGACACCGGCGGGCATACCACTTCATCAAGGGTTTGCCAGGTCTGCCACAGCAAGCTTAGGTATCACAACTACAACTCTGCCAATAACACTGGCGGTAATGGCCACAATAATGCGTGGAACTGCACGGGCTGCCATTCACACAAAAATGGGTTCCAGTGGTCCGAAAGCGCTGGCGGCACGACTGCTGAACTCTCGAAGTGCTCCGGGTGCCACGCTACAACTTTTACTGGCATCAATTCAGTTTCTACGAGGGTTTCCAAACATACACTGGGCAACGTCGTCGGGACGAACGACTGGGGCCCGGACACCAGCACTTCGTGGGCGGTGGACAACTTCGCTTCGGTAAATGCCGCGGCGGTCCGAAGCTGCACCAACATGTGCCATCAAGATCACCGGCATAACCCGGTCGGGGCACCCGGCACGAGCCATGCGAACAGCGTGCACCAGGATGCCGGTACACAGGCCACGCGGGCCGTCACCCGCAATGCGAACGGGGACATCACCGCGGCAGCAACCACCGGCAGCCCGGCAAAGACGGATTTCGATAACTCCGCAACCTACGGGGGCATGTGCATATCATGTCACAGGGCGAAGGCCGACGCAGCCCGGCCCGCTATCAACAAGGCCGATTACAACACCTCGGCCCACAACTATACAACCGATACAACAGGTGTAAACGCCGATTGGAAGTTCACGATGCACGACGGTTCTGTCTTCAACAGGAACTGCACCAAGTGCCATTTCGATTCGCTGACGTACAATATCACCAGCAGCGGCTCGCTGAGTGCTCCTTTCAAGGCGGTTCATTATTCGGATAACAAGTTTCTGCTCGGCGAGAGCCTAAACTATATGACCGGCTCGGCCACCAATTACATCTGCTACGGTTGCCATGGAAACGTCGCCAACAGGAATTCGAGCGACAAGGACTTACAAACGATCTTTAATGACGCCACCCATACATACAAGCACCCTGTCCAGACAACCGACGACCATCACGTGAGCTTTGGCGGTTCGGGCGAGGAACCGCCGGGAACGGGTTCGAATTTCCAGAGCGGATCGTTTATAGGTGCAAACCGCCATGTCGCATGCCAGGACTGCCATAGCGTTCACGAAGCAGGGAAAACAAAGCACGCAATCGGGGCCGCCGTAAACATTACGAATACCAGCCCGCTATACGGCGTATGGGGTGTAAGCGGACCCCCCAAGGCCAACTGGGCCGATTATGCCGCCAGCGGCGATTTTACAAAAATGACCCCTGTAACGGCGGAATACCAGATCTGTTTCAAGTGCCACTCGAAATGGGCGGGAGCAACGCTGCCCACCTCTCCGAGCGGCGCTTTCACCGAAACAAATTTGGCCCAGGAGTTCAACGTTAATAATACTTCGTATCACTGGGTGGAATACGATCAGACGGCCACAGTTGCTCCTGCCAGCGGCGAATTCGGTCCCGCGGGAAGGGCCAACAACACGCCGCGCGCGCTGGATATGCCGAGCGATCTTACCTGGCGGGGGGGGTGGACCAGAAACAGCAAAATGTATTGTTCCGATTGCCACGGGACCGACAGCGCCACCCAGGCACAAGGTCCACATGCCTCTGCAAACAGCTTCATGTTGAAAAGCATTGTGGTAGGGGCCACTACATACAAGCGATGGGATAGCTCTGTGAGCCTTAACACCAGTGGGGCAACCAGCGGAAGCAATGCCATATTCTGCCTCGGCTGCCATGATATAGAAGGCATCAGCGGCTTTTCCCAGGGCGGCAGCGGTGGCTGGGGCGGTCATGGCGGCGGCACCCTTCACGGCCATCATGATCGCCAACCCTGTCAGCAGTGCCATACCGCCATTCCTCATGGCTGGAAGCGGTACAGGTTCATTGTCACAAGCGCCGATCCGGCTCCATACAGGGGCCGCTCCGACGTGATGTCAAATAGTTTGACCTGGTCGCCGAGCGGCAGTTGGAGCCAAGGTGATTGCCATTCGTCCTGCTGGTAGCGGAGTTGGTCCTGATTTTTGCTGACATTCATGGGTGGCGGTTTTATCCTGACCGCCACCAACTCGTTTTGGGGATTGAAGGAGATCTCTATCCGAAGCTTCAAGGAGATATTCAGCTCCCGAAGGCTTACCATCTGGCTGCTCGTCATAATTGCCGTCCTGGTTATCCTGGGCACGGTGGTGCCGCAGGAGTCCCGCCTTCATCCTAAAGACTATCTTCGCTGGAAAGCAAACTATCCCGCCCTGTCAGTATTCGCCGAAACCATACAGTTGCACCGCATCTATACCTCATGGTGGTTTGCGGCGCTGACATGCGCGCTTGTCCTAAACCTCGTGTATTCTTTCCTGCCGCGAATTCGTCCCACTGCCAAAGCATGGAAAAGAGAGAGGAAAGGCCAGATATCGGGCGGGATAAAGAAGTACCGGGTCCTGGAGCTGGAAGGAGATTGGTCCCGGTGGGCCGAAAAGGCAGAGGGTCTCCTGAGGCAAAAAGGGTACAAGGTTTGGACCGGCGAGAAGTCAGTTTATGCAAACAAGCACCTGGCAGGACTTTGGGGAGTGCTGGCATTCCATTTTTCCTTCCTGATTATCCTGCTCGGGATCATTATCAGCCTGGTTACCAAGTTCGAAGGGCAGATCGAACTGGTATCAGGGCAGACTGTCCACGATGAAGAATCGGGCTATGTACTTATCCAAAATGGAATTCTTGCTCCCCGGCATGATTCCCGGTACGGCTTCCGCGTTAATGGGGTGAGTGCGAAATACTGGGTGCCGCATAACCTCAGGTTCATCGGAAGTGACGTTTCGATCCTGTGGCAGGGAAAAGAGGTTGCCAGTGGCACGATTGGCTACAATGAACCAATCGAGTACCGGGGATATGTGCTCTATCAGGGGAAATATCACGGCTGGGCGGCGCTCTTCGGTGTAAAACCGCATGGCGCCAAATCACGGGCGGAAGGCTATGTGAATTTTCCCATGCCGCCAAAAGGAGAGGTGCTTTCAAAAAATCATTTCACCCCGCCCTCCATGGATATCGAGTTTGTTTGTTCGATAATCGATAGAAAAGATACGAGCGAAGCCCCGGAATCAATGGAATTAGGCGCGATATTCGATGGCGGAAAAAAGGATTTAGGGAGAATCAAGCCGGGGGGATCGGTCGCCGTAAATGGGACCGAATTGACGCTGGTCGGTTTTTCACAGTGGTCTAGCTATTTCATCGTAAGGGACAGTGGGATCGATATAATATTTACCGGGTTCTGGAGTGCGATTGCATCCCTTTTCGCGCTCTTTTTCCGGGTGCCCAAAAGCGTCCTGCTGGCGATGGAGCGTGAAAATGGAAAATCCATCATCACGATTGCCGGGAAAACGTCCCGCTACGAGCCCACTTTTCGCCAGGAACTGGAGGACCTGGTCCGAAAGATCGAGGAAAAATAAATGGACCTGTACCTGTTTTTTGCGGCGTTCGGCTTTTACCTGACCGGCACGATAGTCTTTGTCGCCGCTTTTATCTTCAAAAAAGAAAAACTTTTCACGGGTGGGACCTGGCTTGCGCTGTTGGGCCTCCTTCCGCACAGCGGATCGATTCTTCTGCGCTGGATCGAAGTCGGCCACGGCCCCTATATCAACCGGTACGAGGTGTTTTCTTCGTGCACGTGGATGGTGATTGTCTTCTTCCTGCTTATGCAGGCCCGGTTCCGCGCGATAAGATATGCGGGGCCCGTAGTCATTGGGGTGTCGTTTCTCCTTATGGCGTTCGCGCTCATGTCGAGCAGGGACCCGGTCCCGCTGCCGCCCTCGCTTGAAAGCTACTGGCTGGTCGTGCATGTGATTTTCGCAAAGCTCTCCCTTGGCTCATACCTGGTTGCAACGGGACTCGCGGCGACATATCTGCTTAAGGAAAAATATGGAGGGGCGGAAGCATTGTTCTGGGGCAAGGTTCCTGCCCCCGACTTCCTCGATGATTTGAGCTACCGGTTCGTCGCGTTCGGGTTCGTATTCACCGCATTGATGATTGTCGCCGGATCGGTGTGGGGCAACAAGGCATGGGGGCGCTACTGGGGGTGGGACCCCGTCGAGATATGGTCGCTTGTCATTTGGCTCGCCTACGGAATCTACCTCCACCTGCGCATCACCTATAAATGGAAAGGGCACCGTTCTTCGATTACCGCTATTATTTGCTTCCTGATTTGCATACTCTCTTTTTTCATAATGCCCATGGTCACCCAGACCATCCACAGCGAGTATCTTGTAAAGTGAGATGACGAATGGGAAAAATCATTATCAAATCAATTCTGATAGTTCTGGCATTAATGCAGACATCCATATTTGCGGCATCGGACGATATGCCGATTACTGAAGCAGTAGCCGAATACAATAAACGACTTGCCGAGGCTTACAGGACATCCGACATCAAGCCTTTGGACGGAATAGCCGGACCGGCCGATTTGCGCAAGGTTACCCTGGTTATCGATATCAACAAGCAAAAGGGAGTTTACCTGGATTCAAAACTGTTGAACCTGAAAGTGGAAAAAATGGAGAGGCCCTCGAAAGACAGCGCGCAGGTCTGGACGACCGAGAACTGGGAATATATCTACAGGAACATCAAAGGTAACTCCCCCACCGGCGAAGCTAAGCGGGAGAATTACGAACTGGTGTATTATCTAGGCTACCGGGAAGGCCACTGGTGGGTAGAACGCGTAAAATGGAAAAAGGACCACGTGAACGAACAGGAAAAATAAAATCTAGCACGAATTTGCATTCAAGTTGAATACTAACACCATTAAAGCGCGATGGGTTTACACCCATCCTACAACTTTCCCAATTAGAGTTATGTAGTTTTGTAGGATGGGTGCAAACCCATCAATTTGTAGGGTATCTTCAACCCAAAATCGTATAAGAAGTGAAACCTATCCTTTCTAGTGTGACATTCGAAAATACCTCGATGTTTTAAGCACTACCTATTGGTCACCCCGGCGAAAGTCGGGGTCCAGGTTCTTTATCGTTTACCCATTAAAAGGACACTGGATTCCGGCTTTCGCCGGAATGACGGGGTTGAGAATCTGGGATCGTCGTATAAATATCGAACAACTATGGGATGCTGCACTGGCGCACAGAATTAGGGCTCAGATATCATGGGATTGACCTCGACCTCAACCGGGCGTCTTTTCACAACAAAGCCGTTTTCGACACTGTTCTCGTCCAAAAAGCGCATGCTTTTAACGGCTGCTGCGACTGCAAAAACCCTGATGTTATTTCCGTTCGGATCTGCGGGGCACAGGAAAAAACCCTGCCTTGTCGGATCATACCCGAGAGTGGAACCGACTATAACTTCTCCGTCCTGAAAGACTATTTCAACTTTTCGACCCTGATGATTCTGATCATCAAGGTAGCACTTCCTTTCTTCATACATAGGATTCCCGCAAAAATCTCTGACGAAAAAAACTGCTTTTAATTCTTTGATAAATATCTCCTTTCCCTTGCCCTTGGCTCCGCCAACAGGATGAATGTGAAAACTGGCCTTATTGGCGTGGAAATTCTGGGTCAATCCCTTTACCAAAGTACAATCAAGGTAGCGAGCGATTACCTTTACAGGTTCCATTAATCCTCTCCAATGTACGATTTTGATGTTTTATCGCCGGCACCACTCAAATGAATGATGAGATCCATTGCTCTTACCATTTGTAAGCAACAGGATCTATTCCAGCTAGGCTTAGTAGTTCGAATGTTTGTTCAATAATCCCTGCCCGAACCTCGTAGAAGAATTTTACCCCAAAAACCGCATGGCAGTTGACGATTTCCTTTCTGAACTTCAATAGATATTCGGATGGAAAAAATCTACTCACACAAAGTATATTATCCGGGTGTTTGTAACTTGAAATAATGGGGTGATTAATGGATTTTAAGTCTTCGTATCTCGCCTTATTTTCCTCCCACCACCAATTTTTGACAAATGCTGCTTTGGCTGTTCCGTCCCTTACAGCATCAACAACGGCCTGGTGGCTATCGTATCCCAAAGCGGCCTTCCTTTTTGATGCGGCTTTTGCCGCACCCTCACCAGACGAGGTGCCGTAACAAAATGCAACCTTAGTGCCTGCCCTTTCGATAATCGTGAACGGATCGTATGCCTCATCACGCGGAACTATCATAATTCCATTATAAAATTCATGACCATCGCCCCCTTGCGCTACTGGAACACAAAGGTTTCGTGAATACAGGATCGCATGCACAAAACTTCCAAAATAGCCCAGTACCGGCTCTTTTTTCGAGAATGCTTCAATTATCTCTGGATAGGATTCTGCAAGCACTGGTTGGATCGTTAGCCCTGTTCTTATGGATAGCTCGCTTGCTATGTTCTTGGCCTTTAAGCCTCTGTCCAACCATTCCGGTGGAAAAATGAGGCTGATCTCCGCTGATGCTGCCCACGAGGCCATAGAGAGCAGAATAAAGAAAATCGTGGTGCATGAGAATATTTTGAGTGTTCTCATATGGTTTCCAGTTGCCTGTAAGAATCAAAAAAACTTTTTCCCAATAATTTAAGTAAATTGAAATCAGAATGGACTGCCAATAGTCATTTCGGTAATACAATATATCGGAAAGTTAGCCCTTTAACTAAAGCTGGTAAATTCAACTTTAACTTATCAAACTCTGTGCGGCATTGGTCTCGTTGTAACGCTTTATGTACTGCATGGTCTGATTAAGCAGTTCCTGCTTGCTTTGCCAGATCCCCCCCGATCACATCGCGGGTGTAAATGCTGATCCAAATCCCTATTCGATTCAGCCAGGAGGCATAAGTTGGTGTGAAGTGCAGCGTGAGCCGCCTCCGCTTTGACGCCCACTCCACGACCTTCTTATGCTTGTGCGCACTGTAATTATCCACGATCACATGAAGGTCTTTACCGCAATAGCATGAAATCCCATTTGGAAGTGCCCGGTGGGTACAGTCAAAGAGAGGCTCAGCCATACCCAGTTCTTGGCTCGCATTGATGGAATCTATGCCGAAAGCCATTTTGCGAATAATGTTCCACTGCCATCACTCATCAGTATTCCTTCAAGCGCTGACCCGATCTCACGCTTTCTGTTTAAATTTCTGTGCAAATTTGGGATAATTCCACGAGACTGCATGAGTTATTGTTTTCTTAGAAGAAGTTTTTGGTTCAGGATGTGAAAACAACTTTGGAAATTAACAAATTGCTTGCCGCCGCCGAAAGGGAGCGCGGGCGCCTGTTGGTCTTTTCTCATCACCCCTTTTTTGCTGCTCTGGCCAGGCAGATGGGTTGCCAAACCCGAGACCCATCTGGATTCATATGATCAGTTCTTCCCGAACCAAGGTACGATGCCTCTAAGTTGAAATTTTAGTGAGCCAGTACCATGAGCATTAAACTTGGACGACCCATGACCATGAGTACTCCATCGAACCCGGAGCTTCAATTGGCGTACGATTTTGTGGAGCACACCGACCGGAATATATTCCTTACCGGCAAGGCCGGCACCGGCAAGACAACCTTCCTCCACAACCTGAAAAAGAGTACCCAAAAACGGATGATCGTTACGGCCCCGACCGGTGTTGCGGCCATAAACGCCGGAGGAGTCACCCTGCATTCCTTTTTCCAGCTCTCTTTTGGTCCCTTCGTGCCTGGCAGCGAGGCTTATGGCCGCCAAAATCAGCACAGGTTCAGCAGGGAGAAGAAGGATATTGTTAAAAGTCTGGACCTGCTGGTGATCGATGAGATCAGTATGGTTCGGGCGGACCTTCTCGATGGAGTCGATGTTGTCCTGAGGCGCTACCGCCGCAACGACCTGCCTTTCGGAGGGGTACAGCTTCTCATGATAGGTGATCTCCAGCAGCTCTCCCCGGTAGTCACGGAAGATGACCGGGAAATCCTGCGGGAATTTTATGCTTCGATGTACTTTTTTGGCTGCCGTGCCCTCAGCACTTCCGATTTAGAGGTAATCGAGCTGAAACACATCTACCGCCAGTCGGACAACCACTTCATAGACCTTCTCAACAAAGTGCGCGACAACCGGCTCGACCAGGTTTCATTGCAGAAACTCAACAGCCGCTGCCAAAAGGATTTCAGGCCCGGAGACAACGAGGGCTACATCACGCTGAGCACCCACAACAGAAGTGCCGACGCCATCAATGAATCCAGGATCAAGAGTTTACATGAGAAACCGTATTTCTTTAATGCCGAAGTAGAGGGTGATTTCCCGGAGTATTCATATCCGACCTCTCCTTCGCTCACCCTTAAGAAGGGTGCCCAGGTAATGTTCGTCAAAAACGATCTGTCGCCCGAAAAGCTCTATTTCAACGGCAAAATCGGCAGGATCACCCGGATCGGCGACCGGTCGGTTTCCGTGAAATGCCCCGGCGACGAAGAAGAAATTACGGCGGAGCCGGCAATTTGGGAAAATATCAAATACCGGATCGATCCCGAAACCAGGGAAATCACCGAGGAAAAGGTCGGCAAATTCGTACAGATCCCGCTCAAGCTGGCCTGGGCCATCACCATTCATAAAAGCCAGGGGCTGACGTTTGATCGGGCCGTCATCGACGCCGGGGCGGCCTTTGCCCATGGCCAGGTCTATGTTGCGCTGAGTCGCTGCAAAACCTTCGAGGGCATGGTGTTGAGTTCTCCCATTCCGGCCGGTGCCTTAAAGACCGATGAGGCAGTGTCACAATTTATCGTCCAGACGGCCCAGACACCACCTTGCAGGGAGAAGCTCGAAACCGCTAAAGTCCTCTATCAGCAGCGGTTGCTCACCCAATGCTTCGATTTTGCCCGAATGCGCGCGTTGCTTAGCCGTCTTATTCGAGTGCTTCACTCCAATGCCGGGACAATCAGGGTTTCGGGCGCAGGCGACCTCAGTGAGATGGAGGCCAGGGCGAGGGCGGAGATATTTGTGGTCAGCGAAAAATTCCACAGGCAATTGACCCGGCTCTTCGCCGAAGACAAGAGACCCGAAACCGATCCGGCCATCTTCGAGCGCGTAACCAAGGCTGCGGTTTATTTCGAGGAAAAACTCGGCTCTATTCTGGGAGAATGTCTCGCCACCCTGAGGATAGACACCGACAATAAAGAAATCGCAAAGGCTGCCAAGGGGGCCCTGGACGAACTCAACAAAGAGACGGCGGTGAAGCTTGCGGCGGTGCGGAGCTGCAAGCCCGGTTTTTCTCCTGGCCGCTATCTGCGCGCCCTGTCATCCGCCGAAATAGACTTGAAGCCCGATAAGGGAAGAAAATCCAGGATCAACGAAAATACCGTCACCGAAATCGGCCACCCGGAGATTTTCCAAATGCTCAAGGACTGGCGCGCAGCCAAGGCCGGGGAAGCCGGTGTCCCCCACTACCAGATTTTACACCAGAGCCTGTTGATCCAGATAGCAGCAACCCTGCCCGACAGTCCGGGGGCCCTAATGAGTATCAAGGGAATCGGCAAACGCCTGTTCGTAAAACACGGGAAGGACCTGCTGGCCCTGGTTTCTTCCTATCGGCAGAAACACCGGATCTATGAGCCGACCCGGCAGGCGGTAACGGCCGCTTCCAACACTCGCGCCAAGGATGGGAGACCCGTTGCCATCGATACAAGGCAAGTCACCTGCGATCTTTTCAACAAGGGATTGACCGTTGCACAGGTAGCCCAGGAGCGAGGTCTGACCCATTCGACAATCGAAGGCCATCTGGCCTGTTTTGTGGAAACCGGCCGCATCGATATCGGAAGGCTCTTGACCGAGGAAAAGCTCAAAAAAATCGAATTGAAAATAATGGAGATGAAGGGCAAGCCGCTCGGGCACATCAAGCAAGTCCTGGGCGAGAACTATTCATACGGCGAGATCAGGCTGGCCCAGGCACACCGGAAATACCTGACAGCCAGTGAAGCTTCAAAAGAGCCTCCCGAATGAATCCGGGAATGCGAGTCAAGGTATTTGAGGATTAGCCTTCCTGATTCAAAAACCTTCTTCAGTAAGCTAACATGAGAGGATTTGGACAGAATTGGAGCGCAGTAGCGGACGCTTTATGAAAGAATTTCCGACAGAATATCGTCCGGGGTGACTGACCGGTTTGGCTCCACTCTCTTTGAGTTCTTTGCGAGCTTTTCGGACATCCCGGGCAAGCAGGTCGTGCCTGCGATCCATTGCACGACGGGACAAGACGTCCAATAAGTTCCTCTTGCTCTTCCAAAGACAGTTTATTTGCTGCCTCCAGAATCTCTCCAAAATTTCGCTTCAGCTTCCTCTCCCCGGCAAGCTTTGACTTGGATTAACTCATTCGGTATTACGACTCTGTAACTCTCGGTAGTGAATGATTGGGGACATCCAAACCGAAAAAGCTAATATGTCTGGAGACGGACTGGAGTTGACACATTGCATAAAAAGGGGTGGTCAGATACCCTCTTGGGTTTGGCTTCGTCGGAGTTGTTTAGGTAATCCCGAAGAACCTCGGCTATTTCTTCCTGAGTCCTACAGCATGGCCGTCGCATTCTTGAGACTGTCTTTGCTTCTCATTATTTGGTCCATAAGGACCAAGTCCTGTTGCATTTTGGAGTCTATATGAGAACTCATAAGGACGTCAAAGCATACGCAAGCGATATCAGTCTTTACATCGACACCTTTTTTATTTTCTTCTTTAAAAGATTAAGAGTACTTAAAAGGAATGCCCAGCTTTATCATCCTGTTTCTGAGGGTGTTTGGATTTATTCCAAGGAGTCGGGCTGCTCCATTTGGGCCGCTTATTCTTCCGTTACAGGTTTGCAGCGCCTGGCGGATGTGCATTGAATCAGCCTGATCGAGCGTAAGTAATTCCCCGCCATTCCCGTGCGCTACTGCTGACCCTTCCGTCTCCCTCGGTATTTCGAGGTGTTCGAATTGGAGCCGCCCACTGCTTCCCTTACCTCGATTATGGATGAGTTCGCGTTCAACCAGGTTCTCCAGTTCTCGTACGTTTCCGGGCCAGTGATAAGCTTTGAGGCGCTCGACTTCCTCAATGGGGACTGAAGGCGTGGGGTATATTTTGAGCTCTTTTGATTTCTTTTCAATGAAGTGATGGACCAGGGCAGGGATGTCCTCTTTGCGGTCACGTAAAGAAGGAATAATTATCGGAAAAACATTGATCCGAAACCATAAATCCTCCCGGAATGCACCTGTTTTTACCAGTTCTTCCAAATCCCTATGAGTTGCGGCAATAATGCGAACGTCGACCGATATGGTCTTTGTACCTCCCACTCGCTGGATTTCCCTTTGCTGAAGAACCCGCAACAACCTGACTTGGGCCTGAGGAGGCAACTCACCTATTTCATCGAGAAAAATCGTTCCTCCATCAGCTCGTTCAAAATGGCCTCTTCTCTGAGCTATGGCTCCAGTAAAAGCGCCCTTCTCATGCCCGAAGAGTTCACTGTCCAACAAGTTCTCGGGGATCGCGCCGCAGTTTACCGTAATTAAGGGACCATTATTCCTCAGCGATGTGGCATGCAGCGCGTTGGCAATAACTTCCTTGCCAACACCGGTCTCTCCAAGCAAAAGCACGGGACTGTCGAGCGGCGCTACCTGCCGCACCATCTCCATTGTCTTTTCCAGGCCATACTCGGCGCCGATAATTTCACGACCCGAAAAGCGCCGTCGCAATTCTCGGTTTAGTTCCCGGTTTTCGTCATCCAGGATGTCTTTAAGCTTCACCACTTCCTCATAGCGGAGGGCATTGGACATTGCGATTGCAAAGGGTTCCCTTAAAAGTGAGATCAGGTCGAGATGCGTTTTGGTGAGCTTAGCCTCTCCTTCCGACAATACGGACAGTGCTCCCAAAAACTTTCCCTCAACGGCCAGATCCATGATGATGGCAGCGTTGTCCGATAGATCGACATAAGGACGCAGGGCTTTAACCAATTCACTATGCTCCCCCGGGGCGACGATCCTGATGTCTCCGTCCTTTATCTTCGACTCGATTTCCAGTGTGGCTTGCATGGTCATCTGGATAGGCGGGAAAAACTTTTTATTTCCCGCCTGATCTACCACTGTAAGACCGATCAGTGCTCCAGCGCCTGGGTCAAATACCACGAGAGCCACCTTTGATGCGGGCATAAGTGGACGAATGTACTGCAGAAAGTTCAACAACGCTTTGTCGATATCGAGACTGCTGCAGATTCGCAGGGTTGCCTGCCGGAAAAATTCGTTCCTGTCTACCTTCATTTCAGCATTCCCCCAAAGCCCCTGAGCTTGCGAAGGTAATTTTACCTTTTATGGTGAAAATACCTTATTTGATTAAAATATTCACCATTTCTGGTGATTCCAAACCCTTGATTCTTTATATAGCTGAAATTTCACTGGAAAATGCTCTGGCATGAATATGGCTCTACCTGTAGGCCGAGGTTGCGTGAATCGGTTCACTTTTGGGACGAGCCCCCTCCGTTTCAGCCCCCTAACCGAAAACCCGAGCCGGTTCGCGCAGTCTCACCAATCAAGGAGTTCAGATGGTGAAGGCAAAAACTGACAAAGGACAATGCATGACCTGGCTTGAGACGATAAATCTCCGAATTGCCCGAGTGAATAAAGTAGCAGAGGCAATAGAACTTTGCGGGCGATTCCAAGCCTTTGCCAGTGTCGAGAAACTGTTGAAAGTAAGAGTCTACCGCAGCTCCAGGTATTCAACCGATATAAGCATCCATCTCACATGGGGCCACGATCCAGGGGTGGAGAGCGCCCTGGGCAGATCGATAAGCGAGGCGCTTGGAGAGCTTGGACTAATAAACCACACGGTGTGGAAAGAGCAGGAGGTGTTTTAACATGCATCTCCGAAAAGCCGCCGAGGAACCCTTAAGGAGTTTACCTGCTTTGAAGCTCAACGTTTTGGATATACCGAATGGCGCCTACATCGCACAGTGCCATCGACAGTTTGATATGAACACCTCGCCCGCCGTCCGGATGGAGATCATTTCTCTTCTAAACAAAAACAGAATCTCCCACTTGGCCGTCGATTTATCCGCGGTGTCCTGCATCGACAGTTCGGGGATTGCGACCCTGGTAGAGGGTCTCAACCTTTCGCGCAAGCGAAAGGCAAAGTTTACTCTTGTGGGTGTGTCTCCCGAAGTCGAGGCAGTACTCGACCTGGTTGGCCTCAAATCCCTGTTCGACATGGTCCCCGGCATGGGACCTTCCCGGCTTGGCAATGAGGTTCAAGCTGAAGTCAATCCCGTGGGCAGGAATGGCGAAGGCTTTCCCGAAGCGGATGGCTATAAAGGCAATTTAGCAAAACCCTGGTGGATAGATTTAGGAATTCTGCATCGCCTTGCTCATTTCGTAAGGAGGCCTTTGTGGCATCTGAATACGGAATAAAGTCATATCCGAAAGATCTTGCACCAGTTATCCAGGACCGCTGGCATTCAGACGAGGCAAGTAAAGGCAGAGAGCCGGATTCAGACTCATTACCGGAGCCCTCGGTTCTGGAACACCTGATTTCGGTTTGCTTCCAGGCAAGTCTGCTTCGGGATGAAGACCGGCCCGTAAGATTTCGACTCATCTATAGGGCGCCTGATCGGTTCCCACCGGATCAGGGGCCGCCTAATGGTCTCCACAGGCTTTTATTTGAGGATCTGTTGCCCTTTACCGAGCGTGAGCTTAGGAAACTTTCTCCTTCCGTGAATTTCCATGGCTCCATGGTGGGAGTCTGGCTCAATGAGAAAAACGGACTGGCTATCTGGGGGATAGTGCATTCCGGACTAAGATGGACTCAAAGCATATATGGAGGCGGAAAGCTGATCCAGCCCCTTCCCGAGTCCCTCGTCATAAGTGTTACAAACCCCGGCCGTATAACCGTGAGCAAAGGATCGTCCGATATCGCCACTCTAAACTGCGGTAAGGTCGTTTCCTCATCGTTTAGCGTTTCCGATTCAAAATGGGTCAGTTCAGCATTTGACTACCTGGCGGATGAAGAGCTTGCGTTGCACAGGGATGCTCGAAAGCGCGCGACAAAGCCTTGGGCATCCATTGATCCTGAATTCTTCCGGATTATGAGAAAACAGGTCCTGATGCGAATCATAGGCAAAATACGCGCAAACAGGCATGGCGGCACCTTGATTATAATTCCCGATGAACTTATCGATGAGTTTTCGGAACCCAACTCATACCTCAAATTCAAGTACAGATTCGTCAGCGAAGAACCGCGAAGACGATTCCGCACTCTGATCGTGAAAACAGCCAATGAACTGGCCGAATCGTATGGTTCCCATCAAAATCCTAAAAAAAAGGTAGGCTGGACTGAATACCTGGCCAGCAAGAGCCAGACTCTTTCCTCGCTCGATGAATCAGTTTTCGAGTGGGCTCACTTGGTAGCCGACATGGCCCAGGTTGATGGAGCAGTAGTAATTACACAACGGCTCGAACTGATCGGGTTTGGAGCCCAAATATCCGGCAGACTGGACCGAATTGATTCGGTAGCACACGCCCTGGACGCGGAAGGGTGCGAGATCCGGATGGAACGGACCGACTGCGTTGGTACCCGCCACCAATCAGCTTACAGATTGTGCAATGAGCTTCATGATGTCCTGGCTGTTGTGGTTTCTCAGGACGGGACAGCGCAACTGGTCAAATGGAATGGGAATTTTGTGACAGTATGGGAACAGTTGTTGCCCAGCCTGATAGAGGTGTAGCTCCGGTTGAAAAGTGGAGCCGATACAAAGCAAGAAGAGGATTCATTCCAATGAAAAGGTTATCAACCCTGCCCTTCGTTTTAGCCGTTTTGGTGCTGACTTCCTGTTCACAGGTCAAAAGTGCGGAACAGCCCGCCGGCAATGTTACTCCGATTAAAACGGGAAAGGTGCGACATGTCCAGGAGCGCGAGTTCGTATCGGTCAGTGGGACGGTTGCATCTCCCGACACGCCGATCCAGGTTTCTTTCCTGGTCTCGGGCAGAGTTCTCGAAGTAGGCCCACGGGAAGGGGATTACGTCCAAAAAGGACAAACCCTGGCGGCCATCGACCCACTCGACTATAAATTGTCGCTTCAGGCTGCGTCCGCCCAGGCGGGACAGGCACAGGTCGCACTTAACCGTAGCGCGGACGAACACGCCAGGATGAAATTCCTGTATGATTCCAAGAGCCTCGCGGGAAACGACTACGAAAAATTTAAGGCGGCATACCTTAGCGCCAAACAACAATTCGATCAGGCGGTCGCAAATCAAAAGCTAGCCCAAAAGCGTCTTGGCGATGCAACGCTTTACGCCCCCAGCTCCGGTTTTATTTCAAGGCGGTCTATCGAACCGGGTCAGACCGCCGGTCCCGGCACTCCGGTTTTCGAAATCGTAAAGCTCGATCCCGTCGAGATCAACGTCGGCGTGCCGGAAACGGACATTCATCTCGTCAAAATCGGTCAAACGGCAGCCATCACGATTCCGGCCCTGCGGTCCGAATCCTTCGAGGGGAAAGTGCGGATCATCAATGTCTCGGCGGACTCGAATACACGAACGTACATGACGCGAATCGCGGTTGCCAATCCCGCCCGTATCCTACGGGTCGGGATGGTTGCCGAGGCAAGGATCCATGGAGACAGAACAATTGACCTGATGACCCTTCCGGCCGAGGCCATCTTGCGGGACCCGCAGGGGGCGACAATTGTTTTTGTGTACTACCCCGACCAGCAGCGCGTCTATTCCAAGCGGGTTGAAACGGGACCCGCATATGGCCGGGAAATCGCGATCAAAAGCGGCCTCTCAGGGGATGAGTCCATCGTTTTTGCAGGGCAGGAAAAGCTTAGGAATGGCGCCCTCGTTTCACTTCTGGAGGAACCCGCCGCTCAGGGGCGGCAAGACCAGCCCGGACAAACAGAGGTGCGGAAATGAACCCGGCAAATGCATCCTTACGCTACCCGATAATTGCTTTGATCCTTGCCGGAATGGCTGTCGCGGTCGGGCTTCATGCCTTCCTGTATATGCCGCGAACCGAAGACCCCACCGTGACGATTCGCACCGGTTTGGTGCTCGCACTCTATCCTGGCGCCACTTCCGAGCAGGTCGAAAAGCAGGTAACAAAACCGCTGGAAAAACATATTTTCAAGTTTCCGGAAATCCGAAAGGAGAAAACCTATTCAACCAGCCGTCCCGGCCTGGTCATCATCAACGTGGAACTTGAAGACGACGTTAAAAATTCGGACGTCGTCTGGGCCAAAATTCGCCACGAGATGAATGAAACCCGCCTAACCGAGCTGCCCGACGGAGTCAGAGGCCCTATAGTCAACTCCGACTTCGGAGATACGGTTGCCATGCTTCTCGCGGTTCACGGCCAACGGTATGGCTACCGCGAGTTGCGTGATTTCGTGGACACGATTCAGGATGAGCTGCGCACGATTCGTGAAGTCGGAAAAATGGTGATGTATGGCGAGCAGGGCGAGCAAATATGGATAACAAGCGACCTGCAGCGCATGTCGCAGTATTTTGCCGACCCACTTAACGTGATCCAGGCCCTCAAGCAGCGAAATATTATCGAGAATTCCGGCCATTTCGAGGCGGACCACACTAAGATTCCCCTGCGCACCACCGGTCTTTTCAATACGGAAGAAGAGATCAGGAGTGTGCTAGTGGATGTTTCCCGGACCGGGCAGCCCGTCTATATTCGCGATTTTGCCGAGGTGGAGCGGCGCTACCAGGACCCGACATTCGTTGTACGGTACGACGGTGAGCCAAGCCTGCTGCTTTCTGTTGAAATGCAGAAGGGGAAAAACATTGTCGAATTGGGTGAAAGTATCGGGGAGGTATTTTCCCGCCTCAATTCCCTGCTTCCGCCGGATGTCCGCATCGACCTCATCGCAGACCAGCCCGAGGTGGTCAAGGAACGAATAACCCATCTGAGCCATGAGTTTTTGCTGGCCATAGCATCCGTTGTGCTCGTCACAATATTACTTCTGCCAATCAGGGTGGCGGTGATCGCGGCGTTCGCAATTCCAATAACCCTCTGCACAACTCTGGGGGTTATGAACGCCATCGGGGTTACGCTACACCAGGTTTCAATCGCCGCGCTGATTGTGGTGCTCGGGATCGTTGTTGACGATGCGATTGTCATTGCGGACAATTACGTTGATCTCCTTGACCGCAAGGTCCCCAGGGCTGAGGCCGCCTCGCGCTGTGTCGCCGAAGTAATCGTTCCGGTCCTTGCGGCAACAGTGACGATCATCTTCGCTTTCCTCCCGTTGTTGATTCTCACGGGAACAGCCGGGGAATTTATCCGCGCGCTTCCAATAACCGTCGCTGTAGCCCTTGCCGTGTCATTCGTCGTTGCAGTTTTTATAACACCGCTTTTCTGCAGGTTCTTCATCCGAAAAGGGCTCCACGATCACAGCGGCGAAGAAGTCAAAGGCGGCAAGAAAAAATTCAGCATTCTGGACCTTATCCAGACCGCCTACAGAACGGTCATCGTCATTTTCATGCGCCATAAGGTTTCGGCTATTGTGTTGGGAGTAGGGGCAGTGGCTGTCGGTGGTTTCCTTTTCAAGTTTGTGCCGCAGCAGTTTTTCCCGACGGCCGAGCGCAACCAGTTCGTGGTCGATGTATGGATGCCCCAAGGTAGCCGCATCGAGGCGACGGACGCGGTGATGCGCCGGATGGAAGAGCACATGAAAGGGAAAAAAGAAATTGAGCATTTTGCGGCATTTATCGGCCAGAGCGCACCGAGGTTTTACTACAATGTCAATCCGCAGCAGCCGGATGCGGCATACGGGCAATTCATAGTTAACACCCATTCAGCCAAGGAAACTCCGGCATTGGTTGAAGGACTGCGGAAATCTTTCGCGACGCTGGTCCCCGAAGCCATGGTCATAGTCAAGGAACTTCAGCAGGGTAAGTCATTGGAAGCCCCGGTCGAAGTGCGAATCGTAGGTGATGATACCCAGGAATTAAAGCGCATCGGCGCCCAAATTGAGGCACTGCTCGCCCAGTCCCCCTTTTCGGTATTCGTCCACCGAGACTATTTCAACGAATCCTGCATGGTTGACGTAAAGGTCAATGAGGAATTGGCAAACAGGCTCGGCATAACCAATTCCACGATATCGCAGATTTTGGCCGGAGCATTTGACGGCGCTCCCGTGAGCACGTTCTGGGAAGGCGACAGGTCGGTCACTATTATGCTCCGTCTGGCACAGACTGCCCGGTCCTCGTTAGGAAACGTGAGCGATGCCTACGTAAGCTCCCTGATAACCAGGGCCAGGGTCCCGCTTCGAGCTATATCAACTCTGGAGCCTGAATGGCAGACCAGCAGGCTTGTTCGCCGCAACGGAGTGAGGACCCTTACCGTTCGAAGCTTCGTGCAGGAGGGCCATTATGCATCGGAAATTCTCAAGTCGGCCATGCCCGCAATCCAGGCGCTGCGGCTCCCTCCGGGGTACAGGATTGAATACGGAGGCGATAAGCTCAACACCGAGGAGACAATGCCCGAGATGATAACTGCGCTCAGCATAAGCCTGGTTCTTATCTTCCTCACCCTTCTTATACAGTTCAGAAAAGTATCGGAGGCACTGATCGTCATGTCATCGATTCCCCTTGCCCTGCCCGGCGCTGTCCTGGGACTGATAGTCACACACAATCCGTTCGGGTTTACCGCTTTCATGGGACTGATCAGCCTTAGCGGGATTGTGGTGCGAAACGCAATAATTCTCGTCGATTACATCAATGAGAAAATACTGGAGGGTCATCCGCTCGAACAGGCCGCAACCGAGGCAGGCGAGCGCCGCCTTCGGCCGATTTTCCTTACAACAATGGCCGCAGCCGCAGGCGTGCTGCCTATGATCCTCTCAAAGTCGAGCCTTTGGAGTCCCCTGGCCAGCGTTATCGCAGTGGGACTTATCTGGTCCATGTTCATCACCCTGCTGGTAGTCCCGGTGCTGTTCGTCGTGGTCAAATCGCGCATGAGCGGGCCCTCTTCGCCTCATTTCCTCAAAGCCGTGGCGATAACGCTCATTTTGGGCATGATTCTTCTGGTGAACCCGGCATTTGCCGAAACAAAGCATATTACCCTGACCGAAGCCGTCGATCTCGCCCTGCAGGGCAACTCCGCGCTCAAGATTTCCCGTTTCAAAGTGGACGAGAAAGGCAAGAAAGTAGCTTCGGTATCAGCCGACCTTTACCCACATCTATCCAACTATACCTTGTTTACGGGCACCTCCGAGTCGAACCTGACAACCATCCCGTTGCCAAGCCTCGGTTCGGTGCCTATTGCCGAGAATACCGGCAAAGGGGTCGGTTCTGATACTTTTTTCCTCAACAGCACCGTTCTGAGCCAGCCAGTTACGCAAATCCTGAAAACCCGGGAGGGTACGGGAGTTGCGCGATCCGATCAAAAGGTGGCGGCGGCGGAAACGAAGAAGGCCGAAAATGATGTCGTTTATGCAGTGCACCAGCTCTACTACGGCCTGCTCGCGGCCATTAAAAGAAAAGATGCGGCCGAGGCCGGGCTGAGGGCTGCCGAGGAAACCCTGCGCGAGGCCGAAAAAGCGGTTGCGGCCAGGAATGTTCTCGAAGTTGCAATCACCGAGAGCCGCACGGCAATCTTGCAAAATAAGCAATCACTTATAGCGGCCAATATCCAGATTGCAGACCTCAATTCAGAACTGAACAACCTTTTGGGGCTGCCCCTCGATACTCAGTTGGAGCTATCCGATCCCGGTCCTTCCGAGGGGTCTGTTGAAAGCCGTGATCA
>DBMI01000016.1 GCA_002298165.1 Desulfarculales bacterium UBA702
ATGAATAAACATTATATTAGGCGGCATTACCGGGTCGGGAAAAAACCTGTTGACCCTTAAATGCGACGCAGCGGAAAATTATTATTTAGTCAAAAAAAGAACATTTTTGACTATATGGCCCTTCTTGCCTGCCTCCATCCCGGGTAAAAGCCGGTCAGGTCTTCAGGGCCACTCTCAGAGACTGCGACGGCAGATCACTTACAACTGGCTCAGTACGGTGAGCATGTGCGCCACTTCGCTCAGGGGCGCGTTGAGATTGGCTCGGTGATTGGCAAAGAAGCTATCCAGATCGGAGTTGAGGACGATCCACGGATCAACCTGTTCAGCCACCGAAAGTTCGTGGAGTACCGTATCCAATATATCCTGGCCGTGCATTGTCGAAGTTAGCTGGGTTTTGAATGCGACCCGAACCACCTTTAACATTTCGAAGTAAACGTGGGCAACTCCCTTTGCATAGTAGAAATGATCATCTGCTTGAAAATAGCCGACGGGCATCACAAGGGAGCGGTTAACATTTCCGAGCAGGTCTTTGTAAGCGGAAAGGAGGGCCTCAAGGTTATCGCGGCGATAGTAAAAACTGCGTTGGCCGCTTTCCAGCTTTGTCTTGAAAGCCCTGAGATGATCCAGGGCTTCATCGTATTGAGTTTCGGCTGATGGGAACCACCAGGAGTAGGCGGAGTTCATAAGCAGATTTACCGCCTGCTCGAGGTCAGGGTCGTAGGTGTCAGCATCTCCGAGCCTTGTAAGGCTGTCTTTTAGTCGAAGGGCCGTGAAGCGCACTGCTTCGAGCACCCCCAGTTGGTAATTATTGATATCATCTGTGAATCGGCCTATCAGGATATCATTTGGGCGCCACCCAAGGGTTCTCCCGTGGAGTTCGTGATCGAGCAGGGCAATGAGGGTATCAACAAATGTGACGCCCGGAATGGCCGAGACTTCCGGAAGCGCGATGGCGTGGCCTTGTCCCTCGCCATGCGCCGCTTGCCCTTCAGCATGTCCCTCAGCCTGAGATTCTCCATGGCCCTGAAGCGAGCCAAGCGGTGCCGCCTGTCCTGTTCCATGTGCGGATTGCTGGTCTCCACGCGTCTCGGCGGGGGCTTGGGGGAGGGGCTGGGCCGGTGGTTGAACCGCCTGTTCCCGTGCCGGCGGTGGAACTGCGGGCTGCTCATGGTCCTGTGCCGCTGGTAGAGAGGTTTTGGGCTGATCCGCCGTTTCTCCTTCGAGGCTATGCTTTTGTATCGCAACCGTGAGGTTGGCAACTCCGAAGACTATGAAAGAAACAGTAGCCATTATAAGAAGATACATCGACGGCCGCTTCAGTAGTTTCCCGCAATCGCCCCCGGACGGTTCCCTCAGGCATCGCATCAGTATTGCTCCTTGTATCGGCTCAGGTCTTGGTCAAAACTCCATATATGTAGCGCAGGCATCGGCCGATTCCCATGCCGATACCTTATAAAGCCGACAATTGCCATTGTTCAGCTTTGCGGAAAGGCGCTCGAAAATGTATCTTGCTATATTCTCTGATGAAGGATTGCTTTTTTCGAAATAGGGCAGTTGATTCAAATACTTATGATCTAACTCCTCCAAAGTTTCCCTCACAACCTGCTTGATCTCACCGAAATCCTTTAAAATTCCATTATCAGCAAGCTGCGACCCCCGCAACACGACTTCCACTTTCCAATTGTGTCCGTGAAGATTTTCACACTTCCCGCGAAAATCAAACAGATTGTGAGCCGCAGCGAAGTCGGTTAATACTTTTACTTCAAAAAGCTTCTGACTCAAAACAAAAATTTCCTCTTCTGGCGCAACGGTTTCTCCCGAATTGCACAAACCAAATTTCTACCGAGGGTGTAGGGCAAGCCGGCGGGGCCATATGCCCCGAAGCCAAAAAAATCCCTTAGCATCAATGGCTTAGAAATATTTACCCGATGGAACTGCGGTTTGTCAATCGTATTCCCGCCCGGAAGCGGAGTACCACCAAGTACCCTCTTTTCACTGAATTACTTCTTATCCATCACAAGGAAAAGGGTTCTGGACAGGTAGCATCGTTCTTGGGATCCACCCTGAATGGGCGGGGGCGGAATGGCGCGCTTATAGTGCATAACTGGTAATAAGATCATTTATTCCGTGAAATTTAATTCTGATCCGGGATGCCCGGAAACTGGTCGAGAAGGTGACATCCTTTTGCCGGGGATGATTTCGAAATTACTCGCCAGATTTTAATATCTCAGTGTCGCGGCTGTTTTTTTGTTGGGACGGCGACGGTCTTGACAGTCTACGCCACTTTTGTTACACAGAGAGGCTCAAAGGAAAACCGGAAACCTTTTCAGGTTCCTGCCTAAGGCGGTGTAGCTCAGTCGGTAGAGCACGCGGCTCATATCCGCGGCGTCCGGGGTTCGAAGCCCTGCACCGCCATTTTTTATTTTCTAAATCTCTGCAGTTCTATTTTCAGTAAAGATGCGTATCGCGATCGGAGGCTCTCGAACCGAGGGCCGTCCTCCGAGTCCCCGAGGACCGAGGTCGAATGGGCGCAATACCCGAGTCGGAAAGCCAGGTAGGCAATTGAGTAGAAAGGAAGATTTTCCTCGATTCCGGCTCTGCCTGAGATTTTCTGAAAGTCGGCTATAAATTCCCTCCACAGCCGCTCTCCAAGACCGAACTCAATACGAAATGCCGCAAGGTCCCATAAGATGTCCTGGGGCCCCGGGAAAAAATGATCTTCGAAGTGTTCCGCGGAATCCATTTTGTAGAATCCTTCACCACAGGACATCCATTCGTGAGCGGCCACCCGGTTATCGAGGAAGATGGGCTCAATGTTTTGCATCTTGTAGCCGGCGTCGCTGACGAACTCGACCTGCTGTACCCAGTTGTGTCCCAGCCCTTCGAGTATGTTCACTTGAATCATCTTTATCAACTCATCCATTTGAGCCCGATAAGTTGCCGGAAAGGTGCGCGCGACAAAAGAGAAGTACCGTGACGCAAACTTCAGAAAGTGTTCACCTTGCTTTTCAGGTACAAGGGGACTGCCGGGGTGGAAATCCATCAGTAGGAAGCCTTCTCGAAAGCCTCTTATCGGCGGATGAATCCCTTCTTCTGAAAGCAGTTGTGCCCTCTGGAAGACCAGTTTACCATGTGAACCGAGCCCGCAGAACTTGGCAAAAACCGGTGTGTTTTCGGTTTCATTTTGCCGCGGACTGATTTTCGGGGAGATGAGGTACTTTCTTCTCTCGAAGCTGGGTTGAACGGCGGGATAGAGCTTCTTGTCTCTATAGAGGAGAGATCGCCATCCACCGGCTGAGATATCCCGTACTGCTCCTGAATCAGCGTTTTCCGAAAATGGTGAGAGCCCGTCTCGAATTTCTTCGAACTGCGTTATGTACTTGGTAAACCTCGGCCAGAGATTTTGGGCCTCCCGCGATAGAAAAGCAGCCGGGTTGCCCTCCCATGCGGGAAAAATGAATATGTTGCGGTCTTCGAATCCAAGTTCCGAGACTTTCTCTGCTGCTGAGCAAATAGAGGATCCACTGAGGCCAGGGCCTTCATCAATAATCAGGACCGGCCACCCGGCCCGTTGCTTCAATTCCTCTTCCAATTGAGGGGAAAGAGTGAGTTTCCGGTCGAATGGATGACCACGCGGTCGGACAGAAAGGGAAAACACGGTGCAGCCAAGATCTTGCAGTTGCCCGCCAACAGCCGAACAAAGGCTTGTTCCTATGCTGCGCAAGCCGATGCATACTGCATTCAGGGGTTGACGCTCGGATCGAAATCTCTGGGCTGACCGGAGATACATTTCGGGGTAGAGGGCATAAAACGAATAGCCCTCGGGGAAGGAAATTCTCACACTGGGGGGAAACCGGTGGTCACCGGCCTCAGCTATGGCTTCGGTAAGCTGGAAGGCCTGAATCCTTGCGGCAGAGGCTGCCCGGCCAATAATCATCGAGAGCAATTGCCCCGCGATTAGACCTGCGCGCCGGAATGCGAGCAGGGGCGGGTGGTTATGGTCAAAATCAGGGCATAGTGCGTCGGCTACGCCGGCTTCCAATTCACCCAACCCGATAAGAATCTCGCGTACACCCTCTTGAGTGGGACGGGCTTGTTGATCCTTTGCAAGTTGGATAAGCTCGAACAGAGCATCCGCTGTGTTAACGTCCCGTGCCGGATTTCTGTAAATAATCATCTAGACTGCCAAATTGACGGTGGAAGATAAACAGGGTTCAATCTTCTCACCCGGTTCTTGATTTCGGGTTTTTACTCCGGGTCGGAAGAATTTAGGGACTGATTATGCCGAAGTAAAGAAAATCGCGTTAAGACGCATTATACATTTCCATGCTCCTGGTTAATGGGTTAAGAACTCTATTGGCCAACGGCTATATTCAAGAAGACCCGGATTGAACCAGCCATCATTTGGGGCTTGACGTTGGCCCGGCTCCCGTGTTTTGGCATTGCGCATGCCATTTTTTCCATAAAAAAAGAGGGCTTCCACAATCAAATGCTTCTCTTTTTTGTTGAAAAGCGGAGAATTATCCTTTAATACTGCATGAGAACTCAATAAAACTTGGAATATTCTGAACCTAAGCCCCCAGCAGGTTCGGCGGCCTAAGGAAAGGAAAGTGTATGACTTTGACCAAGGCTCACATCGTTGAAAATCTCTTTGCGAAAAACATTTTTACCAAAACCGAATCTGCCCAGATTATCGAGACCTTGTTCGAGATAGTTAAGCAGACACTCGAAAAGGGTGAAGACGTACTTATCAGCGGGTTCGGGAAATTCAGCGTTAAAGACAAAAACCAGCGCCGCGGCCGCAATCCCCAGACGGGGGATCCCATCATACTGTCCCCGCGCAAAGTGGTGACATTCAAATGTTCCGGTGTTCTCCGGGAGAGAATCAACGAGGGTGCATAGCTCTGGAATGAAAGGAGATTCCTAATTGGAGGGAGGACTCCCCTTTGAAGTGAGGAGGCCCTCTGCAGGGGAATACATCCTCGTTTTCAATGCTCCTTTGTCCTACGATAATGCCGGTGCGGTCTGGGAAGGCCTGAACCATTTCCTCAGGGAAGAAAACCCCTCGTCCCTGGTCGTTGACCTGTCCGCCACACCCAGGATAGACAGCGCCGGGATAGCCCTGTTGAGGGCAATTCAGCGCATCTGCGAAAGACGCCGCCTTGAATTACGATTCGAGTCTATCCCGCCTTCCGCGCTGCACTTTCTCACACTTATCGAGAAAAAAGAACCTCCTGCCCCTGAAAAGCCGCCCTTAACCACTGCCCGGTTGATCACACTTTTAGGGTTCCTCGTCCTGCATGCATGGGATGAAGTGGTGGGATTCTACCGGTTTTGCAGGGAATTCATTGTCTACTCCATTCGGGACCTCCATCATACGAGGCGTTTTCGCTGGAATGAGATGCTCTACTACCTGCAGCTCACCGGCGCGAACGCCATGTCCATTGTATTCCTGCTGAGTTTTCTGCTGGGCCTGGTAATGGCGTTTCAGGCCGCGGTGCAGCTTCGCCAGTTTGGCGCAAATATCTATGTGGCCGATCTGCTCAGCCTGGCCATTACACGCGAACTTGCACCGGTATTTACGGCCATCATCGTTGCCGGCCGGTCCGGATCGGCTTTTGCCGCCGAAATCGGCACGATGAAAGTAAACGAGGAACTCGATGCCCTTGAGGTGATGGGTTTCAATCTGGCCGAGTTCATAACGATGCCCAAGGTTATTGCCCTGATGATTGCGGGGCCTCTTCTAACTATGTGGGCCAACTTTTCTGGTATCATGGGCGGGATAGTGGTCGGGATTTTTACACTCGATCTCACCGCCTACGGTTTCATGGCCGAGATTTTTTCGGTGCTGTCGATGAAAGATATCATCACCGGGTTGATCAAGTCCGAAATTTTTGCCATGCTGGTGGGCCTGATCGGCTGTTTTCGCGGATTCGAAACCGGAACCGGTGCCGACAGCGTCGGCCGTCAAACGACATCGGCGGTTGTGAGTGGAATTTTTGCGATTATCTTTGCGGATGCGATCTTTACGGTCATCTTTCACTATCTCGGCTGGTGATGGGAAAATATGAAAAAGGATTTCCCCGATAGTTCCTCCGGGACTCCCGTACTTTGTCTGGAGAAGTTAACCATCGGGTATGGAGACAACGTTGTACTTAAAGATGTCGATTTTTGCGTCAACCCCGGAGATATAGTTACGGTTCTGGGAGGCAGTGGATGTGGGAAAAGTACGCTGCTGAAGGCAATGATCGGCCTGCTCCCGCCGACCAAAGGCCGGATTTTCCTTCGGGGGGAGGAAATTTCGGGAAATGTTTCCGGAAGGGCTCTGGCGGAGACAAGAAAAAGAATTGGGGTGCTGTTCCAGTCCGCCGCGTTAATAGGGTCTCTTACTATTGCGGAAAATGTGGCACTGCCGATCATTGAATTTTCGAAAGCCCCGCCCAAAATGGTGCATGATATTGTGCGCCTTAAGCTCGAGATGGTAAAACTTGGCGGCTTTGGAGATTATTTCCCCTCCGATTTAAGCGGAGGGATGAAGAAAAGGGCAGGGTTGGCCAGAGCGATGGCGCTCGATCCGGAAATACTTTTCTGCGATGAACCTTCATCCGGACTGGACCCGGTGACTTCAGCCGAGATGGACCAGTTGCTGCTCGAACTGAACGAGTCGCTCGGCATCACCATGGTGGTGATTACACACGATCTGCCGAGCATTATGACTATTTCCGACTGGTCGATCATGCTCGATCGAAGTGTACGCGGAATAATCGCAAAAGGGCCGCCGGATGAGCTGCAAAAGAGTCCGGACCCGCGCGTCCACGCCTTTTTTCACAGGCAACCGACACCAGAAGACTGAGCGGCGGCGAACCTGCCTGGAGGAACATCACTTTGCCTCGCACCGTTAGTGCGTACAGAATCGGAATTTTCGCAATCATCTGCGGCATCATAACCGCCGCGGGATTCATATGGATTGGTGCCTACTCCTATTTCAAGGACACGCGGACCTATGCTGCCTATTTCAACGAATCGGTAAAAGGGCTGACAAAAGATGCCGCGGTAAACTACAGGGGCGTAGCGGTTGGTCATGTGACATCGGTTGGAGTTGCGCCCGACGGTAGCCTGATCGAAGTGCTGGTAAAACTAAACTCCGAGTTTAGGATCGATGAGACAGTGGCCATGCAGCTTCGGCAGCAAATCCTGACCGGACTTAGCTATCTTGAAATTGATACTGCTCCGGACAATATCGAGTCGCTCAGCCCCCGGATTACTTTTCCGACGAAATACCCGGTAATCAGGACTTACCCATCCGAGATGGCTCAGCTTAAATTCGCTTTGCAGAATCTCTACGAGAAATTCAACACTCTCGATCTCCAGTCGCTCACGAAAAGCTGGACAAAAGCAGGCGAGCTTGCAAGTAATCTATTAACCCAATTCGGCGCGGGGGAGCAGACGGGTGATCTCAAAACAACGATATCAAACCTCAGAAAGACCACCGAGTCATCCGCCGCAATCCTGGAACGCTTGAACAAAGCAGCCAATGATGCGGGCATGACGAAGGGCTTCAGCGATTTTTCCGCAACACTGAATGCAACAAGGGTGGCATCTGAAAATCTGGCTCGCCAGCTCTCGAGCCTGCCCCCTGACGTTCTGAAGCAACTCTCCGCACAGCTCGGGCAGACCGTAACGACCGGAGGCACACTTTTCTCGGGCCTCAGCAAGCACGTGGGCGAATCCTCCGTGCTGCTGGAACAGAACCTTCAGCAGTTGAAGATCTTGTTGTCACAGCTGAACGCACTGGTACAGGGCCTGAAGGAGCAGCCCAACAGGATGGTTTTTCCAAGCAAGGAGCAACCCGATCCCTTTGAAAAAAAGAAGTAGGACCGTAATTGGCCCTGAATCATAATGCTGTTGAGGTAAGATTTTTGGGTTTTGATCTTGTTGGATTTATCTCTGAACGAAAGGTGTGTCTTGAAGCGCGGTATTGAGAAAAGGGATTTCCCGTATAAAATGATGGGGCGAGCACTTCCGGCGGTTTTTCTCCTGTTCTCGATTTACGGATGCGTGGGTGCATTTTCCCGTGCCCAGCCGCCTGACTACTTTCAGCTTGATTACAGCCCGCGCCCCGCTACCTGCTCGAAACCGTTTTCAGGGGCGGTTCGTATCTGGGCCCTCACCGCATCCGCCCCGTACGACCGCGAACAGATGGTCGTTGTGACTCCCTCCGACATGGTGCGGTTCTCGTCAAACCACAGGTGGGTTGCTCCTCCCGGAAACATGCTTGCGGATAAAATCATGCGCGATATGTCTTTGTCGCGAATTTTTGAAGATGCAGTTCCGGTAGGCAGTCCCGTTAGTGCTACCTTTGAAATGGCGGGTCACATCTACCGGTTCGCACTCGAAGAAAACGGCTCCCCCCCTCATGCCGTATTGGACCTGGATGTTACCTTCTGGCAGGAAATACCTGTTCGCACCATACTCCTCAAAAAGAATTTCCATTACGAAAGCCCCCCCCTCTCCGGTCACGACCCCTCGGAATTTTCAAAAGCAATGGCTGAAATCGTATCACGGCTCTCGGCAGACCTGAGAAACGAGATCTGCACGGTTATGCAAGGCAGCTAGTATCCAGCCGGCGACTAATGTATTCCACCTGCCGCTTTATCTTTCCGTCCGAACTGTCAAGTTCCTTTGCAAGATCGTTTATTGCATAGAGAACCGAGCTGTGGCTGCGCTTGAAGGATTTTCCAATCGTGTCGAGCGGCTCGCTCGTGTAGCGTCTGCAAAGGTACATGCTGATCTTTCGTGCAAGTGAGAGTTCTTTTCGCCGCTTCGATGACTTAAGGTCCTCAATGGTGATCTGAAAAGTCGAACAGACGATCTGCTGGATATGGTCGATGGTCAGCTTGGGCAGCCGGTCCAGCATTGTCTCGGTAATTTCGCGCGCAATTTCGAGACAGACCGGTACTCCCATTATGTTGGTTTTTGCCATGAGACCGACAAGGCAGCTTTCCAATTGGCGGATGTCCCCCGTCACCCGCTCGGCCATGTACTCGATCACTTCACTTGGAACATGGACGCCCTCGCCCAGTGACTTCCTCCTCAGGATCGCCATTCTCGTGTCGAAATCCGGCGGCGTGATAGGCGCGACTAAAATTCCACTGAGCCTCGACTGCAGTTCATTGCTGAGCTTCGGAATGTCTTTGGGATAGGTATTTCCGGTGCACAGGATCCATTTTCCCCGGTCCATCAGTTCATCGAGTGTGTAGACAAGTTCGTTTTGAACCTTTTCCTTACCACTAAGGAACTCGACTTTCTCAAGCAGCAGCACATCGCATTCATTGCGAAACTTCGTTTTGAAATTCTCAATGTTCCCATTTTTGAGTGAAAAGATCATCTCGTTGGCGAACTGCTCAGCCGTGACGTAATGCACCCTGAGGTCGGGCCTTTCCCGGTAAATATGGTTTCCGACGGCATGCGAAAGATGGCTTTTGCCGAGCCCGGTCTCCGAAACTATATAGGCCGAACTGCTATAAAGCTGGCTCCCGCTTGCCATTCCCATGGCCGTTGCGTACGCGAACTGATTGCAATTGCCGACTACGAATTGATCGAACGTGAATCTGGGATTGAAAACCGGTCCCACCCGCTTGATCAGGTCGCTTATCGCGATCTGTTGCGGAAGATCCCCTTTTTCTTCCGCAAGTTGCGCGGTCTCCTCGTGGTCCCCTCTACTCACGATTTGATACTCAAGCCGGTTTGCCGGGAAGTATTCCCTTATTGCAGCAAGAAGCTTGAGTTCGAGCTTTTCCCTCAGCCATTCAATGTGGAACCGGTTGTTACATCCCAGTACAACTGTGCCGTTTTCAACGCCGAGTAATTCAATTGATGAGACCCAAAGGTCGTACTGCCCTTTTGACAGGCTCTTGTGAAGTTGCTTCCTGATTTCCTGCCACTCCTGGTCCATAGCCCCCCGCTTTGTCCTGAAGAACCCCTCCGAAAGAAAACAGCCCCCCGTCAAGAGAGCGGAGTCCATCCCCCCCGATGAACTCGGCCCTCTTCTGAAAATGTAAATGTGTTTTGGATGGATAAGAAATTTTGCCCCGGAAAGAATTTAAACAAGCCCCGATCTGTTGAGGCGTTTTTTACGATAGTGTGATGATTGCGTCAAATTTGAGTTTCCGAGTTTTGAGCGGGAAAAATCAAAAGCTGTTCTATGTGAAAAATTTGTTAAGATGAGTGGATGTTAGCCCGGATGATTAGCTAATTGTCTGAAAACAAAGGGATTGTTAAAAAACGGGATTTTTGTGGAGGATTCCAGTAGTTGGCTCTTATCCTGAAATTATTCCACGGATGCAGGGAACTACATGAACTTTCCTTTTCTCACTTTTCCGGACAAAATCGCCAAATCCCACTCTTTTAGAATTGTGCCTCGTACTCGGTTATGACGGGGAGCGGGTTTCAGGATGAATCACTTCGATAGTTTTTTTATTCAATCATGATTATTGGTTGCCTCCTCCTATCACTTGCAGATTGACGCATGTATCAACGCTTTCCTATAATCGAGCCAAGTTGAAAAGGCTCCTGTGCTTATTTGTTTTCGAGTTCCTCCGACCTTGAGTGAGGACGAAAAACTTCAGGGAGAAGAATGCTGATGAAAGCTGATTTCGGCCGATTTCACCAATTTTTGGTCTTTTTTGCAGTTCTACTCACAATCTTCTTTTTCAATACCGGTACCGGCGCTTCGGTTCAAACCCGCGGCGGCGTGCATGGACCAGTTTGCGCCGGGACCTGGTACCCGGCAGACGGATCCGAGCTTAAAGCACTAATTGAAAAATACCTGAGCAGGGTCCCTGATGCAGAGGTGAACGGCAAAATTGCCGCAGTGATATCGCCCCATGCCGGGATTATGTACTCCGGCCAGGTTGCAGCCTATTCATATAAGCTGCTGAGAGGCCAAAAATTCGATACTGTCATCGTAGTCGCCCCGAGCCACCATGTCCCCTTCAAGGGTACGGCGGTACTCGATTGTGAGGGGTTTGGAACTCCCCTTGGCACGATGCACCTGAACAGGGGCCTTGTTGATGAACTGCGAAAGCGCGACTCAACGATTGTAGAACTCCCGGAGGCTTTTTCCAAGGAACATTCCCTCGAGATGCAGCTTCCATTCCTCCAGACTGTATTGCCGGGGGCCAGGCTGGTTCCGTTAATCGTGGGGGATAACGATCTTTCAAGCTGCCGGCGGCTTGGAGAATCGATTGCTGATTGTATAAAGGGAAAATCAGTACTGATTGTCGCAAGCTCCGATCTGTCCCATTTTCACGGCTATGAAGCTGCAAAGACATTGGACCGCCGCCTGCTGGACAAAGTGGGCTCGCTTGATGCCGAGGGCCTTAGTGAATGCCTTGCCAGGGGTGAGTGCGAGGCCTGCGGAAGGGTAGCTATTCTTACTGCCATGTTCGCGGTAAGGAAATTGGATGCCGGTGAATGCCGCATTCTCCATTACGAGAACTCGGGCGATGTGACGGGAGACAAAAATTCTCCAAGGGGAGTTGTTGGATATTCAGCAGCCGTTTTCTTCAGATCGTCGGATCGGGACTCAATGGAGCCGGCAACGAAGAGAAAAGCCGGCACCGATCTTGGATTTAGCGATCAGGAGAAAGCGGAGCTTCATTCGATTGCCCGGAAGACTATCGAGGCAAGGTGCCGCGGATCGGCTACTCCTAAGTTCAATATTGCATCAGGGAAACTCAAGGAAAATTTCGCGGCCTTTGTTTCACTCTATAAAAAGGGCGAACTGAGGGGCTGCATCGGACACATTATTGCCCGAAAGCCTCTCTGCGAAACCGTTGCTGAAATGGCAGAGGCCGCGGCCCTGCGGGATCCCAGATTTTCTCCGGTACGACCCGATGAACTTGACGACATAAAAGTAGAAATTTCGGTCATGACTCCCCTTCAAAAGGTAAGCTCCGCCGATGAGATCGAAGTCGGAAAGCACGGACTGGTCATCCAGAGGAGAAACAAGATAGGCCTCTTCCTTCCCAAAGTGGCAACCGAGCAGGGCTGGGACAGGACAAATCTTCTTGAAAATGCCTGCCTGAAAGCCGGTCTGCCGAGAAATGCCTGGCAAGATGCAGAAACCGAAATTTTCCTTTTCACGGCGGATGTATTCTGATCCATTGCCGTAGGTGGTATCGGTTTTAAAGACAACTTGGATGTAATTTGAGAGGAAAATTCCTGCTCCCTCGCAACAACAACCGGGATTGAGTCCTGCTAAATATTGAATGCTAAAAGTGGATGCTTAGCTTTTTCGGTATGCTCGTTGGAAAGGAGTAGAAATAATGAGATTCATTATTGCCGCCGTTATGCTTTTTATTCTGGTGTTTGCGTCGGCCTTTTCCTCTGCCGCCGTGAATGAACATCCCCAAATGCCCGCTACGGGAGAGCAATCGACAAATCTAAGCTGTCAAAATCAGGAGGTAGTCACTCAAAATGTTCCGACGATCACTTTTGCCGGGCCTAAGATGGGATGGCAGCAGGTGCCTGGCGAGAAGAAGACGGTGATCTGCCGGGATGCGGACAGATAGAGCAGGTCTGCCGGTCCAGGAGAAATCGGCCTGTTATCTGTAACCTCAAAGGTTAAAGAGGAACAAGTAGACATCGGCAACAACCCATCCCAATACGGGCTAATCTCTTTTCGTGGCACTTTCAATTGTGGGATGTTCCGAGTTTGAAGGGATCTCGCTTTTAAGATGCCCGACAAAATCCGCTGCCGTTTTCTCTGCTGCAAAGTAGAGTTCCTCTTTTAGCAGGTAACAGTTTGATGCTTCGAGTTCCTCGATGGATTGCGGCCTGGATAAATCAGATGATCTGTAAACAAATTCCCTTTCCCAAAGAACCTGCCCGCTGGGATCGACCATTCTGCCGTTAGTAATGGCCAACAGGCCACAAGAATTATCAACTCTGAGCCTCCTGACATTCAATATTATCAGGTAAGTTGTGCCTCCATACTTGGAATCTTCGCTTAGGAACTCTTCATCAATAATTGGTTCCGGCCAGCCGGGCAAAGAGTCTTTGAGGCGTTTCCCAAATTCATTCAGTACGAATTTGCTATAGTCAGGTATTGAGCATCTTTGAACAAGAGCATTGCCCTGTGCTGTTTCGATAGGTTCTGAATAGCCGGAATACCCTGCCGCGGCACCTCCCAGAACTCCTGCCCCTCCAACAGCCACTGTATATACTGCGAGCTTAAGGGCCCATGTAGCCGAGGTTGTTTTCTGGAAATTGGCAGGTTCACGCCTTGCAACATGGAGTGAGTTTGTCGGGTTAATGTGCTTAAGCAGAAGCGGCTTGTCGTATACCTGGCCGTAGGCCATGCATCCTTCAAGCAGTAGCGCGGCGAAAAACCATAGGAGTTTACGCATGCCAACCCTTTATAATGCTAGATAGAGATGATTTCCAAAGTGAATTTTATAAACTATCAGATACTTACGGATGGATGCAATTACATTCGGCTGTGGACTTTACGTTGGCATTAAGAACAGGTACCTTCGTTCAAGCAGAAAAAGGGCTTACGGCAAAAACCGCAGCCCTTTATCCAAGATAGTCCCAACGGGACTCGAACCCGTGTCTCCGGCGTGAGAGGCCGATATCCTAGGCCACTAGACGATGGGACCCTGAAATAGAAATGGCTGGGGGACTAGGATTCGAACCTAGGTAGGCAGATCCAGAGTCTGCAGTCCTGCCGCTGGACGATCCCCCAGTAAACCCCATGCTTAGCAAATCACGTCTTCCAAGTCAAGGTCAAAGGCTTTTAAAGTAGGTTGGTGTTGAGGAACGTTCAAATTGGCCGGGCGGCAAAATAACGGGCCATCCCGCTTGAAATCCAGTCCACCAAACTATCGTCCTTCATCTCGTACCCGAGGGAGGCGCATCCAGCCAAACCAGTAGCAGCAGAATGTGTCCACGGCGCCAACAAGTTTTTTGTAATTATTGGGTTTTGTCATAAATGAACTGGCGCCATGGTCATAGCAGAACTGGATATCGGAGGGTTCATTGGATGTAGTAAGAATAACTATTGGAATGGCTCGGAATTTCGGGTTGGATTTTACCGTTTTCAGCGCCTGACGCCCATCCATTCGGGGCATGTTGAGATCGAGAAGAATTAGGTCGGGGTAGGGTGGTGCATCACCGACGTATTCTCCTTTGCGACTGAGGTAGTGAATAAGTTCCTCTCCATCTTTCAAAAAGAGCATGCCCCCGGAGAATCCGCACTTTTCGAATGCATTTCTGACGAGAAGACAATCATCCTCATCATCATCGACCATGAGGATCGTGTGCTTTGGTTGGAATTCCATCGCTTACCTTCATCTAGGTTTCGGGAATGAACCTGGAACCCGAAAAAAATCTATATCCGGGCGTGCTCCTGATCGTAGTACTTTAATCTGAAGACAATAATCCGGAAGATGAATTATTGCCGAATTCGGACAATGATTTTCGCAAGGGAACAGAGCTATTTAAATACCTGAATCTCCCCCGTCAAGAGTCAGAGAACCTTGACAGGTTATGCTGATACCCTGGGTTAACAAGTACGGCGAACATTCAACGTACAGTTCTTTTGCCTCTCGTAGTGCCGATTACTTTCGCGAATAAAATGTCCGGCGCCTCCCTATTCTGCAATCAGTCTTCTTTCCAGCCTGCGGGTAAAATGCGAGAGCGGAAAGGTGATGAGCAGATATATAACTGCCAGGGGCAGATATGCCTCGAACGTCCTGTAAGTGGTGGCGTTAACGATTTCCGAAGCTTTTGTGAGTTCGCGGACCGAAATGACGGAGAGGAGAGAGGAGTCCTTTATGAGCGAGACAAACTGGCCCGTAACAGGCGGGACGATTCTCCGGAATGCCTGAGGAAATATCACGTGATGCATGGCCTGTGTTCTGGTAAGACCAATCGAGAGTGCGGCCTCCATCTGTCCGCTGCTTACCGATTCTATTCCGCCCCTTACTATTTCCGTTATGTATGCACCCGAAAATAAGGCGAGTGAACAAATGCCGATGACGACCGGGTTGTCGAAGTTGATCGCCGCGGCAAGGCAGAAATAGAATATATAAATTTGAATCAGAAGCGGTGTTCCGCGAAAGAATTCAACGTAGAGCCTGGATGCCTGACGCGCGAACATACTTTCCGAGACTAGCGCCAGACCGCCTGCCACACCGATGCAAAATCCAAGGATAATCGAGGCGGCCGAGATAGTAACTGTGTAAAAGAAGCCGTGGATAAAGAGAGTACGGTATTCCCAGGGGACGCGCCAGTTCCAGGGGTATTCCATTCGGCTGAGCAGAATGTAGAGCACGAGGAAGAGGCCTGCCGAAATGATGGTGCTCATAATGGCAGGCTTAAACTTCTCGAGTCTAGTCGATCTCGCTGAAATATTTTGTACGGAGTTGTTTGTAGCGGCCATCGGCTTTTATCGTCTCCAGGAAAAGGTTTAGCCAGGTGAGGAAGTCAAAATCGCCGCTTCGTATCGCAATGGCGTATGGCTCATACGTAAACGGTTTGGCAATGGCAAACGTTGTGGCCGGATTTTCCTTTTGATGCTTCAATACCGAGATCTGGTCGTAGATAAACGCATCCGCCCGCCCCGCCGCAACCTCCATAACGCATGCACTCTCTTCCTTGTAGCGGTTCACGGATGCCTTGGGGAATAGCTTGCCCGTGATGAGATCGCCTGTGGTGCCCAGCTTAACCGCGAGAACTCGCCCAGTTTCATTTAACTGCCCAACCTCGGTGAGATCGGAGGCTCTTTTTTTGCTGATAAGCGCGCAAAGGCCTGTTTCGAAATAGGGCTGAGTAAATGTGACTGTTTTTGCCCGGTCGAGCGTCCGGGTCATGCTCGATATTATCATGTCAACTTTACCGCCCTGAAGGGCCGGTATAAGCCCGCTCCACTCCATGTCCTTGATCTCGATCTCCACTCCGAGTTCTTTTGCTGCAAGGCTTGCGAGATCCACGTCAAATCCTAACGCTTTCCCCTGTGTATCGGCGTATTCGAAAGGAAAAAAGCCGACCTCCATCCCAACGATCAGCTTGTTTCGCTTTACGACCTTGCTGAGAGTGCTCGAATCGAAAATCTCGAAGGGGCTAATGCCAAGAGATGTCAAAGGCAAAAACAGGTGCGTGGAAAACGTCAGCAACAATGCGGAAATGAATATGACGGCTTTTTTTCGAAACATGATCCCGCCCTCTCGTCTGGATAGCTGCTGCCCGATGACTGACCCATGGCGGCGCTGAAAAGGGCCGGTCATCATGAGCGGTGTGGAGATTCAATTATCTGTATTTTGAGAACATCGTCCCTTGGTGCAACCTTTTCGATATTAATTCGGACCAACTCTCCCTGCTTGAATTCGGAATTCTCCGGTACGGGAGCATTAACTTCGAGGAGGAAATCGGGAATCAGCAGATGAGCGAACCTGGGGTTCTTGTCGAGAACGAGAGCATGCATCATCTCAATATCCTCCTGCTCAATGTACTTGAGAATCCAGAACTTGGTCCATTTGCGCTGAATTGTAAAAATGCGGGCCTGGGCGGCCCCGATCCGGAGGATGAACTGGTCGAGTTCTTCCCTGGAGTAGAGATCGGCCGTTCCGGCAATGGCTTGCTTGAGCTGCCGCTGCACCAGGAGATCGGAGTAGCGGCGGATGGGAGAAGTTACCGTTGTGTACCGGGGGATGGCAAGACTGCAATGCACCTTTGGTTCCGAGGAGAGTTCAGCCCTGGAAAAAAGCCGTCTCTGACGGTAGACTCTGAACAGTTCGTGTTCGCTTGGTACGCATTCGGTTTCCGGACGGCATTCGGCCTGACCGCGAAAAACGGCCGGGACGCCTTTTTCGGAAAGATAATCGGCGGCCGCTGCATTTGCCTCGATCATCCATTCGGATACCATTATCTGGCCCGGTGTTTCTTTTTCGTACCGGGAAATCTGGATCATTCCCGCGTTGTTGACGTACACGTGAATCTCGGCCAGAGGCAAAATGATCGCGCCCTGTTCGAGCCTTCTTTGGCGGCGCTTCATCGCAAGCTCGAAAAGGATGCTTATCGAGGCGTCGCCCGGAATGAGGGAATCGACTGTCTCATATGTAAGCTGACGTTGGATGCGCACGATACTCGGGACAATCCTGCTTTCCAGCAGGTTCGCGTCACGGTCCATTTTTATAAGGAAACTGAGCGCCATCCTGTCGACGCCGGCCTTAAGACTCAAGGCTCCCTCGGAAAGCGAGGGGGGAAACATCGAAATCCGCTCGTCGGGAAGATAAATGGAGCTTACCCTCTGCTCGGCCACCCGGTCGAGAAGGTCGCCCTTGGGAATAAATTCAGCCACATCGGCGATATGTACACCTACTTCGAAGATGCCGCCCTCCAGTTCGCGAATGCTGAGGGCATCATCGTAGTCACGGGTGAACTCGCTATCAACGGTGAATGTTGGGAGTTCGGTGAGGTCCTCCCTGCCGGATGCGGCCGTTTCCAGCACGGTCGAGTGTGAGATTTGTTCGGCGCGCTCGATCACTTCAGGTAAGAAGGTCCGGCATATCCCATGCTCGTGGAGCAGCAGGTTCTCGTTTTCATTCCACACTCCGATCCGCACAAGGAGACGAAACGCGGAAAGCGGCTGTGGAACGATCCCGGCACGCTTTAGAGCCTCTTTTACGAAAGTCGCCTCTTTCGCCTCCTGCCCAAAAACTGAGTAATCCTTCAAATCACTGACCACTTCGTTTCGAAATGGCGGTGGCTGGACGGACTTGCGGCCCCACACAGCTTCAAGCCATTGAGCGCTTTCGGAAAGCCTTGTTTCTCTGTCGGCCTCCTTTTGTATTTCTGTCCGGCGCTGCTCTACGCTGTCAGACGACCGGGGCGAGTAACGGGCATCCTTTTCCTGGAAATAGAGCCTGTCTTCGAGCAAAAGGCGCCTTATCGCAGCCGATTGATCATCGGGGACAGGCTTGTTGAAAAGAAATTCTGCAATTTCAATCGGGTCGAATTCGCCTCCCTCGCCCTCGAAAAGAGACCATATCTCTTCAAGGTCGATATCTTGCTGGAGTTGTTTTCTCCTTGCGGAGATCTCCGCAAGTTTTTTTGCCAGCTCATCCCTTGTAAGTTTGAGATTGAGTAAGGTTTCGCCGTGGTGAATGGCTCGTGAGCGGGTAAGGTTGATTTCGCGGTTTCGCTCAGTCAGCACGTGGAGTCGCCCGTCCTTGACCGCAAGGACCACTCCACAGAGAATTTCCTTGGATTCAAAGAACTCAACAACGGTGCCGGGTGAAATTTCTCGTATTCCCGGCCTGGTCATGAAAAAATCTCCATAGCTATTCCGGTTGCCTGATTATCCTCAAAATTGGCTATCTGTTCCGATGAGATGAGATAAAATCCATGCGTAATTTAATTCCTTGAGACTAAGCGGCAAATGTACAGCATGGGCCTGGAGTTCTATTTTCTTCCCCGGAAACTTTTCCTGCCTCCGATGGCTGGTTTGCTTGCATCAGCGGAAAGGATCTCCGCCTTGAGATCGTGGAGCGTCTGGAGTGCTTCGATCGGCGTAATTCTGTCTAAATCAAGGCCCGCAATCCGCTCGCGTAAATTATCGGCGGGCCTGAAAAGCTGAAGCTGAGTTGCGGGTTCTGTTGGCGCGCGGTTCTGAATAACCTTGGGACCCGGCCCTGAAAGGGGGCAAGCATTTGCACCCTCAAGTTCAGACAGAATCTCCCTGGCCCGATCCGTTATGTGCTCTGGAAGGCCGGCAAGCCGTGCTACCTGGATTCCATAGCTCCGGCTTGAACCTCCGGGCATGAGCTTATGAAAAAAAACAATCTCCTGCTGCCACTCTCGGATCGCGACATTAAAGTTTTTCACCCGCTGACGGCTTCGGGCAAGATCGGTAAGCTCATGATAGTGAGTGGCGAAAAGCGTCTTGATTCCTTTACCCTGAAAATCGTGCAGGTACTCGGCAACCGCCCAGGCAATGCTCATGCCGTCGAAAGTGCTGGTCCCGCGCCCTATCTCATCGAGGATTATAAGACTGCGGGTGGTTGCCTGGTGCAGAATGTTTGCCGTCTCCTGCATCTCGACCATAAAAGTGGACCTGCCTCGGGCAAGGTCGTCGGATGCGCCAACCCTCGTAAAAATCCGGTCCACCAGCCCAATCTCCGCACTCGATGCCGGGACAAAACCGCCAATCTGGGCCAAGAGCACGATAAGTGCCGCCTGCCTTAAGATAGTAGATTTTCCGGCCATATTAGGGCCGGTCACAATGAGAACTTCACTCTTTTCCTGGTCGATTTCCAGGTCATTTGGTACAAAGACTCCCCTGTCCAGAAATTGCTCGATTACCGGGTGGCGTCCGTCCCGAATGGTAATGGATTCTCCGATAAGAAGATTTGGGCGGCAGTAATCGAATTTAGCTGCGCCTTCGGCCAGGGACACGATGCAGTCCAGCAGTGCTATCCTGTCGGCAATTGCCTGGATTCTGCCACTTTGGGCAGCAACCCCCTCGCGCATTCTGGAAAAAAGGATCTGCTCGAGTTCGAGCTTCTTTTCATCGGCTTCGAGTACCTGCACCTCAAAATTCTTAAGCTCCTCGGTTATGAACCGCTCTGCGTTCACCAGGGTCTGCTTGCGGAAATAATGAGGCGGGGCCGAAGCAATATATGAACGGGAAATCTCGATATAGTATCCAAAGACCTTGTTAAAGCGCACCTTGAGTGAGGAAATACCTGTTTCCCGCTTCTGCTGTGCTTCATACTCAGCCATCCAGCCCTTGGCATCCCGGCTCAGGCGCATATAGTTGTCGAGATCCGGGTCGAAGCCTGGATTTATCGCGCCCCCTGCCGTAAGCGTTGCGGGTGGAGGATCGGAAAGGGCCGCCTCAAGGGTTTGTGATAATTCATCGAGAGTGTCCCATTCGGCCGCCAGGCGCGAGATGAGTTCACTCCCGCACTGCAGGAGCAGTTCACCGATTCTCGGCAGCACATGGAAAGACCTTTTGAGTGCAACGAGGTCCCGTGGGGTGGATATTCCGGTGCTGTTCCTGCCATTGAGTCGCTCGATGTCGTTTATATCTTGCAGGGCCGATATCAACTCAGCCCTGGTGTCACTCCTGGAGACAAGCTCGGCTACCGCTTCCTGGCGTTTTTCAAGTGATGACAAATCAAGAAGCGGGTATCTTAGCCAGTGCTGAAGGCGCCGCCCGCCCATTGCTGTTTTTGTATAGTCGATTATATCGAGAAGGGAGCCCTTGCGGCCCTGGAAGCTGGCAGAGTAAAATATTTCGAGATTTCTGACCGTTGCGTCGTCTAATACCATGAACTCCGAGCGGCTGTAGGGTACAACTTTGCGTATATGGTCGCATGAGCCGAAAAGGTTTTCGCGCGAGTAGGCCAGGACGGCACCGGCGGCCTGGATGGCGGATCCCATCGAACTGATGCCGAACCCTTCGAGAGAAATCACGCTGAAATGGGACGTGAGAAGTTCGTCCGCCCTGCGCCGGTCGAAGTGGACAGGATTTATGTGAGTCAGTGCCGCATTGGAGCGCATTGCCGCGCTAAGCGCCCACTCGGGGGCTTCCCCTTCGGGCAGCAGTATTTCGCTTGGCGAGATTCGTATCAACTCGTCAAGGAGGATCTCTTCCGATTCGAGTTCGGTGACCCTGAACTCGGCTGTCGAGATATCGAGGTAGGCCAGCCCGAAAGGCTTTCCGCGTTCCACCGGGGCAACTGATGCAAGATAATTGGGAAGATTGGATGTAAGATTCTGATTGTCCAGGATGAGTCCAGGTGTGAGGACCCGCGTAACCTCGCGTTTGACAAGCCCCTTTGCCTTCTTGGGATCCTCCACCTGATCGCAGACAGCCACCTTGAATCCGGCTGAAATCAGTTTGGCAATATATCCCTCGGCAGCATGATAAGGCACACCGCACATCGGGACCGGATTTTCCGCCTGCCTGTCGCGTGAGGTAAGGGCAATATCGAGAACTCGCGATGCCGTAACGGCATCATCCATGAACATCTCGTAGAAATCCCCCATCCGGTAGAGCAGCAGCGCTTCCGGATATTTGGCCTTTATCTCGAGGTACTGCTGCATCATGGGGGTGATATTGTTCATTGGTTTGACTATCCGACCCCTTTACCGTTGCCTGCCTGTGATGAAAACCCGCTGAAGGGGTTAAATAAAGAAATACCGTTTGGCCGCTTTAAAGCGGTTATAATAATTAAGATTACCCCGAAGCGCCGAATTTTTATTTATTGCGGCTACAAGATCAAGCGATTAGTTGCGTTCCGGTGCGATATGCCGGACTTTTACGGGTCCGCGGGTTATTTACTCTACCATGAAGAATGCGGAGTTCGCAAAGAGGCGGGAAGTTGTCTGAATTTTTTTGTTTTCAGCCTGTCTTTGTTCGTGCTCTTCGTGGCTGTATCCGGTTCAATTTTTCAAGGAGCTTTACAGTTGTCGTTCGATGACGATTTTATACGGTTGCGGGGCGTTCGCCAGCACAATTTGAAGAATATAGATCTTGACATCCCACTGAACAGGCTGGTCGCCCTTACGGGAGTCAGCGGTTCGGGGAAATCGAGTCTCGCCCTTCATACGCTTTACGCGGAAGGGCAGAGAAGGTACATCGAGACCTTTTCTCCATACGCACGCCAGTTTCTCGAAAGAATGGACCCGCCTGAAGCCGACCGAATCGAGGGTATACCCCCAAGCATTGCCATTGAATCGGGAACCGCCGTGCGAAGTTCGCGCTCGACAGTGGGGACAATTACCGAAATCAACGACTACCTGAAACTGCTCTTTGCCCGGCTTGCTTTGCCCCATTGCCCGACGTGCGGAAAAGTGATCAGTCGCGACAATCCGGAGACTATTTACAATAAACTCTCCGATCTCGCGCCGGAGGACCGCGTGCTGATAACCTTCCCCTTCCCCGCGCCTCGCGAAGTGGAGTGGCAACGGCAGTTGATATCGCAGGGGTTTCTGAGATTATTTGCCGATGGGAAGGCTGTTGAACTGGAGGCCCTGGGAAAAGCCGATCAGAAAAAACTATCAGGGAACGAAGTTCTGGTAGTGGTTGACCGCCTTTCATGGAGCAAGACTGAGCACGCTCGCGTGGCAGATTCGATAGGTACCGCTTTTCGGATGGGCGAGGGACGTGTGACGGTCGTTGTTATGCCGGACCGTATTAAAACATTCAGCTCAGAGCTTTCCTGTGCGGAGTGTTCCGGAAGCCCTCCTATAATACCCGCCAGTCCCAACCTTTTCTCATTTAATAGTCCGCTGGGAGCATGCCCCGAGTGCCGGGGGTTTGGCAGAACCATTGGGGTGGATATCGATTTGGTTATCCCCGACCGCGGATTATCGCTTGCACAAGGCGCGATAAAGCCCTGGGGTGGTGAAGATCGCGAAGAGTACGTCGAGTTGCTCGATTTTTGCCGAAAGGAAGGCATTCCCACGGATGTGCCTTTTGCGGAACTGGACGAAGGCTCGCGTGGCAAGATAATCGACGGGACGAAGAAGTACTACGGGATAAAAGGCTACTTCGAGTGGCTCGAAACCAAAACGTATAAGATGCACGTGCGCGTTTTCCTGTCGCGCTTCCGCGCCTACCGTCCATGCGCTGCCTGCGGAGGATCGAGGTTCCAGCCCGGATCGCTTCTATACAGGATACGAGGCTTCGGGATCGCCGAAGTCGCTTCCTGGAGCATCGAAAAATGCAGTGAATTTTTCTCCCAGGATTGGCCCGAGATTGCTTCCGACCCTGCAGCACTTTTACTCGTATCCGAAATAAGGTCCCGGCTGCGATTCCTGACCGCTGTAGGGCTCGAGTACCTCTCTCTTGACAGGCAATCGCGCACACTATCGGGCGGCGAGGTACAGAGGGTTCACCTTACTCGCGCACTCGGGTCCGCGCTGGTAAATGTACTATATGTACTGGATGAGCCGAGCGTGGGCCTTCACGCCCGGGACCAGAGACGGCTTATGGAACAGCTGGAACATCTCGTCCGAATGGGCAATTCGGTGGTAATGGTCGAACACGATCCTGGCATGATCCGGTTTTGCGACCAGGTGATAGATATGGGTCCGGCCGGCGGCGAAAAGGGTGGTCGAGTCGTCTACCAGGGTTCTCCCGCAGGGCTGGCAAAATGCGAATCAAGCCTGACCGGGGATTATCTCGCAGGGCGAAAGTCGGTCGTATCCGGTTTCCGGGATAGGCGCATACCGCGTCGGGGAAAAACTATATCGATCAAAGGGGCGAGGGAGAACAACCTCAAGGGAATAGACGTAGAAATTCCTCTGGGTCTGCTCATCGGGATCAGCGGAGTGTCGGGCTCGGGAAAAAGCACCCTTGTTGATAAGACGCTCTACAACGGATGGCTGAGAAGCCGAGGGCGTGCTGCCGAAACGCCTGGTATTTTCGACAGGCTGGAAGGAGTAGAGAGAGTTTCTGAGATGATCCTGGTCGATCAGCAGCCGGTAGGCCGCACTCCCAGGGCAAACCTCCTCACCTATACCCGAGCGCTGGATCCCCTGCGCAAAATGCTTGCCGCAACCCCCGAGGCAATGGCCAAAGGCTTTGCCGCGAGGCACTTTTCCTTTAATGTCCCCGGCGGGAGGTGCGAGACCTGCAATGGCGAAGGCTTCGAACGCGTTGAGATGCAGTTTTTGGCTGACGTTTTTCTCAAATGTCCTCAGTGCGGCGGTAAGAGATTCAAGGAAGAAGTCCTCGGGATCAAGCTAAATGGCATCTCCATTGGCGACATGCTGGACATGACTGCCCGTGAGATCCTGGAGCGTTTTCCTGATAACGAGCCATTATCCCGCTCGCTTGAACCGGTCATTGCAATCGGATTGGATTACCTGCGAATGGGACAACCGCTCAGTACCCTTTCGGGCGGTGAAGCTCAAAGGCTTAAGCTGGTTCATCACCTGCACAACGGCACATTGCGCCGAAACGGCCAGAGTGCCAGGGGCAACATGTTCATCCTCGATGAGCCTACGACCGGTTTGCACCCGCACGATATCGCCAAGCTGATCCGCGTGCTTCACCAACTGGTCGATATGGGAAACACTGTGCTGGTAGTCGAACATAACCTGGACTTTCTGGCTGCATGCGACTGGATTATCGACCTCGGGCCGGATGGCGGGGAAAGGGGAGGGAACATTGTCTGCATCGGTTCGCCCGAAGATGTATGGTCAAATCCGGAAAGCATCACCGGAAAATATCTAAGGGAGCGAATAGAGGAATCCGGGGATTTGGACCTGCCGATTGCGGCCGAGCAACAGTCGTCATTTCTATCATCCAATCCCGGTAAAATACTCGATTTTCCGCTGACTTCCGCGCATTCCAACGGAAGCGAAATAATTATCCGCGGCGCGCACGAGCACAATCTCAAAATCGACCGGATAGGGCTTCCGGGAAGCGGAATGACGGTACTTACGGGCCTTAGCGGCTCCGGTAAATCAACCCTTGCATTTGACGTACTTTTTGCGGAGGGCCAGCGCCGGTACCTGGAGTGCCTTTCGTCATATGTGCGCCAGTATTTCAAGATCATGGAAAAGCCGGAGGTGGACCAGATAACTGGTCTCCCCCCCACAATTGCTATCGAACAGCGGACGAGCCGGTTCGGACGGCGTTCAACAGTTGGAACGATCACCGAAATTTATCATTTTTTGCGGCTTTTCTACTCAAAGCTTGGCGAACAGCACTGCCCCGATTGTGGCAAGAAGCTCGAACAGCTAAGCTTCGACGGAATTCTGGAAAGAATTCGGGAAGAGGCCGGCGGCGGTCCGATAAAACTTTTTGCTCCGCTGGTACACGGCAGGAAGGGAATTTACAGGGACCTGTTCATTCGGCTCAAGCGCATGAAGTTCGAGCGGGTAAGGGTTGATGGAAAGCTCCTGGCGCTGGACCCCATACCCTCTCTGGCAAGGCACCGGGAGCACGACATAGAATTGCTTCTTCCGGGTCTTGACCGAAAGAAGCTCACCCTGAACGAAATAACCGAAGCGGTTAGACGGGGACTTGCATTGGGCGGCGGCATACTGCACCTTGACCTGCCGGGGCAAACCGGTACGAGGGTCCTTAGCCGGCACCTCTACTGCCCCGCATGCAATCGTGGACTGGCGCCTCTCGATCCTCGGCTTTTCTCTTTTAACAGCCGCCAGGGATATTGCCCGGCCTGCACCGGGCTGGGTTCGACAAAGCGCTTCAATCCCCAGCGGGTTAGCGGATTGCCCGATGTGCCCTTAAATGAGGGTCTCCTTCCCTGGCTCAGGTCCGTTTTATGGAGAGGCCCATTCAAAAGGGAAGGGGCAAAGTTGGAGCGCCTCTGGGTGCGCCACCTCGGGGTTGATATTTCCAAGCCTTTTTCGAACTTGGGGCCGGCCTGGCATGTAATGCTGAATGGTAAAACCGGAAAATTCCCAGGGCTCATATCGATAATCGAGAAACTATCGGAAGACGAGGAAGCCTGGAAAACTATTTCTCATTTCTTCGATGAACTGCCCTGCCCGGAATGTAACGGCAGCAGGCTTAACGCGCAGGCAAGGTCCGTATATTTCCGGGGATGGGGTATTTCGGACCTCGCGCAACTGAGCGTTTCGCTTTTCGGTAAAATCTGGAGAGACTTCAAATTCACGGAGCGGGAACTTCCTATTGCCGCCCCTATATGGAGGCAGATCGTCGAGAGGCTCTCTTTCCTTGAAAAGGTCGGCCTGAGCTATCTTTCGCTGAGCCGGTCCGGGGACACAATGTCGGGGGGAGAAACTCAGCGAATAAGGCTCGCTGCGCAGCTTGGGTCGAATCTTCGTGGAGTCTGCTACATACTGGACGAACCCACCATCGGCCTTCACCCGGCCGACAACCTTAAACTTCTTGAAAGTCTGGAACATCTAAAGGAGAAGGGGAATTCGGTTATAGTCGTCGAACACGATCCTGAAACGATGAGGAAAGCCGATAGGCTCATCGAGCTTGGGCCGGAGGCCGGTTCAAGCGGAGGAAGAGTGGTGGCCCAGGGAAGTTTTTCAGAACTCAGCTCAAAGAGTGAGACGCTTACCGGCAAATGGTTTGGCAAGCCACTCGAGGAGCTGTTCGAAATCCCGCCGAGAAAAGAGCCGGCGGGCTGGATAGAGTTCTCAGGGGCAAGGGCGAGAAACCTCAAAAATATAGAGGTCCGGATTCCCCTTGGGATACTCGTGACAATAACAGGGGTCTCCGGAGCAGGTAAAAGCACTCTCGTGCACGAAGTTATCCAGAAAGGTCTCACGCAAAACCTGGCACGCGGAAGCTACGATTTTAGCTCCGGCCTGGTCCAGTGCGGGGAAGGGGATAGACCGCACCGGGTGCTCGAAGTCGACCATAACCCCATTGGGAGGACTCCCAGATCGATTCCGGCAACCTATATCGGGGTATGGGACGAGATCAGGAAGTTTTTCTCACTTCTCCCAGAGTCGCGGGCGCGCGGTTACGGTCCGGGGCGCTTCTCTTTTAACGTCAAAGGCGGAAGGTGCGAGGCATGCAAGGGCCAGGGCAGGATAAAGGTCGAGATGAACTTTCTGCCCGACGTATTTGTCCCGTGCGAAACTTGTGCGGGAGGAAGGTTTAACGCCGAAACCCTTAGGGTATCGTACAAGGGAAATACCATTGCCGATGTTCTCGAAATGACAATAGACGAAGCCACTGTTCTGTTCTCGGCTATGTCTCGGATTTCGAGACCGCTTGCCATCCTCGGGGATCTCGGCCTGGGATACCTGAAGCTGGGCCAGCCCAGCCCCACGCTGTCGGGCGGCGAAGCGCAACGGATTAAACTCGCGGGAGAGCTTGGCAACAGCCGCAATGCTACCCTCTACCTTCTCGACGAACCTACCACCGGCCTTCACCGGGCGGATATAAAACGGCTCGTTGACGTGCTAAGGGCGTTGACCGGTCACGGACACACCGTCCTTGTAATAGAGCATAACACCGATTTCATGTGGGCGAGCGACTACATTATTGATCTGGGGCCCGGCAGCGGTGATGAGGGGGGGAGAATAGTGGCGCAGGGAACACCAGAGGAACTGCTGGCCTCCGAGTCGATTTCGCTCACCGCGCAGGCACTTCGCCCATATGCCGATGGCCGGATATAGGTGTCGGCGCCCAAGTGAGTGAGGGATTAGGGCAACAGCCCGGGGATATATCCCAACAAATGCATTACTGAATCGTTTCCCTCATATTGTTCAGCATAAGGATCATGTTCCGGTTGATCTCGCCGAAATGATCCGTCCTTCCTAGAATATCGTGCGGTCCCTGGATGTATTGCCCGTCCACCAACTCGTCGGCACAATTTAGAATCAGGGCCCGGGCATTTTCGGGAGAGGTTTCGAGGTGGAACTGCAACCCGAGGACTCGGCCGTTATTGCAGGAGAAGGCCTGTGCTGAACAGGCCTCGCTCTCTGCGAGCATTACCGCGTCGCGGCCAATTGAGAAAGTATCCCCGTGCCAGTGGAATGCGGTAAACTCATCCGTAAAACCCTTGAAGGCGGGTGAAGATGAACCGTTAGGCAGGATCCTGACCGGAAACCAGCCAATTTCCTTGTACCTGTTTGGAAAGACACGGCCACCGGTAACGTCAGCTATAAGCTGCGCTCCGAGGCAGACGCCTACAACAATTTTGTTACTTTCAATTGCTCTGGCGATAAATTTTTTTTCAGTTGAGAGCCACGGGAATTCTTTTTCTTCATAAACGTTCATGGGTCCGCCCATGACGATCAGCCAGTCAAACTCGTCAGTACCCGGGGGCTTCTCCGACCTGTACAGGTGGGTCGCGGTAACTTCCCAGCCCAGGGTGTTGGCCCAGGGCTCGATATTTCCAAGTCCTTCGAACGGAACATGCTGAAGATAGTGCAGCCTCATCTCCACCTCTCGTTTAAAAGAATCGAATCGTAATGCATTAATCATATTCAATTTTCATGCCTGATTCGAAATATTTCGAAGGAGGTGAGGCTGCCGTTGGTCTCTATGGGAGAGCTCCCTCGGCGATCCATTTTTTTATCAGGACCGTTTCCTTTTCATTTAGCCAGGGAGGCCCGTTCCTGGGCATTCGAGGCTTCTCCTCGCCGATAATCCTGAGGAAGAGGGAGCTTTTCTTGGGTTCTCCTGGAACGATCACCGGCTCGTCAGACCCCTTCATCACGTTTTCGTAGTTATCCAGGCGGAGGCCCAAAGGGGGCTTGGGACCGGCATGGCACTGGATGCAGTAGGTCTGGAATATCGGTGCCACATCCTTGAAGGACGGGCTTCCCGGTGGGGACTGCTGCCCAAGGGAGTAATCGCCGGCCGCGAAAAGGAATGCCGACAGGAAAAGCAATAGTGCTGTAATGCGCGCAAGCTTCATGTCTGGTCCTTTTAAGAAGATGTGGAAATCGCTTATTTGATGCTTCAGGACTGAGTGGCAGGAATTTAAGACGGGGCACTATAAAAGTGAAGATGAGCGCGGTGAATTAGGGACTTGGCCGTGCACCCTTTGTCGAACTGGCCAAATGACTGCTGCACGCCTCCAGGCAACCAGACCAGATTAAACCACGACACAGCCGGTGATACTTACCGCTGCTTCCTTCCGGACCTGACGGGGTTCGTATTCGTCTGTTGCGTAGTGTCCAGCCGGCACCGGGAGTCGATACGGCAGGTTCAGCTCCGGGCCCTTCAAAGGGGATTCAACCCCGCTAAAGCGGATCTCGGGCTACAGGGCACCGCTAGCTCCCCGTCTAGCACGACCAAGAGCGATACATATATCATTTGCATGCCAAAATTGCAACCTGCGGTGAACGGAAGGGGCTCGTGCGAATTCCGGAGGGATTTCTTTGCCTACGAAATTGCTCCCCGGTCGAGGAGGAAACACTCTGTCAGTTCGATATCAAGCACATCTCGGATCGACGGCAGTGGGCCACCGCGTGTCAAATGTTGCCAGCCGCCAATGTAGACAGGCCTGATGGGTTGGCGGACCTCCAGGGTGGCAAGGATAGTCTCGATTATGTGCTCTTCGCGTGTTTGCCATCGGTCGGCATCGTCTAAGTGCTGTATTGGGGCAGGAAAGCGACCTGTGATGATCCGCGCTGCAAGATCGTAACTCTCCGGCATTGATGGAGGTCTGTCGTTAATCCTCAGGAGCACTTCGAGATTAGCCGCGGAAATCAACTCCGGCCAGGTATCAATCCAACCGCGGCTGAAATCGGACCAGTCAACCGGTACTACTTCACCGCCGAATTCCCGGCAGTAAGCGGCCGAAGCCCGATACTCGAAAGGCAGGTGAAGCTGGCGCCCGATGCGGGAAATTTGCGGATGCTTCAGTGCCGCTAAAAAATTGATTCCGGCACTCTCGGCGGCAGTGCGCAGGTTGGCCCGAAACTCGCGATAGAGCCGTGGTGCATTCTTTTGCCTGTATTCCAGGGCAAAAGGGCTGATTTCAGCAAGAATCAGGTCAGGCCGGTAGCGCCAAAGAAATGCGGTGGTCCTTTTGAATCCAAGCGGATCGCGGTGTATAGCCCCCAGAAGTACCATGCCCGTGCGCTCTTCGGATTTGGTGTCGGATGCATGATGGCGGTTTAGCGATTGATTGCGCCGTTAAAAAGCGGATTTAACTCCGAAAAATGGTTGATGTGACAGTCCGCGCTAAGCTCGGGATTCTTATAGCCCACGAAAATGACGCCGGTAGCCTCCGCAAGATGCTCATCAACCTTGGAGTCCCCAATATAGAGTACCTCGTGCGGGAGTGCGTTGAAAACCCCAAGGATGCGCTGCATTATGTCAGGATGGGGTTTTGGATGCTCGACGTCCGAAGCGCACACAACGAGGTCGAAGTATTTATTCAGATCGTAATGTTCGAGAAGCTCCACTGTCGAAACGGTACGGTTCGTCGCCAAAGCAGTCATGAATTGACTTTTGGCCAGCCCAAGGAAATCCGTCAAGCCGGGTTCCTGCTGAAGATAGTGGTTAAAGGGCGCAAAATCGATCTTCTCGAAATATGCAAAGGCTCGATCAAAATCCTCCCCTTCATGTCCAACAAGGTAGAGCAGGGATTGACGAACAGGATGCATATGGATGTATTCGTGCTGGTCTTCCCTTACGGGAGGCAGGCCAACGGTTTGCATAATGTGGCTGTAGAACTGGATATTGGCTTCTCTGGAGTCGAATAGAACTCCGTCACAGTCGAGTGCGATTACCTTCAGGTTGCGCGCTTTGGCGAAGAACTTATCCCGATTGCCGTTAATGCCTTTGTTCGTCTCTTTAAACATAACCTCCCTCATTCACTACCTGAGTACTCTAAGGAAAACTTTACTTGAGCAGCATTATGGAATAAATTACCCTTACCGTAAATGAAATAAGGAACAATGGAAATTGACTCGCCGGATACAGAACGCGGCCAGCCTGCCGGGTGTCTGTTCCGGCTTCTTTGTGTCAGGGATATTCGATGAAAACTCAATTCGATTATCTGGTTGTCGGAAGCGGCATAGCGGGCCTGACTTTTGCCCTGAAGGCGGCAAGCTCCGGAACAGTTGCTATTGTAACAAAAAAAGACAAGCTGGAAACGAGCACGAACTATGCGCAAGGCGGAATAGCATCTGTTTTTGGCTCGGATGATTCATTCCAGCTTCATGTAGAAGACACTCTCAAGGCGGGCGATGGGCTCTGCCATCAGGAAGTGGTCGAACTTGTTGTAAAGAACGGACCGGACCGGATACGGGATCTTGTCTCGCTGGGGGTAGAATTCAATCGCGGCAGCGAGTCCCCCGAATCGTTCGATCTCGGCAGAGAAGGCGGCCACAGCCGAAACAGGATTCTCCATGCCCATGACGCAACCGGCAAGGCAGTCGAACATGTGCTCATGGCGGCAGCCGAAGCCCATCCCAATATAGCTGTTTTTGAAAATCACCTGGTGCTTGACCTCATCATTCAGCACCATTCAATGAATATTGGCTCGACAAGTATGTTCCAGCAGGATATGTGCCGTGGCGCGTATGTATTCGATATCTCAGAAAACGAAATTCACTGCTTCCTGGCAAACTCCGTACTGCTGTGCACTGGAGGCGCCGGAAAGGTTTACCTTTATACGAGCAATCCCGACGTTGCTACAGGCGACGGACTTGCGATAGCATACCGGGCCGGTGCCAAGCTCGCCAACCTTGAATTTGTCCAGTTTCATCCCACCTGCCTGTACCATCCCCTGGCAAAGAATTACCTGATATCCGAAGCTGTCAGAGGTGAGGGGGGGAGGCTGATTGACCGCCGCGGTCGTGCTTTCATGAAGAAGTATCACCCACTCAAAGACCTTGCGTTCCGCGATATAGTGGCGAGGGCCATCGATACCGAAATGAAATCAACAGGCGACGATTGCGTGTTCCTCGACATCAGCCGGCGTGATTCGGACTTCATAAAGGAGCGCTTCCCCAACATTTACCGCAAATGCCTTTCCCTGGGCATAGATATCACCCAGGACCCAATTCCCGTAGTACCGGCGGCCCACTATATGTGCGGCGGAATTATCACCAATGCTCACGGCCAGACGACCATCCAAAATCTCTATGCTCTTGGCGAATGCGCCTGCACGGGCCTGCACGGGGCAAACCGGCTTGCCAGCAATTCGCTGCTCGAAGCAATGATTTTTGCCGATGAAGCTGCACGCCATTGCGCCGCTAATTTGAAATCATGGCGGAGCAGGACCCTGCCCGGAATTGCCGACTTCTCTGCCAAAGTTGCGCTAAGGGGTAGCGCCAATAATGAAATGGTCCTGATAACCCATAACTGGGACATTATCCGGCGGCTCATGTGGAACTATGTCGGGATCGTCAGGACGGATAAACGACTCTCGCTTGCTCTTAACCACATTGCGCAGATCAGGATGGAAATCAGGGAGCACATGCCCAAAATCCCGCTGAACAGCGACCTTGTGGAACTGCAGGGACTCGCACTGGTAGCAGAGCTGATAATAAGGTGCGCATTGCAAAGGAAGGAGAGCAGGGGACTGCACTATAATGTGGACCACCCCCAAAAAGAAGACGAAAGCCGGATTAAGGACACAATCGTATCCAAGAATCCGGCCGAGGAGTTTTTCTCTTTTGTTCCCGTCAGGACAGCTGAGCCGGTTTATTCTCCTGGGCCGGCTCTATCGTTTCGGCATCGATGATAGGCTCTGCGGGGGCGGGGGGGGCTTCGAGCATCTTGGGTGAATTCGGGTTTTGCTCAATTCTCATGGTGAGCATACCGCCCATGAGGCTTATCTCGTAATTCTTGTCGGACATACCCGCCTGGACGAAGGATTCGCGAAGCTTTCTAAACTGCTGCTTTGCCTTCCGATAAATATAGACAAGAGAAGCTGCAAACAGCACCATTACAAAAATGAATACCCATCCCGGCGTTGAAATCACCTTTCCCACAAACATGATGGAGCCAAGGATTCCAAATACAAAAAGCAGTTGGAGTCCTATGATCATATAGAGGTAGTAGATCCCGGTGCCAATGGATGAGTCGGATTTCTGCGGTTTGCCCGATTCAGTCTGAGTCCGAGTCTGAGGCTCAGGTTGAGGCTCAGGCTGAGGTTCAGGCTGAGGTTCTGCCCCGCCTTTTCGCTTCTTAAATAAACGGCTGAACATATCGTCTAGGATTCCCCTGCTTTCAGCTCGTGCTCCGAGATGCCCGTGACTTCCTCATGCTCGGGGCTGCCCGCCGTCAGCAACTGGGGAGCTTGGTCCTGAGCTATCGTTGACTGCACATGCAGTCGGAATTTCTCGATTTCGAGCTGGTTTTCCAGCATCTGCCTTGAAAGTTTGTAGCGAAGGTAAACAATCCAGGCCAGCAGACCCGCTGCGAATACCGACACTCCCAGAAAGAACCACTGATACTCGCGTATCATCCCGAAAAAAGACTGGGCTATATCGCCGAGAAATGACGGGATCAACCATAAAATAAGCATCGTCAAAAGTATTACGAACCCGAGGTGCAGGACCGAGAAGTTGCGGGACGCGCTTAGAAATGTCAAATGGTTCGAGCCGTCAGGGTTTTCGGCCTCGCCGGCGGAGCTTCGGGGACCCCCATTAAGGAGCAAAAGCCAAACCTGGACCATGAAAGAAGCGAGAAGGATCAGCCCGATTGGGACCCCAATAGCCAACAGGACCCAGGATCTCATGGGAAAAGGGACAACTTCGGATTCCACCTGGGCGTTAAAGTTGCGCAACGGTCCGAAGTTGTTCTCGAAAACCATCTTCTCATAAGGACCGAGAGCGGCCCCCGGGCTTTCGTGAATCTTCTTCCCGGCGGAATCGGTTATTATGACCCGAGATTTTAACCCTGACTGGCTGGATACGGCTGCATATATCCCGAGTTCCAGAACCAGGAGCAGGATTATGCCTACCGCGAGAACTATCTTGGGGTATTTCATTCCATCGAAGAGTTCGAATAGCTTTAGATCATGCGCCATAATTCAACCGGAATCGAAGTTAAAAATACAAGCCGCAGTCCAGGCGAAAAAGTGGTACAGATTCTTCCAAAACAGGTAGGAAAGCTAACATTCGCACCATGGCGAGTCAAACAAAAACGCCAGAGGAGATATACACCTTTGAGTGATAATATATTTCAGCCGGCGCCGCGCGGATCCTTGCCATCAAAGAGGCCGAGTGACCGCTGAAGCGAGATGAAAAAGCCCCGCGGGATGACCCGCGGGGCTTGGGTTGCAAAAGTTGGACGAAGAGGCCTGCTTTATCGGTTCAGCTCCGTCTCACGAGGAAACAGCGGCATATACCGGTAGGAGAGTGAAATTACGAGAGCGCAGTAGGCGAGCATCGCAAGAACCGGCGCTACTTCGTAAACTGACGGAACGTAGACCTGCCATTTATCGAAAGGCATAACCGGGGCGGCAATGGCTTGGATAGTCATTACGAACCGGTTGATACTGACCCCTATGATGTCCAGGAGGAACGCACCAAAGAGGAGAAAGCTGCTCTTTCTTGCCTTGGGAGATATGAGAATCAGGGCAGGGAGAACACCGCAGATCCCCACTTCTGCAATAAGGAGCCACAACCCGTATGGACCCCAGTAGTAGTCGGTAAGCTTTAACCCGAATCGAGGCGACATGTTGAAGGCCCAGTTCGCGGTATCGGCCAACTTCAGGATCATATAGAAGGAGAGGAGCCCACCTTCGATCTTGCCTATAAGCTCATAGACGGTGCGGTCCACAAGTCTTTTTCTTGTAACGATTTCCATGGCCTTGCAGATAAGAGCGGTGAATGCAGGCCCTGAGGAAATCGCGGAGAGAATAAAGAGGAAGAAGGTCCAGGGCCAGATAAAGAGGCCTTCTCTGAAGGCGAAGGGACGGGCGAAGCATACGCCGGCAACACCGCCAAGTGAACCTTGATGGAAGAAGCTGAGAAAAGTACCCGTGAGGGCGAAAATGGCCATGACATCGTGCATGCTGTGAGCAAGGATGGCCATGGGCTTACTCTCGCTAACCTTACGGTTTTCGAGAACGAGCGGGACGTATTCGATTACGAGCACGATGGCATAACATGTGATGCAGAAGATAACTTCTGTCAACATCGAGTGGACGTTTGCATGCCAGTACCCGAACCAGCCTCTCAGCGGCTGGCCGATTTCAAGCAGCAGAACGGCCAGGGCGCCGGTGTAGCAAACAAACCCTACAACAACTGCAAGGTTAATGATCTTTCCAAGCTCCTTGAGTGAGGGGAAAAACTTGGAAAGCCCATAGTAGAGAAACCCGGAGAAGAAAGCTCCGGCCCCAAGTGCAATGATTGCAAGGTCGGCCGTGATGTAGGCGCCGAAGCCGAAGTAATCATTTAGTCCGGTCAAGTTCAAAGCTTTGATCAAAACAGCCGCTCCAGCAGCAATTCCCCAACCGATTACTCCGAGGAGAACGAGAATCCAGAGCGAAAATATTGGAAACGAGCACCGTTTCACTCCATCCGGAATTAAAATCCTATCCATTATTGACCTCTCGTAGACAAGGAAAGCGCTTCTAGTACAACCGGAACTCTAAGTCAGCGAATTGTCCGCCAGGTTCCTTATCCAGTCCTGCTTGCTGAGGTAATATACTTTTGGCTTGGTTTGGAGCTTTTCGAGAACCCGGAACGCGCGCGGATCCTTTGAGAGCTTTGCAACCTCAGACTTCTCATCCAGCAGGTTGCCAAAAGTGATTGCCTTTGTGGGACAGGCGTCGGCACAGGCCGGGTTATAGGTGGCCTTATTGGGGTCGGTGCCGTCCACATAGGCTTTTGCTCGAGCCTTGTTGTAGCGGTGATGGCAGAAGGTGCACTTTTCGACAACTCCACGCATCCTCGGGCTCACTTCAGGGCTAAGCATGGATGTCATGGGCTTGGGCCAGGTCGGGTCCCACCAGTTGAAGGATCTCGCGTGGTAGGGGCATGCAACCATGCAGTACCGGCAGCCGATGCATCGAGGATAAATGTGAGTGACTATCCCGTTGTTTTCGTCGCGAGTCGTTGCATTGACCGGGCAGACAAAAGTGCAGGGAGAGTGATGGTCCGCGTCACAGTGCATGCAGGGCCGCGGAAGATAAGCGATTTTATAATCAGGATAATCTTTTTTGTTGTCGAGTTGGTAAATGTACATCCAGCTGATCGAGCGCAGTTTATTTGATTCGTCAGGCCTGAACGAAATATTGTTTTCGGCCTGGCAAGCCGCGCTGCACGCGCCGCAACCAGTGCATTTATCCAAATCAATAACCATTCCCAAACGAATATTGCTTTGAGCATGACCTTTTTCGCTCACGAAATACCCCCCTTACACGCGGCGCAGTTGAGCGCGAGTTGCCCAGACCGTTCCCATGCCGCTGACGGGGTCAAGTTGGACCTCCATCAGTTGACAGGCGTTTACTCCCTTGTTCCCTATATACTCATCGTAAGCCTTGTGGCCCATTCCTCTGGGAATATACAAAACTCCGGGCCTGGCTGCCGGGGTGATATTGGCTTTGGCACCTGCCTCACCCTGAGTGGTCTTGATCTTAACCTGATCGCCCTGAGCAATGCCAAGAGATGCGGCGGTCTGCGGATTAAGATCGATGAAAAGCTCATCTCCGGCAAGCATCGAATCGGGTATCAACTTGTTCATGAAGGGCGTATTGGCCAGATAGCCGCATGAAACCCTGGGTGAGGAGTAGCTCACCAGCAGCAGGGGCCATTCGCTCTCACTGCCCGATGGCTTCAAAGGTGCGAAATGAGGCAAATAAATCACATCGTCAGAACTCTGCGCGTTCTTGCCAATCGACTGGCAGGCCAACTCCAGCTTGCCCGAAGTTGTCTTGTCGAAAGTTACAGCGGACGGAGCGTCATGCCAGCAAAGACCTGCCTTGAGCTTCTTGAACAGATCGGCTGCGTCGCTGTAATTGGATGTTACCGGGTCACCGGCTTTAATGCTGGAAATTTCAATCGGTTTGTCGATGACGGCGCCGGCCTTTGCCTTGGCAATTCCCTCAACCCTGAATTTCAGGAAATCCTCGTATGATTTCCACGGGATGGATGAAGCAACCGTTCCTCCAAGGGTGCTTGCGACCTTCATCAAAACTTCGCCGGTATGCTTTGTATCGAGAAGCGGCTTGATGATCGGGGCTGAAACAGCGTAGTAGCCGTAAGGAGCGCCCGGAATCCCAATCACGTCATCGAATCTTTCCAGCGCCATATGATCTGGCAGGATATAGTCGGACTGCAGCGCAGTCTCATCCATAAATGAAGAAAAGGATACCAGCGTCGGTACTTTTTCCGCTGCCGCCGCGAAGAGCTTATTCTCTGGCAGGCAGTGCGCCGGATTGGCCTCGTGGACCATCAGGAGCTTAATCGGATATTTGGGGCCGGAAGAAACGGCATCCAGAAAACCGTAAAGCCCGTTCTGCGGACAGGGGCAGTTTTGGGATTTTGCGAGATCGAGCCTTGGCTGCTGCGAGGAATTCTCGGAGAGAATATCCTTCTGCGCTGAAAGCTCTGAAAGGGGCGCTTTAGGAGCCAATCCTATCAGCCCGCCCGGCTTGAGATTGCCCTTAAGAGCATTGAGCGCTACGAAAACCAGCTCGTGGTAAGTATTATTGGAGACATCGGCGCGGCCTGTACCCCAAACTGCCAGGGCTTTAGGCTGGGATGCGAATTCCTTTGCCAGCTCTCGTACCTTAGCCGGCTCAAGGCCCGTTATCTTTGCCACCTGCTCGGGCGTGTAGGCGCTGGATGAAACCAGACTCTTGAATCCCTGGTGCTTTTTGCCGTTCGAATCAGTCCAGTCCTCGAATCCGAAGACGTTGTTCTTAACGAAGTAGGCATCGTAATTAGCCCCGTTAACCATCAGGTGGGCGATGCCCATCGCCAGGGCTGCTTCGGTTCCAGGATTGATGGGAAGGAAGACATCCGCCTTGGAGGCTGTTATTGAAGCGCGCGATTCGACCTGGACGATCTTGACCGGATAACGGTCCTTCTTCCAGCGGCGCAAGGCTCCGCTTGCCCTGCTGGGGGCGGCGCACCCGTCGAGAAGATTCGCCCCGAAGCTGAGGACGTAGCCAGCGTTTTCCAGATCGAATGCAAAGGTTGACGAATTTCCGGTAGTAAGCTGGGCCGCTGATTTCGAAGCATCGCACTCCGAAGGCATCTTGAACAGATTAGGGGAGCCGTAGGCGTTAAAGAACTGCGCCCATAGATCGTCCATGCTGCTTCGTCTCGAAGAGGTAATGCAGGCGACCGTATGAGGACCTTCCCCCCGGATCTCTTCAAGCTTTTTAGAAAGCTCTGTCTGGGCCTGCTCCCATGAAATGGCCTGAAAACCGGTCTTGTCTCCCCTTTTCTTCGTCTGCTTGAGGGGCTGAGTAACCCGGTATGGCGCATACAGGAACTGCAGGGCCGAGGCGGCAAGTGCGCAAACACTGCCTTCATTGACAGGATTAGCTGGATTTCCTTCTATCAGGATTGCACGATTTCCGTTTACAAGGCGTGCTTGAATACCGCATCCGCCCGCGCATAACGTACAAACCGAAGGTACCTTGGTTATTTCTCCCCGCTCTGGAGAAGGCCGCCACGACCAGTTCTGGGACCAGACCGCTGAATCGTCGGCAAGTTTCCAGGGCAACGGCGTGAGCAGGGTGCCGCCAACGGCGCCGGCGGCAAATTGCATAAAAGCTCTCCGACCAATTTCCATCACATCTACCCTCTCGTGCTACACAGATTTGGCTATGAGTTAGAGCATCCCATCGTGAACATCGGAGCTTTATTTGTGACAAACCTCACAGTTGTTCGAAACGCCTTTTGCCGAATGGCATTTCTCACACTCGGTCATCTCCATGGTGGTCATGCTGTACCCGGTTATGCGGTCTTCCCTCATCGGGGGCAGCTTTTCTTCCTTGGTCACATCCCGATGGCAGGTAACGCACTCGACTCCCTTGCCTTTATGAGGGGCATGCGAGAAGAAAACGTTATCGGGTTGGCGTGCATAAACCATCCAGGGAACTTCCCTGTCTTTGGCCACGTATTCCTCAACCAGGATGCGTTCTGCCTCGGTATTGCCCTGGGCTGATTCGTGGCATTCCTTGCAGTTCGAGATTTTTGGGATTCCCGCATAGGTTCCATCGGGGCGAAACTTGTGGCACGAATCGCAATCATTATCCCGATGAGCGGCGTGACTGAAATTCAGTGGCTGCAGTTTTTGGGAGTAGAGCAAATTCGGAAAGACTAAGTACCCCAAAACTAACGCGCCGGCAAAACCCAGCACGAACAGAAGGACCCCAACTACTTTTCCGGAAGCGCTTGTTTTCTCTTCGTTCATAGGACAGCCTCGGTACCCCTGGAGAAAGTTGAAACAGATCAAGTTGTGCTCAATTATGCAAAACGAGCAGAATTTAGTGGTAAAAAGAACTGGAATTGATGCCACACGCAAAAGTATTTTTTCACAAGGTGTGCGACCACTTAATCGTCTTTGCAGTTTTATGTCAAGAAAAAAAGAGCGTAAAATCAGAGAGTCATTATCCAAAATCCTACACTTAGGCACGATTACTTAAGGGAAAACATTCACATAAAACATACTCCAACTCTGATTACTCTTGGAAAGTATTTGTGATAATCAAAAGACGGTGCATTGGTTCCCATACCGTTTATCAGGTAAATCAAGACTCCCCAGTTCTTTTTTCCGCCACCACAGCCTTCAAATGTTTGCACAATATGGATGACCCCACCTCAATTTTGCGAACTTTCTCGTTCGCACAGCTAACGATCAACCAAGGGTATTGATTACCTTTCCGTTTTGCAGGATAAAAAAGCCCGCTTGGGAGAGTAGCGCATCCTCGCCTGAATTGAAGGGAACCAAGATGCTGAAAGTAATGACGTTCAACATCCGCTTTCAAAACGATTTCGATGGAAGCAACTCATGGGAAAACCGCAGGGTGCTTGTTGCCGATCTGGTTTCAAGCCATACGCCCTGTATTCTGGGAACCCAGGAGGGGACAACTGAACAATTGCGCCACCTCCGCGAGGATCTGAAAGGATATGAGTTGCTTGCCCCGGGGCGATACTGGGAGGAAGACTGCCAGTACTGCTCGATATTTTTCCGCCCTGAACGTGTAAGTCCGGTTTCCGGCGGCGAATTCTGGCTCTCCAGTACCCCGGATGTACACAGGAGCGTTGGTTGGGACAGTGCCTATCCCCGCATGATCAGCTATGGGGTATTCAGGGAGGCCGATTCTGGAAATGTATTCTGGGCTGGCGTAACTCACCTGGACCACGTCGGGATTGAGGCAAGAATAAGGCAGGCGGAAATCATCTCGGATTACATGATAAAATATCAGGGGCCAAGAATTCTCATGGGCGATTTCAATGACCGTCCCGGCTCGGATGTTCATCGGGTGCTCACCGGAGCCGAACTCGGTCTGGTAGATACATGGGAATTTTTGCTAAAGCCGGAAAATGAGAGTAGTATTACATACCATAGGTTTACGGGCGTGCCCCAGATTTGCAGAATGGACTGGATACTGGCGAGTCAACATTTCGCGGTATCAAGCGCAGGTGTGATTCACGATCATGGCCCGGACGGCCGTTATCCCTCGGACCATTTTCCATACCTTGTGCAACTCGCATGGATCAAGGGCGAGTAGGTTGTTCTAAGAATTATGGTACCAGCAGGTGGTCTGCAAAGCCGCTCGCATTCAGGTCGGTCCGCCTCAGGAGGGCGAAAGGGCCGCATTCTGGTGTTGAATGGCAGCTTCAGTGGCTATTTTGAACATCTCAGGGAAATTGGATTCTAACGGAGCTGAAAAACAATGAGGGACAGCATACGAATTGCCATCGTCCAGCCTAAACCCTATCCCAATCTCGATGATCCGCGAAATATAGGCCACGGGCTGCAGTTGATGGAGAAGTGCCGCGGCGAGGAACTCGATGTAATATGCTTTCCGGAGTATTTCCCGACGCTTGGCGACAGGGAGATCGGAGTGGCGGCGCGAAAGTTCAACAGCTATGTCATTGCGGGCATGGTCGAGTCCGAAGGGGGAAAAAATTACAATACCGCAACTCTTTTTAACCGCAGTGGAAAGATGATTGGAAGGCAGCGAAAGTTCAATATAGGGTCATTGGAGCGCGACAGATTCAATATTAGTCCGGGCGACGGAACATTCCGGGCCTTTCCGACTGATTTCGGCAAGATTGGAATTCCCGTTTGCATAGACCTCTGGGGCCAACCGGAGGCGGCACGGCAGCTTACGGATCAAGGGGCGGACGTTATTTTCAATATCGCAATATTCCCGATACTGCGTGGCCATTGGAAAACCGGGGCAACAGTGCGCGCATTCGACAACTTTATGCCCATAGTCGGTGTGAATACCGCCGACTATAATGCGCTTTTCGGTGAGAAGCGGGTGCACCACTATGGAGGTGGAAGCTTCATAATCCAACCCCCGAGACTTCTCGATAAGGAGGATTTCCGGCGCTGGGCAAGGGGGCTCAACGATATCTCGAACTGGACGCAGGTCGAACTTGACGAACTCGAACAGGTATACATCGGGGAAGTCGACCTGTCAACTTCCAGGCGTATGAGGGCAGAGTTCTTCAAGCGATTCGGGTTTCAGAGGCGGACTTAAAGGATGGAAATGCCGAAGAGGAACATATATCTGAAGATGAAGACCCTGAGTGAGGCGCTGGAGATCTGGTCCTCGAAGACCGGTACGATGAGAACCGATGAGGAAATCATCCCCGTGACCGCGGGACTTGGCCGGGTAACCTTCGCCCCGATTACAGCCCGCCGATCCGTTCCTCACTACCACGGGGCTGCCATGGATGGTTTTGCGGTGGCTGCCCGGAATACTTTCGGAGCAAGCGATACGAACCGGCTCCAACTCGATATACGGACACAGGCCTTTGCAGTCGATACCGGCGACCCGCTTCCTCCCGGTACCGATGCGGTGATAATGATAGAACAAGTCGAGCAGGTATCGGATAAGACAATTGAAATCCGCTCGGCGGCTTTCCCGTGGCAGCATGTCAGAAAGGTAGGAGAGGACATAATCGCAGGGGAACTTCTTCTGCCGCGCCTTCACGTGCTAAGGCCCGCCGATCTGGGAGCGCTCCTTGCCGCTGGTGCTGCTGAGGTGTCGGTCTTCGCGCGCCCTCGTGTATGGGTACAGCCAACGGGGAGCGAACTGATTTCCGCAAGCAGGGCCGCCGTGGCGGAGCCGGGACAGATAATCGAATTCAATGGAACGATTCTCTCCGCGATGGTTGCGGAGTGCCATGGCATTCCCGATTTGCGGGAAATCGTGGAAGATGATTACGAATGCATTAAGCGATCGCTCCAGGACGCGATTGAGTCTCAATCCGATATAATTTTGATAAACGCCGGCTCCTCGGCCGGTTCCGAGGACTACACGTCGGCCGTTATAGCCGATCTGGGCGAAGTGTTCGTGCATGGTGTTGCCATGATGCCGGGCAAGCCGGTAATACTGGGCATGGCTGGAGGCAAGCCGATAGTTGGACTACCGGGATATCCCGTTTCGGCCATAATGGCCTTCGAGCAGTTTGTAAGGCCCCTTCTTTTTTCGATGCAGTCGATGGATTTTCCGGAATTCGAGTCCATTTCAGCCTCACTTGGTCGCAAGATGCCCTCAAAGCTGGGCCTGGAGGAGTTTGCGAGGGTAATACTCGGCAGGGTGGAGGGAAAGGTTGTGGCGACGCCTATCCAGAGAGGCGCCGGAATAATCACATCCCTTACACGTGCGGACGGCATCCTTCAGATTCCCCAGGAACAGGAAGGAATCGAAGAAGGAGCAGATGTAAGGATCCGGCTGCTTCGCCCACGAAATCAAATCGATTTTACCCTTGTGATGATAGGCAGCCACGACAATGCTATTGACCTTATCGCAAACGAGATAAGGGCGCGGGACGGCAGGATTCGGCTTTCATCGAGCAACGTCGGAAGCCTTGGAGGGCTGATGGCAATCAGGCGCTCGCTGGCGCATTTTGCAGGCTCGCACTTGCTCGACACCGAAACCGGCGAATATAATTACGCGTATATAGAAAGATATCTCAAGGGTAAAGCCGTACGCCTGGTAAAGCTGGCAATGCGGGAGCAGGGGCTGCTCGTACGGAAGGGAAATCCTCGAAACATCACCGGAATCGATGATCTTATCAGCCCGGATGTGAGCTTTATAAATCGACAGGCAGGGGCTGGTACACGGGTCCTTTTCGACTACCTGCTGCAGCAGCGCGGGATTTCCCCCGAATCGGTCAAGGGCTACGACCAGGAGGAATTCACTCATATGGCCATTGCTGTAAGCGTGCTAAGCGGAAGAGCCGATGCAGGGATGGCGATTTACTCATCTGCAAGAGCGCTCAACCTCGACTTCATACCGGTCGGGCGCGAACGCTATGATCTGATAATCCCCGAGAGCGCGTGGGATGATTTTAAAACATGCTGCCTGATGGATGTGATCGTCTCGGATGAGTTCCGGAGGTTGTTAACCTCCATGGGAGGCTACGATCCGACAGAATCGGGCAGGGTTATGGGAATTTGGAACGGCTATGAATGGACAGAGCGCCAGGTCTGAAAACATTCGCGAACATTCCGGTTGCACCGGTGAACCGGGATATTCCGAACTGTCGAGGATTGGTGAGCTTTCACGCAGGGCAGGTATTCTCCAAGAAAAGCTTCGGTCCTGCGATCTTTGCCCTCGAAAATGCGGTGTTGACAGGATTTCCGGAAAGGCCGGCTTCTGTGGAGTTGACCACCGCCTGAAGATCGCCGCGATCAATATTCATCCATGGGAAGAACCCCCGATTTCCGGCACCAGGGGGTCCGGCACAATCTTTTTTTCCGGATGCACCCTGCGGTGCCTTTTCTGTCAGAACTACCCGATAAGCCAACTGGGGGTTGGACGCGAAATCAGCGATGATGAACTCGCCTCGGAAATGCTCAGGCTTCAGAAAAAAGGCGTTCACAACATCAATCTTGTAACTTCCGCGCACCAGATGGCCGGCTTTGTCCGCGCGCTGGATATTGCGGCACAACGCGGGCTCGGCATACCAATTGTCTATAATTCCGGCGGGTATGAATCCCTCGATATACTCGCAATCCTCGACGGAATTATCGATATCTATCTTCCGGATATAAAGTACTCCGATCCGGAAACCGCCCGTAAACTCTCGGGCCCCACTGATTATGTCGCAATCAACCGAATGGCACTACTGGAGATGTGGCGCCAGGTCGGCCCGATAGCGACGGATGAGTCAGGCATTGCCCTCCGGGGTATGATCGTCCGCCATATGGTCCTGCCCCAAGACCTGGCAGGTACGAAAGGATGCCTTGAATTTCTGGCTCGAGAAATCGGCCCGGATGTGTGGGTAAGCATTATGAATCAATACTTTCCCGCCAACAAAGCCCTCAAAATGCCTCCCCTTAATCGCAAACCGACCACGGTAGAATACGAAAATGCGTGCCGGATCCTGATAGACCTCGGATTAGTAAACGGCTTTACCCAGGAGTGCTGAATGAATCGGCATCCTACTCCGAACGCCCGTTTGGCAACAGTACTGTAGCCGCTGAATATGGCGCACCGACCTCCAAGTGCTTATAAAAACTTTCTTCCTGGTGTATTGAATAATTGAAACCCCAGATGAAAGTCCAATTGTGACTCAGCCCCATTCCGGCCCCAAACCACGCACATTAGACTCCGGCACTCTTGCGGCGGCTGAAAAAGTACTCGGGGTAGGGCGGGGTGGTCCATTCTACAGGAGGCTGCTGCCCTTCCTGGGCCCGGCATTCGTTGCGGCGGTGGCCTATGTCGATCCCGGGAATTTTGCGACTAATATCCAGGGAGGGGCCAAATATGGTTATACTCTACTGTGGGTGATAATAGTCAGCAATCTTATGGCAATGCTTATCCAGTTGCTTTCCGCCAAATTGGGGATCGCAACCGGCTTGAACCTGGCTGAGTTGTGCAGAGACAGACTGCCCCGCCCGATGGTCTGGGTAATGTGGGTTATTATGGAAGTCGTGGCTATTGCAACCGATCTGGCGGAATTCATTGGGGCAGCAGTCGGTTTATATCTCCTTTTCCATATTCCACCTGTCTGGGCCGGGTTGATTACGGCCGTTATCACTTTTTTGGTGCTTGGGTTGCAGGGCTACGGATTCCGACCCATAGAAGCAGTTATAGCCGTTTTGATCGGCATTGTCGCACTTAGCTACCTTATCGAGATCTTCCTGGTGAAGCCTGATTTGGCGCTGGTGGCTCATGCCGTCTTCTTCCCCCGTTTTGTAGACAGGGAAAGCCTCGTGCTTGCCACCGGAATACTTGGGGCTACAGTCATGCCCCATGTCATTTTTCTACACTCCGCCCTGATGCAGGGGAGAATCGTGGTAAAGGACCCTGTAAAGCTAAAGAGGCTCTTTCGATATGAAATCGCTGATGTCGTGCTGGCGATGACGATTGCCGGCGCGGTAAATGCCGCCATGCTTATAATGGCAGCATCGACTTTTTACAGTCGGGGACTGTACGAAATAGGAACAATCGAAGAGGCTTACCTGACGCTCACTCCGTTTCTCGGAAGAGCGGCAAGCGACATTTTCGCCGTTTCGCTGCTGGCCTCCGGACTCTCTTCTTCCGCGGTGGGCACAATGTCCGGACAGGTAATAATGCAGGGTTTTCTCCACTACAAAATACCGATATGGGTAAGGCGGCTGGTAACTGTAACGCCGGCTCTTGTCGTTTTGGCAATGGGTCTGGATGCGACCAGGACCCTCGTGATAAGCCAGGTTGTGCTCAGCTTCGGTTTGCCTTTCGCCGTGATCCCTCTGGTGGTGTTTTCAGGAAACAAAAAGCTAATGGGGCCGCTTGTGAACAGACCGTTGACCTCCGCGCTGGCTTCAGCATCAGCTCTTTTGATCATTGCACTGAATGTATACCTTCTCTACAGCCTGGCCGCGGGGTAGATATTATAGCGGAGTGCGCGAAGAACGCTGAGTAAAGATGTGGGTTTCCAATCGTTTTTGCCTGAAGAGTAGAAATGGTGCAGGCTGAAGTTTAAAAATTCTTTAGCATTCCTCTGCGTTCTCCGCGCCCTCCGCGGTGAATAGATTTTAGGCCGGAGACTTTTATGTTTAAAAATCTACTTGTCCCTCTTGATGGATCCCAACTCGCGGAGTCTGTCATCCCCGTGGTAAGAAGATTGGTCGAACTGTGCGGGTGCTCGGTAAAGCTCCTTCACGTTATCGAAAAGCGACCGCCAAGCTCTATCCACGGCGATACTCATCTTCAAGATGTAAGGGGAGCCGAGAAGTATCTTGCCGCCGTTTCCAGCCGACTGGAGCAATTGGGAATAAAAGCCTCCAGTCATGTGCACACAGTGCCTCAGGGAGACATTCCAAAGTGCATCGCGGAGCATGCCGAAGAACTCGATCAGGACCTTATAGTTTTATGTACTCACGGCAGCAGCGGAGTCAAAAGGTTTGTCTTTGGAACCAATGCCGAACAGGTCCTGACCCACGGCAAAACACCGGTCATGCTGGTTAAAGCCGATCTCAAAGGCCGTCCTCCGCGTTTTGGACCAAACAATATTGTCGCGCTTCTCGAAAACGCGCCTGAAAGCGCGTTGGTATTGACCGGGTGCGGCGAATTGGCGAAGATATCCGGTGCCGGGCTGTTTCTTCTCTACGTTGTGCCAACCCTTTCCGCAATGACTCCCGGTGAAGCTCCAGGCGGACTGCTTGTGCCGCGTACAACACGGCTGCTGCTCGACCTGGAGACGGAACAGACCTTGGAGAAAATGCACGAACAGGTTAAGGAACTGATAGCGGAGGGGATCGAGGCCGACGGTACGGTCAGGCGCGGCGATGTAGTGAGCGCGGTTATTGGAGTGGCTCAAAAAAAAGAGGCGGATCTCGTTGCCCTGGCGACACGAGGATTGTCCGGCATTGGAGCAATGTGGGAAAAGGACCTGGTCTCCGGAATTTCGGGAAAATTTGATGGCGTTCTCCTGGTGTTTCCAGCTCTTAAAGATTGATTTCCCCGTCTATGAAAGTACCTCTGGGAGGGTTGGTCGATTTGATGTATAGGAAATTCAACATTCTGGTTGCGGATAAGAACCAGATAGTTTGTGATGTATTGAGGCGAGAACTGACTGCAGAGGGATATCTAGTCTCCTCTTCGGGGGATTTGGACCAGATCCTGCTTCAAATCGAAGGGGATAATTCACCCGATCTGCTGGTAGTTGATTTCGAGATTCCCGGGCTGGATAGTGCAGTTTTGGTAGAGAAGGCACAGAAGCGAAACCCGCCGCTGCCGGTAATAATTCATACTTTTCTCACTGCGGAATCACAGCGGGACGAGCAGAGCGGAACCAAAACATACATCGAAGAAAGCCGTAACATTGAGCACCTGAAATCAGCTGTCGCAGATATGTTGAAAAGATTCAATCCGGAAGCTGGTGGTGAGAAACGGTAGGGTATATTTTTAAGTGGTCAAACCCGTCAGGGTTTTTTGGGGATTAATCTATTAAGGATCCATGAATGCCAGTACCCAGTCGCGACAAGATTCTCATTTCGGTTGACGGGTCTGAGCCGTCACTTAATGCAGTGCGGTATGCTGCATCAATAATCGACCCCCGCCGGTTCGATATTGTTTTGCTCCACGTGTTGACCAGAGTACCGGAATCATTTCTGGACCTTCAAAAGATGCCCTCCTATAAATACAGGATTGTCAGCATAGATTCCTGGGAACAGCAGCAGGAAGCAATTATCGGGAGGTTCATGGAAAAGGCGCGGGGAATCCTTTTCGACCGAGGATTTTCGCCGGAGAAGGTATGCGTGAAAATCCACGAGAGAAATCTCGGGATATCGCGCGATGTTGCCGCTGAGGCGCAAAACGATTACAAGGCAATAGTGGTTGGGCGAAAGGGAATGGGCGACCTTAAGGATTTCGTTCTGGGAGGGATCGCAAACAGGATATTGGAGCTTTCGCCAATACCTGTCTGGATAATAGGCGGCGCCGAATCTCCAGGGAAAATCCTTGTGTGCATGGATAAATCCGAAGGCGCGATGGGGGCCGTAAAACACCTGGGAAGGATAATCGGGAAAACGGCCGCCGACGAGGTAGTTCTTCTTCATGTAGTCCTGGGATTCAGCGGGTTCAGGAAGTTTGTTCGAGACGTATTCGGATCTGAAGACGATCAATCCACCGTCGAGAGCATCGAAAAAGAACTAAATGCAGCTGCAAAAGCGCTTGAGCCCTCATTTGAATCCGCAATTGAGGAATTGACCTTGGCTGGAGTTGACCCTTCGCTGATCAGCCGAAAAATAGTTTACGGTACGAACTGTGCCAACACCATTATTGAAGAAGCGGAAAAAGGTGGTTTCGATACGATAATTGTCGGCCGAAGGGGAATTTCACGTGTCGAACAGTTTGTAATGGGTCGAGTGAGCAGTAAGGTTATTCAACTGTCAAAAGATATGGCGGTCTGGATCGTAAGCTAGGCAGCCTCAAAAAAGGCCATCGAAACCGGCATAATCCACTATTGGTTCATCCCCGAAGTCTTCTGTGATAACATACTTAATTTTCGTCACTGATACCAAATAGTCTGGTCCCAAATAGAAGGTATGGGGAAACAATGCCCTCTCCACGGATAGTTTGTGTTCTTGGTATGCATCGGGCAGGAACAAGCGCTCTGGCGCGATCTCTAATGTGCCTGGATGTAGGGCTTGGGGATAATCTGCTCGCCGGGGGTGAAGACAACCCAAAGGGTTTCTTTGAGGATTTAGATGTCCTTTCCCTGAATGAGAAACTCCTGGAGAGAATAGGGCTTAACTGGGCCTCCATTACTTTAATCGACCCGAAGGAATTAACGGGTGAAAAGCATGCCGACCTATTCGAAAAAGCTGTAAACATCGTAAACGAGCATACATCGAAACTTGCATCCTGGGGTTTCAAGGATCCAAGGGTGTCAAGGCTTTTACCTTTCTGGCAGAAGGTATTCGAGCACCTGGGATTATCCGCCGCCTATCTGATCTGCCTCAGAAATCCGATCAGCGTCGCCCGGTCACTCCGGACCCGAAACAACTTTCCCGCCACATGGTCGCATCTTATGTGGCTGCTGCACTACTACTCCGCTTTCAGGAATACCGAAGGCAAACCCAGCCTGGTAGTCGACTACGATCTGCTTTTGTCCGAGCCCAGAATGCAGATCGAGAGGATTGCATCCTTTCTGGGTCGCGGCGTTGACGAATTCGAAGAGAGAATTAGATCCTTTGCAAATGATTTCTTAGACTCCAAGCTTTGCCACAGCAGGATCCCCGAAACATCGGAAAAGCATGACTATGGCGTACCCGATTTGAGCAATTTCCATGAATGGGCTTTGAGACTGGCAAATGACGATCCTGCGGCAACTTCCACTTGTGCTGATATATCATTGAGAGTCGAAAGATCATTTCAGTCAATGTCCGGAGTTTTGGAACTTTTCGACAACCAGAAGTCTCGAACCGATTCTCTGCTTTCTAAAACGACTGAACTTGAAGAAGCTAAAAGCTTCCTGAAAGCCGAAGCCGCGAACCTTAAAGCGTGGAACAACTCCCTCGAATCTGGATTTAATTCTCTTCGCTCGTCGCTCATAGAACTCCAGTCAGCTAAAGATTCCGCGATAGCTTCGCTGCAAACGGATATTCGCACCTTGCATTCACAAATAAATTTGCTCGGGGATGAAAATGCCGCGTTGAAGCTGGATTGCGATAACCAGCGGGCCGAGATTTCCTTGATAAAGGAATCACTGGTATCCAGATCGAAAGTGATTGACAGGCATTTTATCCGGGACCTCACCTGTAAATCTCCCGGGAAGACCTGGAGGAGGATCAGTGACGCGCGCCTCATTCTTAAGAGCGGAATGTTTGATAGCGAATACTACTTAAGGCGTTATACCGATGTAGCAATCAGCGGTATGAATCCTCTGGCTCATTTCTTATTATATGGAACTGAAGATTACCGAGACCCTGGTCCAAGTTTCAGCACTTCCGATTATCTTCGCAAAAACCCGGATGCAGCGGCTTCCGGCATGAACCCGCTTGTACACTATATCCGCTATCGTGGGGCGCAATCCTTGCCGCAAACCGATGAAGAGAGCGATGACAGGTGACAAGAATAGCCTTTTTTCAGATATGGAGTCGAAATGCATACCGAACAAAAAGCTACAAATATTACTTGGCACAGCACCAGGGTGACGCGAAAAGACCGTGAATCAATTCTGAGCCAGTCCGGAACCACCATCTGGTTCACCGGTCTGCCATCTTCGGGAAAAAGTACGACAGCATTTGCCCTGGAGTATGCGCTTGCCCGGCGCGGTTTCCTCTCTTACGTGCTGGACGGCGACAACGTTCGGCATGGGCTGAATAAGAACCTGGGATTTGCAGCCGCTGATCGCGAGGAAAATATACGGCGAGTGGCGGAAGTGGCAAAGCTGTTCGCGGATGCGGGAGTAATAGCAATAACCAGTCTTATATCACCGTACATAAAAGATAGGGAATTTGCGCGCCGCATACATGCGGAAGCGGGATTGGGATTTTTCGAGGTCTTCGTGGATACGCCTCTCGATGTGTGCGAGTGCAGAGACCCTAAAGGGCTTTACGCGAAAGCCAGGAGAGGGGAACTGAAGGGATTTACCGGGATTGACGATCCTTACGAAGACCCACCGAAACCGGAAATTATCATACAAACTCATGAACAGCCGCCTGAAAAAATTGCCGAGCAGATAATAGATTGCTTGATTGAAGCCAATCGGCTGCCGATAAAGGGGAAAGCCGTGCAGGGGCGGTAAGCGGCCGATCCTTTCGGGCTTAAGAACATGAAAGTTGGTTGATTTTGCTTAATGAATCCATAGCTCGGCTCTGCCGACTGTTAGCTACTATTACCAGGAGGTCTAGATGGCGCAAAACGAAAGTCCCGGAATAAACGAACTGCTCAAATTCGCGGTACAAACAGTCAAGCAGGCCGGTGAAGAAGCGCTCTCGCTTTATGGAAAAGGAAGCCTGAAGGCAAAATTCGACGAAGAACTCGTAACAGAGGCAGAACTCAGGTTGACGGGTTTTTTCAGGGAGAAGCTAAATTCGGTTTTTCCGGGACACGGCGTTTTCGGAGATCCCCTGCCTGCCGAAGACTACAGTCACGGCGAGAAAAGATACCTCTGGATACACGATCCCCTTGACGGGGTAGCCAACTTCCAGGCCGGAATACCAATCTGGGGCATTTCCCTCGCACTTCTGGAAAATTTCTGGCCCGTAATCGGGGTGACCTACATGCCTGTAACCGGGGACCTTTTTTATGCTGTTGCCGGTCAAAAGGCTTATTGGGGAGAAAGGGAAATTCAAATCCCCGATACCGGCGAAATAAGCAACGAATCGGTCCTCCTTACCTATTCGCGATTTCACAACCACTTCCACTCAACTTTTCCTGGAAAGATCAGAAATCTTGGCTCAACCGCGGCACATATTTGCTATGTCGTCCGTGGACGCGCTGAGGCGGCTTTGCTCGCCAATGCGTCTTACCGGGATCTGGCAGCAGCCCAAATCATTCTCATGGCTGCCGGCGGAAAGATCCATCGGCTCGACGGGAGGGAATTTCACCTCAGTGACTACCTTGGAGGGCAGCGAATTACGGATCACCTGATTGCGGCCCCTGAAGGTTCTTTCGAGTCTATCAGAATGTATTTGCAGAAAATCAATGTAGAGTGACCTGCAATATTGCCGGCTATCTGCTTACGATGATTTGAATTCACCCTGCCGGCGGGTCAAAAAAACTGAGATAAAGGGATTCTGCATAAGGTTTATGTTTGAAAAGCGCTGGGCTAGCGATACTCGGGATTTCAAGAAAGTTAGAGTCTATTCCACTGCCGCACTTTAGTGCTCAACCCAACATTCATAAAGCTTTCCGGCGAGCGATTTCGGCATCAGCCGCCACCTACGGGCGGGAAAAAGGCCAGTCGCTCGTTTCCGGAAACAACTGTATCCCACTGTGCGGAAACTCCATCCAACATTATGAGCTTTACCTCGGCTTCGGGAATGAAGAAAAGCCGGGCTACGTCACGAATTGTCGAGCCAGGCTCGATCTCGACGGAGTGCCCGGTCTCGGCATTATAGCCGGGTAGGTATTTTCGCAAAGAAGCTCCAAGCATCAATTGTAGAGCCATAATTAATCCCATAAAAAAATCAATGCCGGCCAAAGCCGGCATTCAACGATCTGGTCGCCAAGGTTCCGGTGCCTCCCGAGGACTTCCGGTCCGAGGGGCGGCGGAAGAGCGCTGCACTTTGCCGGTGTTAGAAAAGATCGTCATGCGTCGCTGCATGGTAGCGCCCCAGTGCCTAATTTTAACTCATGATGCGTGCCTGTACACCCTTTTAACCTGGACGTTTGAGATCAATGCCATAAAATCTTTGCCCTGTTCCAAATCGACCTTGAGCGATTTGCCGTCGATTTCCATGTATTTCGAGAGCACTTCAAGTATGTCTTTTCTTACCGCTTCCAGCAAATCAGGGGTAATGTCAATCCTGTCGTGCATCAGGACAAACTGCATACGTTTTCGTGCGACCTGCCCGCTTTGCTTATCTACTCCGAAAAAACGCCGCAGCAAACTTACCATGAGGCAAACTCCTTTCAGTTCCAGATAAGCCTTTTCATTCGGCCGAAAAATCCGTCGGCTCCGTCCTCATCAATCGGAATGGACTCTCCGTTGAGGCGGGATGCTATCCTTCTGAAGGCTGATCCGGCCTTGCTGCCTCTTTCGTGAACCAGGGGAATGCCGCGGTTTGTCGAAATAACCACTTCTTCGCTTTCCGGTACAACGCCAAGGAGCGGTACGGAAAGTAGAGATATGATATCCTCTGTTGACATCATATCGCCTTTTTTAACCATTTTCACATTGAGCCGATTTATGACGAGATAAATATTCTTCAACTCGGAGGCTTCGAGCAGACCGATCACCCGGTCGGCATCACGGATGGCCGAAACCTCCGGGGTTGTCACCACAACAGCGGTGGATGCCCCCGCAACGGCGTTTTTAAAGCCCTGCTCGATCCCCGCCGGGCAGTCGATTAGAACGAAATCGAATTCCTCGGCCAGTTCGGCGCACAATTGCCTCATCTGCTCGGGGTTAACTGCATTCTTTTCGCGCGTCTGTGCCGCGGGGATAATGAAAAGATTGGATAGCTTGCGGTCCCTAATCATCGCCTGCGCTTTTCGGCATTTACCTTCGATAATATCAACGAGATTGTACACGATGCGGTTCTCAAGTCCCATTACCACGTCGAGGTTGCGCAGTCCAATATCCGCATCTAGCATGACGACGCTGTACTTCTTCTTAGCTAACGTCGTACCCAGATTGGCCACGGTCGTAGTTTTTCCGACCCCGCCCTTACCTGAAGTTACCACAATAGTCTTGCCGGCCATAGATCACCTGTATTTTAGTGGAAACTGAAAGTGCCTTTCTCCCCGGCCTTCGGCCAGGTTCTCCCGGCGGCGGGTCTTCCCGGCGCCGTAATCTTTTCTTATCTGCCGCTATACGGTTATCACCTGAATTGCCCCGCTTTGCACCTCCGCGACCTCGAACCTTTTAGGCACCGGCTTGCCACCCTTTGGCGGCACGGCAACGAGATCTGCAATCCTAATCTGGCTAGGTTCTATGCTTAGCGCCCAAATCCGCGCGGAAAGCTCTCCAGCGGCCCCAGCGTGGGCAATCCCCCGAAGCGACCCGAAAACTATGATATCGCCCGAGGCGACAATCTCAGCTCCCGGATTAACGTCTCCGAGGACGACACAATCCGATGGAGAGACAATTCTGACGCCCGATCGGCATGTATTTCTAACTATAAGTGGCGAGTCGTTTTCCTTGGGCTTCTCGGTACCCGAGGCACGCATGCGCCGCCTTTGCATCTCGCCTTCGACCATAAACGAGAGATCATCCGAGAGGCGGACCTCGATCAGCTTGACTTGCGCCTTGTCAAAAAGAATTTCATAAAGTGCAGTGATCTCGTCTGAGCGAAAAGGCTTCGTCCTGAGGTCCAGAACCATATCCGTTTTATGAAAAAAATCGTGCGAATGTTCGAGCCGCTGCCGCATATAGGCTACAATGGCATCGAATGTTGCCGCCGGATCGGGAACAAGGGTGAAACCGTTCCTGTCGGCTTTTACCTGCACGGGTGGTGATTCGGTTAACGACATCTTCTAGACTCTTCTACCCGTATTTATTCTTCCATCTTCGTTCGGCGGCAAAATGGTAGATGGGGTTTACAGCCCGTCCAAGGCTAATTCCCCGACTATCCGGGGGCACGCTCAAGCAGCGCCCTCGAATGAAAAGCAGCATCCAATGAACGACAACGATTAAAATCGGTTAATACCGCGCGAAAGTCGGTCCGTATCGCTCTATCGAGATCTTGCCGGGAATTTTCGACTCTGATGGTGTTTCGAAGGAAGGGTCCCCTCCTCCCCATTAGTGGATACTTTACCTCAATTTCGGGTTCGGGAGCAAGACACATTCTTTCAACCCCGCCCAGTTCTCGACCCGGATTAAACCGTCATATGAGTCATTGCGGTTCCATGGCTGAATGAAGAGCAGGGGCTGAATTCCGGACTCTTTAAGCTGCAGGCATGTCTCGGTCCGGTCATCGACAAAGTAGCGAACATCAAGTTCTTTGAGGATCTCAGATTTTTTTTCGGGTGCCCCCGAAGCAATAACGCTGATCCTGTCTCTGGGAACTTCGGGCAGCGTTTGATAGAGCCATTCGGTAATGGACTCAGACCAGATGCGCGCTGTTACGAACCGGAGGGGATGGGCGCCTGCCATCTCGGTTAAAAATTCCGGAGCGCCGGGCATCGGCGGTATCTGCATTGTGTGCTCATCATCCATGGTCAGGCAGACAAGTTCATCCAGAACGTCCTTTTCGATCTGCAGGCACTTGTAGATGTTGTAGCATGAAATATCGTCCTTGCTGATGTGCTCGAAACCGAACCGCTCGCGGGCAAGCGTCACGAACACTTCCATCGTATCGGCAACTACGCCGTCGATGTCGAAGGCGAGTCCACATGGGTCGATAAACAAGGGTGGAGAACTCATCTGGTATCTTTCCCTGAAATACTCCTGCAGCTATCATCCATTTCCTCGCGCGGAAGAATACATTTAAATTTTCCGGAAAGAAATGGTCTTTTCTCGGGGCAGCGATGCTCGGGCTTCGAATATGGAAAGGCACCGCATCATGCATGTTTCAATTTACGAAAACACCAATATGGAATAAACTCAACACCTTAAGGTGATGCAGCGTGTGACTTCGCGCAGGTTCGAATTGAACTAAATGAAATGCGGGTATAAGCTAAAAAGCTTTGTTGCCTTAGTGCTAAATACCAAATGGTAAAAGCTGGCATGCCGATGCAGTTAAATTCAACATTTTGTAGCCGCAAGGTTTTTGGGCAAGGCCGTACCTGTTTTTAAATTCATAAAAAGGGCTATCTAGGAGGGCGGCCGGATGAACATGAGGGCGCCGGCGCAGTGAAAGGAAGAAAAGAATGCGAATCGCAATGGGCCAGATCGATCCCCTGATTGGGGATTTTGCCGGAAACACGAAGAAAATTACCGATGTCATCGACAAGGCAAAGCAGGAACATTGCGATCTTGTGGTGCTGCCGGAAATGGCCATCATAGGCTATCCGCCTCGGGATCTGCTCGACAAGCAAGGCTTTGTGAGAGACAGCATTCCGTACTGGGAGACCGTGAGGCAGGCCAGTAAAGGAATCGGTGTAGTTTTTGGGGCGGTTTCCATCAATGAAGGCAGTGGAAAGCCCTTTCGGAATTCAGCGATTTTCTACGATGATGGGAAGCTGCTTTGTATAGGAAATAAGATGCTCTTGCCCTCTTATGATGTGTTCGATGAAGAACGGTATTTCGAACCGGGCGAGGCAGCTTCCTGGGTAGAATTCAGGGGGAAAAGAATTGGGTTGAGCATATGCGAGGACGTCTGGAATGTTACGGGATATCTTCCAAGACCCCTGTACCATTGCGACCCGATATGTGAACTGCGCAATGCCGGAGTAGACATAATCATAAATATTTCAGCGTCACCGTACCACACGGGAAAGGCTTCCTGGGTTAAGCCAATGCTGCAGGGCCACGCCAGGAATTCCAATGCGCATGTGGTCTACGTAAACCAGGTGGGCGGAAATGACGAGCTGATCTTCCAGGGCCATAGCGCCATCTTTGATCCGATGGGAAATCTGGTTGCAACCGGGGATGATTTCCGGGAAGACCTGGTCATCTATGACACCGAAACGGGCAGAGGCGATATGCACGCCGGTGACCTGGACGAAATCTCCGAGATTATCGAAGCGCTGACGCTTGGGCTTAAAGATTACGCGAACAAGTGCTGCTTTACACAGGCGGTAATCGGCTTGAGCGGCGGAATCGATTCCGCGCTGACGGCATGTCTTGCGGTACTCGCACTGGGGGCTGAAAACGTCCTCGGTGTTGCTATGCCGGGGCCATACAACGCGCCGGAAAGCCTCACGGACGCGCGTGAGCTTTCTTCACGGCTTGGCATCAGATTCGATGTGGTATCGATTGTAGATCTTTTCTCGATGGCCCTCAAATCGCTTGAGCCGATTTTTAACGACCTGCCGCAGGATTTTACCGAGGAAAACATTCAGGCCCGATTGCGCGGAATGGTGCTTATGTCCATCTCCAACAAATTCAGGCGCATTCTGCTGAGCACCGGCAATAAATCCGAAATTGCGGTTGGATACTGCACTCTCTATGGGGATATGAATGGGGGCCTATCCGTGCTTGGGGATATCCCAAAGACAATGGTCTATCAGCTATCTCACCAGCTGAACAAGAAGTTTGGCTGGATTCCCGAGCGAATCCTGACTCGCGCGCCTTCAGCCGAGCTCAGGCCCAATCAGACAGACCAGGATACGCTCCCTCCCTACGAGATCCTGGACGGCATCCTTGCGGCTTACATAGAGGAGCGGCTCCCCGCCGCTGAGATCGTCGCACGCGGCTATGACCCTGAAGTGGTCAAGTGGGTTATAAGGCGGATCGAGTACAATGAGTACAAGAGGTGGCAGGCCCCTCCAATTCTCAAGGTGACCGCGAAGGCATTCGGAACCGGCAGACGAAACCCGATCGCACACGGCTATGTTCCGAAATGAACATTTTTGTTCCTTTTCTAAGAGCCTTTCTTAAACGGGTTCTCTTGATCGTACTTTTTTCTTCATAGGCGGGAAAAAAAATGAAAAAAATCGAGGCAATCATCAAACCATTCAAGCTCGACGACGTGAAAGAGAAGCTCACTAACCTTGGGATCAAGGGAATGACCGTTTCCGAGGTGCGCGGCTTCGGGCGCCAGAAGGGGCACACGGAAATTTACCGTGGAGCTGAATATGTAGTGGATTTCCTTCCAAAAATCAAAATAGAGGTAGTAGTTTCCGATCGCCAGGCCGGGGAAATAATCGAAGCGTTGCGCCATGCCGCCAACACCGGCAAGATGGGTGATGGCAAGATTTTTGTTATGCCGGTAGAGGAGTGTATCAGGATTCGAACAGGGGAAACCGGCGAAGAAGCACTATAGGCTGGCGGCCCTCCTCCTCTCGCCGCTGTTTGCTTTGCTGGGACTTCACGGCTTTGTAGAAAATTTAATAATGGTAAACCGTACAAATTTACCCCGAAAACTCAAGGAACTTCGCGAAAATTTCGTGGTGGAGTGCCAAACCGGCGCACCGGGCCTGCTTGCTGCCCGAACCTATTCCTCGAATTTCCACGACGCCATTCAAAAAGCATTCAATGGAGATGCGGCTAAGTTAGGGGGCTGGGCCATTGTGGCTGTTGGCGGATTCGGACGTGGAGAGCTGAGCTTTTCATCCGACCTGGACATTCTCTTCCTCTACCAGAAAAGAATCCCTGCTTATCTGCAGGAAATAATGCGCGAAATCGTCTATGGGCTTTGGGATGGCGGTTTCGAGGTTGGCAATACCACGGCTTCGGTTTCCCTGATAAAAAAAATGATTCATGAAGACTTTACAATACTCACAAACTATCTCGAATCCGGGTACATCGCTGGAGACAGGGAATTTTTCGATAATTGGAAAAAATCGCTGCTTGGATCTTTCGGTAACCAGAGTAGGCGCCGGTTTCTCAGTAACCTTGTAACATATCGCACCAGCAGGCTCCACCAGTACGGTGAGAGCCCCTACCTGCTCGAGCCTCACGTAAAAGAGGGCGTTGGCGGTTTGCGGGACATGCACGCTGTTCGATGGGCCGGCATAGTGTATATGCAGGACCCTTCGTTCGATGTGATGGTAAAAGAGCAATGGCTGACCGAGACTGAAAGACTGTGGCTCGATCAGGCATACGATTTCTTATGGCGCGTCCGCCTGCAACTCCATCAATTGAGTGGAAGAAGACAGGACAGGCTGCTGTTTCCAGAGCAGGAACAAATCGCCGACCGGCTTGAATGCAGGCCGGGGACTGAGGGATCCGGGGTAGAAGTCTTCATGCGCCTCTACTACAGATACACCGCGCGAATCCGCCGGACAGCCGATTTTATCCTGGAACGGCTTGAAGACTCGCAGAAAAGGTTCCGGGGCTTGACCATGCGAAGGAGAATCCTGCCCGGTCCCTTTCTGCTCGAGGGAAAGCATCTGCACTTCATGGATCCGGAGTGGGTAAGAAAAGATCCGATGCTGCTGATGCGTTTTTTCTGGCAGGCCGTCCGCTCGGAGGCGCACTTCCACCACCAGGCCGGCAAAGTCATCCGTGAAAACCTGGACGGTTTCGGAGAGCGCGAAAGGAGAAATCCCGACGTCCTGAAGCAATTCTACGAGGTGCTGCTGGATCCGAAACAGAGTTTTAACGCCCTCAAGGTGATGCTCGAAACCAAATTCCTGCAGACGCTCATACCCGAATTTGCGATGATTCGCTACAGAGTGCAAAACGATGTCTACCATGTTTACACGGTTGACGAACACCTGTTGCGTACGGTGCGGGAACTCCATAATCTCGAGCAATCGAACGGAAACGGCGAGGGTGTTTTTCCGGCGGGGGTTACAATTGGTCAGCGAAGCAGGCGTGTCCTTTATTTGGCTGCCCTTCTGCACGACATAGGCAAGGGAAAAGGCAAAAGCCACGCAGTCCAGGGCGCCATCATGACCAGGGAGATCGGGCCAAGAATGGGGCTTAATGCTGAAGAAACGGATCTTCTAACCTTCCTCATCGAACATCATCTATTGCTTGCCGAGACCGCGCTGAAGCGGGACCTGTCGGATGAAAAACCGGTCATGCAATGCGCAGTCGAGATAAAGGATCGTGAACGGCTCCTGCTGCTCTACCTGCTTACCGTTGCAGACAGCAAGGCAACGGGAACCGGGGCCTGGAATACCTGGAAGGCCTCTTTGCTGAGGGAATTGCTGACTAGAGTTGACCATCTGCTGCGTCGGGGGGATCTTAAAACCGAAGACCTTGAAAACAGGATGGCCGAAGCTGCTCGAAAAGTCCTGGCCCTTGTTCCCGGCGAGGAACAGGCTCTGATGGTCTCCGAGTGGATAAAGAAGCTCCCGTTTCGATACCTGCTTTCGCAGGAACCATGCGTAATGCTGCGCCATTACGAAATGGAAAAGCTGCTTGCCAATTCCCCGCTTTGCATGAGTGCCGAGCCGGCTGAAGACGAAATGTGGCGAATAACGGTCGTAACGAGGGACAAACCAGGCCTTTTCGCACTCATAACCGGAGTTTTGTGGGCAAGGGGACTTAATATTCTCTCCGCCGACATCTACACGCGGGAGCCCGGCGTTGCGTGCGATATCATAATAATCGAGAGAATTCCCGATCCGCTCAGAAAAAAAGAGCTGTGGGCTAAAATAGAGGGTGATCTAAAACGTTCGCTTGCCGACGAATCCTATCTCGATGAAATACTCGAAACCAGGCGCAAGCCGTCCATCCTGCTGCAAAAGTCCATACCGCGAAAAGAGGATAGGATCCTGATAGATGAGGAAGGCTCCGACTTTTACACAATCATCGAGGTGTATACATGGGACCGGCCAGGCGTTCTCCACACGATTACCAATACCCTCCACGAACTCGGCTTGACTATCGAGCTGGCTAAGATATCCACTCCCGGTGCTCAGGTGGCCGACGTTTTCTACGTAACCGACCTCAATGGCGACAAGCTCGTTGATTATCGAACACACGAACGGATTAAGGCAAGGCTTCTTGAATGCCTCTCCTTATGTTGAACTTTCGGGCTGATTAATTATCGACCGGAAATGAATTGTACATTTTTGTTACAACGTTGCGCGCAATTCCTGGCATGAAATTTCTGTGGATTATCGAATAATTACATTTTAATCCGACTCGATCGTCCTTAGTTTTGGATTTTGGGCCGTTTTTCTGGAACAAAATTGTTCATGTTTGTCGCCGATTCTCAAACATCCACAGAAAAAATCGAACGACAAGCAACAGAAAATCGCCACATGAGCCGATGGAAGTTGCGTTAGATCGTAGAAGTTGTGGTTTTGGCAAGCAAATTGCCTGTGGAGTATACAACAGGCGTACTGCAGGCGTACTGCCCTGATTTCGAAAACCCCAAGGAGGCTGATATGACCCCAAAAGAAGTACTGGCATTCGCAAAAGAAAACGGTGCCAAGATGGTTGATTTCAAATTCATGGACTTTGTCGGTACATGGCAGCATTTCACGAATCCGATTACCGAGCTTGGCGAAAGCGATTTCGAAGCCGGCTATGGTTTCGACGGTTCCAGTATTCGCGGATGGCAGCCGATCAATGCCAGTGACATGCTGATAATACCTGATCCAACAACGGCGCAGATGGATCCGTTCATGTCGGTTCCCACACTTACCATGATCTGCAACGTGGTGGACCCGGTGACCAAGGAAAAATATTCCCGGGATCCCAGGCACATAGCTCAGAAGGCAGAAGAGTACCTCAAGTTCACCGGAATCGGCGACATGACCTGGATAGGTCCTGAAGCCGAGTTTTTTATCTTCGACGACATCCGGTTCGACTCCTCTGTTAATTACTCCTATTACTATATCGATTCAGTTGAAGGACAGTGGAACACAGGGCGGGTTGAAGGCCCGAACCTCGGATATAAGCCCCGGTACAAAGAAGGCTATTTTCCGGTGGCCCCGACGGATTCGCAGCAGGACCTGCGTACCGAAATGGTGCTCATGATGCAAAAGGTTGGGCTGACTATTGAATGCCAGCACCACGAAGTTGCCACGGCCGGTCAGGCGGAAATCGACATGAAGGCGGCCCCGCTGGTGAAAATGGCCGACAACCTTCAGTGGTTCAAATATGTTATTAAAAATGTAGCCCGCAACAACGGCAAGACGGTTACCTTTATGCCCAAGCCCCTTTTTGGTGACAACGGTTCGGGCATGCACACCCATATAAGCATCTGGAAAGAGGGCAAGCCCCTGTTTGCGGGCGACAAGTATGCCGGCCTGAGCGAAATGGCACTCTGGGCGGCGGGTGGCATCCTTAAACATGCCGCGGCCCTTTGCGCTATCACCAACCCGACTACGAACTCCTACAAGAGGCTCGTGCCGGGATACGAAGCTCCGGTAAACCTCGCGTACTCGAGCCGTAATCGCAGTGCCGGTATCCGCATCCCGATGTATTCCGCTTCCCCGAAACTGAAGCGCCTTGAGGTACGTTTCCCCGATCCGTCGTGCAACGGATACCTTGCTTTCAGCGCCCTTCTGATGGCCGCCCTCGACGGAATCGAGAACCGGATCGATCCGGGTCAGCCGCTCGATAAAGACATCTATTCGCTTAGCCCCGAGGAACTGGCAAAAGTGCCCTCTACTCCTGGATCGCTGGACGAGGCTCTTAACGCCCTCGAAAAAGATCATGAGTTCCTGCTCAAGGGCGACGTATTCACCCAGGATGTTATCGACATGTGGATCGACTACAAGCGGGTTAACGAAGCGGATACAGTTAGGATGAGGCCTCATCCCCAGGAATTCAAACTCTACTTCGACATTTAACCAACTTGGGCTGACCAGGTCCGAAATCACCACGGCCCAGGATATTGGAACTGTAGGTGGGCACGGTCTTTTGTGCCCACCGCTTAATCAGCCGGTAAGCCATTACCCCCGACCGGCTGGTTCCGCGGTCTGGTAAAGTTTGAGATTGCAGCGCTTATCCCCGGAAGAGGAAAGGTCCTTTTCCGGGGTTTTTATTTTAAAGAAACTAAAGAAGATTGTCCTTATTTTCACTAATTAAAACAACAAGATCATCAGCTCATGCACTTCCTTTGTTGTTGATTTTGCGCAATGGATTTGACAAACTGCCGGTGCCGTTCAAGGCAATGTTTACTTCGTTTTTAGCCCCGCCTTCTCTTTAACCCCCTTATAAGGAGGCTTTGATGTCCGGCCAAAATATGCCCAAGTCAATCGAGGACCTGCCGGCGGAAGAACTGGTGCGGTGGGTAATGGAAGGGTTCAGAAGAACGCTCATTCATTACGGCTTCTGGTTTCGCGAGGTTCAAAACCGTGTAGGCTTCGATCAGGCGGTCAGGATCGAGGCACAAGCCGGGGATCAGGCTCTCGGGATCATTCTGAAAAGGCTCTCCACAATTCTAGGGTTCTCTCTTGAGGGCGGCGTGCCGAAGCGTCTAAGGGAAATGAACAAGGATGAATTACTGGGGCTGATCGAGGCAACCTCTATCAACTGGATTGCAAATGACGGCGTATGGTTTCAGGCGGTCGAAGGTCCGTTCGGGATGGCCGATGCAAAACATTGCAACGATATTTGCTGGTCAAGCTTTTCGCCCTATGAGGCGCTCAGGATTAAGAATCTGCTTGGAATGGACGAATCTCCCGGCCTCGAAGGCCTTAAGACGGCCCTTGGCTTTCGGATGTATACACGCATCAATAAGCAGTCCATACACGAATTAGAGGACGGCTCTTTTATATTCAGAATGGACGAATGCCGGGTACAGTCTGCAAGAAAAAGGCGCGGCTTAGCGGATTATCCGTGCAAATCCGCCGGAATGATTGAGTATCCGATGTTCGCCTCGACCATTGATTCCCGCATAACTACCGAATGCGTCGGTTGCCCCCCCGATAACCACCCCGATGAGTGGTACTGCGCCTGGAAGTTTACGCTTGCCAAGTAAGAGCAGGTATTGCGCTAATTGCCAGTCTGGCAGGTCAACCCTGCCCGATTGGCCTATGCGGCTTCCATTAAATGGGCAGGTCCACAATGAAGACGGGAAACATCTTCTCGCAAATCCCAGAAAATCTCATGGATGAATTCACTGAAACACTTATCGATTCGCCCGGATCGATGAGGATAGAAAGGATTGTATCGGTCGGTCATGCCTCTCCCGAGAACTTCTGGTACGATCAGGAGGAAGACGAATGGGTGATGCTCCTTACCGGCAGTGCTTCATTGCGCTTTGATGGGCAAATTGAACCCGTAGTTTTACATTCCGGTGACTGGGTCGTTATTCCGGCTCATGTGAGGCATCGTGTGGAATGGACTGATCCTGAACTAAAGACAGTCTGGATCGCGGTTTTTTATTGAGGTGATATAATGAGGCCTGTTCGCTCCTTCTGAACTGAATCGATAAATCTCCCCGGTTTCTGCGAAGTGGAGGACGATGGCTGCAGCACCAAAATTAGCGTTAATCAACATAGTGGCGTCGCTTGTCTATCTTGGGCTGGCGATTGCGGGTTCCGGCGGATTTGCCGCCTTCTTCTCCGTCAAGGCATTGTTAGTTCTTGCAATCACTTTTCTCGTGTTGTCAGGCCTGGGTCTCTTTAGCTCCGGCAATCTGAGCCCTGGTGAACGTGAGGACCGCTCAAACCGATGGGTCCTGGCAGTCTTCATGCTACTGGGGTTGCTGGCCGCCTATCTGCCGTCCTACACGGACCGGAAAGAATTCTGGACAATCGATGGGGATGCGGTTCGCTGGTTGGGGGTGGCCCTGTTTGCTGCAGGTGGTGCGCTGCGGATCTGGCCGGTCTTCGTACTCGGCCGGCGGTTCAGCGGGTTGGTGGCCATCCAGCCCGGTCATACCCTGGTGACGAATGGTGTCTATGGTGTCATCCGCCACCCCAGCTACTTGGGGTTGCTCGTAAACTCGCTCGGATGGGGTCTTGCTTTTCGCTCGGTAGTCGGCGTGCTGCTCACGGCCCTCATGATTCCGGTGCTTTTCGCGCGCATTCGCGCGGAAGAGGCACTTTTGCGTGATTTTTTCGGTGCCGAATACGAGGCCTACTGCGCGCGCACTCCTCGGCTGATCCCGTCGTTTAAGCGGTGGCGCAAGCGGCCAAAGCGCATTAATCCCTAATGAACCCTCTCCGGTACCCGGTAAGCATAATCCACATTAAGGCTGACAACGCCAAACTCGCTTTCCACGCGGCCCTGCAGCAGGTAGGCATGTGCCATGTCGAGGTCCTGGCAGAAGCGGCTGAATGATTTAGGGAAAAAGATCGCCTCGAAAATTTCTGTCTCGTCTTCAAAGGTGAAAAATTCCATTTCATCACCCTTCCTCGTATAAACCTCCTTGCGACTGATCGGCCATGCCTTTACACATATTTTTCGGCCGACGTTTTTATGAAAATCGCACGCTGAAACCAGGGGACGGCGGATGGAGCGAAAAAAAGGATCCGCAAGCTGAAGGGGGTGGACCGAGAGGATGAAGCCGAGTGTTTCCCATTCGTGATGCCATTTTTCACGATCTGCAAAATCCGGCAGGGCAGGGACCTTGATGGGGGTCGCGCGCGGCGTGAATGCTGTTTGCTGGATTTTTGAGGCCTTGGATGCTCCATTGTTGGATCCGGAAAATTTGTTGAGCCAGGATTGGATATGCCAGAGAAGCCGGGGACGATTCAGGCTACCGGATAGGGAATCCAGGGACCCGCTCCGGGCGAGCACCGCGGCATCGGGCGGATGAATCGAAACGCGCCGCAGGAAATCCTCGATTGAAACGAAAGGACCGCCTCTGCCGCGTTCATTCAAAACTGCTTCGACGGTATCTCGCCTTATCGAGTGGAGCTGCTGAAGGCCGACTCGGACCGATTTTTCCTTTCCAGTCCATGCCATGCCGCTCAGGTTTATATCCGGCCCTTCGACACTAAGCCCCATGCGGCGGGCTTCGGATACGTAGGCAAAAGTGCTGTAATAGCCCCCACCATTGGATATGACTGCCGCCATGAATTCAGCCGGATGGTGTTTTTTGAGATAGGCCGACTTGAGGCTCACCAGTGTATAGGAAGCTGAATGGGGCTTGCAGAAGGAATAGCCAGAAAAGGAAATAAACATTTCCCAGACTTTATTTATAACTTCCGAGGGAATCCCGTTACCGATACATCCTTTTGCAAAGCGCTCCCGATAGCTCGATAGCTGCTCGCGGCTTTTCTTGCCTATAATTTTTCGCAAAGCGTCCGCTTCGCCCCATGTAAACCCGGCCATGATCATCGCCACCTGGACCACGTCCTCCTGGTAGACCAGTATGCCGTAGTTTTCGTCGAGAATATCTTTTATGCTCGGGTGCAGAGGTTCGTAAGGCTCCCCGTGAATGCGCCGGATGTATTCCTGGATGTATCGGTTCGCCGCGGGGCGGATAATCGATGAATGTATTACAAGGTGCTCGAAATCGCCCTTCTGTGATTTCTCGAGAAGAAGGCGCATCGAAGGGGATTCGAGATAGAATACTCCGATTGTTTTCCCGCGCTTTATCAAGTCGATGGTGGGCTGGTCGTCGGCCGGATTCAGGTTGGGATAATCCAGGCTTTGTCCGGTGTTCTCGCGAATGGCTGACAGTGCATCGCGGATTACCGCCAGGGTACGGTTTCCGAGAAGGTCAATTTTGACGAGTCCCGCTTTTTCCGCCTGGTCCTTTTCCCATTGTATGATGGGAACCCCTTTGGCACTTATCTGGACCGGAACATACCGGCGCATACGGTCTGGAACAAGCACAATGCCGCCGCAATGGGTGCCGATATTTCGTGGCATGGATTCGAGGCGCGATGCCAGGTCGATGATTTCGGGCCAGGGCGGATCGAGTTGGAAATTGCGAAATTTGGGGTAGGTTTTTACGTGCTCCCACAGGTTATCCGGACTGGCCCAGTAATTCATACGACGGGTCACTTCCTTTATTTCCGCCGGCGGAATGCCGAAGACTTTCGCCACCTCTCGAACCGAAGCCCTCGCCCCGAATCCCACGTGATTGCTGACAAGCGCCACCCTTTCATCGCCGTAAGAAGCCCGGATTTCAGCAAACAGCCCATCGCGCTCGTCCCAGGGAAAATCGACGTCAATATCGGGGAGGTCCTTTCGCTCTGGGTTAAGGAAACGGCCGAAAAGTAGCTTGTGCCGAATTGGGTCCACGTGGGTTATGCCAAGAAGATAGCTGACCAGGCTTGCCGCTCCACTCCCCCTGCCGCAGTGGATCGGCCGCCGGTGAACTATATCCGCGACCACCAGGAAATAATCGACGAACCCCTTGGACGCGATGAGGTCCAGCTCTTCTTTAAGGCGTTGCTCGATGGCATTGCAGGTTTTACCGTAGCGCCACGATATTCCATCGCGGCACTTGCAAAGAAGCAGCCTGAAATGATCTTCTTCCTTGTCGCGGTAATAGGGAAAAACGGTCCGAAAATTATCCCAGGATGTTTGGCAGGATTCTGCGATCCTCGATGCATTGGCAAGTGCTTCCTGGCAGTTAGGGAAATGGGCGGCCATCTCCCGTGCCGATTTCAACCACCTGCCGGGTGGTACCGCATCTTCGTCTGAAAGGGTGCCCAGTGTCTTGTTGAGTCCTATCGCGCGCACCAGGCTGTAAAACGGATAATCCTCCTCACGGGCGAAATGGACCGAGTTTGAGGCAACAGGTTGGACACCAATGGTTTTTGCGGCCTCGATCATCTGGCGGTCTTTTGGACCGGGAACGATTTCAAGATAGCATTCGAACCGATCTTTAAGGTCTTTTACCAGTTCAGGGTTTTCGCTTATGAGTACAATCTCGCCGCTTTTTTCAGGAAGGCTCGCGGCAATGGAAAAATCTTTTTCCGTGTGTTGGCTGGTGATCAGATCGCACAGGATTTCATAGCCGAGTACCGTCTTTGCCAGAATTACCGCGGATGCCTCTTTTCCCTCCACCGATGCGCCGACAATGGGTTTGATGCCGGTTTCCCGAGCGACATCCAAAAAATTCATCAACCCGTAGAGACCGTTTGTATCAGTGATGGCAAGCCGGGTATATCCCGCTTTTTTTGCTTCGCGGCAAAGGACCGAAGGCGAGCTTGCACCCCGCATCATCGAGTAGGATGAATGAACATGAAGGTGGACGAAATCCGATACCTGTTGCATGTGCCTGTTGCCGGTTGCATGTTGCATGTTGCATGTTGCGGGTTGCGGGTTGCGGGTTGCGGGTTATAAAACTCCGTCCTCCGTCACCCGTCACCCGTCACCCGTCCATCCGTACGATATGATTTTTTTTCCGAACTTTTCCCGGATGCCGTCCAGGGCCGTTTGAAGGGTATTTTCTTTTCGTAGCGGATCCTTTTCCCAGGTAAAAAATGAAAGCTGGCTGAAAGGCATTGCAAGATCGTAAAATTCAAGGATCATCCTTCGAATGGCAACTCGCCGACAAAAAAGCTTGTGAAAAAGGGGGAGGATCGACCGGAAAAACAACCGGTCAGACTCGACCACCTGGGGGTGAAGCTTTTTTCGCGCTTCGACGGACATTCCGTCGGCGTACCGGATTTCCATCCTTAGCTGTCCCGGGCGGCGGTTGTTCCGCCTAAGTGCCCATCCAGCCTCCTCGACTTGTCGGAAAAGAATCAATTCAAGTCTGGCCAGGTCTATTTCATCCCTGTCCAGGACCTTTGCCATCGAAAATCGCTGGGTTCTTCGGGATGGGAGCACCGGGGCCGGATCGATGCCCCTGGCGATCTTTAGGAGTCGCCCCGCCGTCCCGCCGAATACCCCGGAAAGCATGTCCAGGGAAAACGATGCCAACTCGCCTATCTTTTGGACATTAAAGCCTGCAAGCCTGGAAAGCGTAACCTGGCCAACCCCCGGGAGCAGGCGGAGGGGCAGGGGAGCTAAAAAGGGTTCCTCGTTTCCCGGAAAAATAAAGCTCAGGTCGCCCGCATCGGTACAATTTGCGGCAACCTGGCTTACCAGCTTGTTCGAGGCAAGTCCTATACGGGAGTGAAGCCCCATTTGCCCCGCTATTTCCTTTTCCATCAGGCACGCGGTATCGGGTCCAGGTCCCCAAAGCCGTCGTGTTCCGGTTATGTCTATGAAATACCCGCCTGGAGATGTCCCTTCGACCAGCGGCGAAAACCGGGCAAATTCCCGCACTATTTCACGGTGCCGTTCGCGGTAATAATAGTAATCTGACGGTACGACCTGGATACGGCGGCATATACGGCGTGCACGGCTAAGCGGCATTCCCTCGAAAAGGCCCTCTTTCCTGGCAATCCCGTTTACGCCCTGGATAATGGACCTTTCGCCCGGTTCGGCCAAAACAAGAGGACGCTTCTTCAGCTCCGGCCGCCTGAGTTCCTCGACTGCCGCGCAGAAATTCGAAATTCCGATATGAACAATATCGCGAAACATGGAAGTGCCTGTTACGGGTTGTGAGTTGCGAGTTACGAGTTACGGGTTGAGCGGGTAGGCGGATAATAAATCCCATAGCCGTCAAATTAAGAGATTTGATGGAATTCCAACCCTGGTTATAGCCAGGTCTCCCCGGGCTGTTGCCCAAACCCGGTGCATTGATTTATCGAGATCTCAGCTTCGAACACATCGTCATTCCCGCATGCTTC
>DBMI01000079.1 GCA_002298165.1 Desulfarculales bacterium UBA702
GCGAGAAGCTTTGCCATGGCGGATTCTTTTTCGTAGGGCTTCTTGTTGTCTTCGAGCCAGGCGGCGCGAAGGATCAAAAGCTCTGCCGCGTCAATCTGGGTGGCCATATCCGAGAGCTTCCACTGGATTGCCTGGAAGCTCGAAATTGGCTGGTTGAACTGCTCGCGGGTCTTGCTGTATTCGATGGATTCTTCGAGGACTGCCCTGCCAATGCCAAGGGCCTGGGAAGCGATGCCGATCCGTCCGCCGTCGAGTGTTGTGAGCATTTGCTTGAAACCTTCGCCAGGCTTTCCGAGAAGGTTTTCCTTCGGAATTCGAGCGTCCTCGAATACCAGCTCGGCTGTGCCCGAGGCGTTTATGCCCAGTTTCTCCTCTACTTTGCCCACGCGAAAACCCGGAGTATTGCGGAAGTCGATTATAAAAGAGCTTATACCCTTATAGCCTGCCGCCTTGTCCGTGATCGCGGCCAGCACGCAGTAGTCGGCAACGTTGCCGTTTGTAATGAAGCGCTTGGTGCCGTTAATTATCCATTGATCGCCGTCGAGGACAGCGGTCGTGAGCATCTTTGCCGGGTCGGAACCCGCGCCGGCTTCGGTCAGGCCGTAGCACCCCAGTGACTGGCCGCTTGCAACCGGCTTAAGGTATTTTTGCTTCTGCTCCTCGGTACCGTAGGCGTAAACCGGGAAATTGTAGAGGCTGTTGCAAACGCTCATGATTACGCCGCACGAAGCGCACGCCTTGGATATTTCGATCATCGACAGAGCATAGGAGATGTAGTCCATGCCCGCCCCGCCGTATTGTTCCGGAATTGTTACACCCATGAGTCCCAACTCGCCCATCTTCTCGCAAATTTCTTTCGGGTGGGCATGAGTTTTGTCCAGCTCTGCCGCAACGGGCTTGATTTCCCTTTCGGCGAATTTGCGGGCCATATCCTGAATCATTTTTTGTTCATCGGTGAGCTCGAAATTCATAATTTTTCCTCGTAGTTGAAAGAATACAGTTTATCGCGTGAGGCTTCCCTTGAATTCTGGCTTGCGCTTTTCCAGAAACGCAGAAACGCCCTCGCGCATATCCTCGGTGCCGAAACAGTTTCCAAACGCTTCGGCTTCCAGTGCGCATCCATTCCGTAAGTCAATATCGGCCCCCGCATCGACAATTTTCTTGACTGACCGAAGCACTCCGGGAGATTTCGCGGCCAGTGCCCTGGCAACCTTCATTGTCTCCTCAATTAGCTGATCGGCCGGAAAGACTTTTGCTGCAAGGCCGAGTTCCTTTGCCTGCTGGGCATCGACCATCTCGCCGGTCATGCAGAGTTCCTTTGTCTTTGCCCGCCCGACCAGGCGTAAAAGCCTTTGAGACCCGCCAAATCCAGGAATTAATCCCAGGTTAACCTCGGGTTGTCCGAATTTTGCCTTGTCCGATGCATAGATGAAATCGCACGACATTGCGAGTTCGCAGCCGCCGCCCAGCGCAAATCCATTTACGCAGGCAATTACGGGTTTTGGCAGGTTCTCGATATCGAAAAAGATTCCCTGCCCCCGTTCCGCGAAAAGTCTTGCCTGGAGGCCGTTCATCGAGGGAAAGCCGGTAATGTCCGCTCCGGCCACGAAAGCCCTGTCCCCCGCGCCGGTGAGGACCAGCACGCGAACTGTGTCGTCGCAATGTACGCGCTTTATGACATCCGCTAGCTCATCCAGCGTCTCGCTGTTTAAGGCATTAAGTGCCTTAGGTCTGTTGAAGGTGAGGATCCCAACCCCCTCCTGGACCTCGAAAAGAATGTTAGAATAGGTCATGTTCGCATCCCTCCGAATCGATGCACTTTCACCCGTCATTCCCGCAAGGGTGTGGGGTGCTGAAACTTCAGCCCTGGTGGGAATAAAGGGGTTAGCGATGAAAGTTGTTGAATCGATAAAGTACAAAGAGACCCGACCACCCGTGAGACAATCTGCACAGGATTGCACGGGAGAATCGCGGTTCCGCGGATACTTGCTGAGTCCGGTCCCGCGCGCGCTTTTTACCGGAAGTAGAATAGGGGCTGGAAGAGCACGTATTTAATGGGAGAATGGTTAGATCGCGCGCCGGAGTCAGCTTATATTTTTAAAACCTCCTTCAGGGCCTCTGCACCACGACGGCCGTTCCCTGGCCTCCGCCTATGCAAAGGGTTGCAATGCCTTTTTTTGCATCCCGTTTCTTCATTTCATAAAGTAACGTGGTCAAAATCCTCGCACCGGAAGCTCCAATGGGGTGTCCGAGTGCCACTGCCCCACCGTTTACGTTTACTTTAGCAATATCCCATCCCATCTCCCGGTTGACCGCTGCTGCCTGGGCGGCGAAAGCCTCGTTTGCCTCGATGAGATCGAGTTCCTGGGGCGTCCAGCCGGCTTTCGCCAATGCCTTGCGACTGGCGCGAACGGGTCCGATCCCCATTATTGCAGGATCCACTCCGCTTGAAGCATATCCCCGGATGTAGGCCATGGGCTCGATTCCGAGTTTTGCCGCTTTTTTCTCGGACATGACTATCAGGATCGCCGCGCCGTCGTTGATCCCGGATGCATTACCCGCCGTGACCGTCCCGTCGGGCTTGAAAGCCGGCTTTAGCTTGGCAAGGGATTCGAGGGTCGTGCCGAACCGAGGATGCTCGTCAGTGTCGAAGATAAGAGGATCTTTCCTTGGCTGGGGAACCTTAACGGGAACAATTTCATCCTTGAACCGGCCGCTCTTTATCGCCGCTTCCGCCTTTTGCTGGCTGGCCGCGGACAATTCGTCCTGGTCTTGCCTGCTAACCTGAAATCTCTCGGCCACATTTTCAGCCGTTATTCCCATGTGGTAGTCATTGAAAATATCATGCAATCCGTCGTAGACCATGAGGTCCAAAAGCGACCCGTCTCCCATCCTCTGACCCCAGCGGGCACCCTTGAGGCCATAGGGGACGCGGCTCATGTTCTCCATGCCTCCGGCGATTATTATGTCACTATCGCCCGCGGCAATAGACTGGGCGGCGAGGCACACACTCTTGAGCCCGGACGCGCATACCTTGTTAATCGTAAAGGCAGGGACCTCGCGGGGAAGTCCCGAATGTATGCCGACCTGGCGCGCCGGGTTCTGCCCCAGTCCGGCTTGCAGCACGTTCCCGAGAATAACCTCATCCACCAGTGCCGGATCCAGATTGATGCGGCGCATTGCCTCGACTACCGCCGTTACTCCCAGGTCCACGGCGGAAACGTCTTTCAGCGATTTGCCAAAAGTTCCTATTGGTGTTCTCACCGCGCTTACAATTACTGCCTGGTGCTCCATCGCTTACCTCCATTTGAATGCCGGCCGGAGAACAGCAGGGTCGCCCGCCCAGGGGATACTGCCGGTCGAAAATCCTGAAAAGCGGAGTAAAAAGAGCGGGAAACTGGGATTGGGGGTTAGGTGCCGGTATCGGCCACGGTTATAGTTGAACTTTTACCTTATAGGGGATGGGAGCCGCTCTGTCAAAGAAATTCCGGTAGTGGGTCATTTTGATTTTGGTTGACTTTCACTTTTGTTCACCCGGCGTTCCCGATACTATATTTTTCTTGCCAAAAAATCATAGTGTGCTATTAGTCCAGAACCTAATGCAGATTTGCGAATCGAGATTACTCATTCATGATTCCGACAATGTAGTACAGAAATACTGTAAAGACTGTATTGCAAAGCAGGATTTGAGAGCGCATCTTCAAATCCTTCAAGGTTTTTGTCCATCTTGTCGATTTATGTTCTAAATCGTACACAGCCGGTTTAACAGGGAAAAAAAATGGGCGGAGATTAGATTCCACAACAGGCCCCCCGAGGGGGCCTGCAATTCCCTTCCCCACCAAATCCAAAGAGATGTAATGACAAAAGGGAAATGGTCCACCTTTGCCTCAAGAGTCTACTACGCGCTTGGTATGGCGTATTATCTCTACCAGTGGATTGGCATTGCGGGTGTATTCGCTTTAATAGCGGCATATCTCCCCTTCCAGGCGGGATACTACTGGCCCTCCTTTGTCATTTCCCAAATTGCCCTTATCCTATTCATCTGGTGTTTCACACTATGGATGCGCTCGACCCGCTTCCAATTTCAGAGCGGGAACCCAGGCATAAAAACATTGGAGACTGATAGGCGCTACTCCGTACTGGATGACAATCATTATGAGTATTATAGGAAAGTCACCGTCAAAGCAAAGCAACATGGGGTAGTCGGCTACAATCATTATTTTCATTGGTCAGGTGAAGGCAAAATAGAAGTTGCGCCCCTTGATGGCTGCAAACATCACCCCTGTGTGCTTCGTCCCCACTTAAGGACTGGGCAGGTTTGTGCTGTTACATTTGAAAGGCCCCTGAGGAAGGGTGAAACAACAGAAATAGCCTATATGCTTCACCTTTCAGACACAAAAGGAACGGCTGAACCTTTTCTATCCCATACATGCCATGACAAAACGAACCGCCTTACGCTGAGAGTGACATTCCCCCCCGGTAATCAGGCAAGAACATTCAAAAAGCAGATTTTTCTCTCACCTGTGTCGCCGCTCCCAATATGGGAAGAAACTGGGACCACTAGCCAAGATTCAAATACGGCTGAATTTTCCATATCCAAGCCCCGCGTGGGTAGCATGTATGCTATTATCTGGTAGTTTTCAATCCGCCAACTTCGCAATATCCTCCATAGTCCAGAGCCGATCCGTAATCCCTGCCTCCATTGCGGGAGTAACCCGCAAACTCTGATGAATCCTTACGAAGTTATAGTACATGAAATGAAGCGATACCGCATAGGCCAGGTTCTCGGCCTTTTTCGAGAATCCGTTGGTTAGGCGGGTAAATCGGCGCATCCCCATCCGCATAGTTAGGTTTTGCCGCTCTACATAGGATGTTGAAATGTGCTTCGAATCGGGATCACCCACCTTGACCTCCTTGGTACTGCTCATGTACTTTGCGGGGCTGTATCGCTTCTCCATCTTCTGCTCAGTACTTTCCCCATAAAGCTTAATCAGCATGGCGTAATCTATGTCCAGCCCAAATTCTTCCGAAACCGCATACATATAGGCTTTTAGGCCGTCCGTTGTAAGTTGAACCCGATGAGAGAGCCGGGAAGCAAGATCATGCACGAAGGCAAGTGAAGTGGGGTAATCTCTCTTGCCAACAAGCCAGGACACCATCAACTTTGAATCGGCACACATCCCCGTCCATGTGTAAACATCCCCGAATCCAAATTGACCTTTCTTATCAGCGGGCACATTCTTTTCTTTGCAGTGGCAGAACGCCCAAATTTCATCACATTGAATCCGCTTGCAGGAAAGGTTTCTCAGACGTTCATCTTGATATTGCGAACAGGCTTGGCCGACTTCACGGAGCAGTTTGATTACCGTGTTTTTTACCACGTCGCATATTCTGGCAGTGGTGCGGATCGAGTTGCCTTCAACCAAACACTTTAGGATTTGCGTTCTCTTTTCAAGGCTCAGTCTGTTCATCAGGGTTCTCCCGCCCAAGCTGTTTCACTTCATAATGACCCTTATACTTGAGCGGTCATGCAATGTCAAGCTCAAAATCCATCCTAGCCGATAAAAACGCCTCGGATGTGGTTGCTGGCTATTTTATGATTCGCAGTTTCTTTTGAATATCTTGAGGATACCACCATCTCCGAAAATCATCTTCATATATTGCCAACATCCTACATAGTTCGAGAACAGAGAATCCAAGATCGTCCAGATGGTGCTCTATAATCTCCTTGAGCATAGCCGGTTCTTCTGGCGGAAAATCTAGCTGCACTGGTTCTCTCTGCTTATACCCATGGTAGTTCATCCTTGCCCATATTCGACGTTCTTCATCTTGGTCTAGCTTATTTAGATGCTTAGCTCTCATGATCAGAGCACTCATCGCAATTTTCCAATAAGGTTTCAATCTTGCCAATGTATCAAGCGAAATATCATTTAGGTAAGGTCCTATTTCATCTCCAGGGGCCAAGAACTCTCCTGCAAATAAATAAGCCTCTTCCTCCATGTTTGGCTTTGGGCAGTTATGCATGATAATATGACCCAATTCATGAGCTAGAGTCAGCCTCTCTCTATCAGCAGGTATATCTTTGTTTATATATATAACTGGATGTTGCGTTTCGGTAATGAACGCAATGCCGTCTATCAATGTAGTTCCGAAATCGGTGCGGATAATTATTACTCCAGCACTTTCCATTATGGATGTTAAGTTCTTGATGGGGCCGCGTGGGATTCGCCAGTATTGGCGAACAGCTTTAGCAATTTCGGCAGGACCGTTCTGATTGTAATCATCAGGATCAAGTGAAATGACAGATGTATCTAAATCGACTTGGTTCAGGAAATCTCGGACATGTAAATTTCTTATATTAAAAGTCGATTCAATCTGAGATTGTAGTTTCTTTGACAGAGCCTGCCGCTTTCTATGGAATGGAGCGGTAGGTGGGTATCTAAAACCTACCTGGAAGAAGAACTCTGGGGGATAATGCAGATGTTCAGAAAAACTATTCACCAGATCTTCGGATGGGCGAAGAAACCCCTGTTCTACTTTTGAGATTATTCCTTGGGTAATACCCATTCTGTCTTTAAGTTCATTCTGGGTAAGCCCCCTTGATTCCCTGGCAAGAATGAACATTTCCGGGTTAATCGTCGCTTGAGCCCTCATCTTCTCCTCCTTTGGTTTTTCGGCCAAGATCGGTTTTGGGCTTCCACGGTTTGGCCCCTCCCGTATCGGGCACAGGGAACTCAATGATGGATTGCAGGCGGCTATCCTGAAGAATCTTCACCGCCCAGGCATTCGATCGCTTTCCACTGGGTTTTGTGATGTAAATTTCAATATCGGTTCCCGCTTCGTTGACGATCCATCCCGCATTTAGATTGGTAATCGGGTGCGGCGAGAACATTAAAAGCTGTTGATACACAAATTTGTTCGATTGAATTGTCGGAATGTTGCTGGAACATTTATGGCTATTCAGTTTCTTGAGCCTGATGAAAGTATCTGCGATTTCAAGGAGGCACAGCCCATTTTTTCTTTCATGAATGCGGGCTGCCTCATCTCCCGTGAATTCACTCCGGATATAGTTCCAAATGTAGTCGCGCCTCGCGTTTGCCAGAGTACGCTTAGTAAAAATATGTAGTTGGTGTTCGTTGTTTATCCGAGCACCGTGGAAGCCGCGCACAATACAGTCATGGATTCTCGCCAAGAACGGTTCAAGGCCCCTCATCACATCCGACTTATCCATCAAGCTCTCCTTCTGTTGGAAGAAACGATCGATGGTCTTTTAATACTCTTCAATTTCGATAAAAGCAACACAATATATTCCTAAAAATATTCCCTATTTTATTCCAACGGAGGAGAATATGTATATCTCACGTGTACATGCTATTAATCGGATAGGTATTATTGAGGAGAGAAAAATTTTTGTTTCTTCGTTTTCCACCGAGCCTGCGCCGCTTTCCGCGCTATCTCTTTCCTCTGCTCAGGACTGAGTTTTTCAGCCCTGGCTTTCCCGCCCTTCTTACCTCCAAGGCGGCCAAGCTCTACGGCGGCAGGGTTCTTCTGTGGTTGGTCGGATTCTGGCACCTCGGGCTTGTCTTCAGAAGTGGCCTGATTGACAATCATGTGCGCCAGCACATTCGGGTCTTTTGGTCGTTTTGGTCTCATGCCCTAAAGATAGCATGACCGCTCAAGCAGTTGAAGGGGTATGATTTTCAAAATGACCCACTACCGAAATTCCGGTCCTGGCTTAATCAGCGCACCACTGGAGCGCCGGGGAGCCGTTCACGCCAAGGTCGTCGGCGAATCGGGTCAAATTTTGAACCGGGCCTATTGCAATTACTATGTCTTTTGCCTTGAAAACCTCCTGCGGGGCGGGATTAAAAATCATACTGCCGTCGTAGCGCTTTATTGCCATGATAATGAGATTGTACTTCCCGCGAATCCCTGAATCCTTGAGTTCCATTTCGACCAGTCTGGACTCAGGGGGAATGCAGATCTCCTCCATGCTGAGTTCGATACCCTCGCCCGAGAGGGCGAGTTCGAGAAAATCCGTGACCGTCGGCCGGACGATGTTGTGTGCGATGCGAATCGCCCCGATGGCATAGGGGGAAACAATGCGGTCGGCGCCTGCCTTCGAGAGCCTTTTCTCGGAGCCCGCAGTGCTTGCCCGGGCAAATATCAGGAGGTCCTTGTTGAGGTCGCGCGCCGTTAAAACGATGAATACATTTTCCGAGTCCTTGTTCACAACCGAGATCAAACCTTTAGCACGCATGATCCCGGCATCGATCAGATTGTCCTCATCCGTTGCATCGCCGTTGAGGTGAAGAATTCTTTTCTCCCTGAGGCGCAATAAAACAGATTCCTCACTTTCTATTACCACCAGTGGGATTTTATATTTTTGGAGTTCCTGGACGATAATCTGGCCCATTTGTCCGTAGCCGCAAACGATGTAATGTTTTTCGAGCTGATCGAGTTGTTTTTTCAATCTGCGCCTCCGATATGCTTCCAGCAGATTGCCGTCAAGAAGTATCTGGCTGAAATAGGCCAGGGTGAACGCAACAAAACTTACGCCCATCATAATCAAAATGATAGTGAAGATGCGCCCGGTATTATCGAGCTGCCGAACCTCCGTGAAACCTACGGTGGAGAGAGTGATAACGGTCATGTACAGGGCTTCTATAAAGGTAAAGCCCTGGAGCGCCATATAGCCAGCCGTTCCAAAGGCCATAAGAGCCGTCGTAAGTATAAGAATAATAGCTATTCTGCGCCCCGTGGCTGACTGCCAAAATTCTTTCATCAGGCGAACAGGCCCTTTTCAGTGATCATGAGAAATGGGTAAGGGTAGACCGGACGATGAATTTATACCAGGTCGGGCAAAATTTCTACACAACTCCGAGATAGTTGCGAAAAAAGGGATGCTGTTTATTTTCCCCGTGGGAACCGTTGTTGCGGGTTGCTCTTAGGTCATGCCTTTTTGAGCGCAATTTGATATTGTAGGCCATTAAATAAAAAATGAAGTGAGGAGAATGAAATTCATGAGCATTAGTGGGCATGGTGGAAAACCGATAGTTGAAAGAATCCTCGATTCTGCCGAAGCGGCCCTGGCGACCCGGGGATTGCCCCAGGTTCCCATTAGAAGCCAGATAGCAAATGAAATCATTGGCATCTGCTACGGTTTTTTTTGCCCCGTCGAGGGTTTCATGAACCGGGCAGATGTCGACTCTGTAGTTAAGAGTATGAGACTGGCAGACGGCACTGTGTGGAGCATCCCCATCGTTTTCGACATGTCGGATGCCGATATCGCCGGTTACGGAATCAAGGCCGGGTCGTCGGTCGTTCTGAGCTTCGAGGGCAATCCCATGGCCCTTTTCGAGATAGAAGACATTTTTGCCTGCGACAAAAAGGAAATGGCGCACTCCATCTACGGGACAACAGATGAGAAACACCCCGGCTGCGCCCGAACCTACAGGTACGCGGAAAAATTCCTGGGCGGGAAAATCACCCTGGTAAACAGGCCGGTCATAAACGAGCCTTTCGGCCCTTACTTTATCCCGCCGCTTGAAATGCGAAGAAAATTCGACGAAAGGGGCTGGGAGCGTATTGTTGCCCACCAGACACGAAATGTCCCCCATACCGGTCATGAATGGCTCATGAAGGGCGCGTGGTCCCAGACCTATGGAGAACTTCCCATAGACAAACCCCTTGTAGGCGTGCTGGTAAACGCCATTATCGGCGAGAAGCGAAAGGGCGACTACATTGACGAAGCAATAATCCTGACCCAGGATGAATTGAGAAAAGCCGGTTATTTCGGCGACCACAACCACCTCACCTCTCTGACTTTCTGGGACATGAGATACGCCGGCCCGCGGGAGGCGGTCTTCCATGCCATTCTTAGAACCAACCTCGGTCTCACGCATCACATGTTCGGGCGCGACCATGCCGGCGTGGGCACATACTACGGCCCCTATGACGCTCATAACCTGCTCGCAACCGTTCAGGACGAGATCGACATTACACCGGTCTACTCGATGAATTGGCTCTACTGTCCGCATTGCGGCGAGGTTACATCCGAAGGCCTCTGCAACCACAGAGACGAATGGCAGAAGTTCAGCGGAAGCCTTATCAGAAGCATCGTGGATGACGGTGTAAAACCTCCCCGCCTGATCTTTCGCCCCGAAGTCTTCGATCTGGTCATGGAGTGCGCCGAAAAGTACGGCTTCGGCTCTCCTTTCGTTACTGATGAGTACCTGGAGAAAAGGACGCCCGTTTTCTCTATCCCCCCCCTGCAGCGGCAAACCGCAAAAAATTAAGATACTGACGAGGAGTTGAGTATGTCCGGTGGAAAATACCCGATAAATATATGGATCAACGAAGAGCGGTTTGCCAAACTGTATGAGGCCGGCCTGGCTCACATGGCCAAGGAGGTCATGGCTGGGCTTAAAGTTATTCACGTCTATGCCGATGATGCCCAGAAAATGACACTGCTCGAAGCCTATCCCGGTGCGAAATACGACTCAGCGACAACCGGCAGCATCGAACTGCTGCCCCGAAAAGTAAAAGATGAAATTTTCGATCTGGTTGTCAGGAACAAAAATACCGATGTTTTGGGCGAGTTTTTAAAGGGCAGGTAGAATTCAAAGCCAAAACCCGCTTTTCGGTTTGAATAAGTTTTTGCAGCAAAAAAAAAGCCACCCGTGAGGGCGGCTTTTTTTACGAATATTATTCAAGGTCGAGTGTTTGCTTAGCTCGTCTTGGTTTTTTCCAGTTCGGCTTTGAGTCTTTCAACTTCCTGCTTATATCTTTCGGCTTCTTCTTTCAGCCGTGTATCCGTGCCTACTGAGGGTTCCGTGGTTTCCCTGTTTTTGGGGAATGGCAGTTTTTCCTTTACTTCGTCATAGCCAAGGTATGCGGCCATGAGCCCGCCAAGCAGCAGGACAATGGGAATGGCGCCCCCGATGACCGCAAAAACGTACTGGGGCCAAATCACTATTCCCAAAAAACCAAGAAATGCAGCGGCAACACCACCCACAAAAACCTTCATGTTCTATCCTCCTTGGAATGTCCGCAAAATGGGTATCTGTAATCCCTTGCTGTCCTTTTTCTCGAATGCATGCGGCGAAAAGCACCGGCCCTTGCGAAAAACAGACGAAACCGATAGCATGACCCGGCTGATATTGCAAGCATAATTTGCCCAGACTCTCTGCGGATCCGCTCTGTGCGTGGGTTTTGCTAACTGCCCAATTCTCTTGTTCCCCATTTTCGCAAAAGTTGGTTCGAAGACATGGCAATCCGGCGTCAATGCTCCAGGCGCCCTTTTCTGTTGACTCTGCTCGTATCCGGTAAGTATAAATAAAGATTAAAATTTGACGGGTTTCGTTAAACTCTTCCCGCCGAAATGCCGGGCTTCGAAACCAGATTTCGCTAAAATTCGCGACACGGAAGTTCCAGCGCCAGCAGTTGGGAATCCGGTCCGCGTGAAGGGATTTTTTCGGGTAATGTTTGATAAGCATCTAAACGGCATCGAAAAGCCGGGCCGCTATGTCGGGCTTGAACTGAATGCCTACGATAAGAGTTTTGACGATGCCGTCGTGCGGTTTGGACTTGTCTTCCCCGATGTCTATGAAATCGGCCTAAGCCATCTTGGTCTGCAACTGCTCTATCATCAACTTAACAGGACCGAAGGAGTTATGGCTGACCGGGCATACTCGCCCTGGCAAGACTACGAGGAGAAGCTGCGCGGGCTTAAAGAGCCGCTGAGGGGCATCGAGAGCGGACAGCCGCTTCGAGACTTTGACTTCCTCGGATTCAGCCTGCAATACGAGTTGAGCTATTCAAACATTCTCACTGTCCTCGATCTCTCGTCTGTCCCACTCTGTGCATCGGAGCGCACTGGAAGCGACCCTTTTGTCGTGGGTGGCGGGCCATGCGCTTTCAATCCTGAGCCGCTGGCCGATTTCTTTGATTTTTTTGTGATAGGTGAAGCCGAGCAGGTCATACCGCAGATCATCGAAGCGCACCGGCAATGGAAGGGGGCGATGAGAGGTGGCAGGGAGGATTTTCTTCGTGAAATCTCTAAAATTCCCGGAATATATGTTCCCTCCTTTTTCGATGTGCGGTATTCAGAAGACGGAAGAATTTCGGCAGTCGTTCCGCGCTATTCAGACTACACCGGTGTGGTAAAGCGGCTCATATCAGATCTCGACTCGATTTCGCCGATTCCCGAAAAGCCCCTGGTCCCGTTGATCGATATAGTTCATAATCGTCTTTCGCTTGAAATTGCGCGCGGATGCACGCGGGGATGCCGCTTTTGCCAGGCAAGCTTCATTTACCGGCCGGTGCGGGAACGCAATCCGGAATACGTATTTGATGCCGCAAAGCGGGCATTGGCGGCGAGTGGGTTCGAGGACATAGCCCTGCTCTCGTTCAGTACCGGCGACTACTGCGGCATACAGCAGCTTCTTGGGGCTCTGGTAAGGGAACTTGAGCCCCGCAAAGTTGCCGTTTCGCTGCCGTCGATGCGGGTCGGCACTCTCACCCCGGAGCTTATGGAACACGTGAAGAAGGTCCGAAAGACCGGATTCACTCTTGCACCGGAAGCCGGAAGCGAGCGGCTGAGACGTGTCATCAATAAAGGCATTTGTGATGAAGACCTGCTCTCGGCCGCTGAAACTGCTTTCGGGCTTGGCTGGCGTGTCCTGAAACTCTATTTCATGACAGGGCTTCCCGGCGAAACCGCTGAAGACAGGGATGCCCTGGTGGACCTGTGTTATAAGGTCTGGGAGAAGGGCAAGAGGAGCAAGGGCGCGGTCAATGTTTCAGTATCCACGTTCGTTCCGAAGGCCCAGACGCCGTTTCAGTGGGCTTCACAGCTCTCGAGGGATGAAATGGCTGGCATCCTGGGCGACTTGAAGGAACGGCTGCGAAAACCCGGAATGAAGTTGAAGTGGAATTCGACGGGCCACAGTGTTTTCGAGGCGGTTTTTGCCCGAGGGGACAGGAGGCTTGGTGTAGCGCTAAGGCGCGCCTGGGAGCTTGGCGCGCGCTTTGACGGCTGGTCAGACTGCTTCAATCAAGACATCTGGTACCGGGCCCTCGCTGAAACGGGGCTGGATGCAAAATTTTACGCCGAACGCGAGCGGGGCTTCGATGAAATCCTGCCCTGGGACCACATATCTGCCGGGGTATCACGCGATTACCTGCTCCGGGAATTCCGGAAGGCTACAGAAGAGAAGTTCACCCCTGATTGCCGGTCCGGCGAGTGCACGGGATGCGGTGTTTGCGACAAAAGCGGGGTTTCTCCCGTTTTGCACAAATCACCCGTTCCCGCCCTCGATGCAGTCGAGGCTCTGCCGCCCCTAGCCATCGCGGTCAAGGGAAACGGCGCGGGCGAAGGCGGGTTCCTCTACCGCGTCATCTACTCCAAGCTTGATCGTGCACGGTTTTTCGGGCAGCTTGAAATTGCCGCGGCCTTCGATCGCGCGGTGCGGCGAGCAGGCCTTCCGGCGGCTTTCAGCAAAGGGTTCCATCCTCATGTAAAGATTTCGTTCGGCGAGGCCCTGCCCCTTGGCATGGAAACGTTAATCGCCGATGCGTTTATTACTCTGGATAAAACTGTTGATACCGCGATGATGAAGGATCTTTTGAACCGCCATTTCGGCGGCATCATCAGGGTGAGCGACGTGAAGCGATTGGAGCGGCGTCCGGCATCGGGCCTGCCCACCCGTGCAACATACCGTGTATCGAGACTCAGCCCCTATCTGGTTAAAAGCCTTCTGCACAATTGGCAAGAGTCGGAAGGCGCCGTACTTACAAAGAAGACCAAAAAGGGCGAGTCCAGGGCCGATCTTCGCGATATCCTGCTCGATTTGCGTAAGGACGGCGAGAACTGCCTTGAAATGGAAGTATTCGAGACCCCTCTTTTATGTTTCAGGCCCATGGCGATTTTGCAGCTTCTGGCCGGCGAATATGGTGAGGATCTCGGGGATTGCCTGGTCTGCAAGTTGGCAGCATACCCGGCGACCAACCGGGAAGGGAGAGAGGATGTCCGCAGAGCTAATTATAAATAGCACCCCCTTCGAGACGCGGGTGGCCCTGGTGGAAAACGGCCAGGTTGCCGAGCTGTACGTCGAGCGCAGCTCCGACAGGGGTATCGCCGGAAATATCTACAAGGGACGGGTGGTGCGCGTTCTTCCAGGGATGCAGGCGGCGTTCGTGGATATCGACCTGGACAAGGCTGCCTTCCTCTATGTCAGCGATATTCATCATCCGGTGGAGGAAATCGAGCAGTTGCTGCTCTCTTCGTGCGACAGGGAAGAGGATGGTGAAGGCGAAGAAGAAGCCGAACCGGCCGAAAATGGTGGATACGATGAGGCGATCAGCTTCCGGCGCAGCTACTCGACGGTCCCGATAGAAGACAGACTCCAGGAGGGTCAGGACATACTTGTGCAGGTGGCCAAGGAGCCGATCGGGAGCAAAGGCGCCCGAATAACCACCCATATCACCCTGCCTGGAAGGAACCTTGTTTTCATGCCCACGATGGACCATGTGGGCGTCTCTCGAAGGATAGAAGACGAGGACGAAAGAAAACGGCTGCGCGAGATCATGTGCGAAATAAAGGAGAACCGGCACGGCTTTATCGTGCGAACCGCGGCCGTGGGCGCGGAGCGGGGAAAGCTCCAGTCGGAAGTAGATTTCGTTATGAAGCTTTGGCAGAGCATCCAGCGTAGAGGCGAGAATGCACCTGTTCCTTCACTTGTCTACCAGGAACTCGATATAACCCTGCGAGCGGCGCGCGACCTTTTCACCAAGGAAGTGGACCGCCTGGTAATTGATTCCGAGACGGAATACCGCAAGATTCTGAACTTCAGTGAAACGTTCATGCCCTCGCTCAGAAACGCTGTGGAACTCTATGAGGGAGACGAACCGATATTCGATGCCTATGGCATCGAGATGGAAATCCAGCGGGCGCTTGCAAAGAAGATTTGGCTAAAATCCGGCGGATACATAGTGATCGAGACCACCGAAGCCCTGACGGCAATCGACGTCAATACGGGCAGATACGTCGGCAAGAGAAATCTTGAAGAGACGATACTAAAGACAAACCTCGAAGCGGTTAAGGAAATTGCCTTCCAGTTGCGGCTGCGGAATATAGGCGGGATTATAATTATCGATTTCATAGACATGGAAAAGGAACCCAACCGGGAAAAGGTCTGGAACGCCCTGCGGGATGCAATGCACAAGGACAAGGGCAAATCAAACATCCTGCACATGTCGGAACTCGGCCTCATCGAGATGACCAGGAAGCGGACCAAGGAGAGCATCGGCCAGGTGCTGTGCGAGCCGTGTTTTTACTGCGAGGGCGAAGGGCTTCTCAAGTCCAAGCAGACTGTATGCTATGAAATTTTAAGGGACCTCGATCGCCAGAGAAAGGAGCTTTTCGGAAAAGATATCCTTGTTCTGGCTCACCCCGAGGTGGCAGCCCGTTTTTGCGACGAGGAGCGTCCTCCGCTGGAAAGAGTCGAGGAAAAGATGCATGCCCGCATCGAAGTCAAAGCCGATGTGAACATGCACCTCGAGCAGTATGAAATAACGACCATGGAAACAGAGTAATCGCTTAGGAGAGGATGCAAATGAACCGGGAAACATCGAAGCGGCTATACCAGCAAGCAGGCGAACTAATACCGGGCGGGGTGAACAGTCCCGTCAGGTCGGGAAGGGCGGTAAAGACCGATCCGCTTTTTATAAAAAAGGCCGAAGGGTGCCGGATAATCGACGAAGACGGCAATTCCTATATAGATTATGTGGGTTCATGGGGGCCGCTCATCCTGGGGCATTCGCATAAGGGTGTTGTTGCCGCCATAAAAGAAGCTGCCGAAAGGGGGACGAGCTACGGCATTCCCACGAGGGTCGAAGTCGAGATGGCCCGCAAGGTCTCCGAGATGGTGCCCTCGATCGAGATGGTGCGAATGGTAAATTCCGGCACCGAGGCGACAATGAGTGCCATAAGGCTTGCCCGCGGTTTTACGGGGCGAAAGAAGATCGTCAAATTCAACGGCTGCTATCATGGTCACGGCGATGCGCTACTCGTAAAATCGGGATCGGGGGTAATTACCTTTGGTATTCCAGGCACCCCTGGAATACCCGAGGAAGCAACGGCCCATACCGTCTCTTTGCCTTACAACGACCTCGGGGCGGTCCGAGCTTTGATGGAAAAAGCGGGCGGAGAAGTAGCGGCGATCATCGTAGAACCGGTTGCGGCAAATATGGGCGTGGTGTTGCCTGCGCAGGGATTTCTTGAAGGACTACGAAAAATCTGCAGTGATTCCGGAACTCTTCTCATTTTTGATGAGGTTATTACCGGGTTTAGACTGGCACCGGGGGGTGCGCAGCAGTACTTTAACATTATGCCCGACCTGACCTGCCTTGGAAAGATCATCGGCGGGGGGCTCCCGGTGGGTGCCTACGGCGGGAAAAAGGATATAATGAAAAGGGTATCGCCGGCGGGGGATGTGTACCAAGCTGGAACGCTTTCTGGAAATCCGCTGGCAATGAGTGCCGGTCTGGCGATGCTGAATGCGCTCTGCGAGGAAGGCATCTACGAGGAGATCGCGAAAAAAAACACATACCTTTGCAAGGGCTTCGAGGAGGCATCCACTGCTGCGGGTGTGGCAGTTACAATTAATAAAATCGGCTCTTTGGGCTGCGGCTTCTTTACCGATAGCCCGGTTACCGATTACGAAAGCGCCATAAAGGCCGATGCAGCCGCTTATGGGGTCTTTTTCCGGGAGATGCTGGACAGGGGCGTCTATCTTGCCCCATCTCAATTCGAGGCCTTTTTTGTGAGCACCGCGCATGGCAAGGATGACCTTGACCGGACCATCGAGGCAGCTTTTGCATCATTGGGCATTGTGGGGCAAATGGGCTCACCGTCAACCTAGAAAAGGTTTGACTCAAATAGTTCTTGTGTGGTAGGTACGCACGTGAACATTTACACGAAAAGGTTATGAAAAAAGAGGATAAAAAAACCCTGATGCAGTCCGTGGCAGCAAGCACAATCGGGTTTCAGGTTGCGCTGGCGCCTTTTATCGGGATTCTCATCGGGGTATATCTGGATTCGAAGTTCGGCACACGGCCGCTTCTCACATTTCTTTTCCTGATACTTGGGATTTTTGCCGGTGCTCGAAACTATTACCGGTTTGCCAGGCAACAGCAGGAAGAGGGGAAAGGCCCAAAGAAGGAGTGAGAGAGGCTTCTGATACCGAGACGCTCCTCAGGCGAATCGAGTGGGTTTCAGGGGCTTTGCTCTTCCTCGCGACACTGGGCGCGGCCATACTGTTTTCCCTGCTCATGGCCGCTGGAGTCCTGCTGGGCGGTGCAATAGCGATCACCAGTTTTCAGCTTCTGAAGTGGCAGCTCCGGCGCGCTTTCCGGCCGGGCAGGCTTCCCGGCAAGGCAGGGTTGTTCGCGTCTTACTACGCGCGCTTTCTTGCGATTTTTTTCATTGTATTCGTAGTCCTATATTACGGGTGGGCCGAGCCGATTTCCTTCCTGGTAGGCCTCTCAGTCATGGTTTTAAGTATCGTGCTTGTTGGCGGATTTGAACTGATTTCGATGGCGGTAAAAAAGGGAGAAAGTTAAGCTATGGAGCATCCTATTCTTTTCATTAATCTCCTTCTCGAGAAGCTGGGGATCCATGTACCGGCGGTCGGGCAAGTTCACAGCTTCACAGATGCCCTGCTCCAACCTCACGTAACCTATACCTGGGTCGTGATGCTGATATTGGTGGGGCTTAGCGCCATGGCGGCAAGAAGCATAAAGCTGGTTCCGACAGGCGGGCAGAACTTTTTCGAGATGGTCCTTAGCGGGATCGAGGAGTTCATGATCGGAATTACCGGGGAAGAAGGCCGGTTCATGTTCCCGCTGATCGCGAGCCTAGGGTTCTTCATACTGTTAAGCAACTATCTCGGAATGATTCCCGGATTTTACTCGCCGACCGCGAGCATCAATACCACCCTCGCATGCGCGCTTATTGTCGTGGTCATGACGCACGTGCTGGGCGTGAAATTCCACGGGGCAAAGTACATAAAGCATTTTATGGGTCCTGTCTGGTGGCTCACACCGCTGATCATGCCCATTGAAATTATCGGGCACATCGCAAGGGTGCTCAGCCTCTCGATCCGTCTTTTCGGAAACGTATTCGGCGAGGAGCTGGTTCTCGGAATTCTTTTCTTCCTGGCAGGCCTCTACCTGGCGCCTCTGCCAATGATGTTCCTGGGACTTTTTACCGGCTTCATACAGGCATTCATCTTCTGCCTGCTCTCGATGATGTACTTTGCCGGGGCAATTGAGCATGCTCATTGACGGATGTCGGATGTCGGATGACGGGGTTGGGTAATGTTATCCGATGATCGTGACATGAATCCAAAGGCGATAACGGGGTTTGGGAAGGCCGCGTTCGCATATACGTTCTTTAAATTCACTTATACCAAAGGAGGGTTTGGTTCATGAAAAAAGTAGGTCTTTTGACCACGCTGATGGTCCTCGGTCTGTCCTGTGCTGCCTTCGCCGCTGACGGCGATCCGAAAAGCACCGCGGTTTCCTTCTTCGTATATTCCGCCATGGCCGCCGGTTTTGGAATAGCCATTGCCGCTTTCGGTTGCGGTATTGGCCAGGGTATGGCTGTTAGAGGCGCTGTCGAAGGTATCGCACGCAATCCCGAGGCCTCCGGTAAGGTTACCGTTACCATGCTGATTGGTCTTGCCATGATCGAATCTCTGTCGATTTATGCTCTTGTTGTTTCGCTGATTCTGATCTACGCCAACCCGATCTCAGGCCCGATAGGTACATTTGTAGGTCTGGCGAAGTAACAATTCTCGTCAGTTTTTTCTGTTATAGAGGGCAAGCGGCCTTGACCGCTTGCCCTTTGTTCGCCCAAGGGGAAAAATTTAGCACGAGGCCTTTCTTTAGGCAGAAAATGTGAATACAATCACATAATTAGCAGCACTACCGCCGGGTTCGAAGTTCTTCAGAGCTTCTTAAGTTTCAGACATTCAAAGGGGTCAGACCATGAAATTCGCCAAAATCCCCATGGCCACTATAGTCAGGCTTTCCATCTACATGCGCACGCTCCAGGAGCTTCTCGAAGAGGACGTAGAAGTTATCTCATCTGAGCGCCTTGCAAAGCAGTGCGGAGTGAATCCCGCCCAGATTCGAAAAGACCTGGCCTATTTCGGTGAGTTCGGCGTCCGCGGAGTCGGTTATCGGGTAAATGACCTTGTGAACCAGATCAAAGATATTCTCGGATTGAACCGCCCCTGGAACCTGGCAATGGTCGGACTCGGCAATCTCGGATCAGCCCTTGTCCGTCACGGCAACTTCATAAAACACGGCTATGTCTTCACGGCCGCTTTCGATGCAGATCCATCTAAGGTCGGAAAGCGGCTGCCAAACGGGCTGGTAATAAATCATATAAACGAATTGGAGGATGTTGTAAGGGAGCGCGATGTCCATGTGGGCATTATAGCAACGCCTGCAAATGATGCGCAAAGCGTCGCCAATTCGCTGGTTCTGGCCGGCATAAACGGGATCTTGAATTTTGCACCTGTTCAGATACAGGTACCTGATTGCTGCCATGTCGAAAACGTGGACTTTACCATTAAGCTTGACTCTATAGCCTACCACCTCTCGTTTGGAGGCTGATAATACCGGGAGTCTGACCGAAAGACTCAGCCCCCTAGTCACATTTCAAAAGTTGCCGACAAAGGCCCCTATTCCTCAGCGGATAGGGGCCTTTGTCGTTATTGAAGTGACTGAACCTCTGCGTGAATGGCATCCACCCCATCCCACCTTGGTTTTGCCCAGCCAGTTTTAAATGAGAAACTCCTGGACCCGCATTTAGTGCTCAGAGGATTGGTAGGCTCTGCTCGTGGTTGTCTCTTCAAATCCCGCCTGCCGGTGCGGGCCGTTGAGGGGTACCTCGATTATGAAAGTTGAGCCTTCTCCCGGTATACTTGTTACTTTGATGCTGCCGCCATGGTAATCGAGGATCTTGCGGCAGATGGCAAGTCCCATGCCTGTGCCCTCGTAAGGAGCGCCATTTCCATGTAGTCGCTGGAAGGGCTTGAAAATGAGGTCAATATATTCCTGCTTGATGCCTATTCCGTTATCCTGGATGAAAATGCGGCAAATCCCATTTTCAATGTTGGAATAGATTTGTACGTGAGGCGGCTCATTCTCCGTTCGGAATTTGATGGCGTTGTTGATCAGGTTTCGGAAGATCTGGCGCATCTGGGCAACATCCGCATGTATAATCGGAAGATTGCCTATTTCGATGCTTCCGCCCGATTTCTTTATAGACGGCATCAGATCGTCAACCGCGTCCCGGACCAATTCGCCGAGATCGGCAAGATCAAAAGGATTTGCCCGCGTGGCAATCCTGGAGTAATCAAGAAGCGACTTTAAAAGTGAAGACATCCGGCTTGCCGCATTCATTAATCGAGTCAGACAATCCTGGCCTTCATCGTTCAAGGTATTTTTGCATTTATTGGAAAGCATGCTGCCAAAGGCTTGAATCTTCCTCAGGGGTTCCTGCAGGTCATGAGAGGCCACAAAGGCGAATTCCTGCATCTCTGCGTCAAGCTTGTCAATTTTTGCCTCGTAATCCCTGAGTACATTGTCCCTTGACTTCAGCTCCGCGGTTTTTTCATCGAGCATGGCGCGTAGTTCATTTTGAGTCCTGCGCGGGCTCTCCTCCGATCCCGCAGCGGATCGGAGTCCCTCGGCATTATCAACTCCATCAGGTTCCATTTCTCGCAGGCCAAGGATATTTTCCATGGCGGCGCATGCAAGCTCGCTCAGTGAGTTGAGTATTTTGACCACTTCGGATTCAGGAGAATAGTTCGTCGACCAGTATGCCGTAACGGCCCCGAAGGGGGCATCCCGCCCAATCGGGATCGCGATCAAGCTTTTGATGTATACAGGCCTGTAGATATCATCGGGAATTCGATCGTCTGCCTGAAGGTCATCGATGATCAAAGGTTCTGGATCAGCCATGATCCGCTCGGCAATGTAGCTCTCAAGTGGGAATGGCTGCACTGTCAGTGGAACGGTCGTCCCTTCAAATGCCTTTTGGGTCATATATTTATCGAAAAGATCGCATGTTGCCAGATCCGCACCCGTGAGATCTCTAACCGCCTTGGAAACTATAATCTTTATGCTCTCCTCGTCATGGGCGATAAAAAGCTCTTTTAATAACGGCATCAGGCGCTCAACCATCGTTGAAAAGATCGTGGCCTTTTTTGGGTACTTCAGTGTGGCCCTGGCATCATTCCATTTCTGCATAATGGCGCCGGATTTTCTGATATTTGCATGGACATGGCTGGAGTGGCTCGGCATTTTTCAATTCACTTTCTGCCGATTGGGTTGGGTGCCCAGGCACCCGCGGCAAATCGATGTGATACATAGTTAGCTACTTAGATTTTACTAATGATTCCACGTACATCAATGCTGAAAAACCCGGTATGAATTGGGTATAAAACCTACAGTCTACCGAGGTTCGAAAGGGCAAAACCGCCCTGGTCAGGCATCGCGGGAAGTAGGTGTCAAGCGTTCCAGAAAAGTTTATCGGAAATTTCCCATAGAAATAGTTAACTTAAGAATAAATATGTGCAGGAGATCGGGTTTAAATGCGGGGATCAACCTCCTTCCACAATCATTTGATTCTTACCGGTAAGAAAAAAGACAAAGAAGATTTTGCCTGGCCGATTTTTGCGACACTCCCGCTCAGTGCCTGCCTCATAAGGCACGATGGATTCATTGAGCAGGTCAATATCGCCTGGCTCAGGTTAGCCGAGAAGGGCCCATCAGTCCTGGCACAAGTTTCTCCCGGAGCTAATTTTCTCGATATTTGCCGCAAGGCGGCGGAAACGGGCGAAGGATCGGCCAGGGACATACTTTATGGGATCGAGTCCGTTGCAAGAGGTGAGGAGAGGGAATTCTCAATCGAGTATACCTGCCAGTCCGAGGACAAAAAGTATTGGTTTCTCATGAAAGCCGCACCGGTCGAAGGAATAGGTCTTGTCCTCATTGTGCTTATCGATGTAACCGAGCGCAAGCTCGCTGAACATGCTTTTCGCGAGAGTTCTGAAAAGTACAGAGTCCTCTATGAGGACAACCCCACGATGTACTTTACAGTCGCCCGGAACGGCAAAGTGTTATCCGTCAACAGGTTCGGGGCCATGGAACTGGGCTACTCACCGGAGGAACTGGTCGGACAGCCCGTACTGTCAGTTTTTCACCCTGAGGACAAAGAGGCAGTTCGCAAGCAGCTCGAACACTGTCTTGAAAATACCGACCGGGTGGTAACCTGGGAATTTCGCAAAGTACGCAAGGATGGCGGCGTGCTGTGGGTCAAAGAGGCTGCGCGGGCGCTGCGGCAAGCAAATGGGCAGGATATAATCCTGATTGTATGCGAGGATATAACTGAACGAAAACTGGCCCATGAAGCGTTGCGCGAAAGCGAGCAGCGAATGAATCTGGCTATTCAGCAGGCCGGTATGGGCACTTGGGATATCGATTTGAGGACCGGCAAAGTTTACTGGTCGGAAAACAAGTTCCGTTTGCTGGGGTATCAACCGCATCCCGCGGGTGAAGCGACGCTGGACATGTGGAAATCGCGAATTCATCCAGACGATTCTGAGAGGTTGATGCAAGAGGTTGAGAATGCGCGGCGAGGGCGTGGCCTGTTTGCTTCCGAATATCGGATTACGCCTGTTGGTACAGGCGAAGTGGTATGGTTAAGCGCATTCGGTCGATTCCTCTATGATGAGAAAGGGGAGCCAATTCGGTTCGCCGGGATTTTCTTTGATTCAACCGGGCGCAAGGAAATGGAAGAGGAGGTAAGAAAGACTCACCATGAACTTGAGATGAGGGTTCGGGAGCTTAATGATAAAACGCAGGATCTTGAAGAGGTAAATACGGCCCTGAGGGTGATATTCAAACACCGGGAACAGGACCGGAGAGAAGTTGAAGAATCGATTAACCTCAATGTGAGAAGCCTGATCTCCCCTTATCTGGAAAAATTAAAGAAAAGCCGCCTCAGCAGCACTCAAATGACCCTGGTTGAAATACTGGAGTCACATCTAACTGAGATAACCTCCCCCTTCAGCAGGACTCTAGGCCTGCAAAACGCCTATTTAACCCCTACGGAGATGCAGGTCGCGGTATTCGTAAAGGATGGCAAAACTACAGACGAGATAGCCGAGATACTCAGCCTTTCCGAGAAAACCATAGAGACCCACCGCTCCAACATAAGGAAAAAACTTGGGATAACAGGGAAAAGAAAAAACCTGCGATCTCAACTCCTGGGCCTTTCCGGCTCATCCCAGCATTCATAAATAAGTGATACAATCCGATTTATTGCCTCGCCTGGCGGAAAGCCTCACCGACGATTTCGCGGGCCTCTTCCTGGATCTTGCGAAGGTGATCGGGGCCTTTGAAGCTTTCGGTGTATATCTTGTAGATCTCCTCGGTTCCGGATGGCCGGGCGGCAAACCAGCCGTTTTCGGCGGCTACCTTGATGCCGCCGATGGGAGCCCCGTTTGCGGGCGCGTGGCTCAGTTTTGCGATTATCTTTTCACCGGCGAGAGTCGATGCCCGGATCATCTCGGGCGAGAGCTTTTTTAGAATTTCCTTCTGCGCGTGGGTCGCGGGAGCATCTATTCTTTCATAGAAAGGATTTCCGAATTTTTCAGTGAGTTCTGAATAAAGTTCGCCTGGGTCCTTCCCCGTTTTTGCAGTGATTTCGGCCGCAAGAAGATCGAGGATGATTCCGTCCTTGTCGGTGGACCATGCGCTTCCATCCTTTCTGAGGAACGAAGCCCCGGCGCTCTCCTCCCCGCCGAATCCGTAGGTACCGTCCAGCAGGCCGGAAACGAACCATTTGAACCCGACCGGAACTTCGGAAAGCCTGCGCCCGAGGTTGTCCGCTATCCGGTCCAGCATGGCACTGCTTACCAGTGTCTTGCCCACACCGGCTTCCGCTTTCCATCCCGGCCGGTTGCGGAAAAGATACCAGACCGCCGCGCAGAGATAATGGTTCGGGTTCATAAGCCCGGAGCTGCGCGTGACGATTCCGTGCCTGTCACTGTCCGGGTCGTTTCCGAATGCCACATCGAACTTGTCCTTGAGCCCGATAAGTCTCGCCATGGCATAAGGTGAAGAGCAGTCCATCCGGATCTTGCCGTCTTTATCAACTGTCATGAAGCCGAACGTGGGGTCCACCAGGTCGTTAACCACGGTGATTGAAAGGCGGTGGCGTTCGGCAACAGGCTCCCAGTAGGGCAGAGACGATCCGCCCATCGGGTCAACTCCGACTCTCAACCCGGCGGATCTTATCGCTTCGATATCGATTACATGATCCAAATCACCTACATAGGATGCGATGTAGTCGTGGGTACGAATAAAATCGCTTTTCACCGCTTTTTCCAATGGAATGCGCTTTATCGCGCGGGGATTTTGGCGAAGGAGTTCGTTCGCGCGGTTCTCGATCCACGAAGTAATATGTGTGTCGGCCGGGCCCCCATTTGGAGGATTGTACTTTATCCCTCCGTCTTCGGGGGGGTTGTGGGAAGGCGTAATAACGATACCGTCCGCGAGTGCTCCCGGGTTTTCTCGGTTATGCACCAGGATCGCGTGCGATATCACGGGCGTAGGCGTATATCCCCAGTCGGATTGAACGAAAACAGTGACCTCGTTGGCGGCAAGGACTTCAATTGCCGTCGCAAAACTTGGTTCTGAAAGGGCGTGAGTATCCTTGCCTATAAAGAGGGGCCCGGAGATGCCGTTGATTCGCCGGTACTCGCAGATGGCAAGGGTGATTGCGAGGATATGGTCTTCATTGAAGCTGTTCCTGAGAGACGATCCCCTGTGGCCGGATGTGCCGAATTCAACCAGCTGGCTTTTTTCAGCCGGGTCGGGGCGATGAGAGTAATACGCGGTAACCAGCTTCGCCACGTTCACCAGCATTGCCGGTGTTGCCGGCTTTCCGGCAAGTGGGCTGAGTGCCATTTGCTCCTCCTTGGGATTTTCGACTTAAGGAATTGAAGAGGCAAGCGATCCACTAAAATCCTGATCAGGCAGTCCTCCAGATCCCCGATTTTACTCCTCCCGTGCTTTGTCGAACCGGCAATTCATGAGTAGCATGTCCTGTTCGTGTTCTATCGTCACCTGGTAAGGGAGGGACTTGAACAGTTTTATCATTGGAGCGTTATTTACGGCGGTGTAGGCCAGAAGTCCGGTAATCCCGTTTTCGCAAGCCGTATCCGCCAGCTTTTTCATGATGATCTTGGATAGTCCTTTGCCCTGCCAGTCCTTGGATACTGAAAAAGCCATTTCGGCAATATTGGTTTCGGTATCCAGCACATAGCCACCCACGGCAATTATCCGGCCGAACCCGAACTCGCCGATCACGGCAACGATTGTCATCTCTTTTACATAGTCGATCTCATACATGTATGCCACATCGTCGCGGACGAAGGACATCTTCCTGTAAAGAAAACGCTTCACCACATCCTGCTGGTTCAGGTTGTAGAAGTGCTCCTGGAGTCGCCTTTCATCGACGGGCTTTATCGGGCGGATCATTACCTCAGTACCGTCGATGGTAATCTTTTTCTCGATTTTGAGTGGATAGACGGCATGGAGCGATTCCCTGAGGTTTCGGGTTTCGCCGATGAGGCCTTCTTTAAGGGCCGCGGCAAACAGTTCCTCCCTGAAATCGGGATGAGCCAGGCTTATCATCGCGATGGCCCGCTCCTCGAGGCTCTTGCCGAAAAGGTTTACGACCCCATATTCACTTACAACGTAGTAGACGTCGCTTCGAGGAACTACGACGGCCATGTGATTGTCGAGCACCGGCACTATCCTGCTCGTTTTCCTTTCGATGTTTGTCGAGGGTATTATCAAAATGGACTTGCCATGAGGGGCCATCGAGGCACCCCTTATGAAATCGAGCATTCCGGTAACGCCGGAGTAGTAGTTCTCGGGCCGGGCATCTACCGCCACCTGGCCGGTCAAGTCCATGCACGAGACTTCGTTTAACGATACCATACTATTGTGGGCGGCAATAATCAGCGGGTTGTTCACGTAATCAGAGGGATGGAACTCGATGGAAGGATTATCGTGGATGAATTCATATAATTCCTTCGATCCGATAGCGGAGCTTGCAACGATCTTGCCGTCATTCATGCCCTTCTTGCGATTCGTCACCACGCCCTGCTCAACCAGTTCCATTGTCCCGTCAGTAAGCACCTGTGTATGAATTCCCAAGTCTTTCTTGTCGGCAAGCGCTTCGAAAGCCGCTTGAGGCAGCTCTCCAACCCCTAACTGGATGGTCGAGCCGTCCTCGATCAGCTTCGAGACGTGCCTTGCGATTGTCCTTGCGATATCAGCTCGTGGCGGTTCAGCAATTGTGATCAGATCCTCCTCGTACTCAACTAGGAGGTCCACATCGTTCACATGGAGAAAGCTGTGCCCAAGTACCCGGGGCATCCTGGGGTTTACCTGCGCGATAACGAGTTCAGCGGACAACGCGGCCGACAGGGTGATGTCAACCGAGACGCCGAGGCTCATCCAGCCGAAATCATCCGGAGGCGATACCTGCACCATGGCGACGTGGATTGGGACCTGGCGCATCTGGAAAAGTTGCGGCAGGTGAGAGAGATTGATGGGGATGGAGAAACGCCTGGTTTTGAGGAGCGCTTCGGGCACTGTCGATCCGGAGTAAAACGACCTGATGGTGAAATTGTGAGCGGGCGACTCGGCTGCAATCAGGCTGATTGGCTCGGTCTCGAGGCTCTGAAGCCTTATTATTTCCAGATCGCTGAATCTGCCGGCCTGTTCGGCAAGTTCGGTCAGCAAGTGCTGAGGCTCCCCGCATGACGTGCCTATGAAGATACGCTGACCGGATTTGATCTGCTCGATTGCTTTGGCCGCGGTCGTTTTCTTTTTAAGGTACTCGTCCGGCCAGTAGCTCTTCATTTAGTGCTCCAGGATTGTATTTTAGTATCGCGATATAGCGGGACTCTTAGACCCGTTTACTCACATTTTGCCCCAGAGCGGCCCGGATTCGAACTAAATCCTTGAAGGTTAATGCAAGGATATGTTTAAATCCCCCGCCTGAGGCTCAATTTCACGTCGTACGATTCCGGCAAAACAGCTTCTTCGTCCTCCCAGCCTTCCAGCAGCATGATATTTCCGGGTCCGGCAAATAAGTGAGGACGAATGTGTTTCGAGTCAACCCATAGCATATTATAGCATGATACGAAATGCTCAATGGGTTTCCCGAAAAACTCTGACTCGCGAGACTGCCATGCCTGAAAAATACCCAGCGTGCGTCTTGGGACTTATGGAAATTATTCGTCGATTGTGGCGATTTTGACTGATTTCTGATTCCAGGTGCACCACGAAGCGAGAGACCATTTTGAATTTAGGCGCACTAACCAGATGATTAACATATACGATTTCCTTGCCGGGCCGGCGGCATGGGGCTCTTTCGCCTTTTGTCTCGTGGGTTTGGCATTGAAGCTGGCCTATTTCTATGGTTTCACTAAAGGCACTGATATGGTTGCCCCTAATCAGGGGCCAGCAGGATCGGGATCTGCCGTTTACTTTACCAGACCGCCCGGGGAACTCTATTTTCGATCTCAACCAATGTTTGCTGCCGCGGTTTCCATTTATCACGCCTGCCTGTTTGCCGCTCCGCTATTCCTGGCAGCACACAATTTCTTGCTCCAGGAGTACCTGGGTATCAGCTTTTTCGTTTTTCCCGAATCGGTAAGCGATACCATAACGGTGATTTTCTTCATTTCAGGTATTTTCCTCATTCTGCGAAGGGTCATCCAGCCGAAGGTCCGCCGCGTGACCTCGGCTCGCGATTATTTTCTTCTATCGGTTTCAGCTCTTCCTTTCTTGACCGGATATCTCGCATACCACCAGATCGGTCCTTATGTGTGGATGCTCGTTTTACACGTTTTTACCGCTGAGTTGCTTCTGGTAATCATTCCTTTCAGCAAGCCGGTGCATGCATGTCTTTTTTTTCTTGCCCGTGGTTTCATGGGTTTTGAAGTGCTGGCTCGCAGGGTCTGGTCCAGAATGGGAGTGGAAGGCTAATTTTGGGTTTGGAGATCTTCTTGCGTTTAAAAACTCTGATATCTTTGCCGCTATTGCTGCTCGTCGCTTTCGCCGCCTCTGTTCTGGCACAGGAACAGGTCATGATCCTAAGGCATGCCGAAATCAAAGATCACCAGAGACCCCCGGTCAAATTCAATCATGAACAGCACATTGGTAAAGTTGACTGCCTGCAGTGCCACCACGATTTCGATGCATACATGAACAACAGGGGGGGAGAAGGGCAGCCCTGCGGCACCTGCCATGGCCAGGAGTCAAACCGCGATACAATTTCGCTAAGAGACGCATTCCATTACCAATGCAAGGGGTGCCATGAATTTCTTCGCTCACAAGGAAAATCTGCTGGAGCGACAACTTGTGGCGAGTGCCATATCAGGCAAAGGTAAGCTTATCGCACTCACCGGATGAGCAAACCAAGGATTGCATTTATGAAGAGGGTGATAGCGTTTCGTAAGTTGGTCTTCATTTTGCTGGTATGTTCGGCATTATCTGTCCTCTTCATCCGGACTGGCGGAAGCGATGAGGGTACCGGCACTTCCACCGGGCAGCCGGAATTGATAATGATCGATACTCTGGCGGCCTTCGGAAAGCTTGAAAAACCGCCTGTGGTGTTTTTGCACGACAAGCACACCGACGCCCTCGCCGGGGAGCAAAAGAACTGTACGGCCTGTCACCTGCTCTATAACGGGAAAGTGTCACCGGATTTCAAAGCCAGAAGCGCTGTAAAGCCGGAAGAAATCAAGCAGATCTATCATTCTACCTGCTCCGGCTGCCACATGCGGATGGCGGCGGCAGGCAAGAAGTCGGGCCCTTCCGAGACTCAGTGCCGCTCATGCCACAATGACGATCCCAGGAAGAGTTCCTCCGTTATGGACATCGCCTTGAATAAGGTGCTGCACTATCGCCACGCGGAATCAAAAGAGATCACTCCTGGCGAGGGCCAGAAGGAAAATTGCGGCCGATGCCATCACGAGTATGACCGGCAGGCAAAAAAAATATACTACGAAAAAGGCAAGGAAGGCACCTGCCGCTATTGTCATAGGGATAAGCAGAAAAATGAGGTCAAGAGCCTCAGGCAGGCATCTCATCTGCTGTGCGTGAATTGTCACATCGAGCTTGCCGCCAGGGGAACAAAGGATGTCGGGCCGTACAGGTGTGAAGGTTGTCACGGTGCCCAGGCACTCGCTGCAATAGATAAAAGGAACAAGGAAAAGCTCGCAAACTTTCCAGACAACAATGCCAGATTAAAGCGGGAGCAGCCCGATGCGACATTGATTTTGCCCGTTCCGGGGAGCGATCCTCAAAACCCAGCGCCTCCACCCTCCATGGGACCGGTTCCTTTCGATCACAGGGCCCATGAGAAGTACAACGATTCCTGCCGCTCATGCCACCATACCTCTATGGAGGGCTGCGGAAAATGCCACACTCCCGCCGGCTCGAAGGAAAGCTCGTTTGTGCGCCTCGAAGAGGCAATGCACCTTAAGACAAGCGGCCACAGTTGCGTGGGATGCCATGCCGAAAAACAGGTCGAGCCGGCCTGCTCCGGCTGCCACAATCATATGGAAAAAACCGCCCGCCCTTTTGCAGCATGCCGCCTCTGCCATGTTCAAGTACCTGAGAAGGTGCTGCCCGTCGGCAAAGGCGAGTCAATTCCCCCGAGCCGGAAATCGGAGATTGCCGAAAATCTACTCAAAGGCCGGAATATGAGTCCTGGAATTTTTCCATTGGAGGAAATCCCCGAGAAGGTGCAAATCAAGGGAGCAACGGAAAAATATGAACCGGCCGAAATGCCGCACCGCAAGATGGTTCTGTCGCTCATTAACGGCATGAAGGATAGTAAGCTGGCCGAATACTTTCACAGCGACACGGGCACGATGTGCCTTGGCTGCCATCATAAGACCCCTGCTTCGAAGCAGCCCCCGCCCTGCGGCACCTGCCACGGCAAGCCATACGACCCCAGGCAGCCAAACCGCCTGGGCCTCCAGGCCGCCTTCCACCAGCTCTGCCTGAAATGCCACAAGACAATGGGGTTGGCAAAACCTTCACCGACCTCTTGTACTGCGTGTCATAAGGAGAAGAAAAAAGCGGTAAGCGGCGGTTGATTCAAGATCAGGCGCGCACAGCTTTGTGGGCTGGCCCCAAATTACCCTTTACAAACTCGCTTTAAAGTCATTCCCGCTCAGAATCGCTGCGGGGGTGGCAATATTGTTCGATCACTCATCGCTATAACGTGGTCTCCTGAGGCTGTTGGTTAAACCCGCTGCATGATTGATCGGGATCTCAGCCTCGAAACTCGTCATTCCCGCAGTGCTTCTGGGCGGGAATCCAGCGGGTAGCCCGGAATTGTTTCCGGG
>DBMI01000110.1 GCA_002298165.1 Desulfarculales bacterium UBA702
AGGATGGGTGGAGCGGAGCGGAACCCATCGGTTGTTAGGCGCAACTTGAACTCAAAGTGGTATAATATCCGATCGTTTCAAGTTGCCTGAAGCAGTCGCGATGCGGATTCCCTGCCTTGATGCTAGGCTGTTATCAGTGGCCGGCTATCGGGACGATCAGGAATGTACATGCCGGGCGAGCACTTCTCGGATTGTCTTTGCGAGGTGGTTGATGGCGTAGGGCTTCATGAGTATTTCGCAAATCCCTTCCGACTTATGTTGATCTCCAAGCAATGCGTCGCTGAACCCGGTACACATTATTATCGGCAGTTTAGGCCGTATGTTCAGGAGTTCCTTGGAGAGTTCCAATCCGGTGAGTGCGGGCATTGTCATATCGGTGATTACGAGGTCAAAATCGTCTGGGTGTTCTCTGAAGGCTTCCAGGGCCTTTATGCTCGATGTCTGAGTAGTGACGAGATAGCCGACTGTTTCCAGCATCTCTTTTCCCAACTCGGCCAGTTCGCATTCATCATCCACGAAAAGAATTCGCTCTTTTCCGTGTGGAAGTGTTTCCATTATCTCTACGGCAGGGGTTACAATTTCGCCGGTTTTGGGCAGGTAAACCGAGAATGTAGTGCCCACTCCGGGTTCGCTGTAGACGGAAATCGAGCCGCCGAGATTCTTGATAATCCCCTGAACCACGGCAAGCCCCATACCGGTTCCTTCACCCGGTTTTTTCGTGGTGAAATAGGGATCGAAGATCCGCTCCACGGTGGCAGGGTCCATCCCGTGCCCGTTGTCGCTGACCATTAGCTTCATGTATTTGCCCGTTTTGATATCGGGGCATCCCGCGATGGAAACGTTTTCGACCTCCGAAAGTCCCACGCACAACATCCCACCGTGCGCACGCATTGCATGGGCGGAGTTCGTACACAGGTTCATCAGCACCTGATGAATCTGGGTTGGATCGGCCATTACCACGTCGTCATCCGAAACACCGTCTATATCCTGTCGGATCTCGACAGTTGTCGGCAAGGAAGAGCGCAGGAGCTTCAGAGCCTCCCTGATTGTAGGCGAGAGTTGGACGGGTTTTCGCTCCTGTTCGGTCTGGGTGCTGAAGGTGAGGATCTGCTTGACCAGGTCCTTGGCACGAGCGCTTGCTTTGAGCACTTGCTCGAGGTTAGGCCGAAGCAAGCTTCCCTCGGGCGCCTTGAACTGGGCCATTTCGGTGTAGCCGATGATTGCAGTGAGGATATTGTTGAAATCATGGGCAATGCCGCCCGCAAGGGTACCGATTGCCTCCATTTTCTGTGCCTGGCGCAAATCTCTTTCCAGCTTGATCTCGTGGGTTATATCGCGGTGTATGCTCACGAAGTTGATAATTGTGCCTGATTTGTCGCGTACCGGTGAAGCCGTCACTTCAGCTTCGTAGGTTGTCTCATCTTTTCTGGTACTCGTGATGCGCCCCGACCAGACATCACCTCTCGAGAGGCTCTCTCGCATGTTACCGAAGAAGAAACTGTCATATTTTGCACTTCCAATTATGCTTGAAGCCCGGCCGAGCAGCTCATTTTTCGAGTATCCGCTGATGCGTTCGAATGCCGGGTTTACATAACAGATGTTCCAGTTCGTGTCGGCAATGAGTACTGCTTCAGCCGACTGTTCGATTGCCGTTACCAGCCTGATGCGCTCCGCCTCGGCCAGCCTTCGCTCGGTAATGTCTTCTCCGATGCTGGTCCCGCCGACGACCTTGCCTTCATCATTTCGCACCGGCGTATTGTTCCAGGCAATCAGCCTTCGTTCACCGCTCCGGGTGAGAATCTCGCTTTCGTGGAATCCTGGAAATTCATCGGCGGGCATTTTCTCGCGATAGAGAACCTCCATGTGCTCTTTGCTCTCATCGGGAATAAAGACATCGAACCAGTTGCGGCCGATCACCTCATCCTTGGTCCAACCGCTGATTTCAAGTAAAAAGTCGTTGCAGAAGAGTATGTTGCACTCGGTATCCATAATGATGGCCGCGAGTCTGACTTTTTCGAGCATCTCGCGAAAGCGGCGTTCCGATTCGAAAAGCGCCCGCTCGGCCCTCTTTTGCTCCGTGATGTCCCTGCCAACTCCCTGATACTCTATTATCTTTTCGTACTGGTCGAAGATGGCGCGGTCGGTCCACTGCAGCCAGCGGACTTTTCCACCTTCCCTGATCGCCCGGTATTCCAGGGTGGCGACGGGATTCTCCGGTGTCAGAAAGCAGATATGGGCTTGAAGCTCCGATACGTCCGGTTCATGGAAATAGGCGAGAAGATTTCCCAGCAGGAGGTCTTTGCGAGCTTTCCCAAAAAAACGGCAGAAAGCATCGTTTACAAAGATTATGCAGCCGTCCGGCAGAAAACGGCAGATTAGTTCGGTCTGGTCCTCGACAATGGCCCGATATCTGGTCTCGCTCGATCTCACGGCCTCTTCGGCTTTTCGTCTCTGGGCGACCATTCGATTGGCTGAGACTGCAAGCGAGCGGAATTCGGCAAAATCGAGTTTGCCCGGATCGATAATTATCGATTCTTCCGAGGCGCGGTCGAAAAAGGATGAAAAGGCCTGGAAACCTGCATTGATTCTTCTGAAAATCAGGGCCAGTATGCCAACCAGCACGCTGCCCATCACCAGAAACACGACAAGAATATAGGCAACAGAAGTTTTGACTGACTCGGAAAACTCGGATTCCCTGGCCGCTACAAATGATTCAGCGTCATCAAGAGATATGCCCTTGCCGATTGCCCAATGCCAATCGGGCACCCCCATGAAAAAGAAAATCCTGCTGTCTGGTTTGCCGTCCGGCCTCGGGGTAGAAGTATATTCGACGAAGCCGCCTCCAGGCGTCTTTGATAACCTGACTCCCTGTTCAACCAGCTTACCCATATCGGGACCGGTAGAGATCGCCTGTTTTTGTCCGAGTTCTTCCTTTTTGTAAAAGGCGAGGTTTACCCCTTCGAAAGTGAAAGCCGCGATATAGCTCTCATCCCCGTGGTGAAGCTCGTTCAGCCATTCAACCATTTCCTTCTGAAGGTTTTTTTCCCCGTCATCCAGGTACTCTCCCGATCCGATCAGCAATTTGTACGGCTCGAAAAGCTTAATGAAGGCGATTTTTTGAAATGCACCTGCCTGGCCAGGCTTTTGACATTCAAACTCGACAAAACCCTCTCCTGATTCTCTGCCCACACGGATCAGTTCACTGATACACTTACGTCCGCCGAGTTCATGAATGGCGGCTTCTCCGGATTTCCCGAGGATGGATACGGCGGGAGCCTCGCCCTGGCTGGTCAGATCGATTAGAAAGAAGTAGCTCTGGTCATCATTATGTCCGAAATTTTTAAGAAAATCCTTAATGATGTTCTTGATCTCGGAATCGGTAAGGTGGCCGCGGTACTTTTCGTATATTCCGGCCACCGCGCTGTTGATCTCGATTACCCTGTCGCGGACATCCTTTTTTATCTCGCTCTTTAAGTTCGATTTCCGATACTCGAGATAGTGAACTAACGAATTGACTTCTCTTCTGAGGGTATCTTTGTTGACTGAAACGTAGTTGCTGTAAAACGTCTCAGCCTTCTGCCTGTATTCGCGGATTTCGTGTAGGATCCAAAAAATGGAGAAGCCGATAGCGAATGCCAACGCAATAGAGAAGATCAAGTAGAAGAACAACCTCGATATCTTCGTACTTCCCTTCATCGCAAACTCGGCAGTGTAGGTTAGGTTCATTTCGGAAAGCTGAGCTACTGGGCACCTAAAAAAAACCAATTTGACTAGTTTGTCAATCAATCTCTTTTAGGAACGCGAGCTTAATTTTCCGGATCTGAAAGCTTGGGTTGTTTGATCCTCCAAAGGATTATAACGGCATTTATTTACTGCAACTAAACGCCTATTCCATCAATTTCGCTATTTTAAATTACCGGGACCTGTGGACGGGTGATTTTTTCTCTCTAACCGCGGCTTGTTCGGGGGCATCTTTCCCCTTTGATATTCTCCCGGAAATATGCTTTAACCCAGCAAACGGTCTGTCGGCATGACTTGCGACAGTTTTGAGCTGGAGGAACAAGGCTTTGCTGAATTCTCGATTATTTGTTGGTGGACAGGGTTTTACATTTCGCGACGCTGTCGCTTACCTATATAGTAAAAGAACTACAATTGCAAAATTTGTAGTTTCCGGATCAACAGCGGCGGGAGTCGAGTTCTCCCTGTTGTATGTACTGACACAATATGTCGGCTTTCATTACCTGGTTTCCTCAAGTGTTGCCTTTTGCGTTGCCGTGGTTGTCGGTTTTACCTTGCAAAAATTCTGGACTTTCGAGAACAAATCACTCGATCGCCTTCACAGACAGGCTGTACTATATTTTTCCCTCGGTGTGATAAACCTCGGAATAAATGCCGTCTTAATGTACCTTCTTGTTGAAAATTTTCACCTCTGGTACATGCTCGCTCAGGTATTGGCGTGCGGAATGCTGGCCTGCAATAATTTCCTTATGTATAATCTTTTCATATTCAGGCCGGATACTGAAAAAGTAGACGAATTGAGCATGTAGAGCAGGGGCTCCCACCCCAATGTCGCCTTTATTATTTGCAGCCGATCTTGACCCTTCGGCTGAAAATGGGATATCCTCAAAAACTTATTGAGGAAAACTCTTGCCGGAGGAGAGCGCCGGAGTGATTGCCATACTTGACTACAAAGCCGGGAACCTCACCAGCGTGGAAAGAGCGGTCAGACACCTGGGGTTTCCGTGCAAGATAACAAATTCTCACGAGGAAATCCGCAACGCCGAGAGAGTCATATTCCCAGGTGTGGGCGCTGCGGGAAAATCCATGGAGAGCCTGGAAGAATTAGGGCTGGACAAGCTCTTGCCCGATCTTTTCGCCACGGGCGTACCAATTCTTGGTATCTGCGTAGGGTTGCAGGTACTTTTCGATTTCAGTGAAGAGAACGACACCAACTGCCTTGGGATACTTCCGGGGGAGGTGCGCCGGTTCTCTGAGAAAATCGAGCCGGTGAATGGAAGGGCCCTAAAAATCCCTCACATGGGCTGGAACGCCGTTGATTTTATCATCGACCATCCCGTATTTCGGGGAATTGCGGCGGGAAGCGAATTCTATTTCGTGCACAGCTACTATCCGCATCCGGCAGACCAGACCATGGCAGCAGGGATGACGGAATACGGAATCTCATTTACCAGTGCGGTTGCGCACAGGAATCTTTCCGCAGTTCAGTTTCATCCCGAAAAGAGCGGGAAACCAGGATTGCGGCTCCTCGATAACTTTTGCCGTTGGAGCGGCACTTCAGTCTGACGGGTACTTCGGAATGCTCAGCAAACGCATAATACCCTGTCTTGATGTCCGGGACGGCCGGACCACCAAGGGAATAAAGTTCAGGGACAACATCGACATTGGCGATCCGGTCGATATGGGACGCCTCTACTACGAGGAAGGCGCCGACGAGATCGTCTTCTATGACATTACGGCTTCGAGTGACAGGCGGCCAATCATGCTGGACGTGGTGAGGCGGGTCGCCGAAACCATCTTTATACCATTTTCGGTCGGGGGGGGGATTCGCACCCTCGAAGATATGCGCGATGTTTTGCTTGCGGGTGCCGAAAAGGTAAGCGTAAACTCCGCGGCTGTACTAAATCCCGAGATTATCCGGCAGGGGGCCGAATCCTTCGGCAGCCAGTGCATAGTCCTGGGTATGGATGTGAAGCGGGTCGAGGTCTCGGGTAAAATCCCGTCCGGCTACGAAATGGTAATTAATGGGGGCCGCACACCGATGGGAATTGATGCCCTTTGGTGGGCCCAGGAGGCGGAACGACTCGGGGCAGGCGAGATATGCCTCAATTCAATAGACGCGGACGGCACCCAGACGGGATATGAAATCAATCTGACACGACTCATCTCGACAAACGTTGGAATACCGGTGATCGCCTCGGGGGGGGCGGGCAAACCCGAGCACCTCCGGGATGTGCTCGACAGCGGATGCGCCGATGCCGCACTCATTGCCTCCATGGTGCATTACGGAACGTACACGATCCGCGGCATAAAAGATTATCTGGCAGGAAGAGAAATAAAGATTCGCGGAAGCTGGTAAGCTTAACCGGCTCGCATCGGATCCCCTTTAACCGCCTCAACCCAGCCTGAAAGCCGCTCCAAATGGTTTTACGCTAAAGATTGGTGTCGGTCTTTTTGGCCGATTCCATCATTTCCTCGACCTCTTCGAATCCCTTTTTGTAGAAGCCTTCCTCTTGTGGCTCCAGCTCTTTGAGGAGCCTCAGGAATTCTCCAGCGTGAACCAATTCCTCCTCTGAAATGTCGCGAAGGACCATACGGGCAAGTTCGTTATCGATTCGTTCCGCAACCTGCATGTAAAGCTGGACCGCCTCGTATTCGGCGGCAATCATGAAGCGGATTGCCCTCACAAGCTCGGAATTTGTGAGTTTCCTGTCGGCCGGGATGCCGGTTAGTGCTGTCCCAAATTCGGGCATCTTCGTCTCCCTGATGGAAAAAGTTTATCGGGTAGGCACTTCGGTTGTAAAAAAAGGATCAATAAAGCCAATGAAACATAAGCGCGAGAGATGCAAAATCAAGATATAAGCTGGAGTAGCTTTACCTTGCGTCAACTGTGCCGGCAGCTTTTATTGCTGATTCGCTTATCTGCCCTGGCTTAAAATTGTCCCTTCATTCCGGATGCCAGGGACTCGATTGCTTTTCGATCAAGGAGCCGGATCTTTCGGCCATCTATGGAAATTATCCCTTGCTGCGCCATTTTTGCGAGGATGCGCGACAGGGTTTCGGGAATTGTCCCCAGAAGGCTTGCAAGCTGGGCCTTTGTGATGTCCAGCTCTAATTTCCCTGGACTCTCGCTTCTTTCACTAAGGAAAATCAGGTGTGCAGCGAGTCTTCCGGGCACCTCCTTCAAGGACAGGTCCTCGACAAGTTGAGTAAAACGGCGCAGGCGCTGAGACAAAATCCCGAGCATATTGAGCGCTATGGAAGGCTCTCTTTCAATCAGCGCTATAAATGCAGCCCTTGGGAAAAAGAGAGCGCGGCCGGAATCCAGGGCCTCTGCATTTGCCGGATAACTCCCGCCCGAAAAGACGGGCACCTCGCCGAAAATTTCTCCAGGTCCGAATATGTGAAGGATCTGTTCTTTCCCATCACGGGAGAGCTTTGAAATCTTGATCTTCCCCGATACCACCAGGTAGAAGCCATTCGCCCTACTTCCCTCGGAAAATAAAACCTGTCCTTTATCGAACTTCTGGTCGACACAAATTTGCGCCAAAACATCGATCTGCGCGGTGAGAAGACCATCGAAAAGTGAAGCCCCCGCTATAATATCCGTGATTTTCACCTCGGCACCCCTGTCGTGATTGCAATGTGCGCCATATATTCCAAACTCTAATTGCTCACAAGCTTTTAAAATCCAATCTGAAAAATTTTTCCGAGATTGACATAGGTCAAGGACCAAAGACATCCGGCGCATTAAATTAGGCTCGAAAGTGAGCCCAAAGGTTACAATTTACATGATATCAATCAAGTATACAGGAGGACAGAATGTTTTGTTACCAATGTGAACAGACGGCCAAAGGCGAAGGTTGTACCAGGATCGGTGTATGCGGAAAGCAGCCTGAAGTTGCGGACCTGCAGGATTTGCTGGTTTTCGCCTTGCAAGGGCTTTCCCTGGTTGCGGTCGAAGGCCGCAAAGTGGGTGTAGTCGATAAAGAGGTAGATACTTTTACCTGTAAGGCGCTATTTTCGACACTCACCAACGTGAATTTCGAAGAGAAGTTCTTCCTGGATGCTATCTCCAGGGCGGTGGAGCTGCGCGAAATGCTCAAGGCAAAGTTAGCCGCGAAAGGTGGAAAAAGCAGTTTTCCTGGACCGGCCGCAAACTTCGAATTCTCCACAACCCGTGACGGACTCCTTACCCAGGCCGCTCCCGTTGGGCTCAAGGCCGATACCGTGGATAACCCCGATATCCAGTCGCTGCGACACATACTGCTTTTCGGAATAAAAGGCATAGCAGCCTACACCGATCATGCGGGAATACTTGGCCGGCAGGATGACTCCGTTTACGCATTTCTCCAGCAAGCACTTGCCGCTCTAACCCGAAGGGATGTGACTCTTGATGAGATGCTCGGGCTGGTGCTCAAATGCGGCGAAGTGAATCTCAAGGCAATGGAGCTTCTGGATGCTGGAAACACCGGTTCCTACGGTCACCCGGTACCCACGCCCGTCCCGCTGGGCCACAAGAGCGGCAAGGCGGTCCTGATTTCCGGGCACGACCTGAAGGATCTCGAAGAGTTGCTGCGGCAGACCGCGGGCAAGGGCATTAACGTCTATACGCATGGCGAAATGCTTCCCGCCCACGGGTACCCGGAACTCAAAAAGTATCCCCATTTCTATGGCCACTACGGGACGGCATGGCAGAACCAGCAAAAAGAATTCCCGAATTTTCCAGGTGCTATCCTCATGACCACCAACTGCATACAGAGGCCCGCGCAGGTTTATAACGACAATATCTTTACGACGGGCGTGGTCGGCTGGCCCGGCGTGCGGCACGTGAAAAACGGCGACTTCGCCCCGGTAATTGAAAAAGCCCTGGAAATGCCTGGGTTTACCGAAAATTCCAACGGAAAGCAGGTCATGGTGGGCTTTGCCCGAACCACGGTGATGGGTGTTGCCGGGAAAGTGATCGAAGCGGTAAAGGGCGGCAAAATCCGCCACTTCTTCCTGGTTGCCGGCTGCGACGGTGCGAAGCCGGGTCGCAACTACTACACGGAATTTGTGGAAAAAGTCCCCGATGACTGCGTCGTATTGACCCTTGCCTGCGGCAAATACCGCTTCTTCGACAAGGACCTGGGTACAATAGAGGGACTTCCGCGACTCCTTGACATCGGGCAGTGCAACGATGCCTACTCGGCAATACAGATCGCGGTCGCCCTGGCCAATGCATTCGGTGTCGGTGTAAACGACCTTCCGCTCTCGTTGGTCCTCTCCTGGTACGAGCAGAAAGCGGTGGCAATACTGCTGACCCTGCTGCATCTCGGGATAAAGAACATCCGGCTTGGCCCCTCTTTGCCCGCTTTCGTCAGCCCGGGCGTGCTCGATGTGCTGGTAAAGACTTTTGACATAAAGCCGATCACAACACCCGATGAAGATCTGAACGCAATCCTCGGGGGCGCATCGGCAGCAAAGGCATAACAGCTGGCAGATAGATTGCCGTCCGGGCCGATTTGTGGACCGGGCGGCGACTTTCCGGAGAATGAGAAAATGAAATGCCCTGGTCAGGACAGCAGGTTTTGGGGAGCCGAAGCCATCTTTGAGTCCAAGTGTCCCGAATGTGGCGGTCCCATCGAGTTCTTCAAGGATGAAACCTCGCGCAGGTGTCGCAAGTGCTCCCATAAGGTCCTCAACCCGAAGATGGATTTCGGATGCGCCGCATACTGCAAATATGCATCGCAGTGCCTTGGTGGGGATATCCCCCCCGAGCTTCTGGCGAAAAGATCGGACCTGCTGAAAGACCGTGTGGCCGCGGAAGTGAAAAAGACGCTCGGCCGGGATTTCAAGCGGATTGGGCGCACGCTCAAACTGGTTGATTATACTGGGAAGATAGTTGGTGGAGAAAATGTCGATCCCGCGGCGCCGACTCTTGCCGCCTACCTCCTGGCCCTTTTCAGGCCCCTGCGGGAAGATGCGCGGCGAATGGCCATCGATATCCTCGCGCGTACCAATGCGCCCGACGAGGTCGCACGGGACGTTCTGTCAATTTTGGATAGCATCGAGCAGGAGGACACCCCTGGTTCGCCGGGGGGCAGGTGTTTGTCTGACGCGAAAAACATAACGGGCATCGAAGAAGCGCTGGAACAAGGACTGGTACTGCCCGAGGAAGTTGCCCGGATGATCCGTGCACGGATTCTCACCGAGTCAGGCAGGGGACTTGCCTCTCAGGTCCTTTCGCCCAGGGTGGCGTAGTAATAAATCTTGGGTGTTTACTTTAATCGATAGAGAGCATTAGAAAATTTGTCTGGAGACGAGCAATGGCAAACTCGAGAAGGATTGTGGAAATAGACGAGGAACTGTGCGACGGCTGCGGGCTTTGCGCGCTTGCATGCGCTGAGGGCGCACTCGAAATCAGGGACGGAAAGGCCCGCATCATAAGCGATTCCTATTGTGACGGTCTGGGGGCATGCCTTAGCGGATGCCCGACAGGTGCGGTCAGGATAATCGAAAGAGAAGCGGACGAATTCGATCCTGAAGCTGTCGAAGAGCACCTGTCGAAGCAGGGGAAAACAGGTCCCGAGGGAGTGCCCCATGCCGCGGTGGACGGTAAGAGCGGCATCGGCGCCAATAAGCCTGAAAAACCCGAGGAATTCACGATGGCATGTGGTTGCCCTTCGTCCAGGATCGAAATGTTTTCGAAAGATCAGGTCGAGGAAGAAAAGCCTCAACAGGCGCAACTGGAGGAAGGCTCCAGGCTCTCACATTGGCCGGTACAAATCCGGCTGGTGCCTCCTACCGCGCCATTCCTCAAAGATGCCGATCTGCTGGTGGTTTCGGACTGCGCGCCTGTGGCATATCCTAATTTCCACCGTGATTTCATCAGGGGCAAAGCGGTACTTCTGGGCTGCCCAAAATTTGACAACGCGCAGGAGTATATCGCGAAATTTGCCGAAATCTTCCGCAATGCGAAGATCCGCAGCGTTACCGTGGTGGACATGGAGGTGCCCTGCTGCTCGGCCATGCCGCATATTGTGCGTAAAGGAATGAGTGAAGCCGGGGTGGAAATCCCGATCCATGAAGTCGTGATAAGCGTAAGAGGAAATGTAATAAAGCAGAGTTGATAATGCTGCCAGGTTCGATGGCCCGCGGGAGTCAGGCATCCATTTGCATCTTGTCTTCACCTGCGACCACCTGGGCATGATTGACCGCGGCTACCAGCGAGACCCCGCCGATTATGTTACCCAGCAGGGTGGGGACTACAAATTTTAAAAAGAAGTCACCCCACGAGGCCGCCCCAACAGTAACGACGTAAAGGGTTTCGACAGAGCCCGCTATAATGTGGGAAAAACCGCCGATCCCGATGATATAAGTGATGATTATTATGACCCAGAGGCGGGATGACTCCGCGAATGGAAGCAACCAGACAAGCAGTGCGATAAGCCAGCCCGCGAAAATGGCTCTAAATAGAACTGATGAAAAATCTCCCTTAAGTCCTTCGAGGCCGAGCGTCTGGAATACATCGCGCACCTCCGGCCTGAAGACTCCGGTGTGTGCCGCGATCCAGGCGAAGATGACTGCCCCGATCAAATTGGCTGCCAGAACCAGTATCCAGAGTCTCAATACCTGGATCAACGAATGCCTGGAGGGATTTCTAAATAGCGGAAGAATCGGGGTGAGGGTATTTTCGGTGAATAGCTGCTGTCTGCCCAGTATTACTATTAGAAATCCTATGCTGTATCCGAACTTCGAGATGAGAGGCCGCCATTGGGCATCCGGTAAATAGGAGTGCAGCAGACCCTCTGCTACGAATGAAAAACCCATGGACAGCCCCGCTGCAAGCCCTGACCAGAATAATGCGGAAGAGGGCCGTCTAAGCTCATCTTCGCCTTCCCGCCGGATAGCTTCGTAGATTACCGCCGCCCGAGGCGCCGTTCTCTTTTCGACCTGCTTGATCTCGGGTTGCTTCAGCGGAGTCGTTGAATTTTGTTCCGGTTCCTTACGGATGTCGTTTTTGCCCACTGTGACGTGTTCCTTGAATGAATTGACAGATGCAGCACTCTCAAAAGCTTCCCCATCCCTGCTGCGCTATCTGCCTCGATTTGGCGCAGGGATATTTCGCGGCCAGTTCCGGAATCGGTAAATCCTGATCCCTCTCACGCATGGAGTGAATGAGCACTACAGAAGCCAAAAGTCATTGTAGTACTCGGTTCCCTGAAGCTGGTTCGGCACGCCTTATGAGTTTGCCGTATGGCAGGCGGCACAGGTTACCGGTCCCGCATATTTAGCGGTTCTCCGGTATCCGCGTTCCATGGGAGGAGCTTAGCGATCCGTCGGGAGACTTCTCGGTTTCGACAGGTACGTCAACTTCATACCTTCTCTCATTTACGTTAAATGAAATCATGAGCGCCTCCGAAATTTCTATACTCCAGGTGTGTTCTGTTCTTCTTGCAGAGTCGGTCGAAAAGGGATGCACGTTTGGATCTGTTGCCGCGCAAAGAGTGCGGCGTCGGACCGGCGGGGATGCGGCAGGCAAAGAAGCGCCCCTTATCATCCGCCCTGGATTTGGAACATTTTTTATGTGTGGACTCTAATGACTGTTGGACCATTCGCAAGAAGCAGGATGGAAATTCTTCGCTGCTGTCAGTTGATTGAAGGATTCGAATACTTGTCTCCAGGATTTGGGTAATTATCCTCCCTATTGCGGCAAGAAAAAATCATTGTTCCCCGTAAGGAAGGAGTCGCTATTTGGATCTGTTTGAAACAGTTGCAAAACGACTTGCACTTGGGGAGAACCTGGTACTGGCGGTTATTACCGGCAAGACCGGGTCAGGGCCACGTTCGATCGGCACGCGAATGGCCATCCTGGAGGACTTTTCAATCATTGGAACAATCGGCGGCGGCGCTCTCGAATCCGCCGTACTGCAGTTGGCGCGGGAAGTTCATCGGCAAAGAAAATGGCTGGTGAGAAATTTCGATCTAACCGCGGAAGATGCAGTCGGGGAGGGAATGATCTGCGGGGGGCGCATTCAGGTGTTGGTACAGTTTGCCGATGGCTCCGACCCTTCCCATCTCGACCTCTATAGTGAATTAGCTTCATCGGTGAAGGCAAACAAAAAGAGCTGGCTGATCACCCATATTCCTAAATTGAGTGGCGAAGCACCGGCTATGGGCAATGGGCCTACGCCCCTTCAGGGCGTCCATTCCGCGGGCGCCGTGGACAGGTGCATGCTGGGCGAAGTCGCGTCAAGGGCAGGCTCATCCCGGCCCGAACAAATCTTACTGGACGGAGAACTCTACCTGGTTGAACCGCTTGGCCGGGGATCGACCGTATTCATATTCGGCGCGGGTCATATTGCACGCGAACTCGTTCCCCTGGTCAAACGTGTTGGATTTAAAACAGTAGTTTTGGATGACAGGGCTGAATACGCCAATCCACATCATTTTGGGGAGGCGGATCGAGTGATGGTGCTGGGTTCGTTCGAATCCGGCTTCAAGGGACTGGAAATAGGCGAGAACAGCTACCTGGTGCTGGTTACGAGAGGACATCTAAACGATCTCAGCGTGTTGAGGCAGGCCCTTGGGACGAGTGCGGGATATATCGGCATGATAGGAAGCGAAAAGAAGCGGCACGTGATCTTTCATGCCCTGCAGACGGAGGGGTTCACGAAAAACGATCTCGAACGGGTACACTCACCCATTGGAATAAATATTAATGCGGAAACTCCCGCGGAAATAGCTGTGAGCATAGCCGCCGAACTGATTCAAATAAGAGGCCGGAGGTCCTGACGGTGAAGTCGGCTGGAATAGCGGCTTTGATATCGGCCGCGGGTTATTCGTCGCGGATGGGAAGATGCAAGCCGCTGCTGCGGGTTAATGGAACATCCATGGTTGAGCTGGCCGTGAACTGCTTTTCAGGGGCAGGAATTCATGATGTCACGGTTATATTGGGCCATGACGCGGATATGATCGGCCCTGTCGTGCGCGAACTTGGGGTTAAATGGATCGTAAATGAGCAATACGATGAGGGAATGCTTTCTTCAGTTTTGTCAGGCATACGGTGCCTTGATCCCGAAGTCGGAGCCTTTTTCATTCTGCCCTGCGACATCCCGCTCATTTGTTCAGGGACCGTAAGATGCGAAAAACCCATTTGTAGGGGCAAATGATCATTTGCCCCCAACCAAATATTCTCCCAGACAGGGCAAATAATCATTTGCCCCTACAATGATAACAGGTTGTCTGCATCTGCGTTTTTAACCTGATTGGGTAGCTCTTTTAATGGTCCGCTCTCAACCTTAAACCTGGCCGGAGATCTTCCTGACGGCGAATGCCTTTTCCGCCGCAATCGAGTGATGATCTTCCATTTTCTCCAGCATTTCCTCGGAAAGCTTTCTTGCCCGTTCGAAATCGATCCCGGCGAACCGCTCATCATCCGATCTCTGTTTTTGGAGCACGCTCCACATGGCCGACTGCGCCTTAAGGCCGGCAAGAAGAGCTTCCAACTCGATTACACGCGCAAGGCTGGTATAGCCAAAAAGCGAGTTGTTCAGTTTCAGACGGCCGACTTTCTCCAAGGCCCATCCTCCGAGCTTTTTCAGTTCTGATTCGCCTGAGTTTAGCCGCCTCAATAGCTTTCGTATTTTGACCTGATTTTCTTCGAGAATCAGCAGGAGTTCTTCAAGAAAGGTCCCCAGGTCCGATTTCGCGTTGTTGGAATGACACCTCCGGGCAAGCTCGATTCCGGCAACAGATGCGCCTAAATGGTCGTTTAAATAGGTGGTCAGGTATGCATCACTCATACGACTACCTCCTGTGGCATGCCTCGGGCGGAGTTCCGCCGGGATCTCAAGGCAGTGAAATTAAAAAAGCGGGGAAAAGACCCCGCTTTAATTCTTTCTCGGTTGTAAAGATCAACAGCTACAGGATGGCGAACATCCACCGCCGCCCGTGTTTACCGGCACTTCGGACGTGACCTTGAACCCGGAACCCATTCCGTAGTTGACGTAGTCCACCGTGACATCCTTGGTCGTGCCGTGCAACTCTTTGTCTATGACCATTGTAAAGCCGTTTACTTCATACACATCGTCGGTTTCTTTAGGTTCGTCCAGAACCATTGCCAGCGATGGGCCCGCTCACCCTCCGGTTTGTAAAAATACCCGGATCGGCGTGATCTCTTTTTCCTTGAAGTAGTCCTTCAGGACACCTTCCGCCTTTTCAGAAATGTGGATCATTGAAGAAAATCTCCTTTCGAGCGAATTCAACCTGCAAAGAAATCCGGCTATTTTTACGATTATGGTCAAATTGAGGAACTTAGGTTTGGAATTCAGAATTGGATTATCTATTTTTCCCGAGTCAACTCTCGCAAAACTTCCAAAATCCCTGATTCCCGGCCAATTCTTTGATAAGCTACTCAACCGACTTTAAAATTTCAAGCTCTGTCTAACATAAATCAACGCCGCGTAAAACTACTATTAGAATATAAGTCATATGCTGTCGAAAACATCCGGATTGCTCTTAAAATCAGAGCAGTTGCCACAGTTTTCAGAGTCCTTTTCCTTTCTTCTCGATTTCAATTCCACCTCCTGTGCCGGCTCCGGCGCAAAGTCGCCTGCCTAACGGACCCGCCTTTTCAAGAAAGGGGCGCACGGTTTCGGGAATGAAGTAGGCCGCAAGGAGAGTGAATGTAATCCCGAAAAAGAGTCCGCTGGACACGAGTTCCGAAAATGCAGCAAGGTGCGGATAAATTTTAGCACCGAAAAATTCCACCTTCCCCACGGCCCAAGCTGGGATGAGAGATACAATGGAGATGCCGGTTACCTTCAGGGTAGCCTGAAACAGGCCCGAAAACGCATCACCTCCGACTTTAGTTTTCCACCAGAGAGTGAGCGAGGCGGTGTAGGCAAGAAGAGAAGATGCGCTTGCAATGGCTACCCCAAGTGGCCCTAGCCGAATGGCCAGTACATAGAAGAACGGTATCGACAAGACGGTCACAACTGTTCCCAGTATCGCCGGCGTGAGGGTGTCCATCCTGGCGTAAAAGGCTCGGCCCAGCACCTGCTGGTATCCCCAGCATGCGGCACAGATGAGCAGCACCTGGAGCAGGCGAGCCGTATTGGCGGTGTCCTGGGCCCCGAAACGGCCCTGCTCGAAAATGAGCCGGATCGTCGGTTCCGCTGCCAGGATCATCCATATGGAAAGCGGAACGAGCAGCGTCAGCACGTTCTGGAGAGCGGATTTGATTGTGGCGTAAAACCTGACGAGGTCCTTCTTAACGAACAGGTCGGCAAGAAACGGATAGGATGCCACCCCCGCGGCCTGGGCCACAACACTTACCGGCACAAGCATGATTCTGCGCGCATAATTTAGCCAACTGATAGCGCCAACGCCGGCAAGAGATCCGAAAATCCTGATGAACTGCTCGTCGACGATGGTTATGGATTTCCCGATCATGAGCGGAAGGGCCATCAGGACATACTTTTTGAGGCCAGGATGATAGAGCGAAAAGCTCAGGCTCACGCCGCCGCTTTTTGCCGCAAGGACGGGGAGCAGGAAATTTCCAACAACCGATCCCGCCAGAACACCCCAGCAAAACCCTTCCATGCCTCGGCTTCGTAAGATGACGCCTCCCGCTATAATGAACAGGTTATAGACGATCGGGGCAAGTGCCGGGACAGCAAACTGCTTTCGCATAAACAGAAGGGCGCTGACGCAGGAGCCGCAAAGGAAAAATATCTGAGCCGGAACAATAATGCGCAGGAAAACAGCGAGCCTGCCCAAAGCATCTTCGCCCAGACCGGGTGCGGCAAGGAAAGCGAGTCTGGGCGCAAAGATAAATGCAGCCAGAGTTACGGCGGAAATGGTAATTGTGATCCAGGTGAAGACGGTAGAGAAGAAGCGCCAGCCCTCTTCTTCATTTTCCTCGAAATACTTTGTCAGAAACGGGATGAGAGTTATGGAAAAATAACCGCCCGCAAGCATGTAATTAATAAAATCAGGAATTACGAAGGCAGCGAAATAGAGGTCTGACTCGAGTGTTGCCCCGAAAAAGAGCGATATGAGCTTATCACGGGCGAGCCCCATGAACCGCGAAAGCAGGATTCCGGCTGCAATGATGATAGCCGCGAGCCCCATCTGCTGTCGGGTTTTCCAAAAAGGAGCCATCTAATAGCGAGCCTCGCAAGGATTACAAAAGACCTGCATTCGCAGGCTGGGTTGAGGGGTGAGCGTAAAAGCAGCGGGTAGCCCGGATTTTTAGCCGGGCGCGAAGCGCAAGAGGGCTGCCGATGGGGCCGTGATTTCAACTCCAACCAATCGTTTGAGGCTGAACCGCTTTACCGAACCGTACTTTCACTATTTGCACTTGATCGTTATCCCGATTCATGCGTCTCCGCCGACCTCTTGCTCCACACCCGGACAGAAAACCGGGCTCCATGCCCAGGTTTTATCCCATTCGCCCCATTGCGCGGCGCATGCGCTTCAATACGGTTTCCTTCCCGAGAACATCGATTATTTCAAATAATCCAGGGCTTACAGTTACCCCTGTAAGCGCTACGCGGATGGGTTGGGCTATTTTCCCGAGCTTCATATTAAGTTCGCCGGTCACCTTCTTAAAAACGGCTTCGAGATTTGCTTCGTTAAAATCGTCCAGATTTTGGAGTTCCGGTAACACTCGCTCGAAAACATCCCGCATCTCGTGGGTTAAGAACTTTTGCACTGCGGCTTCGTCGTAATCTACTTCATCTATCATGTAAAATCGCATCGCATCAGCCATCTCGACCAGGGTCCGCGAGCGGGGCTGAAGAGTGCGGATAGCTCCGGCGATGTAGGAATCATCCTTTTCGAGATACCCGCGGGCGGTGAGAAAAGGCTTCAGGGGGGCTATCAGTTCCTCCGGCTGTTTTTCCTTTATATAGTGGGCATTAAGCCAGAGCAGCTTTTCCATGTTGAAAACGCTGGGTGACTTGCCGACGTGTTCCAGGGTGAATTCTTCGATCAGCTCGGCTCTGGAAAAGATCTCCTGGTCTCCGTGAGACCACCCCAGGCGCACCAAGTAGTTTACCAGTGCTTCGGGCAGGAATCCCAGTTCCTTGTACTCCATGACTGAAGTGGCACCGTGGCGTTTGGAAAGAGGGGAACGGTCTTCGCCGTGGATCATCGGTACGTGTCCGAACTCGGGCATTTTGGCACCCAGCGCCAGGTATATTTGCATCTGCCGGGGAGTGTTGTTTACGTGGTCGTCCCCTCGGATGATGTGGGTGACGTCCATCGTTAAATCATCTATTACCACAGCGAAGTTATAGGTGGGGATCCCGTCGCTTCGAACCAGCACCAGGTCGTCAAGTTCCGAGTTGTCGAAAAAAATCGGTCCCTTGATCAGGTCTCTCAAAATAGTTTCGCCGCTCTCGGGCGTACGAAAGCGCAGCACACGGTTAGTGCCCGGCCCAAGCCCAAGGTTCCTGCACGTACCCTCGTATTTGGGTTTGCGCCCCTGTGCCATCGCGGCTTTCCGGCGGGTCTCGAGTTCCTCGGGGGTGCACTCGCACCAGTATGCGTGGCCTGTGTCGGTGAGCTTCTTCGCGTATTCGGCGTAGATATCAAGTCTTTTGGTCTGGTAATAGGGACCTTCGTCCCAAGTCAGTCCTAGCCACTCCATTGCATCGAGAATCGCCTTTACTGATGCTTCCGTCGACCTCTCGATATCAGTGTCTTCGATCCGGAGGATGAATTTCCCGCCAAGGTGGCGCGCAAAAAGCCAGTTAAAAAGGGCGGTCCTGGCGCCGCCTATATGCAGGAACCCGGTGGGACTGGGTGGAAATCTGGTTATTACCGGCTCCATCAAAATGCTCCTTCCCATTCGTGAGGTTATCTCCCACCCGGGGTCGGCTCCATTGGCACCGGCGCCGGGGCAGGGGAGCACGAATAACACGCGCTCGATGCAATTTCAAGGGTTCCATAATTTCGGGCTGTATCATCCCAAACAGCCTGTTTAGCTAAAAAATCCATTACGACTAACCGGCGGTTGTTCTACGGATCTTATTTGGGTACAGAGAGGCGGTGGAGAAACATCCGGAGTCGCTCTTTTCCTGAGGAAAAGTTTGCCCATCCATCCATTTTAGTATAGATTCGCCGAAAAAAATCAAAAATAGAGAGGTAATGCATGTACGGGAAGCTTCGATTTCTTGCGATCGTATCTATTGCCGTTTTGCTTTTTTCCTGCCATAGGGGGAGCAGGGATGACATTATTCAGGGACCCTTCGTACCGGCAATTTCGTCGCCGACAAAAATACAGGTTGTGGATGTATCTAACGACACGCACCAGGTCTTTGACGTCGATGTTATAGGCCTGCTGTGGACCGGGTTGGATGATTCTCTGAAAAAACGCGGAATGTACTGGACGAAGGACTCCGGTGGAAAGTTATATACGCTTGAAGCCCACGTGGTGCAGTACAAGAAGGGCACGCATCCCGGGCGCTTGGTTCCCAAATTGGGAGATACTGTCCTTGTCGTCAAGTGTGAACTCAAGGATGGAGACAGGCCGATCGCCTCAATCGAGTCCAGGCGCAAGATCGGTTTTGGCGACATGCTGCTTTCCAGAGAAGCTTGGCGGGCAGTATTCTCCGAAGTTGCCGAAGACCTGGTAAACCAGGCTACAAGGAAAATCTGATATTTCGTCATAGTGGCCCGGAGTTTATTTTTTGCGGTCCTCACGCCGCCGGATTCCCCTAAACTTCTTGACAGCTTTGGTAATATATTTATACTTGATCGTTTAAGTCTTGTTGGGAAGGTTGGGCATGAGAATCCGTGTCGATGAAATTCCGGAGTCCGGGCGTACCCTGCGCTTTCACTGGGATCAGGAAAAGCTGGCCGAGTTCCTGCCGCCCGATGATCCCTTCGGCCTGAAGCTCCTGCGCCCGGTAAATGTCACTCTTACCATTAACAGGCTGAGGGAACACATCCAGATTACCGGAAGGATTGAAGGATCTATTGAGGTTGTTTGCCATCGCTGCCTGAAAGATTTCGGATACCCACTCAAAGAGGATGTCGAAATCTACCTGGTCGAAGAGGACCAGGCTCCGGAAGAAGAAGAAACAGAACTCGATCTCGAAGAACTCGAATATGAATTCTTTGACGGCGAAATTATAGATATTGACCAACTGGTAGCCGAGCAGATATTTCTGGCCCTTCCTGTAAAGGTACTCTGTACCGACGATTGTAAGGGAATATGCCCGAGTTGCGGAGCAAACCTGAATGACGAGCCCTGCCGGTGTGAAGTAAAGAGCAGTGGGTCGCCTTTTGAAAAGCTGGCATCAATCAAGCCGAAGCTGCCGGAATCCAGAGATTCGGATTCATAGAAGGTTTTGGGCTACTCCCAAGGCTTGATCGGGCGGTTGCATTTTACGGAACGAGTAAATAAATGGTGGGGCGGTCCTTCCCGTCTCTGGTAAGCACGTGGAAGGCATGCTCGCATTAGTTTTTCATTTTAATCCTGCAACAGGCAAGTCCCGGCTATTTCATCCGGCGCAAGTGGTCCGCGCGAGGATGGAGTGCCGAAATCGGAATAAGGAGTTGAAAAATGGGCGTACCGAAAAGAAAAACATCCAAGGCCAGACGCGACAAGCGGCGGGCCAATCATGCGCTGGAAGGTCCCGGTCTTGCTCGCTGCCCCCAGTGCAACGAACAACGCCTGCCCCATCGGGCTTGTCCGAATTGCGGTTATTACAAGGACCGCCTCGTTCTTGAACTCGAGGAAGAATAAACGGCCCCGGACGGCTTCCCTTCAAGGATACCGTTTACCTACACCGAAGGTCGGCTAGATGAGAATTGCGATAGATGCCATGGGCGGGGACCATGCTCCCGATGCCGTGGTTGAAGGAGCGTTACTGGCTCGATCGCACTGTTCCGCCGATCTGGTGCTCGTTGGAAACGAGATGATTATCGGGGAGGCCCTCTCCCGCCTGGATGCACGGCCCTTGCCGGAGATCGTCAACGCAACCCAGGCTATAGGGATGGATGAATCCGGTCCGCTTGCAATCCGCAAGAAGCGGGATTCTTCCCTGAATGTTGCGATGCAGATGCTTGCGGGAGGTGAAGTCGATGCCGTTGTCAGTGCCGGCAACACCTCGGCCGTAGTCGCATCGGCCAAGCATTTTGTGGGTCTATTTCCAGGTCTAAGGCGTCCGGCGCTTGCAGTTTCCTTCCCTTTGCGGGAGGGGAATACTCTCCTGCTTGATGCCGGGGCGCACGCCCAGGCCGGGACAGTTCACCTGGCGCAGTCTGCCGCACTTGCTCACATTTATCTCAAGATCACCCGGGGCATCTCAAATCCGCGCGTAGGTTTACTGAATATCGGCACCGAACCCGGAAAGGGCACATGGGCGGTGCAGCGTGCTTTCTCGCTGCTCAAGAAGTCCGCCTTGAATTTCATTGGCAACCTCGAACCGGGAGACCTTTTTGCCGGCCGGGCCGATGCGGTGATAAGCGAGGGCTTCGTTGGAAACATAGTTTTGAAGACCTACGAAGGGCTTTCGGATAGTCTCATCGCGGCACTGGAGTGCAAGGCAGGCGAAGCGGGGCACGAGGTCAGCCGGGAATTATCCGGAGTGCTGCGTAGTTTTCAGGAAAAATTTGACTATCGAGGAGTTGGCGGAGCCCCGCTGCTGGGGGTCAAAAAGCCGGTGGTGGTAGCCCACGGCGGCTCCGAGAAAAAGGCCGTATGTAATGCAATCCACGGCACCTTGATCTTGGCCCGAGATGAAATCTGCTCCAGAATGGCCGAAGAACTCGAACAGGATCGCGCTCTGGCCGACTTCAAGTACTTTAATGCCCTTCTCATCCTCGAAAACCTCAAGAAGAAATGGGGCTTTGGGACTGAAGACAGAAGACGGATGACGGATGACGGATAGTGGGTAACGGATGACGGATAACGGATAGGATAACGGATAGGATAACGGATAGGATAACGGATGACGGGTGGCAGAAGATGGAACTGGGAATAGATGTCTTCCGATATCCGATACCCGATATCCGACACCCGTTTTCGTCTTCCGTCCTCCGTTGATTTATGATAATGGGGGCAAGCCGACGAAAATTCACCGCCTTTTAATTTAGCACCGTGGCGGATATAGAAATGCGTGGCTGTTGAACAACCAGCCCGAATATCGAAGGAGAATATTTTGGATTATTTTTTGACCGAAGAACAAAAGATGATTCAGGAATTGGCCGCTCAGATAGCGGCTGAGAAAGTTCGGCCAACAAGGGCGAAGCTGGACGAAAATGACGAATTCCCGTGGGAGATAATGAAAACCCTTGCCCAGGCCGATCTTTTCGGACTCTACATTCCTGAAGAGTATGGCGGAATGGGAGGCGGTATTTTTGAGAATTGCCTGGCAGTCGAGCAGTTGGGCGGGGCCTGTATAGGTGTTGCCACAACCTTTGCGGCAAGTGGCCTCGGGGCCTATCCGATCCTGCTTTTCGGAAGCGAGGACCTGAAACACAAATACCTTCCACAGATCGCAAGCGGAAAGAGGCTTGCGGCTTTCGGGCTTACCGAGCCCGGCGCGGGTAGCGATGTTTCCGGGATCAAGACTACGGCCGTAAAAGACGGGGACCATTATATCCTGAACGGCTCGAAGCAGTGGATAACGAATGGCGGCGAAGCCGAAATCTATTCGGTTCTCGCGATAACCGACCGCTCGAAGGGGGCGCGTGGAGCGAGCTTCTTCGTTGTTGAAACGGGAGATCCCGGATTTTCTTTTGGAAAGAAGGAAAAAAAGCTGGGTATCCGCGCATCGGCAACCCGCGAGCTGATTTTCCAGGACTGCCGCATTCCAAAGGAAAGACTGATCGGCCGGGAGGGAATGGGTTTTATCGTTGCCATGAAGACTTTCGATAAGTCCCGTCCCGGTATAGCTGCACTTGGCGTGGGCCTTTCCCAGGGTGCGCTCGACCTGGCAGTAGAATATGCCCGAAAACGCGTGCAGTTCGAAAAACCGATTATCAGTTTTCAGGCGATCCAGCACAAGCTGGCGGATATGGCGACCAAAACCGAAGCCGCCCGCGCACTTGTGTACAGCATAGCCCGGTTCATGGATTCCAACCCAAATGATGTCAGCAAGGTTGCGGCAATGTGTAAGATGTATGCTGCCGATGTTGCCATGGAAGTGTCCACTAATGCCGTGCAGGTGCTCGGAGGCTATGGATACATGCAGGACTACCCGGTCGAAAAGATGATGCGCGATGCCAAGATTCTCCAGATTTACGAAGGTACCAACGAAATCCAGCGCAACATCATCGGCCAGGAATTAAATAAAGAATACGGCAGGATGAAGGATACGTTCTTTTAAATGATGCACCCGTGGCCGGACCGGACTACGTGAGTGAGTGAGAAAGAGCAAGATGCATATAGCAGTTTGTATCAAACAGGTTCCGGATACAAGAAACGTCCGGATAGATCCGGACACTCATACCCTTGTCAGGCAGGGGGTCGAAAGCATAATAAACCCGTTCGACCTTTTCGCGGTTGAAGCGGCGCTCAAGATAAAAGACGAAAACAACGCCAGAGTGACAGTCGTGACGATGGGGCCGCCCCAGGCAACCGAGGCGTTGAGAGACACGATGGGGCTGGGTGTTGACGACGCTGTGCTTTTAAGCGACCGTGCTTTTGCCGGCTCCGATACCTGGGCAACATCGACTACGCTGGCCGCCGCCATAAAGAAAATGGGAGACGTTGATCTGATTTTGTGCGGCAAACAGGCAGTAGACGGCGACACTGCGCAGGTAGGGCCGGAAATGGCCGCACTCCTCGATATTCCTTACGCGACCTTTGTCAAAAAAATCGATCTTGGTGATGGAAACTCTATCAGGGCGATCCGGCAAACCGACGAAGGTACTGAAATCTGGAAACTCCCCACTCCCGCCCTTCTCACCGTAATAAAAGAGATTGGCGAACCTCGAGTACCCTCGCTGCGGTTCAAAATGAGGGCCAAGAAAGCGGAGATTCCGGTCTGGGGCGCGGCGGACCTGGGCCTGGATACCAATTGTGTTGGCCTTTGCGGATCGTTTACGCAGGTGGTTCGCATCTTCAGTCCTCCGAGAAGAACCGACCGCATCCTGATTGAAGGCAGCGTAGAGGAACAGGCCGAAAGGCTCTTCAATTATATGAAACAATCCAGGGTACCGGGAATATGAAAGCACTTATCGACAGGAAGAAATGCACGGTTTGCGGGGTATGCTCCGATGCCTGCCCCGTTGGAGCAATAGAGCTCAAAGAAGATCACATTGAAATCTCCGACGACTGCACGCTGTGTGGAATTTGCGTTGACACCTGCGAATTTGGGGCTCTATCGCTGCCTGCGGTCGGTACGGGCCCGGCAGCCGATCTTTCGAGCTACAAGGGCGTGTGGGTCTACGCGGAATGGCGCGATGGCGCGGTCCATAGCGTAAGCCACGAGCTTTTGAGCGCGGGGAGAGTACTGGCTGACAAAAAGGGCGTAGAACTCGGTGCCGTGTTACTGGGGTCCGGGATAGGCGAGGATACGGCGCGCGAACTGGTTTCCTACGGCGCCGATAGCGTCTATGTGGTGGATCGCCCCGAGCTGGCCAAATTTACCGACGAGATATACTCGAATGCCCTGATCGAGCTGATAAAGCAAAAGCGGCCCGAAATTCTTCTCGCCGGCGCGACAAGCATGGGACGCTCATTCGTTCCGAGAGTTGCGGCATCTCTTCAAACCGGCCTTACAGCCGATTGCACCGAGCTTGATATCAGCTCCGAAGGCCTTCTTTTGCAAACGCGCCCCGCTTTTGGGGGGAACATCATGGCGACCATAATCTGCCCTAACCGCCGGCCCCAGATGGCTACGGTGCGGCCGAAGGTGATGAGACCTGCAAAGCGCGAGGGGCATGAGGGCAGGGTTGAGCGCGTCGAGTTGCCGGCTGACTGCTTCCAAGGAAGAGTCGAGGTACTCGAAGTAATACCCGAAACAGACCAGACCGGGCGGCTTACCGAAGCCGACGTGATTGTCACCGGAGGGCGCGGGCTTCGCAAGGCGGAGAACTTTTCGATGATCGAAGAGCTTGCGAATCTGGTCAATGGTGCGGTGGGAGCATCGCGCGGAGCGGTCGAGGAAGGTTGGATTGCGCCGTCGCACCAAGTCGGTCAGACCGGCCGTACTGTTGCACCGGCGCTCTATATGGCGGTGGGGGTTTCCGGGGCGATTCAGCACCTTGTCGGAATGCAGGGATCCAAAACTATAATAGCGGTTAACAAGGACCCTCACGCACCGATCTTCGATGTGGCAACATACGGGGTGGTTGCGGATCTTTTCGATTTTGTGCCGGCACTCATAAAATGCATCCGTCGCGAGCGCGGCCAGTTATAAACAGGATGCCGAATCTTCGAAATCCAAGGGATTAAGAGATTGGACTACTCTACTCTTTAGTTCAGGTTTGAAAAAATTCTTTCATGAGGTGGAAATGGCTGCTGGACGAGTAATCGTGGTGACGGGGGCCAGCCGCGGGATCGGTCGCGCGGCAGCGGTAGGGCTGGCTGAGCCTGGGAATCAAATCATTGTGAACTATAACGCCAGTCCCGGTGCCGCACAGGAAACTGCGGAACTGGTTGGGCAAAATGGTGCGACACCGTATCTGCTCCAGTTCGATATCGCCGACCCTGATTCTGTAAAAAATGCTTTCAAGCATATTATCGATAAATTCGAACGCGTAGACGTTCTGGTAAACAACGCGGGAATTTCTCGCGACAACCTGCTTGCAATCATGAAGGCCTCGGAATGGGACGAGGTCATGAACACCAACCTCAAAGGGGCTTTTCTTTGTTCGCAGGCGGTGGTAAAACCCATGATGCGCCAGCGCTACGGGCGGATTGTCAACATCACATCGGTTGTCGGAGTAATCGGCAATGCGGGCCAGTGTAATTATTCGGCCGCAAAGGCCGGTGTAATAGGCCTTACCCGTTCACTCGCGCGCGAAATTGTCTCGCGAAACATCACTGTCAATGCGGTAGCCCCCGGATTCATTGAAACGGATATGACGCGCTCGCTTCCGCAAAAAGCGCGTGAGATGCTGCTGACACAGATTCCAGCCGGGAGGTACGGTAGCCCTGAAGACGTTGCGGCGGCAGTGGCCTTTCTTGCATCCGAGAGTGCCGGCTATATAACCGGTCAGGTGATCCACGTAAACGGTGGAATGTATATGGGTTGACGGGCAGGCAGGCTGGAAAGCCTGCCCCCACATATCCTGCATGTATCAGATAAAGTTGAATCCCGGGGGGTAATGATCTCGGGCATTGAGCCCCGCGTGGGGCAGGCTTTCCAGCCTGCCGCTGGTGCTGGGCGGATCTTGGCTTAGAGCGTATTGGAGAGTGAATGGCATCCGAAAACAATCGTCGGCGCGTGGTGGTTACGGGTATTGGCCTGGTATCGCCCCTTGGAGTAGGTATCGAGGAAAATTGGTCCGCGATAATGAGCGGGCAATCCGGTATTGGCCCGATTACGCGTTTTGACTCGACCCCTTTTGTCACGAAAATCGCCGGCGAGGTGAAGAACTTTCGGGCCGAGGACTATATCCCGAAAAAAGAACTTCGGAAGATGGACCCTTTTCTGCAGTTCGCGTTAGGCGCCGCCCATCTTGCGATGGTGGATGCGGGACTCAAGATTGAACCCGAGATAGCGCACAGGGCCGGCGTGGTAATGGGTTGCGGTCTTGGCGGCCTTCTCACCATAGAAGAATCCCACAAGCTGGTCATCGAGCAAGGTCCAAGGAAAGTTAGCCCTTTCTTTATACCGATGATCATCAGTAACATGGCTCCAGGCCTGATCTCGATTTACCACGGAGCAAAAGGACCAAACTTCTCGACACAGACTGCCTGCGCAGCCGGTACTCATGCGATCGGGCAGGCATATCATTTAATCCGAGATACGTTTGCCGACATAATGATATGCGGCGGTGTCGAATCCACTGTCACAACGCTTGCCGTTGCCGGATTCAACGCCATGCGCGCCCTTTCCACCAGAAATGATGAACCGCAGCGTGCATCCCGTCCATTCGACAGTGAGCGCGATGGGTTCATCCTTGCCGAGGGTTCCGGGATATTGATCCTCGAAGAGATGGAACTTGCTCTTGCCCGCGGAGCGCGTATATATGCGGAAGTGATCGGATTTGGCGCCTCCGGGGATGCCTACCACATGGCTGCTCCGGCCCCGGAAGGCGAAGGGGCGGTACGGTGCATGCGTGCAGCAATTAAGGACGCCGGGATAAATCCCGAGGACGTCCAGTATATTAATGCCCATGGTACATCGACCGACCTGAATGACAAATATGAGACCCAGGCCATAAAGACCGTCTTCGGCGATCACGCCTACAAACTTGGAGTGAGTTCTACCAAATCGATAACCGGCCATTTGCTAGGGGCGGCCGGAGGGGTCGAGGGAGCCTATACTTCCCTTGCAATCCATAACCAGATAATGCCCGGCACGATGAACTACGAATTTCCCGACCCGGATTGTGACCTGGATTACGTTCCCAACTCGCCCCGAAGTGCCAGGATCGATATAGCCCTTTCGAATTCCTTCGGTTTCGGTGGAACGAATGGGACCCTGGTTTTCAGAAAATGGGAAGGCAAATAGAATCGTTTGAGTCGGGAATGCCCCAAATCTGGAAAATTTAAAATACATGGTGGAATAGAGGGTGACAACCCGGCACCTGGTTGGTGTCGGGTTTTTTCGTTTATAACGGATTGGGTTGGCGCATTTTCGCTTACCTCGACCCTCCCAGGAGTCAAGAGCCATGTTCCGGGCTGCGCCGCAACAGCATTCGACTCCACTTCCTCTGCCTGAATGACTTGTTAAATATCTGTAGTGTTCGAATTTCGACCCTCCTTGTCGTCATGGAACCCTATTTTTTCTTGACTACCCTGATTTTAATGTTGAATATGATACTCAAGGGAATCGTAAATGATTGTTAATATCTTCTCAATCTCTGTTATTCCGGACGCGAAATCAGATACACTATCACGGTAAGCCCCTCTCCTGATCTTTTTCCCTACTTTTGATCGAAATTCTCTTTTTTGTTCAGGAAATTTGTGGTCTTCGCGAATTGCCTCGGGGCACTCTCGCGGTCGCGGTGCATTTTTTTCAGTCATGGAGGGGGTGATATAGAAGGAATAAAGCACATGAAACAGGTATTTATGTTCTTTGTAACTTTTCCTTATTTTTGAGTACTTATACCTCATCTTAGGTCATCGGCTTCATAGGCTCTTTTGATTTACTACTTCATGCTGCAATTCATCTGATCAACCTGTTCGCTCTCCTCTTAGAAGATCCTGCCGCTTTTAATGGACGGCGGAGCATTCATTCTGAACTGACCGCTTTTTTATTGAATTGTCTGAACTTAAATTCTTCTTACTAGGTTTTCAGACAATAGTCGTTCGATCCGAGCAGGGCTGATCGAGCCGACTTCAAGTGAAAAGCCTGAGGTTAGCCGACGCAGGCTGCTTTTGGGTTGGTGGTTTCCTAAAAAGTATTTGACTGAAAGGAGAAAAACTAATGGCGGCTCCTCTAGATAAAGTGCCCGGGAAAGCATGGGTTGTCACCTTCGCAGGAACGGCGGTAAATCTGTGTTTGGGAATTTTGTACGCATGGAGCGTTTGGGGCGCGGCGCTAACGGTTCCGAAATTGCCTGACGGAAAATTCAACGAGGCCATGATCGGTACGACAATGACGGGAATCAACTCAGGGTGGACGTATCTCAGCAATGCCCAGGTAGCGACTCCCTTTTCATTGTGTGTCATCATTTTTGCTCTTTTGATGATTCCGGGCGGCCGGATTCAGGATAAGTACGGTCCGAAGGTTGGTGCTACACTGGGCGGGCTTTTCCTTGCGGCCGGTTGTATACTGGCGGGCCTGATGAAGAGCTACAACGGTCTCATTCTCGGTTTTGGGATCATGGGCGGGATCGGGATGGGCATTGGATACGCAGCGCCAACGCCAGCTGCTCTGAAATGGTTTGGTCCCCATAAGCGCGGCCTCATAGCCGGCCTCGTGGTTGGCGGCTACGGTGGTGCGGCACTCTATATAGCGCCGGTAGCCAAGTGGCTTATTGCCGACTACGGACTTTCCGGAAGTTTCATAATTCTGGGTGTAGTATTCGCGGTCGTCGTTATTATTGCTGGTCAACTACTGGCCTGGCCTCCACAGGGATACGTTCCGCCGCCGCCACCTGTCAAGGCTGCCTCTGCCACCCCGAGCAAGGCAGCACTTACCACTGTTGACTGGCCGGCCAGCGAAATGGTTAAAACCTGGCAGTACTATGCATTGGTGCTCCTGTTTATAGGCACCACTCAATCAGGGCTCCTGATTATCGCATTCGCCGCGCCGCTTGCAGCGCCCCTTCTGGGCGCCGCGGCCTGGACGCTCGTCTCCTTCGGGGGTGCAATCAATGCGCTGGGCCGTGTCGGAACTGGTTTGTATTCCGACAAGATCGGCCGCGCAAATGCATTTACGGTAAACTGTCTCATCTCCGCCCTGTGTCTTTTCCTCATGCCGACCATTATTGCGGCTAAAAGCGTTTTCCTGCTTTTCGTGGCCGTCGGCATCGCCTACTGGCAATACGGCGGCGGTCTGGCGCTGATGCCGTCCTACACGGCTGATTTCTTCGGGCCCAAGAACCTGGGTTTCAATTACGGCCTTGTGTTCATAGGGTGGGGCCTTGGCTTCTTCATGGCCCGGCTCGGCGGGACCATCCGGGACATAACCGGGGACCTGAATTACGCGTTCTACCTCTCGGGGCTGGTACTGATCGTCGTGGTGGTGTTGGCGCGGCTCTCTAAACGGCCGCAGGCACATACCGAGAAAGTAGCCACAGCTACCAGCTAGGTTCGCTCGGTGCAGGTCGGCTGATTTTCGGAGAAGTAACAATTGAAGCCCCCGGAAAGCTCGCTTTCCGGGGGCTTTTTACGCAATATGCCTGCCACCTGACAAATAACCCGGATTATAACTTCTCCAAGGCATCTCCCATCAGGTCCAGGGCGCCCTTTATCTCCCACGTTCCAGCGTCACAGAGATAGCAGATTTTCTCGTCGCAAACCATGGCGCCGGGCTCGTAGGCCTTCTCATCTATTCTGCATTTTCGCTCTTTCATGCTTTTGACTCCCTATTTCGGGAAACGGGCCGCGACACCGAGGCCGACGCGCCACTCTTAGGGACCAATTGATATGTAGTCACGATAATCGCTGTTTATCTCCCAGTTACCATCAGTGCACACGTAGCAGCGCTCGTCATCGCAAAGCTCGGCGCCCGGATCGAAAACTTTACTTTGGAAAATGCATCGTCCTTCCATTTTCATCTCCTCAACTTCTGCGAGCAGGGGGTTAAATGCACAGAGATTGTTTCCTTCCCTTCAAACCCCCGGTATAGTATTACTGTTAATAACTAATCATTCTTAGGCGATAATGCCAGACGTGCCGATTCAACCTGTCGATGAGCCGAGGCTCACAAAAAAAGCATGAAAACCAAGAGAAAATGTAGGGTAGGCACAGCTTTATCGTGCCCACCGTCCAGTTCCGAGTAGCAATTGGTGGGCACAAAAAAACCGTGCTCACCCTTGTATCATCTACGTTCTCCTGTTGCGGCAAGGTCTCCCGACCTTGACACCAGCGATCTTTCAGAATAGAGTTTTCGGCGATTTTCGCCTATCTCAACCTCATCCGGAGATTCCAAATGTACATGGAAAAAACTGCTGCGCTTGAAGTGGTCGAGTTACTCCTCACCGTCGAGATCTATAACCGCATTCCGAAATTGGCGGAGGCCGATCTTCCGCCTGACGTGAGGCAGTGTTACCTCGAACCGGAAACCGAGACCATCAGGCGGCCCATATGCGTGAAGGGCGAGGATGTCCTGAGGATTTGCGCGATCGATGATATCGGACCCGTTCTGGATGGTCTTGAGTTTTTTAGCTACGACAAGACTGATTCCTCCCTGAAACTGTCCGATTTTGATGCCGCGGCGAGCTGGTTTGCAGCGCAGGATTCCAGAGAACTGATACTGACGAATCCGGTACTGGCACGCTACTATGAGAAATTCGATCCTGACGTGAGCTATCCCGAGGCCAGGGTAGTGAATCAGTCAATCCTGGCGCGTTCCAAAGGACTCCGGGCAAGGGTCGAAAAGCTCTACGGCGAGGAATCGGAGGATCTGCTGAAGCTTGTCTCGATCAAGCTCCCGGACGAGGTGAAAAATAGACTGGACGACATGGTCCTAACCGCGGAACAGGCCCAAGAAATAGCCAAGGCCGGAAAAGCCCTCGATCATCGGCAGTACTTGAGCGAAATCGGGCTGAGCGAAATAGGGAAAATCCTCTTCGTGGGACCTCCCGGGACCGGTAAAACAACTTCGGCCAGGGGCCTTTCGCGTTGGTTTGGTCTGCCTTTGGTGGAGGTGCGGCTCTCGGCGATAATCAGCGCCTATCTAGGCGAAACATCCAAGAATATCGACAATGTATTTATTCTTTCCAAGAAGCTCAATCCCTGCATTCTGTTCATAGATGAGTTTGACTTTGTGGCCAAGTCCCGCGCTTCCGACGACCATGGAGCACTGAAAAGGGCGGTAAATACTCTTCTGAAGGCCATAGACGACATCAGTCTGGTAGATGACGGTGTTCTCCTGATCGCTGCCACGAATTATCCCCAGCTTCTGGACCATGCCGCCTGGAGGCGCTTTGACAGGGTGATGAGTTTCGACGCACCCGATTCTGAAATGAGGCAAAAGATCTTTGAGAAGGTGCTGCATAAAGTGGACATTACGGTGGATTTTGCCGAAATTGCAGCTCTTACCGAAGGGTTTACCGGATCCGATATCCGCCTGGTAGTCAGGGAAGCGGTGTTGGGCGCACTCCTCGAGGACAGGAAGAAACTGGGCCGCGAAGACATCCTGAGGGCCATCGATGAATTTGGCCGAAGGAATGCGCATCATCAGCAAACCGACGCTACGATTAAGAGTCCCTGATATACCCAATGTTCAAAGGAATCTAAAATGTGCCTGGCAATACCGGGAGAAATAATCGAAATCAATGGAGATGTGGCGACCGTCAGGATCGGTGAAGCATTGATAAAGGCTTCGCTCATGCTGCTGCCGGATGGGGCCGATCCGGGCGAGTACGTTATCGTGCATGCCGGATTTGCACTGAACAAACTCGATCCCGAGGAGGCTCGCGAATCGTTGCGCCTTATACGGGAGCTTGCGGAGTGCGGCTCCGGAGAAGATCTGCCATGAAGAAGGTCATTGTTTCAGTTATAGGGCATGACCGGCCAGGCATAATAGCCGTTGTTTCGGATGAGCTTTTCATAAGTGGGTGCAATATAGAGGATGTAAGCCAGACTCTTCTGCAAACCGAGTTCGCCGGCATGTTTATCGCCTCGATTCCCGACTCGATAGAAACCGGCGAACTTATCCGGCGCCTTGACGAGAGGCTCGGACCGATGGGGCTGTCCTCGCTTGTTCGCGAGATGGACCCCGCCGGCGTCTGGGAGGCGCCTGCAACCGAACCCTTCGTGATTACCACCCTCGGTCCTGACCGCCTTGGCCTGGTAGCGGGAATCACCGAGCTTCTGGCACGCTTTGGGGTAAATATTGCAAGCCTAAAGGCCGTTTTTCGAGGTGGTGACAACCCGCGCTCGAACATCATGATATACGAAGTGGATATTCCCTCGGCGCTCGACCAGAACCAGTTCCGGGAAGCACTTTATGAACGCGGCCGTGAATTGGACCTGGAAATAAGCCTCCAGCACAGGGACATCTTCGAAGCCATCCATCGAATTTAATAACCTCTCTCACCCTTCGGAAAGACCCATGCTAAGCGATAGAGAAGTCATCTCGACACTGGAAATGCTCCGACACGAGCACCTTGACGTACGGACCGTAACACTCGGGATCAGCCTTTTTGATTGCGCGAGCGATGATATCGGCCGCTTCACTGCAAATGTTCGCGAAAAGATATGCCGCATAGCATCGGATCTGGTGGGGGTATGCGACCAGGTGGCTGTACGCTATGGCATACCTATCGTTAACAAGCGCATAGCCGTAAGTCCGATTGCGGTTGCGGCCTGCTCGATGAACACGGGGCGTATGGTCGATGCGGCGGTAACCCTTGATAATGCCGCGCGGGAGGTGGGAGTTGATTTCATAGGGGGCTTTACCGCTCTGGTGGAAAAGGGTTTTACTTCCGGAGATCGCGCGCTGATCGAGGCGATTCCCGAAGCTCTGGCCTCGACAGAGCGCGTTTGCTCCTCTGTAAATGTCGCATCTACCCGCGCCGGCATTAATATGGACGCTGTCTATTTGATGGGCAAGACTATAAAGCGGGCCGCGGAACTGACCTCGGATCGCGATGGCGTCGGATGTGCAAAGCTGTGCGTATTTGCGAACATACCCGAAGACATTCCATTTATGGCTGGAGCCTACCTTGGCGTTGGGGAACCCGATCCGGTGGTAAACGTGGGAGTCAGCGGGCCCGGCGTCGTAAAGATGGCGTTGGACCGCGCCAGGGCGGCAAATCCCGGTCTTGATCTGGGTGAACTTTCAGAGATAATCAAGCATACTTCTTTCAAGGTCACAAGAGTCGGAGAATTGATAGGAAGAGAAGTCGCACGGCTGCTGGGTGTTACCTTCGGTGTGGTTGACCTCTCGCTTGCCCCTACCCCAAATGTTGGCGACAGCGTAGGAGAGATCTTTCAAAGTCTTGGTTTGAGCCATATCGGGGTACCCGGGTCCACGGCAGCGCTGGCTATGATAAACGATGCCGTCAAAAAGGGCGGGGCGTTTGCCAGTTCATACGTGGGAGGTCTGAGCGGGGCATTCATCCCGGTAAGCGAGGACCTCAATATTGCCGAATCGGCGCGCAAAGGATTTCTGACTATAGAAAAACTGGAAGCGATGACCAGTGTTTGCTCTGTCGGGCTGGACATGGTTGCACTTGCAGGAGATACATCGGCGGAAACCCTGGCCGCGATAATCGCGGATGAAATGGCCATAGGTGTCATTAACCGCAAAACAACGGCCGCCCGACTGATACCCGTCCCTGGAAAGAAGGCGGGGGAAAAGGCGTTTTTCGGCGGTCTCCTGGGCGAAGCTTCAATAATTTCGGCCCGCGGTGAGAATGGGTCCTCGAACTTCATCCGACTGGGTGGCCGCATTCCCGCGCCGGTTCAGAGTATGACCAACTAGCAGCAGCTTATCGTTTAGCCAGGTAATAGATACCTTTGCAAAAAGATAGTCTTACCTGCCTTCTCCAACATCCCCCCCCGACGTTGGCAACGAAGCGGCGAAGGTCTCCAACAAAATCGGCTGCTAAGCCAAAGCACTAAATCTGTGCACTTTGCTCGCCTCTTTCATATCAACCTCCAAAACTGAACTCGCAATTGACTCCTTCGATTCGTCCAAACTGAATACTATTCCAAACCGGCCCGGCTTACAAACGCATCGTCTCCCAATGTCGCAGGCTTGATAATTTGTTGTGACATAATTATGAATACAAGAATATCATGGCCTGAAAATCCGGTTCCGGGCTTTCTTTTTCCCAAAACAACGCCTACCCACCGGAAACAGACCGAACCGATGCGAGGTCTTGATGCAACTCCGGTCCTTTCATTTTGAATCCCTCAATGCCAATGCGGTTAAATGGGCGGCGATCCTGATCGTCTTTGGCATCTCATTGGTTTCCTTTGCCGATAGTTTATTAAATATCAATCTGATTCATGCCGTTAGGCCCGAGGGGAGGGCGATGTGTGCATTTACGGCACTTTGCTTTTTCTTGGCCGGGCTGGAATTAGTGCTCCTGTCTCGAATTTCGCCTCGTTCCCGAAAGTCTGCCATCCTTCTCGCGCCGGGAGTCCTTGTTTGCCTCAATGGTCTGGCAATTATATCTCAATACGGAGGGCAGATAGTGACAGGACGTGAATCCAGCGCTGATTTGGGATGGTTGTTCGCTATTCTTCACATTCCCCCAAGCAGGCCAGCCCTGATGACCGGGATTCTTTTCATGATTTCGGGAATAGCCCTGCTGCTGCTGGCACAACGCAGCAGGGTGGCGGCCAATGCGGCCCATGCCATCGTTTTGCCAGGATTCGCTCTAAGTTATTTGGTGCCGGCCAGTTATGTACTGGGCATAAAGGACCTTCACCCTCTGTGGCAATTGACGACCTCACTCGGCACAAGCATCGCGTTCTGCGCTCTATTTATAGCGATCTTTTGTGAGCGCACCGATACATGGCTGATGAATCCGCTTACCGGCAAACTCGCCGGTGGTGTTATGACCAGAAGGCTCTTGCCGGGAATTCTGATTTTGCCCCTTTTAATAGTTTGGGTGCACCTCTACGGCGAACGGTCCGGAGTTATCAGGTCGGAAAGCGGTGGAGGGCTGGCATTAACTGCTATTACCTTCTGCTTTCTGGGTCTTATGTGGCTGACAGCGGCTTCTCTTAACCGGGCGGACGCAGGGGTAAGGGAGCGCACGGCTGAATTGGAACTGGAAGTAGCTGAGCGTAAAAAAGCCCAGGCTGCCCTTCAGGAGGCCCAAAATGAGCTGACCGAAAAGGTTGCCGAACGAACGGCACAGCTTTTGCTCGTAAATACCCACCTGAAGGAGGAAATGGAAAAGAAAGGGGAAATACAGCGTGAAACCGATGCCAGCAACATGATCCTACTGCTCATGAATGGCGCTCAGGACATGAAATCTTTCCTCGATGGTCTGCTCTCGTATCTGAGGGAGTGGACCAGTTGCTCCAGCGTGGCCATCCGACTTGTCAATGACGGCACCATCATACCTTATATGTCCGGCATAGGATTTAGTGACGAATTCCTGGGGAAGGTGGATCAGATACTGACCTCCGGCCAGTGCTCCTGTACCAGGGACATTCAAGGGAAAACCGATCCCCTGGACCTGCCACATATTTCCAAGGGCGGCTCATTTATTCTCGACAATTCGGAGCCAATCCTAGGATCATTATCAGAAGAGGGTCCGAAAAAGTTCCGCCAGATCTGCATCGGAGCCGGCTATAAATCCATAGCGGTTATTCCAATTCGGAAAGAGGACACCCTGATTGGTGCCCTATACCTGGTGGATGAACGGGAGGGGGTTTTTTCTCATAGCCTGGTTTGTTTCCTCGAGAAATTGACGGGACTGATCGCCGAAGGCATCAACAAGTTCAAAACTCAAGAAATCCTGGTCTCTAATATGGCGAAACTCGAAGCACTTAACCAGGATCTGCAGGAATTTGCATTTATTGCGTCACATGATCTGCGGGAGCCTTTGAGGAAAATCCATGCCTTTGGAGAGTTGCTTACGCAGAAATACAAAATGGATAGACAGGGGGGGGAGTACCTGTCCAGAATGATGGACGCTGCCAGGCGCATGAGTGAACTCATCGATGCCCTGACTCGTTATTCGAGAGTAACAACCAGGGTGAATCCATTTGTTCCGACGGATCTGGCGAAAATTGTAAGGGAAGTCGCCAGTGATCTGGAAATATCAATAAGGCGAAACGGGGTGGATCTTGAAATCGGCGATCTGCCGACCATTGAGGCAGATGCTCCACAGATGCGACAGGTTTTTCAAAATCTGATTGCAAATTCGATAAAATACCAGCCGCAAGGCAATAAGCCGGTCATAAAGTTATATGCGTCGATGGAAAATGAAAGTTGCCGCATATATGTCGAAGATAACGGAATCGGTTTCGACCAGGAGCAGGCGGAAAGAATATTCAAGCCCTTTGAACGCCTGCATGGCCGCAGTAGCCAATACCCTGGCACCGGAATGGGGCTCGCGATTTGCAAGAAGATCATCGAACGCCATCGGGGGAGCATTTGCGCAAAGAGCTTACCGGGGGCAGGTTCGACTTTCATTATTACTCTTCCCGTTAACATCCAGAAAGCTAGACCCTCGGATAAGGCTCCGCTCTGCGCATAATTCTATTCTTGCAATTTAGATACAGGTCAACAACAATAATGCCGGCGGGTTAATTGCATTAGTCTGGCCGAATTTCCCCACATTTATCACCAAACCGGCGACTTTGGAGCAATAGATCGATATAATGAAGTCGTTGAACGAGATACTTGCTGGAAAACAGGGCTGGCAAAAGGGATTGAACGGACGGACCGGATGGCGGGATTAAGGGCGGTAAGCCGGATACATGATTTTTTAAAAGCACGTGGGGCGGCCGGCAAATGCAACCCGACAGTCGCCCGGTACTGGCACCTGCTAACCGGAGGATTTGTCTGGTTTGCCGTCGGCAATGCCCTGATCCTTGTTGCCTGCAGTTGGCTTTCCGAAACGCAATGGCCGCTAAATCTGTTCCTTGCCCTTGGTTCGATGGGAATTGGTTTTGTTATCCATTTTTACCTCGTGTCGCGAATCGCCCTTAGAAATATTTTGCGCATCCAGACCTTGCCCGAAGTTACATGCCTTTTCGCTTTTCAGGCCCCCCGAAGCTATTTCCTGGTAATTTTCATGATGTTGCTCGGCTTTATTCTGCGCCATCTCCCTATCCCCAAATACATTACCGCACCAATCTACATCATGATGGGATCGGCCCTGGCCTTCAGCAGTTCTCTCTATTTCCAGGCATTCCGCAATGATTAAACGGTCCTCTGATTCCTTTACCGCTTTTGATGGACCAGACACAAATGCCATATGGCCGCGGGACTTACGTCAAATTTTCTTCTCATTTGCAGCCAAATGATGCAAAATCCCGCTGCTGGCGATAAAGGAGTATGCGGTGGCGGTGTGCGGCAGAAGATCCTACTGCCTGAGGCTGCCTGGCGGCCGAAAAATCGGGCTTGGCAGCCGGACAGCTATAATGGGCATTCTGAATGTTACCCCCGATTCTTTTTCGGACGGGGGGAAGTTCGCCGACCATCAGGATGCCGTCACTAGGGCCTTTGACCTTATCGCCAATGGAGTGGACATTCTCGACATCGGAGGGGAATCGACCCGTCCGGGATCAGATCCCGTTTCGATCGAAACAGAGATCCAGCGGGTAATACCGGTCTTACTGGCCGTGCGCAAAAAGAGCGCCATCCCGATCTCGATTGATACCAACAAGGCAGAGGTGGCAATCAGGGCAATCGAGAGCGGGGCTGATATTATAAATGATGTCAGCTCGCTCAGGTTCGATCGGCAAATGGTCGAGGTCGCCGCCCGTACCGGCGTTCCCCTGATATTGATGCACATGCTCGGAACGCCGCGCACGATGCAGAAAGACCCGGTCTACTCGGATCTGATCGCAGAAATTGCCGGGTTCCTCGACGAGCGCATTCGTTTCGCCACCAGGCACGGGGTCGAACGAAATCAGATTGTGATTGATCCTGGTATTGGATTCGGTAAGACCGTAGAACACAATCTGGCGATTATTGCACAACTTGAAGCGTTTTCCAGCCTCGACCGGCCAGTTTTGCTGGGTGCATCGCGCAAAAGATTTATAGGTTCGGTGCTCGGCTGCACCGAAACTGACCGGGAATTGGGGACGGCTGTTGCCGATGCATTTGCCATCGCGGCGGGTGCGCATATTATTCGCGTTCATGATGTGGCTTTTCACCGGGATGCTGTTAAAATGGCCGATGCAATTCGCTATTCTGTATTCACCGCAGAGTACGCAGAAGACGCGGAGAAGGAAAAAAATTAGAAGAGAATCACAGGGGACATGAATCCCGTTAGGTTTGTTTAGATCAAAATAATCCATATTATTAGCACTTTACTCCGCGTTCTCCGCGTACTCCGCGGTGAGAAGTCGATACCGAGGGAGATTTGGAATGGGGAAGCTTTTTGGCACTGATGGGATTCGGGGGATTGCAAACACCTTTCCGATGAATACCGACCTGGCGGTTAAGGTGGGCGCCAGCACGGCCCATTTTTTCAGGAGCATGCACCGCCGGCCCAAGATTATCATAGGGAAGGATACCCGCCTGTCCGGCTACATGATCGAAAATGCCATCACGGCCGGTATATGCTCGATGGGGGTTGACGTTTTGCTGGTCGGTCCCCTGCCAACGCCGGGAATAGCCTTCATTACCGGCAGCATGAGGGCTGATGCCGGGATAGTCATATCCGCTTCCCACAATCCCTACGAGTATAATGGCATAAAGATTTTCGGAAGCGACGGATTCAAGCTGCCCGATGAGACCGAAAGCTATATGGAAGAACTCATCCTGAGCGGCGAAATCGACAAGCTGCCCAGACCTCCCGTTTCAGACATAGGCAGGGCAAGGAGAATTGATGATGCACAGGGGCGCTATATCGTCTACCTGAAGAATACCTTTCCGCGCGACCTGACGATGGAGGGGTTGAAACTGGTCGTGGACTGTGCGAACGGTGCCGCGTACCGGGTTGCCCCGACAGTCTTCGAGGAACTCGGAGCGGAAGTTATACTTACCGGTGACAGGCCGAATGGAAAGAACATAAACAGCAACTGCGGAGCGCTCTACCCCGAGTACATGGCGGCACTTGTTCGCGAACACAAGGCGGATGCGGGTCTTGCCCTGGACGGAGACGCCGACCGGCTGATTCTGGCCGACGATCAGGGCGAGATCCTCGATGGTGACCAGATGATGGCGATTTGCGCAAAGCATTACATTGAGCGCGATGCTCTCAAGGATAACACCGTTGTTGCTACAGTTATGAGCAATCTGGGTTTCGAAGTGGCCCTTAGGAAAATGGGGGCGAAGCTGATCCGCACCCCTGTCGGCGACCGCAACGTGGTTGAGCAGATGCGAACGCAAAAGTACACGATTGGAGGCGAGCAGTCGGGGCACCTGATTTTCCTTGATCACACCACCACGGGCGACGGCATACTGTCGGCTCTGCAGGTGCTTGCGGTGATGCTTCGCGAACTGCGGCCGCTAAGCGAGCTGAAAAATATCATGGAGCATTATCCTCAAAAGCTGGTAAATGTTCCTGTTTGCTCCAAAAAACCTTTCCAGCAGATCAGGGAAATAGTCGAACTGCAGGAGAAGCTCGAAGAACGACTGGGGACTGAGGGACGCATGTTGATCCGGCCCTCGGGTACAGAGCCGGTCATCCGAGTGATGGTAGAAGGGGCAAACAGGGAGTTGATAGAATGCGTTGCCTACGAAATGGCTTCCTGCATAGAAAAACATCTTGGGGGACGATGAGAAAATCTGAGCGGAGAAAAGATCCATCTGAGAAAGCCGGCAATGATCGTGAATTGCCCATGGCTCCGATGAGTGTCGGCATGATACGGCCAATGCCGATGCTGGGGCCGTTACTGCCTTTGAAGCCCCTGATCCGGATACCTGTACGGAGCAGTGCTTCTTCGATCCCCCGGAAGGGGTTACCCAAACCAACGTGAACAAGGGTGGCTCAATGCTGCTTGCAATCGACATAGGAAACACCAACACCGTACTCGGTCTGTTCGACGATACCATACTTATCCATGACTGGCGTATTCGCACGGAAGTGAATATGACAATCGACGAGTATGCCATCACTATTCGCAATCTCTTCGCGGCCCATGAGTTGCCGCTCGCCAGTATCGAGGATGTCATCATCTCTTGCGTTGTTCCCCCGGCGCTCAACCCGGTCGAGAGATTCTGCGAGAAGTATTTTAAGGTCACGCCGCTCGTGGTCGGGCCGGGAATTCGCACGGGCATGCCCATTCTCTACGACAATCCCAAGGAGGTTGGCGCTGACCGCATAGTGAATGCAATAGCGGCCTACGATCTTAGGAAGACCGCAACAATCGTCGTCGATTTCGGCACGGCGACCACATTCGATTATATCTCCGACCGTGGCGAGTACATGGGCGGAGTAATATCGCCGGGAATCATGATCTCTTGCGAGGCCCTCTTTCAGAAGGCATCAAAGCTCCCGAGGGTCGAGATCTTTGCACGGCCCCCCTCAATTTTGGCAAGAAATACGATTGCATCGATGAACGCCGGTATCGTCTATGGGTACGCGGGTTTGGTCGAAGGCATCCTCACGCGCATAAAACGGGAAGTAAACCGTGACATGTACGTTATCGCAACGGGCGGCCTGGCACCGCTTATCGCGAGCGAATGCCCGATGATAAACCAGGTTGATGAATACCTGACTCTCAAGGGCCTGAGAATCATTTTCGACAGGAATAAAAAACCGGCATGATCCTCAAGCGCACCGGTCCTGGCGGCTCGATTGCCCTGATTGCACCATCGAGCCCGTTCGATCCGGCCACTTATGAAAAGGGCCGTGCAATTCTCGATGGAGCCGGATTCAGGACGGTCCCCGGAAAAAATATTTTCGAGCTAAAGGGCTACCTGGCCGGATCTGACGTCGAACGGGCACAAGACATGACCGATGCTATCCTCGATCCCGCAATCGACGCTATCGTCTGCATTCGGGGTGGCTACGGAAGTGGCCGAATTCTGCCGTGGCTAAATTTCCATTCCCTCAAAAACAATCCCAAAATCATAATCGGGCATAGCGATGTAACTTTCCTGCACCTGGCATTCTGCGCCAAAATGGGGTGGATTACTTTTCACGGCCCAAACCTTACCGGGATGGCCGAAATGCCGGAGCGGGCGCAAAGCGTAATAGATGTCCTGTTCGGAAATTCCCGATTCGAGTGGAGTTTCCGCCCCGAGCAGGTTTTGAGGCACGGTGCCGCAAAAGGTATCATCCTTGGTGGAAATCTCACCTGCCTGGCGCACCTTGTCGGAACCCCGTTCCTGCCTGACCTTACGGGCGCGTTGCTGCTGATAGAGGATTGCGGAGAGGCCCTGTACCGGCTGGACAGGATAATAAATCACCTGAAGCTTGCGGGGATACTGCAAAAGCTGGGGGCAATCCTTCTTGGCGATTTCGAAAACTGCGCCGAAAATGCGAAAATCTGTGAAATGGTAATGGAGCACGTTAAGTACTTCGACTTTCCCGTTGTCAACGGGCTTCCTTTCGGACATGGCCGCCAAAACGAGGTCTTTCCAATCGGCGCTCCATTCTTGCTGGATACACATGAAAGCGTTCTCAGAATCATCGAATCGCCAATTATCGGCTGATCTGTCAAACCGACTTGACCGCGCGTTTAAAGATGCGCTCTCCAGGGGGTATTTTCCGGGGGCCAGCATAATTGTTACGGCCCGTGACAATTTCCTCCTGGAAAAGATCTGGGGGATGGACCGCACCGGAGGCAGTCCCGTCACGCCATCTACCCGGTTCGACCTGGCATCTCTAACAAAGCCGCTCGTAACGGTGCCGCTGATGATGCACGCTGTAGCTCGCTGGATAATCGGACTTGACGATAAACTCCCGAGCTTCTTTGGAAAAGCCGTGCCTGCCGATAAATCGGACATAACCATCAGGCATTTGCTCACACATTCATCCGGCCTCAACCCTTATCGGCAGTTTTTTTTTGATTTGGTAAATCTCCCGCTGGAAGACCGGCGCGAGGCAATCGTTTCCATGATCCTGAAAGATCCACTGGATAATCCTCCGGGGATTGCAGCATCATATAGCGACCTCGGCTACATCCTGCTTGGTATCATTCTTGAGAAGACGCTTGGCGGCCGATTAGACCGGCTGGCGAGAGAAATCCTCTATGAACCCATGGCGGCCGAGAGTGCAACCTGTGCTTCATGGACGGGGCAGAGCATTTTTTTCGACGAGCTAAATTTTTGTCCCATCGATACCCGTGGCGGCCCGGATGTTCTTCCAAAAAGAGTCCACGATTTTGACGAATCACACATAAAATTTGCCGCGGCCGAGAACTGTCCCTGGAGAAAGCGGGTACTTACAGGTGAAGTCTCCGATGAGAATGCATGGTCTCTTGGTGGTATTGCCGGCCATGCCGGGCTTTTCGGGACAGTGCGGGCCGTCTTCTCGGTGGTCTCATTCATCAACGCCATCTACCGGGGGAAACTTGAAAGCCGGCTTTTTTCGCCCGATCTGGTACGCCAATTCTGGACCCGCGCTGATGGCCCGGAAGGCAGCACCTGGGCACTGGGATTCGATATGCCGAGAGCAGTCGAATCCAGCTCCGGAAAATATTTTTCGCGGAGCAGCATTGGACACCTTGGCTTTACCGGGACCTCCTTTTGGCTCGACCTGGAACGTGATATCCTGATTGTGCTGCTTGCAAATCGTGTCCACCCCACGCGGGAAAATGATGCTTTTAAGAAATTCAGACCCGTTGTCCACGACATCGTGATGGAAGCTCTAAGAAATGATCTCTGACGGAATCAAAAAAATTTACATGGTGGGAATCGGCGGGATTGCAATGGGGACCCTTGCGACCATGCTGAAGGAGAAGGGATTTGATGTGGCGGGATCCGACCGAGGCCTTTATCCTCCCATGAGTACTCACCTCGAGTCGCTGAAGATCCCGCTCTTCGAGGGCTTTTCGGCAAAAAATCCCCAAGGGTTCGACCCGGACCTCTACGTGGTTGGAAACGTCGTGCGGCGGGAAAATCCCGAGGCCGAGTACATCATGTCTCAGGATCGGCCGTACATTTCCATGCCTCAGGCACTGGGCCGTTTCTTCCTTTCCGAGCAGAAGGGCCTTGTTGTTGCCGGGACGCACGGCAAGAGTACAACGACATCTCTTCTTGCATGGGTGCTCGAACAGGGCGGAATGGATCCCGGCGCATTCATAGGGGCCTTCATGCGGGACTGGCGCAAGAGCTACAGGCTGGGGCATGGCGAGTACATGGTGATCGAGGGCGATGAATATGATACCGCCTATTTCGATAAGGGACCGAAGTTCCTCCATTATCAGCCTCACATCGGAATCGTGACCGGGATTGAATTCGACCATGCGGATATTTTTGCCGATTTTGATGCAGTGTTGAAGGCCTTCCAAAATTTTGCCGCAATCATACCCGAACGCGGTCACCTGATACTCAATGCGGACGACCCGAACTGCTCCGCCCTTGGAACCAATTGCCAGGGCCATGTTCTCACATATGGCTTCGCCCACCGTGCCGACTGGCGGATAAGGTCGGTCTGCTACAGGGCAGGGGAGGTTTCGTTCAAGCTTCGAATGCCGGGGAACTTCCGCGAGGAGACTATCTGCTCAAGGCTTGCGGGCCGGCACAACGTCTGGAACGTAGCCGCGGTTGTCGCTGCCGCCTCTCTTGCAGGAATGCCGATCGAGCGAATCCGGGAGGCAATTTTTAGCTTCGGCGGGGTGCGCAGACGCCAGGAAATTGTATTCGATGAGGGCGGGATTACGGTAATTGACGACTTTGCCCATCACCCCACGGCTGTGCGTGAAACGATCGCCGGACTTAAAATGTTTTATCCCGGCAGGAGGCTGGTTGTAGCCTTCGAGCCAAGAACGAATTCGAGCAGGCGAAAGGTTTTTCAGGAACAATATGCCAAGGCGTTCGACGATGCGGATATCATCTGCATCAAGGAACCACCGGGCCTTGACTCGATTCCGGAGTCCGAGCGCCTGGATACTCGAAAGCTTGTGGGCGATATTTGTGCGCGCGAAAAGAACGCACATTTTTTTCAGGATCCGGGGGAACTCGTTTCATTCCTCCTGGGTTCTTCACGTCCGGGCGACCTCGTCGCCTGCATGAGCAACGGGAGCTTTGACGGCTTGCCGCAAAAGCTGGCAGGTGGATTTAAAGATCCGCGGCATAGCGTTTCCTGCTCAAAATGATATGATAGGGAAGAGGTTCCGATCAACTGATGCCCAGGATTCTTCTTCATATATGCTGCGCACCCTGCGCGATCTACCCAGCCTCGGTTCTTCGCGGTGAGGGAGCGGAGATCCACGGTTTTTTCTACAATCCCCACATTCAGCCCTGGCAGGAATTCGATAGGAGGTTGAAGACTCTTGAGGCTTACGCCCAGGCCGAGAAAATCCCACTGATCCTAAGACCCGACTACGACCCCACGACTTTCTTTCGCCAGGTTGCGTTCCGCGAAACCAGCCGGTGCATCTACTGTTATTCGCTGCGCCTCGATGCCGCGGCACGGACTGCAAAAAAAAGCCGCTTCGACGCATTCACTACAACTCTCTTATACAGCAAGCAGCAAAAACATGAACTGGTCGTCTCTCTGGCAAAAGAGGCTTCGCTGAAATACTCCATTCCTTTTTACTACAGGGATTTCAGGGAAGGATGGAAAGAAGGCCAGGCAAAGGCGCGAAATCTTGGCATCTATCGCCAGCAATATTGCGGGTGTGTCTATAGTGAGATGGAAAGATTTTGCGGGCCGAATTCAAAAAAACAGATGCTTCCGACTTAAACTGAACCAGGTGATTCGAATGTCCTTACACGGTGATGAACAGCTTAAGCCCTGCGGCATATACGTGGATGCCGATGGCGAATGGTACCACGGAGAGAACCGGATATTTCGACCCGAAATACTGGAACTTCTTTATCAAAAAATCGAAGTTGCGCCTGGCGGGCAATACGCTCTTGTTGATACCAATGGGAAATGCCTGATCGAAGTTGCCGATACTCCGTTTATCGTGTCGAGAGTGGATCTTGAAAAGAGTGAGACAGAAGAAAAGGTCATACTTGGTCTGAAACATATCGCCAAACGTGAGATTCTCGACCCGGGCACCCTGAGCGTCGGCGAAGATAACGTCATGTATTGCCGAATCTTAGACGGGAGGTTCAAGGCGCGTTTCTCACGGCCAGCCTATTACCAGATAGCGGAATTAATCGAGGAAGCTCCGACCGGGGAGTTCCTTGTAATGATCAATGGTATTGGCTACCCTGTTTCCGTGGAGTGAAATAACCAAGCCAGGGGATAGGGCTCAAAAAGGGCAAAAAAAAGCCGGCCTGTCAAAATTTCTGTTGAGCAACAGTGAGGCCGGCGTCAATTAAATGTCTTTTTGAGGGTCTACATAATCTCACCCAGCATTTTATCGGCAATTGCTTCGGTATTAACTGTATAGGTCCTGTTTTCCAATTGAGTGCGAACGTGCATGACCTTTTCCATCCGGACTTCATCGCCGGATGCGATCTCCTTTTTAGCCTGAGTGATGACCTGGTAATGGTTTGAAAGGTTCACACGGTCGGCTGAAGTGCTGGCCGCGGCTTTATCATCCGCGCCGGTTTTCGTGGCTGGGGCTTTCGCACCCTGTACACTCCCTGCTACATCATACTGGTTTATTTTTTTTATGTTCATTTATACCCTTTCCTGGCCGGCGGCTAATTCCGGTCCTGTTTCGCTCTCCGCCGATTCGGCTCCATTTTCATTACTGGAATACATCTGTTCAAAAACCCTGCTTGTAAGGCGCTCCATCATCATACGGCGCCTGGCTTCATCGGAGATAGATACTTTTTCAGCGCTAGGCCTGGAATCTCCCGATTCAGGCTTTAACCTCTCGGCCAGCTTGGACCTCTGCAGCTGCCGAGTGTAGGTTCTCAAAATGCTCTGTACGCGATAATCTGTGATAACCATCTGGTCCACTCCTGTCACTTTGAATATCGGTCAAATCTGCGCAGGACTTGAGGGAAATCTTGATCCGAAAAGTGATAGGACGTTGTTGAACATACCTTTACCTGGCAATGTGGGTGCTTTGAAGCAAAAACATCGAGGAAAGAACCTTGGCACAAAAATTGTTAGTCATCCCACTGAAAGCAATAACGGAAAGGTCCGGGAAAATCTATAAGGTTTTTTTAGAACAGCGAGGAGGTTTCACCGTAGTTAGGCAGGCAATCAAGTGCGGCAGGTGTGTTCATTTTTTTGTCACCTGGATCAAAGCGACGCCCTACGGGTGCAGTGCATGGGGGATACGCTCGCCCCGGCACCCACACCTTGCGGTTCATGCATCATCGGGGATTGAATGTCAGCTTTTCAAGCCCAGGGGAGCGAAGGGGGAGAAAGTGAACCAGGCCAATCCAGATAAGGGCAGATGAGTATTTCGAGGCGGGAGGCCACGATGGTAGTCGATCAAAAAGGAAGTAGAAGCATGGAGGGTCTTTCGGCAATTATTATTGAGACCCTGAAGTCGCTTTCCACCGAACAGCAGCCCCTATCGATATCGTTTCTTTCCCAGGCACTGGCCAAGCGTGAGGAGGTCCGTAAAATGCTTGCAGCATACGATTGTGAAGAACTGCCGAAGGGACCGATGTATTCCATCGGATTGACGGCTGATCAAAATGACCAGCCCCATCCTGCCAAATCGGCAAAGTTTGCCGACCGGGACTCGGATCTCAGGGCCGCTGTCGAGGAACACGAAAAAGTATTGCGGATCGAGGATCTTTTTCGGCGCTCGACGGCTACCCTGGCCTCGCTCGCTCGCGTGGGAGCTGGTGCCGCTGTATCGGAAAAACTCACCGAATTCAGAAAGTCTATACAGAACGGTGATGGAATAGAGGAGTTGGAAAAAAGTCTGCAAAGGCTCAAAAAGTCGATTACCGCCCTTGATGTGGCTGATGACCCCCCGACTACTGCCGCACCTCGGCATGAAAGCACCAAACAAAAAGGCCGCAAGGTTGCTCAAGGAAGTGGCGAAACTGATGCCGAGCTAATTGCAGGTGTGAAGTCGCTATTCCTGAGAGTAATGGCCGAAATCGATCAAGACTTTGGTGAAGATTACGTTCACAAGATCTCGAATCTTCGAAAGAAGCTCGACTCCGGCATTGACAGCCGGAGCCTTCCTGCCCTCGAAAAGGATTTACTCGCCCTCATACGCTCCTTTATTGCGAACATGCACGAGGAGCGAAACCAGATAACCGATTTCATCTCGGAGATCGGGACCAGCCTCATGGAAATAGAGCAGCAATTCATGAATTCCATGACAAAAACCGAGCAGAGGGAGACGGTCCACAAATCTCTTAATAGCCTGATCGAGAGCCATATGGACGAGATGAAAGACTCGGCTCAGCTCAGCATGACGCTGGTTGAGTTCAAGAACCATGTTTTGTCGAGGCTCGCATCGATTCGCGAAGCTTTGGAGCAGAAGCGCAAAGCGGAAGAACAGAGGGAAGAGGCACTGCACGGCGAGATGGAAAATCTGCAGCGTAACCTGACCTGGATGAAAAAGGAGATAGACCAGGTCCAGGAAAAGCGAAAAGCGCTGGAAAAAGAAGTACTGATTGACCAACTCACCGGGATAGCAAACAGGCGCTCCGCCAAACGCCGGCTCAAGGAGGAAATCCACCGCTTTCAACGCTATCGGCAGTTCTTCTCGGTTCTCCTTTTCGACATAGATCATTTCAAGTCGGTAAATGACCGGTTCGGCCACTGGGCGGGCGATAAGTGTCTCAAGGAATTGATTAAACGCATAAAGCCCATGCTCCGTGAAACGGATTTCATGGCGCGCTGGGGTGGTGAAGAATTCGTGATTCTGTTTCCCGGGACCGATGTGGAAAGCGCTTCCAGTGTTGCTGAGAGGCTTCGCAAGGCAATCGAAAATACCCGATTTATTTACAATAAGCAGGAGATCGCCGTTACGATCAGCATCGGCGTAACTGAGATCAAACCGGATGATGCGAACCTCGAGGCAATCTTTAACAGAGCCGACTCGGCCATGTACGAGGCTAAGAAGAACGGAAGAAACATGATTGTGACCCTATAGTGTCCGCGGGGCGTTGCCTGCCGGCTCCTTCGTTGCCGATAGGGGGTAAATCGAAATTGAAGCCCTCCGAAAACAGGCTCAGGCAGGCGTCTACCGCCTGGCCGTCGTACAAAATGTCTCTATTGGAGCGAATTTCCTCAAGGGCCGCTTCAATCCCAAGAGCCGGCGGTATGGCCTGTGAGAGCTGATCGCTTCCACCACGTCAGCGACCATGAGCATTTTTGGTGTTTTCTGATTCGGGCTAACCAATCCTTATTGATTCCGGGCTAATTGTTTCAGTGCTGATGGTGTCAATGAGGCAACGCGAAATTGAGCAGGTGGGCGATAAATAGTCGCCAATCTTTTGGCTACTCTTGCTCGGAAGGTGATAACCTACCTCGGGTCGGGAGCGCCATGAACCTTAAACAGTCATTCAGTTCGGTTCTAACGGCTGATCAGGCCATGGACGTTTGCCGGTAGTCCACTTGAAACCCCGGAACGATTGTGGTACAAGGCTCCTGATGTCTGAGCCGGCGTAGCTCAGGGGTAGAGCAGCTGATTCGTAATCAGCAGGTCGCGGGTTCGAATCCCATCGCCGGCTCCATTATTTCAATAATTTACGGCAATCATCAGAGCGATTGCCGTTATTTCTTGCCTCGATTTTACCGATGGTTATTCTTCACTTGATTCCCGCCGCTTAGCCATGCCGATCGGCCTGTAGATGCGGTCTCTTTCGTTATCGGCAGCTTAATGTTCAGGCTGTTGGTAAAAAGAATCTGGTATATCCGGTTGCCGCTGAATTTGAAGGCTGCCGATGAGACGTTCAAATAGAGCCTCCACATCCGGACGAATTTCTCGTCGAACATCTGCCGTATCCGATCCACATTCTTTCCGAAATTGGCGATCCAGAAGTCGAGCGTTCTTGCATAATGGAGCCGCAGACCCTCGACATCCAGCACGCAAAGACCTGCGAGACCCACCGTGGTGGAGCAGTTGTTTCGGTTAATGATATTTTGACGGACAGGAAACCTGAACCTCAAATTCAGAATATTCTCTTCCATTTTGATCGCTGGGAGTTCACCCGGCAGTTCGCGCTCAATGCAGGAGATCGTCTAAATCCCGCGTTTTCCACTGGAGCGCTTCATCAGATGATTAGCTGCAGAAGGATTCTATGACGGCAACGGAGAGAGGTGTCAGGAATTGGATCCCACAGCGCCTTACAGGCACCATTAAGGAAAGGGACGTGCGAGGGACTGCTTTCTCGTAAATAATCTTGCAGGGGATAGGGTCGCTAAAAGACCTGAAGCCGTACTTAAGTACAATCTCGCACTGGACCTGCAGGGGAATATCAATGTCATTTTGCAGCGGCAGATACGTAAAACACAACCCGGATCGGCTGATATCAACTAAAGGACCTACCAGAGGGTAGATGCCTTCGGTAGGCAGCGAGAGTATAACCATGGTCTCCTTTACCGCAGTGTAGCGAATATCTTCACGCACTTGCATAATCTGCCCTGTACATTCTGAAACGGAAGTGTGCCCAAAGACCGGGGGCACGGCTCACGCGCATTCCTTTGCGCATCTACTAGTTTCTAACGCTTCGACGTTTCGTGGTGACATACCCCCTTTCGATCAACAAAGCAAACATCTCCTACTGCAATAACCCTTACCCTTGCTGTTATCATAATTTTGTTTTCGCTCGTGTGGCTGATTGCTTCGGATGTTCGGGTGACGTTTTACTGATACCTGGCAGGCCGACTATTTTAGAATGATTCGGGAGTGGTAGAGTATGTGGTTATGACGTTGATGCTGGAGTCCTCTTGACCTCGAACTCCGATCACCTTCAGCACATAATCTTTGCAGACAGGACATGTCTTAAAGACCCTTGTGGTCGTGAAGTTTTACGGGCCTGATGCAGCTTTGTCGAACAGTCCGGCGCAGAGAATGTGTGCGGCACACCTCGGCGGTCTCCACATGGATGTCGGGTTTACAAAGTAATTTCGCCATCCTAAGTTGTTTTTATGAGTATCAGGCGATACCTATCTCAAAAAGTATGGCAAACCGACCACCCCAGGAGAGGCCTGCGATAATGAAAAGACTGGCTCTGAGGTGGACAATCGGCGACGTGAGAAAAGGTGGGGTTAAATCTTCCGGCGCATTGGTGATCATCTTAAGAGTAAATGATTGTTGCGCGGACATCAACAGCAATGGTTTATCACCACCACCCGAACGATCCTAATTAAATCAAAAAACCAACGGTTCGGTAAACGCCGGGCCGGGCGGAATAAAATATCAGGAGATGCATTATGGCAATTAGCAACTTGAGGGAATTGTACATTTATGAACTGCAGGATCTATATTCAGCTGAAAGCCAGATAATAGATGCCCTGCCTAAGATGGTGGAAGCGACAGATGATGCCATGCTCAAGCGTGCCTTTGAAAAGCATCTGGAAGTCACAAAAGAGCAGAAGAAAAGGCTGGAAAGAATTTTTTCGCAGCTGAATGAAAACCCTGGCAATGGGACATGCGAAGGCATAAGAGGCATCATCAAAGAAGGGGAAAGCTTTATCAAAAAAGAGAAAAGCTTCTTCAGGGAAGACATTGATAAAGATGTTTTGAACGCGGCATTGATCGGCAGCGCTCAACGGGTCGAACACTACGAAATATCTGCTTACGGAACCGCAAGGACGTATGCCAACCGTCTGGGACTGCCCGAGCAGGCCGCGTTGCTCCAAAAGACGCTGGAAGAGGAAGTAGAAGCCGACCGTGAGCTTACCAACATTGCGGAAACTTCGATCAATGCCGAGGCCGCTTAGGCCGGTTACTAACGACAACCTACCAGCCGGCCCGGCCCGGCGTCACCAAACGGGCGAGACCTGGATCGTTCATGCTTCGGATTGCTATGTCCGAACGGTAGCGTAGTGAGAGCCTTCCGGCCCTGGTTTGTAAATCGGAGAAGAAATGTTTATCCTCAGGCGATAATCATACTCCCCCTATTTCTCTCATGTAGATCTTCATCAACAAAGGTGATGGTTAAACTCGGTCTGGCAGAGAATTCTTTTGCTTCATGATCAAGGGTTTGCCTGTAAAGGCGAAGACCAGCATCCCTAAAGAGAGCCAGAAGGCTTCACGAATCCGCCGCATGATGCAAAATGCCGCACCAAGCGATGACCCAAGGCCAAATCCGGCCGAAACAAGGATAGCACCTCCATCCTGAACCCCAAGTGAGCCCGGGATCATAAAACCCAAAGCGGCAAATAGCATTACCAGCGCATCCAGGCTCAAGGCAATGCTCCAGTCGATCGGGTGCCCCAGCAGCCGGAAAATAATGAAAACTTCGGTTCCGTGGAGAAGCCAGCTAGTAAATAGCCACAGGAAAGAAATAAAAGCGAGGCGAGGATTTTCCCGGTAAAACCCGGCAAGGCTTGAATCGAGGCTGGCGAGTTCCGTCTCTTTTTGCTTGAGTATCCTGGGGCACAGACCAAATTTTTCCAGGAAATGAATTCCGGATACAAAAGGATTCTTACGCTGAATGGCAATAAACGTAAGTCCCGCAAAGCCGAGCACCAAGGTTGCAACGCCCAGCCAGCCAAGATCGAGCCCCTTGGTGTCCAGTGTTAAAGCCGTCAGACTCAGCCCGGTCAGGATGTACAACACGAGGCTCAATACAAAAATCGCCTTCTGGATCACCACGGATATGGTCGCATCATCCCATGAGACGCCGAGCGCATTCAGTCGCTGGATCCTGAAGAGTTCACCCCCTATCGATGCCGTGGGAGTAAGCTGATTTAAAGAATCGCCCGACAGGCGCAGCCAAAAGAGCTGTCCCAATGACGGACGACTTGTTTTATTCGGGAAAAGACTTCTCCAGGAAAATGCTCCGAAAAGATTTACCAGACCATAGGGGACCAGCAGCAAAGGCCAATAATAGCCGACTTCCAGAAAGTACCGGCTCACATTCACCCAGCCAAGTTCCTTCAGAAACAATGCGAGGGTAATAAGTGCAATTACAAGTAGAATCAGGTTTAAACGACGCATTGGTTATTATCGACTTAGGATTTCATAATGTCTGCAGATGACCAAGCCTCATGCGCTGAGACGGCGGCGACAAATTTCATCACACTATTCGGAAACAATCCCGAAATGCTCGGTGTAGAAACGAAAGCGTTGGCGCTCGGACTCCAGTTCCAGACCATAATCTTCAAGCTTGTAAGCATGAATCCCATTCTTATTTTGCGGATTTTTTTCCATAAAGCCGCGCATTGCCTCTTCGGACTCACTCGTGAGTTCCATGCCAAAGTGGGAATAAATGCACTTTACCACATTTAGCGGATCATTGACGAGATCGGGATACTTCACGTCGAAAAAGCGATCCCGCAATTCCGGGTGATTCTTACGAAAATCCATTCCCAGTCGAGCGCCTTTTGCCCAATGTACGGCGATTTCCAGCCCCAGTTTCGGTTTATCTATGGAGTCCACGAAAGGCGCCCGCAATATTTCCGTAAAGCTCGCGCAAGAGGCGAGGACTTTGGCCGGATCGCGATGGGTCATTACGACAAGGGCGTCGGGGTAGATCTGGAAAAGCTCATCAATCGAGAACAGGTGGCTCGGCGCCTTAAGTACCCAGTGATTTCCGGGACAGCGCCACTGGAGATGCTGCAGAAATTCCCTGTGGCATTCGTATGAAGGAAGCTTATCCAGACCCTCATGCCAGCGACGGAATGAGGAAACAAAGAACATCGATTCGAATACCTGACTTCGAAATGAATGTGCCGTAATTGCAATACACTCCTGAGGAAGCCTGGCATCGATGATGTGAGACGTTTTGAACCTGGGCATCAGAAGATTTAGCCATTTAAGTTCCCGCCCGGCCTGGAAAATGCGGGGGTCCGAGTCAATGTAAGTCCACCGCGGGGGAGGAGAAGGGTACATAACCTCCCATACCAGCGGCGAGCGGTTCCTCACATCTGCCGCCATCAAGGCTTGCAGAAGGGTTGATCCGGTCCTGGGAAGTCCGGTTATGAAAATTGGCCGATGGATTTTTTCTTCTGCTATTTCGGGATGCCGTTTGCGATCTTCCCGCAGCTTCAGCCGGTTCCGCAGGAGGCCAAGGACATAATTGCGGGCGCAGATGCGTCCTATCAGGTTAAGATCCGCATCGTTTTCAAGGGATTGGACGAGGAACTGAAATGCCTGCTCAAATGACTCATCACCGAAGTCATCGAGGCCCGTCTGCCGGGCGGCTGTTTTGAGAAGGTCAGGTCCTTCGATGCTTGTGAAAGAGAGATGGTTCATAGGAATGAGGCGGCAAAAGTTCTTGATAATCGCCGCCGGCCCGTTCTGTCTAACGCTGCTCAGTTGGAACAATCTGGGCAATTTTCTAACACCTGTTGAATGGGTGGGTTTAAGAATTACCTCTCCAGCTATCTGCTAAGCGTTGGTTTTCTATCCGGAATGTGTGGGATATATATTTAGAGCTGGTTTTCAAAACAGCTCGGGTGTGTGCCGTTTTGTACTTCTCGACACAGGACATTGCGAGTGATTATAGTCATGCCGGTATACAATGGGAAGCATTCACCTGGCAAGATTTTGTCCATATTCATCGGTGTATTCGAACATAACGTATTTGCATTATAGACAATAGGATAGATTGCGTTTATGCAAGGAAATCACTAATAATTCTTATGCGCTAATGACCCTTAAGTGTTCGACGCCAGAAGTTATACAGGAGAATGTCTGCCTCGATGTCCTATATAAAAGATTTCCTGCAGATAATAACGAGAAAACCGGTCCTGTTGATTTCGATATTAGCACTGCCCACTGCCATGATCGGAGTTCATTCCCTCGCATTGTTTGACGGCAGCACTGCTTTTCCCCAGGTTGCCCGCGAAATGCGCTACTCAGGCGACTGGATCACGCCACATCTAATTAATGCGGCCCATCTTGATAAACCCCCTCTTGTCTACTGGCTCATAGGTATCACCCAGCAGCTTATCGGTGAACAAGAAACCGCCGCCCGTATCTGGCCGGCTCTGGCCTACTGGTTGACAATTCCTCTCATAGGCGGCATGGGCGCCCAACTGTACGGAAGACGAGCGGGTTGGTTAAGTGCATTGGTCTACGGCACTTGTGTCGGTCCTTATCTTTTCAGCCGACTGGTTGGGCCCGATGTAATTCTTTGTTTATGGATAGTTCTGGCGATTTTCTCATACATAAAGTCAACCGGGGCAAGCAATAAATACGGTGGCTTTTTTCTTTTCTCTATTTTTGGGTCGATCGGGCTGGCCGGGCTTACCAAGGGAGTTCTCGGAATGGGGATTCCCGCCGGGGTAGTAGGTCTGCACGCGTTAATCAGCGGCCATTGGAAAAGTTTCTTTCCTGGCGAACCCTTGGCGGCATCGCTTTTATGCTGACAATTCTAGCCCCCTGGTCTGCGCTCGTGGCGAGGGCAAACCCCGACTTCCTCTGGTATTTCTTTGTCAGGGAGCACCTTTTGCGGTTTACCGGGCAGCGCTACCCCAGGGATGAGTTCTTAAGTGCGCCGATATTCCTGGCCTTCGCCCTGCTTTGGACTTTCCCCTGGATGGCTCTCATACCACAGGCAGTGGCCGGAGCATTTCGCCGCCTGCGGATAGGGGAATGGCGAAAAACCGGCGACTTGCTCCCATTTTTGTGGGGCTCGCTTGTGATCGGCCTTTTTACGGCTTCGAGCAGCCGGATGGAATACTATTCCCTGCCTGCAATTCCTGCTTTTGCACTCCTGCTTGGCAAGCTCTGGGACGAAGCGCTTAAGGATGTGGAAGAAAAGAGACCTGCCGGGTTTGCAGTTTTCCCCCTTGCCTCCACTGGAATAGTGTTACTATTGGCGACCGGAGCCGCCTGGATCCTCATGGGATCGTCGAAGGGGGCCATTTTTCATTTCATTAAGGGACATTGGCCCTGGTCGGACTTTTCCGAGGGCCACGGAATAATGGCCTGGAGCAAATACGCGATACCACGGCAGCTGTTTTGGCCGGGACGAGCCTGCTCTTTTTCGGGGCTTCCGCCGCACTGCACTTTTCTCGTCCGGGAGTTGCCTGTGGTTTGCTGGCTGGGCTTATGATACCGCTATTTATCTTGTGCAACTGGGGCTTTTCACTGATGGAGCCATTCATGTCCAGCAAGCCGATTGTGGAAATCCTGGCGAAAGTCGAGCCGGTCGATGCGATTGCAATTGAGGAGCCGCATGAATTTATGTGGGCCAGCGGAGTTGCATATTACGGCAAAAAGCCTGTGTATATTTTGAAAGACCGGAAGAACGGCAATCAATCGCTGCCCCCGGACCGTAAAGCTATGTTTTTGGGCCGGGAGGAATTTCGGGATCTTTGGGCATCGGACAGGAGAATAGCCCTGGTACTGGAGCGCTCTTCCGTAAACGAAACCGCGGCGGTCCTTTCCGACCGCCCCCTCAAGGAGATAGGCGGGTACGGCTCTCGTCTGGTCTTCGTAAACCTCGATCAAGTCAACCAAAATGTGGCTAAATAATCATTTATCCCGGCTGCTTGATATCTGGGCATCCTGGACGTTAAAGAGGCCCCTGCTTGTACTTGCGGCAGCCCTGGCAATTGCCGTCGGATCGATATACCTCGCTGCCGAAAGGCTGGAGTTGGTAACAGATCAGCTCGAACTGATCTCCCCTACCCATCCTTTGCTAAGATTAAGCGATAAGCTCGATAAATTCAGAATGGGAGGTAAGAGCAGCTTCACCGTTGTGGTCGAAGCCCCTCGACCACAGATGGCTGTTGATTTTATCGAGCATCTCGCATCCGGAATCAACAAAGACAAGGAGCATTTTGAAGATTTCATAATCCGGATCGACCCGGACAGGTTCAAGAAATGGCAACTGCTTTATCTGAGCAAGCAGGAACTGCTAGATGTCGTTCGGAAACTTGAAGAAAATGACAATTTTGTCCGAGGATTTTCGGAAAATCCTGATCTGATTGGTTTCCTCAAGCTCGCCAACCAGGAATTGACCTCGAAAATGGTGAGTGAAATATTCACAGGATTTCTCGATGAGCAAAAATCCGAAGATAGAGGCGATAGCAAGACCCCATTCGATCTCAGGTTTCTGATTGCGACATTCCAGGGATTGCTTGACTACCTCCAGGGCGTGCCCGCATTCGATTCTCCCTGGACCTCTTTTTTCAAAAGCTCCGGCCTGGATCCGAAGCTGGAAGGTTATTTCTGGGAAGGCGATAAGCGATTCCTGATGGCTTTCCTGATACCCAAAAAGTCTGAAAATGGATTTCTTACGGCAAGAGAATCCCTGGTCAAACTTAGAGAACTCATCGGAGAAGCAAAAAACCTCTTCCCTGAAGTGCAGGCAGGGATAACGGGCCAGGAGGCCCTTAGATACGATGAGGTTAACATCGTATCGGATGACATGACAAAAGCCACCTGGGTATCTCTTTTGGGCGTCTTCCTGTTGATGGTGGTTTTCTTCCGAGGCCTCCAAATGCCGCTGATACAGATTGCCACCCTCATTTTCGGCCTGTGCTGGGCCTTTGGATGCATTACCCTTCTCATCGGTCATTTAAATATCCTTTCGGTCGTTTTTGCACCTCTTCTGTGCGGCCTGGGGGTGGATTACGGCATTCATTGGATCTCCCGCTATGAGGAAGAGGAGGGGTATGCAAACGGAGATCCGCAATCCATCATTAGGAGGGTCACCGAAAAATCGGGCAGGGCCATCTTCTATGCGGGTCTGAGCGGCGCGCTGTGCTTCCTTCCGCTTGCCTTTACGGGCTTCAGAGGCATCATGGAGATGGGCTACGTTACAGGCATCGGAATTTTGTGTGTCGTGGCCGCGACCTTTAGTGTGCTGCCGGCTTTAACTGTTCTGGTAAGGAATAGACCACGGCGGAAATCACCGGCCACCGCCCGCGGGGAAATCAAGCTGCTGTTTCGAATAAGCCCTTTCGGGGGTCGGATTATTCTGGCTTTTTTGGTCCTTATCAGCCTTTCCGGGGCATGGGAAGCAACACGGGTTTTCTTCGATCCCAATCCACTTCGCCTTCAGTCCGCCGGCGCCGAATCGGTAATCTGGCAGAAAAAACTCATCGATAATGCCAAGCGGACTCCACTTTTTGCCAATGCTTTTTGCGATTCCCCGGAAGAGGCAAAAGGAAAGATGGTGGAGTTTGAAAGATTGCCATCGGTCTTCGAAGTCCAAAGCATCTTCTCCCTCCTGCCCGAAGACCAGGAGGAAAAACTTCCGATCGTTCATGCCTTGGGAAAAAGGCTTCCGGCCATCAGGAACGTGGATTTGGATAAACGTCCGATAAACAGCGAAGAACTGGTGGACATAATCGAGAAGATGAAGTTCAAGATGCGGGATGATAAGGCCGAGGAATGGGGGAGCGGTAATCCCCTCGCTGAGCAGATGCGCCGCTTCAGGTCTCTTGCCCAGGATTTGATCAAAGTTCTCTCAGAGGCTAGAGATACCGACGGTGCCCTTCTGCGCTACAATAGGCGCTTTGCTGAAGACTCGAGGAGCAAGTGGGACCTTATCCGCGGCGGCGCAAATGCGACGCCGATTGAAATCATGGATCTGCCGGAAATAATCAGGGACCGATTCGTTCAGGACGGTACATACCTGTTAAGAATATACCCCAGGGGTTCTATTTTCGAAGAACATGTGCTCGATAATTTCGTCAGGGAAATCCAGTGTGTGGACCCGGATGTGATCGGAGCGCCGGTATCCTTCTATGTCTTCTCCAATGCCATGAGAATTGCCTGCATCAAAGGTTCGGTTTACTCGTTATTAACAATTTTCATTTTGCTTATGCTCACATTTCGAGACTTAAAGACCAGCTTGCTGGCGCTCATTCCGTTGATTGCCGGCACCCTGTGGACCGTTGGAATTATGGGCGTGGCGAATATTCAGTTCAATCTTGCAAACTGTATGTTCATGCCGCTGATTTTGGGGGCCGGCGTCGAATACGCAATCATCATCCTGCAGCGCTGGAAAGAGGGCGACACGATTCCCGGACATCTTCCTTTCAGCACCGGCAAAGGCGTTATAGTTGCCGCCCTGAGCACTACAATCGGTTTTGGAGCATTGATGATCTCGCAGCACCGCGGGATCTTCAGCCTTGGTTTTGTTGCGTGGGAGGGGAGTCTATGCGTACTCGTTTCCGCTGTAGTAATCCTTCCTGCCATTCTGTCATTGCTGCCCTCTGACGCCAGGACACGTTTTACGGCACCATCTACTGACCGTAACAGGTGAGGTACAATAATCTCATTTGGTGCCATCCTGGATTTAGTGCAGGCATAAATTTCCGTGGCCAATATCTGCTATATCCTTGCGGGTGAGGCAATCACCTGCCACAAGTGAAAAAATCGAGGAAGGCATAAGCCGGTAGTGAAATCATAGCCGACCATTTATCCGTAGAATCTGGTTGTGGCACGATTTCCCCGGCAGGCGGCCATCTGGGTATTGCGGAGACCCATTACTTTGGATCTTCAATGGACCTTCTCCGCCGCTGGGATATTATCGCAGGAATGTGGGGCGCCTGTTCAGTGGATCGAGGTGTATCTTTGGTTTCACCAAGGTTTGATGCCAAGATTCCCGATGCGCCATTTAAATGCAGTGGACACTTCTAGTATTTCCACTGGCAGTAGTCTGGAAATTCAACCATTTTCCTGATTGCGTCAGGATTGCCTGACAGCGCTTGTTTTGCCAGTACCCCACAAGGAGAATTGGGTTTCCTGGTATAATATTGAGCAATGTTGTCCGCACAAGCATTGCATGCTCCCATCTCCAGAAACTTTTCCTTCGAATAGCCGTAACTCTTCCCCGTTTGGGACCTATCTTTGGCCTTATACTCTTTACCAAGAACCTGGGCTATGTTTTGAGCTTCCTGAGAATTTAGAAATCCATTATCAATCAACATATCAATACCTTTGATGTTGCCACTGCACAGATAACTAACGACAGATTCATGGTATCGACTCCAGTAATTATCCGGCAATTTAGCTCTTTTGGCCAACACGTCCATTTTTTGATTATAATCTGGTTTGCCGTACTTGAGATCAGCGCAGGACATCTGGGCATGAGCCAAATTTCCTAACACAAAGCTGAAAATGATTGCTGCGAAGACCGCTGCGGTGCGTCTGCGATTGCGAGGCATTTTACACTCCTCTTTGGTCTTTTGAAAAATACCCATTTAATTGAAAATGAAGGATCGATTTCCAGTACTACCAATGCTGGAAACCGACCCTGCCCCGATACCTTTTTCTTAGCAGGAAAAACTAAACCAGGCAATGGAAGCGGGGAGGGGCTGATTAAACTTGGCCAAGGCTGTTGCCGTATATTAAAGGGTAACTACCCAAGGCGAAATCGTGATGAAGATTGCCGTCAATCACGCAGTATAAAAACATTGCCTGTGCCTGGATATTTTAGGAACAAGGAGGGGGCTGGACAATGAAAAGCGAGCTTATCAAGATCCCGATAGCAGATGGCGAACAGGTTTCAGGAATTCTCTCCATTCCGGATTCCGATCGAATTGATACTGGAATCATCCTTGCGCATGGTGCCGGAAGAGATATGAACCACCCGATGCTCGATTATCTGGCTGCGGGAATGGCCAATTCAGGATACCTCTGCCTGCGATTCAATTTCCCCTACATGGATAAGGGCAAGAAGGGCCCAGACAGCAAAGATGTTTTGTATCGTTCATGGAAGGGAGCATTCAGAGCACTCGCTGAACATAGTGAGTTCAAGCCAAAGCACATCTTCGCGGCCGGAAAATCCCTTGGAGGAAGGATCGCATCACAAATGGCCGCGGAAAAGGAACTTCCGGCGGAGGGGCTTATCTTGCTTGGATACCCGCTACATGCGCCAGGGAAAAAGGACAAGCTCCGAGACAGCCATCTTTATCAAATCCAGGTACCGATGCTTTTTTTCTCGGGTACCCGCGATCAGCTTTGTGACCTTCAGCTTTTGAAGCAAGTTCTGGCTAAAATGAGCGCACCTGTGGAATTGGAGATTATTGAAGGCGGCGATCACTCTTTTCAAGTGCCAAAATCTTATGGTACGGACGCACAGAAAATTTACGATCGGATACTTTGCCGGACAGTTGAATGGTTGGGGGACCGGACAGCAGCCAGAGAATAAAAATGAAACAGGGCTTCTTTGCCTCTGAACATTGCGGGACGGTGACAGGATTATAAAAACACTTCAATACAGGCATGGGGATGGAGAAGGTCGAATTTTTTTCCGGGGATATGACCAGCGCAGAGAAATTGGAATCGATATACTCCAGGGTTACCATGCGCCTGGTTCCATACCTTTTCATCTGTTACATATTTTCTTTTCTCGACCGGGTAAACGTCGGTTTTGCAAAGCTCCAGATGCAAAAGGACCTCGCCCTCAGCGAGACCGTATACGGGCTGGGAGCGGGCATCTTTTTCATAGGCTATTTCGTATTCGAGGTTCCGAGTAACCTTTTGCTGGAAAAATTCGGCCCGCGCAGGTGGATAGGGCGAATCATGATTACCTGGGGCATTGTTTCCGCCGCCACGATGTTTGCTCATTCCGAGGCGACATTCTATCTTTGCCGTTTCATGCTGGGCGTAATGGAAGCAGGCTTTTTCCCCGGCATTATTCTCTATTTTACCTACTGGTATCCCAAAAACAGACGAGCCCGCATTACCGCGCTTTTCATGGCTGCGGTGCCGGCCGCCGGTTTGATCGGAGGACCCATTTCGGGATGGATCCTCGATACCTTCTCTGGATGCCTGGGGCTTGCCGGCTGGAAGTGGCTCTTTCTCATGGAAGGAATTCCTTCGTTCGTTCTGGGAATAGTCACTCTTTTCTATCTAGATGACGGAATAGGTTCCGCGAAATGGCTGAAGAGTGATGAAAAAAACCTTCTCGACGGCTGTATAAAATTGGACGAAGAGGGAAAGTGCCGACACTGCCTGAAGGAGGGGCTTCTTGATTGGCGGGTATGGCTTTTCGGGGTGATCTATTTTTGCTACGTGGCCGGTTTGTACGGGTTTAGTTTCTGGCTTCCACAGATGATCAAGAATACCGGCATCAACAGCGCTTTAAATATCGGTTTCCTGACCGCCATACCAAATGCGGTTGCCGTAGCCGGAATGATCTGGGCCGGTCGCAACTCGGATAGAACGCTGGATCGAAGATTCCATACGCTTGCCTGCGGCGTTACGGCGGGTGTCGGCCTGGCGCTAAGCGCCGCCTTCCAGGCAAATACCTTGATATCGGTTCTGGCGGCCACCCTCGGAATGGCCGGAATTATGGCATGCCTTGCAATTTTTTGGGCCATCCCGACTGCGATGTTGGCCGGTACGGCAGCGGCCGGCGGCATAGCTCTCGTGAACTCTATGGGAAACCTGGGCGGCTTTGTCTCTCCTTACATGATGGGATTAATTAAGGACATTACCGGCGGACTTGCACCCGGACTCTATACACTCGCCGTGCTTATGGTTTTCGGCGCAATTCTCGTCATGATCTTTGCCCCGCGCGGGCAGAGAGCTGGCGCTTAGTGTCGCAACCGGGACAACGTGAGTATTCGAGGCAACAAAACAAAAGGGAATTTTTATTCGGCAAGATGGAGATAGGCGGTACCTTCATCTTTATACTTATCGCTCGATTGCGCTGATTGTCCGTTCTTTTCTTGTGAACTCCTTTTTCCCTGATCCTGATTATTTTGTATCTGGTCGGGCTTCTTGTTGCCGTCCCAGAGACCGCTTTCACTGGGAACTATCAAAAAAGAAGCCAGCAAGACCAGAATGAATACGTTGAATACCTTTTGTTTCACCGAGAACTCCCTATTTTTGAATAACCAATTCAGGACTGTTGTCCGCGTAACCCCGTGGCAAAGCTCGTTGTGGGTCGAAACCCCAGAGGACTTTCTCAGGACTCAATGGTGGTTCCTTTCCGGATTTTCTGATCTCTAAGATCTCTTTCTTTGAAAAGTGGTCATCAGATGCAGGACTTAACAGGTGCGCGGCCGGATATTTTTGCAGACCATAAAGGTTCGCGACGGTTAAGAAACGGCGAAAACGGTTTCGTATCGACCTGCATTGACCCATGACTGTATGTCCGTTATTCTCATGCGCGGGCAGAAGTTGATTCGGAAATTTCATAGAGGTGGGCAAAATGAAAGTTGTCTGTGTACTCGGCAGTCCCAGAGCAAGTGGAAACAGTTCAACTATAGCGAACCGATTTTGCGATACGGCTCAGAAACTTGGGGCGGATATTGAGACTTTCTTCCTGAACGATCTCAATTTCCGTGGGTGCCAGGGGTGCATGGCATGCAAAACCAAGCTGGATCGCTGTGCGCTCGCGGATGATCTGACCGCGGTCCTGGAAGCGGTCCGGGATACGGATGTCCTGGTTCTCGCCTCGCCGGTCTACTACTGGGATGTTTCAAGTCAGCTGAAGGCATTTCTCGACCGCACCTTCTCCTATCTGGTCCCTGATTTCATCACCAGCACCAAAAAATCGAGGATTCCGGCTGGCAAAAAGATGGTAATGATTCTTGCCCAGAATAATCCCGATCAGAGCAGCTTCAGCAACATTTTTGAAAAATTCGATTACTTCTTCAAGGCTTATGCTTTTACCGAGACTCATCTCATCCGGGCCTTCGGGGTAAATGCTCCGGGGGAAGTGGAGTCTCAGGAAGCTGTAATGAAGCTCGCTGAGAAGATGGCCCGGAAGATATGCGGCACTCCTTAGGAATACCCGTCTTTGGGCCTGATTAAATCCGAACAATCGGAAATTAGTCTGGGATGAAAGCCCAGTGAGTGGCCGGATTGATTCATATCAATTCCGGGATCCGGTGGTCGATTCCGGCTTGATAAACAAAATCGAGGAAAACAGAAATGCTGGAAACCAGTTATATCCCAAAGTTGGACAGGACTGTCACGCGCCTCGGGCTGGGCGCATTGCCCATGGGACCTCTTCAACGAAAATTGACACCAGATGAGGGCGCCGAGGTCGTACGCGCGGCGGTGGCAAACGGAATCACCTTTATAGACACCGCAACCATGTACGGAACCTATGAACACATCGCCCGCGGCCTGCTGGGATGGAACGGGACAGTGACGATCTCCACCAAGACGCACGCCCAGAAAGACCGTTCGATGGCCCGCGAACACATTGAAAAGGCCCTGCGCGAATTAAACCGCGACAGGATCGACATTATGCTCTGCCATGGAGCGCGAAACCCCTTTTCGGAGGAGCTCTGGGGTCCCACCCTGGAGACGCTTTGCTCGGCCCGCGAAAAGGGGATTATCGGGATGGTCGGCGTAAGCACCCATTTGATTCAGAGCGTCCGTGATGCCGCCCGTAATCCGGAAATAGATGTCATTCATCCCCTCATCAATATGAAGGGAATGGGGATCATGGACGGGACGGCCGAGGAGATGCTTGAAGCAATACGCGAAGCCCATTCGGCCGGCAAGTTCATCTACGCGATGAAGTCCCTTGCCGGAGGAAACTTCGTTCCGGAGCGGGAAAAGGCTTTGCGGTTTGTTTTCGGGCAAAAGGAAATCGATGCCGCTGTTGTGGGGATGGTGACGCCGCTCGAAGTGGAATGGAATGTGCGCTTTGCGTCCGGCCTTCCCATAAGCGAGGAACTCGCCCAAAAAACGGCCCTCCATAGCAAGCGCCTCAGTATTCTGGATGTCGTCTGCGTTGGATGCGGAAAGTGCGTTGAACACTGTGAAAACAATGCGCTCTCATTAGTCGATGAAAAAGCCAGGGTAGATCACGAACAGTGCATACTCTGCGGATATTGCGCTCCACTATGCGAGAGGCTTGCAATCCGGTTTGTGTAAGATTCGACCATTACTTTTTAAGCGCGTTTTAGGCAAAGACACCTGCACTTGCCTCAATATCTTGTATCATCTGCTCAGCTATTAAATGGATTCGAAGCCTCGGAAGGTAATAAGCCGCACAGACAAAACCCGGATGGAGGCGAGTCCATCCGGGTCGGCTTGTCTGGCTTTCTATTGTTCCCCACCTAAAAATTCCATTGCAATCTGATGCCGACCTCGAATGCATCATCGGCTAGTTTCTTTGTCGAAATAGGCATTCCATGTGAATTGAAATTCAGTAAATCCCTGGGGGCTCCCCAGGGATTTATGACTCGAGTGACCGCACCTGTTATTGGGTTTCTGAATTCTGAAGCACTTAAAAGTCCGGCCGGATAAGGTGCAAAGGCATCATCCGCAAACAGATACGCTCCGACAACAGTTAATGTCAGACCGTCAACAATTCTCTGGTCGACATAGACATCCACTTCATGCCCGATACTGCCGGACATTTCGAACTTGCCGAAATTAGCCGGATTGGATAGATCGAAAGTCGCCGCGACCGGCACATCCTCTGATACACCCCAGTACCAGTAAGAAGCGCTGATTTTGGTGGTCGGAGTTGCCTGGTACGAACCACCGGCAGTGATGGTCCACAGGTTCATGGGATTGTACCAGCCCCTCCACATCAAGGCTTGCGCTCCCGCTGGATTGCCTATTTCTGTCGCATTAACGAAAGTACTATAACCACGAAGGACATACAGGTCCTCTCCCAGGATACCACCGCCGATGATTTCGGAAGTCGCCTTCTGGACGCCGGCTGGATAAGTAAACCAGTCTACTTCCCGGCTTTGTAGATTTCGAAACGGCTTCGCCTGTGTTGAGATGCTGTGTTGCTCGAAATCAAAAACATTATTGGCAATTTCCGGACCGGAAGTGTAAAAGCCGCCCAGGTTTGCTGTCCAGGGTCCACAAAAATAAGTTGCTCCGGCATCAACCATGAATCCGGTATAATCGACACTGGTCGACCTAAAGTCCGCGCCACCAAGATTCTGCACGAAGTTTACATATGCCAGTAAAGAATCCACCTTGTAGGTCAGGTTAAGACCCAGATCCACCAGGATATTATTATGAAGTGCTCCATTCACGAAAGATGAACCCACACCGACGGTATCTCTCAGGGGTGTGACAAGAGTTGCCGGGTCAATGCTCATCGCGGTATCATTGCCCAACTGAGTAAGCCCGATAAGGGAAGCTTTGAAGGGACCGCTGGCATAATCTATGGACAAGAAGAAATCATCAACGTCGAAGATGTCACGGGTAATGAGGCCCTTCTGTGCCCTGATGAAGCCCAGGGCGATTTTAAATGGATCAAGATTAGTCACCAGCAGGGCTGCCGGAACGTCATCTCCGATAATCCAGGAATCCAGCAGCACCAGCGGCTGAAGACCTACAATACCTGTGATGGGTGTATTGGGAATATTGAAATTGATGAAAACATTCTTGACTTCAATGGAGACTGCATCGCCGCCGAGATTTGCACCCAGGTTTTCGCCCGTGTTGCCCTGGGCAGTTCCAGCCCCGGTGCCGCCTTGCCCCCAAATCGCATCTCCCATTTCAAAGGCGGTTACCAACTTGAGATTTTTACTGCCCGAAAAAGTGAAGTTCAGCCTCAGACGCTGGTCTACAAAGCTCCTGTTGTCCTCTGAGTTGTAATAATCAGAGAATATTGTGTTGGTTCCGTCAAACACATTTTCCTGCATAAGCCAACGCGCGCGAAATGAACCACCATATCTGAATTCGACATCCGCGAAAGCGGGCATGGTGATGACTATCGAAAACAGCAAGAACATGAAAAAGATCAGTTTTTTCAATCTCCCCTCCTCAAGATTATGTTCTGAAATTTTAGCCAGCCCCTATATGCCGATTATTCATCGATCCAGCCGCCTTCTCGGCCCGTAATAAGGCCAACAGCTCGACCCTTTACAAATGGCAAGATGTATTTAGTTATTCGGACCTAATGTCAAGCACGAATTTCCGCTTTAACCGTTATTCATAGGTATAGCTTGCGTTTTCTTCTATCATTTTACCATTACCAGAATCGTGAAACGGGGGGACACTTACTCTTTCCCGTGATCAATATAAACTCAGCCCTTACAATCATTTCTTCTTAGGAGTGTGTTAGGAGACGACTCGGCCTTAGCAGAGATTGTATTTGTGCTTTACGTCCTCAAACAGCAGATCGGAGAAATAAGGCATCGCTGGTCCTTCATGATTTCCGGGCCTATTGCCCGTTAATCTTTGGATTGCTCAGGTTGTTTTCTGGCCTCATTCATTGTCTTGTTTCACAGATCGGTCTGAATTTTTATTGTGGTAAGGTCGGCTGTTGCGGCAAGGTCACCCGACCTTGCCGGCAGCAACGACCGAAGGTCTCCATTTATTATCGAAATAATTGGAGAACTTCGGTCGAGGGCGTGACGCGGTCAGGGGACCACGTCATAACAATGAGTAACAATTGTTCCGTTAAGTTGACGGCTATACGATAGAGCGGGGTCCGGCTCTAGCGGCAACTGCTCCGCCCATGGGGCGGTGCGCCGCCGCAGCGCCACATGAGCCGCACAGCATCAATGGGTATGGGGAGCGCGCTCCCCAAGTTTAAAGCATATCCAGCCACGACAATCACAATCTTTCAGCGATAACTGAACGGATCCTCGTGGGTTGCCTAAAAATACTGTAAATCCACCATTTCCATCCATACCACTGCTGCTTAATCTCACCTGATAGCCATAAACCTGCTCTAACCTTTTTCCGAATTGGAACCTTATGCCGGAACAGTTCATAAGTGAGGTGATGCTAGCCCGTTTTCAATTCGCCTTTACGGCTCTGTTCCACATCCTATGGCCTGTTCTGACAGTTGGCATGAGCATTTATATGGTTATCCTCGAGGTCCTTTGGATCAAGACGCGAGACGCTAGCTATTACCATCATTATAGATTCTGGACACGTCTGCTCCTTCTGAATATCGCCCTTGGAGTTGTCACCGGTATCGTAATGGAATTTCAGTTCGGGACCAACTGGAGCAGGTTTTCAAAAACCGGTGGAGACATTTTCGGCCATGTGCTCGGATTTGAAGCGACCATGGCATTTATGCTGGAAGCAACTTTTCTCTCGATAGTTGTTTTTGGATGGCAGAAGGTGTCGCGTGGAATGCACCTTTTTGCCACGACTATGGTCGCGCTGGGGGCAAGCCTGTCCGTATTCTGGATAATGGATGCGAATGCCTGGATGCAAACACCCGCGGGAGGATTTTTCCAGGACGGCAGGTTCAGGCTGACCAGCAATTATGAAGCCATTTTCAACCCGAACTGGTTTTGGGCCTTCACCCATAAAGAGGCTGCCTGCCTGATGGTGACGGCCTTTGTTATAGGCGGCATCAGCGCCTGGTATATTCGAAACGGCCGGCATGAAGCCTTTTTCCTCAAGAGCTTCAAAATGGCGGTGATGGGAGCGATTGTTGTAACCCCTCTTCAGATCTACCTGGGTGACGGGTCCGGTAGGAATGTTTTCCAATACCAGCCGACAAAGCTTGCGGGAATGGAGTCGCACTGGAATACCAACAAGCCGGGAGAAGGTGCGCCCTGGCACATAATTGCGTGGCCTGACCAGGAGAAGCAGGAAAATAGATTCTCGATAGACATCCCATACGGGCTGAGCTTGATAACCACCCGGGAAATGACAGGAAAAGTTCCTGGCCTGAAGGAATTTCCAAAGGACCTCCAACCACCGGTCTGGCTGCCGTTTTACAGTTTCAGGGTGATGCTCTTCGTCGGGTTCGGCTCATTTTTCCTGATGCTTTACACAATTTGGGCCTGGATAAAGGGCAGGTTTCATCTCGACCGCATTGGTGGGCAACGAAAGCTGCTCCTGGCCTGGATAATAGCCATTCCGATGAATTATCTCTCAATCGAAGCGGGCTGGATCACGAGGGAGGTAGGACGTCAGCCCTGGGTGATTTACAACGTGATGCGGACAGGATCGGGAACCAGCCCCGTGAGCGAACATCTGGTCGGCACTTCATTTATTACATTCATTGTGGTCTATTCGCTGCTCTTCGATCTTTTTCTGGTGTTTGCCTGGTACATCCTTAAAAAGGGACCGAGTACAAATCCGCCTCCTGTGTAGAAAAAGAGACCTGCAGTTGCCGTTAACCCAATCCGGGATAATTCTCAAATGTTCGAAGCACTAAGGCCGTATCTGCCCGACATCTGGCTTCTGATGATGGCGTTTTTTCTTCTCTACTACGCCATAACGGATGGACTCGACCTGGGTGTCGGGATGATCTCGATCCGCTCAAAAGAAAGCGAAGAGCGCGGCACGATGATGGGCACTATCCGAAGCAACTGGCACAGCAATCAGACCTGGCTGGTTATTCTCGGCGGAATGCTTTTCGGGGCATTCCCGGTATTCTACGGGGTAATACTTTCAGGGCTGTACATTCCTATTCTGGTGATGCTGTTCGGGCTTCTTTTGAGGGGTGTTTCGTTCGAAATGCGCGAACACTCCGAGTATAAAGGTCTGTGGGATGCATTCTTTGGCGGTGGAAGCCTGATCGCATCACTCGCGCAGGGGTTTGCGCTTGGTGGGATTCTGAGCGGCTACTTCATAGTGGAAAACGGCGATTTCGCGGCCAGCCACTGGGGGTGGCTGAATCCTTATTCACTGCTGGTCACCATCGGGGTCCTCATTGGATATGTAATGCTTGGGGCCAACTACCTGATAATGAAAACCGAAGGGGAGTTGCAAGATAAGGCTTACCGAATTGCCTGGACAACATCCCTGATCGTCGCCCCAATCTCGATTGCCGTCCACATTTGGACCATGTTCAAGTACCCGTACGTCTATCAAAAATGGACCACATTTCCGGATCTCTATCTCCTTGGCGGACTTACCCTTGCTGCAGCATTTATTTTCATCGCGCTCCTGGTGAGTTTGAAAAAACGCCGCGAGGTCGCACCTGTTTTTCTGAACGCGGCCCTCGTCATCTTCTCGTTTGCCGCCGTTTCGGTGGGCCTCTATCCCTACATGATTCCGAGCATCCACGGTGGAATACCCGTGGATGAAGTCGCCGCCAGCCCCGATACTCTGATGTTCATGCTCTATGTCTCGGCTGTGGTGCTGCCAATAGTGCTTATTTATACCAGTTATGAATTCTGGATTTATCGCGGCAAGACCAGCAAGGAGCCTTACGGCCAGGAAGGCTGAGAAAGGAGCAAAAAGTGCCGGCAGGTGGGAAAAAGAAACTGAAGGGCCGCATCGTAGTGGTCCAGGAAGACAGGTTCCGGATGGTCGAGGAAACCGGCAGGGGTTTTCTATTCACCGTATCCCACAAAGCGGGAATCGAGCATGAGGATCTGCGCAGATACATGGGCGCTGGTGTATCAGTAGAGGTCGCATACGAAGGAGAGCCGAACCTGGCTTCCGGAGTTGCCCATTCGTTGGAGCCGGTTGAATCGTGAACGGGTGGTGGAGGATATGCACGATTGGACGGAGTAATCAAAGGTGAAAATAAGGAGAATGGGATGAGTATCCCAAAAACTGCTCCCCTTCAGGAAAAGCTTGCTGGAATGCTTCGCGACTGGTCCATTCCGAAGCAGCTTTCAGGTGAAGACGTGTTTGGTTCGGCTGCCGAATCGGAAGGGTCTCGCAATTTGCGCCCACGCCTGGAAGAGGCGGACAAGATCGGGACGAGCATTTGCCCCTACTGCGCGGTTGGCTGCGCTCAGCTTGTCTATGCAAAGGGAAACGACATCATACATATTGAAGGCGATCCGAGAAGTCCGATAAACCAGGGAACGCTTTGCCCGAAAGGGGCCGCCACTTTCGGCTGGGCAAACAATCCAAACCGGATCACAACCGTCAAATACCGCGCTCCTTACTCGACCCAATGGGAAGAAAAGCCTCTCGACTGGGCTATGGAGCGGATCGCGCATCTCGTCAAGAGAACAAGAGATGAGACCTTCGTTCCAAAGCTGCCCGACGGAACGATTGTCAACAACACACTGGCGATTGCCGAGCTGGGCGGGGCGACCCTCGATAATGAAGAGAACTACCTGATAAAGAAGCTCTGCGCCGGGGGGCTTGGCATGGTCTGGGTCGAAAACCAGGCCAGGGTCTGACACAGCTCTTCCGTGCCCAGTCTGGGCGCAACTTTCGGCCGAGGCGCGGCCACTACGGCCCAATGGGACATTGCCAACTCGGATTGCGTAGTCATCATGGGCTCGAACATGGCCGAAAACCATCCAATAGCTTTCCGGTTCGTACTCGAGGCGAAAGAGAGGGGAGCGAAAATCATCCACGTTGATCCGCGGTTTACGCGGACCTCGGCACTTGCGGATATTTATGCCCCGATACGCTGCGGATCGGATATCGCTTTTCTCGGAGGGATAATAAACCACATTCTGGAAAAAGATCTGTGGTTCAGGGAATACGCCCTGAACTATACCAATATAGCCACGATAATTAATGACAAGTACCAGGATGCCGAGGAACTCGACGGCATCTTTTCGGGATGGGACGCGGAAACCAGGTCTTACAAGCTGGAGACCTGGCAGTATAAGGGTGAAGCCACTCCCCAGGAACTGGAAAAATTTCATGTAACAACGGGATCTCCCTATCCTGAAAAACTCAAGCGTATAGCGAGCGGCCCTCCTTCGACCGATTTGACTCTTCAGCACCCCAACTGCGTCTACAACATCCTGCGCCGGCATTACGCCCGCTACACCCCCGAAATGGTCGAGCGGGTCACCGGGTGTCCGAAGGAAACTTTCCTTGCGGTTGCCGATGCCCTTGTCCAAAACTCCGGCCGTGAAAAGACCGGGGCCTGGTGCTATGCGGTCGGCTGGACTCACCATACTACAGGTGTGCAAATCATTCGCTGCGCGGGGATCATTCAGGCCCTGCTCGGCAATATCGGGCGTCCCGGGGCCGGCATTCTGGCGCTCCGTGGACATTGCAGCATTCAGGGCAGCACCGATGTCCCGACTCTCTATAATCTTCTTCCCGGTTACCTGCCTCATCCAAGTGCCAATCCCGACAATGCCGACCTGAAATCCTATATCGAGAGCGGGACAACACAAACCGGGTTTCTTCACAACTTCCCGAAATTTACGACGAGTCTTCTGAGGGCCTGGTACGGTGAAAATGCGAATAAAGGAAATGAGTGGGGATATCAGTGGATTCCTAAGATTTTGGGCGACCACTCTCAACTTCCAATGACCCTTGCTATTTCGAACGGTACAATTCGCGGGCTACTTCTGATCGGCCAGAATCCAGTTATCGGGGGCCATAACAGCAGCATGATCAGAAAGGCCCTGCCCAACCTGGAATGGATGGTCATAAGGGAGTTTTTCGAAAACGAGACCGCCTCTTACTGGTACAAGTCTCCGGAGGCACTCAGTGGAGAGATCAAGCCGGAAAACGTGAAAACGGAAATGTTTCTTCTCCCGGCGGCCCTTCCCGGCGAAAAAGACGGCACCTTCACCAATACCCACCGCCTGGTTCAATGGCACGACAAGGTCGTCGATCCACCATCGGATTGCAGATCGGACCTCTGGTTTTTTTACCACCTTGGAAGGAAGCTCAAGGAACTCTACGCTCAAAGCAACGATCCCCGAGACGATCCTATAAAGAACCTTTCCTGGGATTATCCTGAAATCGGACCTCGGCGCGATCCATTGGCCGAGGCAGTCTTGAAGGAGATAAACGGGTACACATGGCCGGAACGAAAACAGCTTGAGAACACCAAGCAATTAAAAGATGACGGTTCGACTGCCTGCGGGGTCTGGATCTATACCGGAGTCTTCCCCAAGCAGGACCATAACCAGGCGAGATCGCGTGTCGCCGACGGGTCCGATGGTCCGGGCACTCATCTGGGCTGGGGCTTTGCCTGGCCGGATAATCGACGAATCCTCTATAACCGAGCCTCCGCCGATCCTGATGGAAAGCCCTGGTCGGAGAAGAAGCGCTACATGTGGTGGGATGAATCCAAAAAGAAATGGGATGGCTACGATGTCTCGGATTTCCCGCCCGACAAAGCCCCCGGCTATGTTCCCGACTGGAATGACAACCCCAGGGGAATGGATGCGATAGATGGCAAATCTCCTTTCACGATGATTTCGGATGGGAAAAGCTCTCTTTTTGTCCCCTCGGGGATCAAGGATGGTCCGCTCCCGACTCATTACGAGCCGGTCGAATCCCCGGTGAAAAACATTTTGTATGGCCAGCAGGATAATCCGGCCACCAAAAAATGGCCTCGCCGGGACAACCGGTATCATGAACCGGCAGATCCCAAATACCCTTACGCCATAACGACCTACCGGCTGACTGAACATCATTCGGGGGCTATCCCGACACGTATGGTCCCGACGACGGCGGAGCTGCAGCCCGAGGGGTTCGCGGAGATTCCCCCGGAGCTTGCCGAAGAAACGGGAATTGCCAATCTTGACTGGGTAATCATCTCGACCGCCCGAGGAGAAGTCGAGACGAAGGCGCTGGTGACAGATCGCCTGCAGCCCTTCACCATCGACGGCAAGCGGGTCTATCAGATCGGCATGCCCTGGCATTTCGGCTGGCAGGGATATGCCACGGGAGACATTGCCAATACACTCTCATCGGTTGTCGGGGACCCGAACACCACAATACACGAAGGTAAAGCATTTACCTGCAATCTGCGCAAAGGGCGCTTGAACGGAAGGTCGCATCAATGACATCGCCTCTCTATCCGCTTCCGGTGCCGTTTAGGGCCAGGGAACACTCCGATTCCGTTATGCAACGGCCCATCCCTGACGAATCCGAGTTGACCGCCGGAGTAAGAATCGTTCCGGGCAGGGCCTATGGTTTTTTTACCGATACGAGTCTTTGTATAGGCTGCAAAGCCTGCGAAGTGGCCTGCAAGGAGTGGAATACACTGCCCGCCGACAAGGTAAGATTGAGCGGGACAAGCTATGACAATACGCGCCACCTCTCCGCTACTACCTGGCGCCACGTCAGGTTCATAGAAAAAATCAGGAATAGTGGCGGCGCGCGGGTAACCGCTATGGAACCCTTCCAGAGCAACTGGCTTATGATGAGCGATGTCTGCAAACACTGCAAGAGGGCAGGGTGCCTGGAAGCGTGTCCCACCGGCGCGCTTTTTCGCACCGAATTCGGAACCGTGGTGGTCCAGCAGGATATTTGCAACGGCTGCGCCTACTGCGTGCCATCCTGTCCTTTTGGGGTTGTTGAAATAAATTTCAACGACGGCAAGGCCCACAAGTGCACCCTCTGTTATGACAGGCTCAAAGGCGGATTCGAGCCCGCGTGCGCAAAAAGCTGCCCCACAAATTCCATCCAGTTCGGCGAAGTTGAAGACCTTCTGGATCGTGCCTGCAAAAGGCTTGAAAAGCTGCGCCGGAGTCGCCCCTCCGCATACCTGTACGGCGCTCCTGGAGCACCGGGTGCAACTGGCGGAATCGAGCAGCTCTACTGCTTCTTTCTGCTCCTCGACCGGCCCGAGGTCTACAACCTGCCGCTCAATCCAAAGCTCCCGTCAAAGCGAATCAAAAAAAGCCTCAACGCCGGGTTGATCACGGCGGCGGGGATTGGTCTGGCCGCCGCCGCAGTGCTTGCCTCGGTTGGCCAGGAGGAATGATCTGATGGAAAACATCGAGCCGCAAATAATTGAAACCGGTAATGGTCCCGACGCCGGACTGCCGGCACCTTCGGTCTTCGAGGTCTGCGGAAACCTGCCCGAACCTTTTGACAGAATTGAGATATCTCCGTACAGGGGCGAGACTTACTACGAGATTCCCCCAGTAAGGCAGAGCCATTACGAATGGAAGACTGCAACCGCATTTCTTCTCAACGGCATTGCGGGAGGCTCGCAGATACTTGCAACAGCTCTGGATCTTTTAGGCGGCGAAAGCGACAGGGGCCTTATACGGGCAGGCAGGTACACTGCATTCCTGGGAGGGACATCAAGCGCACTCATGCTGATATCCTCTCTACATAATCCGCGGCGCTGGTACAACATGCTGCGAATTTTTAAAAAAACCTCGCCCATGTCTATCGGTATTTGGGCGATCACCCCGTTTACCGCCCTGAGCAGCATGACCGTTGCCGGCCAGGTGATCGAAGATTTGGGGTACGAAAATGCGGGACGGTGGATCGGGCGCGCATTCAGCCTGCCTGCGGCGGTGTTGGGTGGATTCGTAATCTCCTATATGGGAACAGAGCTTGAAGAGACTAATATGCCTTTCTGGGCAGGCTCTTATCCGCTCATGGCTCCCCTCTACTCGGCATTTGGCCTGTCCAACTCGGCCGCTGCCATTCTGGCTGCCTCCGAGTTTACGGAGGTATCCCAAAAAACCAGGCGCAATCTCAATAGACTTGCCTTGATTTCCGGCGGGGCAGAGTTGGCCCTGGCCACCCTCAGCCAATCTCGATGGAAAAACTCGCCGGAGGCTGCAGGGTTTGAGTTTTCACCCTATTCGACCCTGTTTCGCTTCGCCTATATCGGCCTCGGACTTTCCGCACCCCTTCTTATGCGGCTCTATAGCGAAGTCGCGGAGGATTCCCCAGCGGGTGCAATTTCGGGATTTTTCGCAAAGCTCTTAGGCGGCTGGGCCATGCAGCTTAGCCTGGTATACGGGGGCAGAGAATCGGGCAAGCAGGCGCGCGATTACTTCGAATTTGCCACCCCCCGAAAATTGAACGGCCGAGAAGTTGAAAAACCTGAAAAGCGGCAATCCGATGGCACCAATTCAATGCTCTTTGGTTTGGGAGTGCTTGCGATGGGTGCGGGTATTTTCTATCTATCCTCACGCGGGAAGGAGGTGAGGGGCAATGAGAGTAGCAACTGTCAGGAATGACAAGGGAATATGCGGCGGAGTTTCACCAGCCGCACTGCACAGAGAGGTGGTGAATCACCTCAATGAATCTCTCAAACTCCCACCTGATAAGCTGGAGGAAGAAATTGACGTGGCGGAGCGCAAAGCCGCGGGCCTCCGGGACTGCATCATCGAGAAATTCAGGCAGGAATCAATAACCGGTGGGAAATCGAAGTGGCGAAAGCCTCTTGATGATGTGAATGTTGCGCTCGGCCTGATCGCATCGGTAGCTTACCCTGCCACGGGAATTCACAGAAGCTATTTGGAACAGGCAGAAAAGATCCTGAGCGATATGGAGGAAGATTTGTCGAGGCTCATTTAATCCCGGCGGCCTTACACCGTCCGGGTGTCATACCTGAGCCCTGAAAGGAGTCGGCAATGCAGCAGAACAAACAAGAGAAATCCATAACCGGCATATTTTCGGAGCTTTCCGGTGATGTGATTTACCTGATTCGGCAGGAGATCGAGTTCGCAAAGACCGAAATGAGCACGAATATCCGCAAAGCGCTCAGTTATGCCTTTCTCGTCGCCTGTGGCGGAGCCTTTGCGCTAACGGCCCTTTTAGTGCTCTTCACAGGAATAACCAATGCGCTCTCTGAATTAGTATCTCCTTTGATGGCCGCAATAGTCGTATCGGTTTTCGTCGGAAATTTCGGCCTGCTTTTGATGGGAGTAGGGCTTTACAAGTTTTGGAAAGGAGATTTTGTACCTCGCAGAACCATTAGGCTCGTCCAGGAGGAAGCGGAATGGATCAAAAATCAGGCGGCATAATCGAGAAAGCTGTCCTGGACGGGAACGACCTGGACAGGATCGAAGAAAACATCAGGAAGACCGAGGCTCGAATAGCTGGGAACCTGGAAGAGCTTGAAAAGAGCCTTTCAATGGATTCGATTTTCAGGACAGCCATTGCCGGAGGCACTGAACTGTTTGCAGAAACAATCAAACCCTTAATTTCAGATACGGGGGACGCCGTGAAAGAAATGCTCGAAAAATCGATTGGCAATTTCAAACGGGACCCTCTCCCGGTTTTGCTGATGGGCGCGGGAGCGGGACTGGTTCTGCTGAGTCTCTATAATCTAAGCGCGAAAGAGAGACGGGAAGTTCTTAACGCAGGCGGGGAGACGCAATCTTTAGATGGCGGAGATCTTTCCGAAATGACAAATCGCAAGTCCGAATCCTCGCAGGCCATACCCCTGGCGCTATCCGCGCTGGTGGTCGGTGCAGTGGTAGGGGGGATAATTCCCGGAGTTGATTTTGACAGCCCCAAGCTCAAGCAGTGGAAATCAGATCTGCTCGAGAAGGCCGGAAGAGCGGGCCAGGAAATCCTCCACAGTACCGAGGCGCTGGTGCGGGATAGCTTTCATTTCGAAGATGGGGGTGAAAAGGAGTAGCCTGGCGCAATGATGTGGTGGAAGAGGGGCTTAGCTCGGAATCCATTTTTGTAGGTCGGGTTGAGCGGTGAACGGGTATATTCGTCACTAAAAAGAGAAACCCAATACCCCAGCGCCGGAGTCTTGGGTTTCTCTTCGTTGTAAGCCATTCGCGGGCGGCATTTCTACTTCCTGCTCAACCAACCTGCATCTGAACGAACGTAAAGCCATGCCCGTCTTGGGATAGATAGTTTATGTGTGGTGCTAAGGGATTCGCTATTCCGCGGAACTGAAGGGGTCACCGCAATAGTGCGGGATTGATGGATCGTCACGTGTAAATGCCTGCCTGGTAAGTTCTTCGAGCTTTTTGTCAATTTCGAGCCCCCGCGGCCGGCATTGATTCACGCGTTCGGGATGAAACATGTAATTCCAGGTCTGTTTCAGATTGGTGCAAACCCATCCGCACTCCTCCGGCTTTGCGGACGAAACCTGGGCAAAGCCCGTCGGGGTGAAGATGGTCGATGATATCAGAATGAATGCGGTAGCGATTGTTGCCGGGATTTTCCTGTATTTGAAAAAGCTCATATTCCATCCCCTGGCTGAAAACAAATACGGGCACAAACTTCGGGAATTAACCTGCAAGTGCTCGGATATACCGGATCAAAGCCCACGTTTCCTCGTCCGTTACTGTCGGAAAAAGGGCTGGATGCCGCAAAAAGCCAAATCGGATTTTGTAGAAGAGTTCGCCGTCAGTTTGGTTTTGCACTCGCGGTTCTTTGAGATTTGCCGGCAATGGAGCAAAACTCTGTCCCACGGTGCCGTATCCGTCAGCCCTGGGTCCATGGCACTGGATGCAGTAAAACTTGTACCTTTCGGCTCCAGTCGCAACCACATCCGGTGTTTGAGGGAGCGGATTGACGAGGCTGCCCGGGTCTGCCTCCCGCTCTATCCAGATGCCGCCGTCTATGGGAATGGTCTTCTTTGGCATCTTTGGAAATTCATCATTGTAGGCTTCGACTGCTTCATCATCGCGCATTCGCCCATAGTTGGTACAGCCGAATATGGAAAACGCCCCAAAGGCAACTAGGATCAATAATGCCGAAAGACGCAGGAGAATTTTCAGATTGAAGTTTCTCATTTCGATGGAATCTCCTCGCGTGGAGTTTCCGGACCCGGACCCATCACGTGTTGTGGCTCAGCCGGGACCGGTATCACATTCGGTGTAAATCCCAGCGGCCTTGTCGGGCTGAATGTGGAATAGGCTGATTCGCCGGGAATGTCCGGAATTATGCCGAACTGCCAGGTCAATTCCCTGTAGCCGATGACTAATTGGACGAGTAGTGCCCAGAGGATATAGCCTATCGCAATGGCGAAAATAATGCCCCAGGTGACTATTGTTTGTTTTCTCTCTTGCGCGGGCATTTTCAAACATCCTCCTGCTTCATCCGACCGGCTGCCCGGTTACCCAGATGTAGATCATGTAGGCGATTGCCCAGAAAGGAATCAGAATGTAAATGTAGATGATGAAAGGAGCTATGGGGATTTTCTCAGTGTCATGCCCCGATTCGCGCTCATGCCCGTGTTTTCTTTTGATTTCTTCGCTGGATTCGGCCTTTCGCTTTTTAGGATATGCCCCCCAGGCGATATATGTCAAAATGAGTGAGACCGCGCCCGCGAACAGCGCCAGCATTTCGTACTGGAAATCAACCCAAACAAAGTATCGCATTTATTCACCCTGCTCGCCTGAGAATGCCAAGTACCAGAGCTGTTGCCAATATGGACAGGCACAGCATGATTATCCCTAATAACGCGCCGTTATGCAGCCTCTGCTTTCGCCTGCTTGCAATCTTGACGGGTTGGGAGAGCAGGTCGGGCCCGAGGGCAAAAAAACGCGCCCTGTCCTGGTCTGAAAACTGCCCGGTCCTGGCTCCCCAGATAAACGCAAGGATGCTGACAATAAGGCTGATCCCCACCAGGTACAACCATCCGGCGTAATAGATCACTTCTTGTCCTCCACTGGTTCATAGGACACATCTATCCCCCTGGTCGGCTGGCCGGCATCTGTTTCGCCTATGAAAGTCACAGCGATATAGTTGCCGACGTCCCAGATCTTTTCCGATTCAAGGTCCTTTTTGAAGTAGGGCATTGCGGTTCCGGTGATTCCATTCATGATCTGGTAGTAGAGGATGCCGCCCGTGATTCCCCTGTTTTGGAGTATGGTAAAGTTAAGAGGTGGAGGATATAGAAACGGCTGGGCCGGACCCATTCCATCCCCAATCGGGCCGTGACATCCGATGCAGAAGCTTTGGTAGACCCTGTGCCCCCGGTCAAGTCCAGGAACCGAAGTCCTGTACGGGTTCGGCAGCTTCGTCCAGGGCTCTGGAACGTGACCGTGAAGCCATTCCACATTCTTGTCAGGTCCGGCTTCGAAGGCCTTTATTGCTTCCGATTTCCAGTATTTTTGCCGCTCAACCCTGCCGTCAGCCTGCTTGAACCCGAGGCTCTGCTTGTAGGCTATCAGAGCAAGGATATTTTCCTGTCCGAGGAATTCCCAGGAAGGCATCACGGAGTCTGGCCTTACAAACCTGGGGTTTACAAAATGGGCCAAGTGCCAGTCATCCGGATGCTCGCCTCCCTCCTGCGAAAGATCCGGGCCGGTGCGCTCGGTACCGAGCAAGTGCGGGCTCTCCGCGATGTAATCACCCGACTTCGAGATTCGCTGCGCCCCTATGTCCCAGTCGAAATCCCGGATGTATTGCGTATGGCAATAGGTACATCCGTTATTTACATAGATTTCGCGGCCTTTTTCCTCGAGCGGTGTCCGTGCCCTGAAAATATCTGAGGGCCGCTCGGTTTGCCAGATCGCCCACGGACGCAGGACGTTCATGAGCAGAACCGGCGAGATAATGATTATTCCGCCCAGTACCAATACGAGTGGCGTCATCTTCATTGCGTTAATCCAATTGCCTGTTCCGTTTCAAATTCCTGGCTTTCCGTCGCCGGCTCTCCCACAATGCTTCTAATGATGTTGTAGAGCCCGATGAAAGCAGCCCCCACGAAAAGGACCCCGATTGATGCCCGCAGCACAAAGTAGACATGAATCATCGGAAGTGTGCGGTAAACCGTCTCTCCATTTAGCCAACTATTACCCTGCACCAGTCCTCCGGCCGTGAGTACGCCAAAAAAACCGGCCATGCCCAGCAAAAGGAGCCAGTACTGTACGTCGGCCAAACGGGTGCTGTAGAGTGGCCGTCCGGTAATTCTCGGCAGTATATAGTAGAGTCCGCCCAGGGCGATTGTTCCCGAAAAGCCGAATACGCCGAGATGAGAATGAGCGATTACCCAGTTGTTGAGATGAGTCATTCGCTGAACTACCGGCAGTGCCTGAATTGGGCCCTGAATGCAGGTGATGATGTACCAGACGAGTCCAGCCATCACGAACTTGCCCCCGATATCCTGGTGGAATAATCCCAGGCGACCTCGCATTGTAAGCCAAAGGTTTACAAGAACCGTCATGACGGGAATTATCATCGCAATACTTCCCGAAATGGCTATTACCTTAAGATATGTCGGGATTGGAGTCTGAAGAATGTGATGGGACCCGATATGCGTGTATATGATCAGAATCGACCAGAAACCCACGAGTGAAAGCTTATGGCTGTATAGTGGACTTCGCGCCACCCTTGGAACGATGTAATAAGCGACGGCCACCGCAAGGGGGGTGAGGAAAAGTCCAACGATTCCATGACCATAGAACCATGCCAGAATTCCGTCTGGCAGACCGTAGATTGCTCCCTTTTCGGGATTCCAGACGGCGTTTCCAAAAAAGTAAATGATCCAGGTAAATACGAGCCCTGCCAGAATATACCAGCTCGATACATACATTATCTTTTCGTTGCGTTTTACGGCGGTCTGGAAGCAATTGTAGAATATAAGTGCAAAAGCCAACAGAATCCCTATATCCGCCGGCCATATCCATTCGGCGTATTCGCGCCCCTGGGAATAGCCGAGGTCCAGGGCGATCAGGCCGACTGCGATCGAGATATTCCAGATCCACAGAGAAACTTTCCCGAGCCTTTCGCTCCAGAGCGGGGTCCGCAAAACGGCTGCAATAATATAAATGGACGCGCCAAGCAGGGCCGAGCCGACAAATCCGAAGATCATCGTGGTCGTGTGCATCGGCCTTATCCTGCTGAATACCAGCCACGAAATCCCGCCGAACAGATCGGGTACTACCATGTCCGTGGCATCGGCAATGCCTTCCAGGGTGCCGAGCACGAACCAGAAGGCAGAGCTCAGGAAAAAGAGCTTCGCGGTTCCGTTTTCTTCAACCTTCAATAATTGCACTGCTTCACCCCATGCATTTGATCGCCCATCAGTGATGACAAGCCAGATAGCAGTCCAGTTGCGCGTTCTTTTTCTTGTGGCAGTCGATACAGAATTTCATCTGAAAGTTGTTGACGCGCAGCCGGTCCATCGATGCCACATCGCCGTGGCACTCCGTACATTCCAATTTGCCGAATTTAATATGCGGCAGGTGCCTGAATTTCACGAAATCAGGCACGAAGAAGATTCGCACCCAGGGCACCGGCACCCCATTATCGAGATGCTCCTTTTCCTTAACGATCTGAGGGTGCTTTGGAATAATATATTTATGGCAAAAAAAGCATTTGCTCACCTCGGGAAGTCCTGCGTGTTCGCCGCGTTCTACATACGGATGACAGAACCTGCAGTTGATCTGCTTGACGCCCGCGTGAACCCTGTGGCTGAAATAGATCGGCTGAACGGGGCCTATGAACTGCGATGGGAACCAGTAAAAGAAATATACGCCCGTAAGCGTAAGTAACGAGGCTATCCAGAACCACAGGTTCCACCACTTGGCTGTGCGTTTCGATGCTTTTGCGCCGTCAGTCATAGTCTCCCGATCAACTTCGCCGAAGAGTTTCAGATAGTTTGCACCGCTTCCTCTTTTGGCTCGAGAGCCTTTCCGAGTAGTGGGTCGGAAAGTGCCACCACCGGGTATTTCGAAAGAAACCAGAGGACGCAGAAAGAGAAAAGTCCAAGCCACCCGAGGGTGATAAGCAATTCGACTATCCCGAGCGGCACAACGTTTGCCTTGAGGAGAGACGGGGCAACCAGCAGGAACTTCTCCAGCCAGATGCCAAACAGGATCCAGAGTGAAACCAAGGTCATAAGAAAGGGTTTCATCTTGATTTTTCTCAGCAACAGAACCAGGAACGGCACGACAAAAACGATGAAAAGAACCGCCCATGCCAGGGCCGACCAGGGATCTTCTTTTATGCGCGCAAGCACGTAGCGGGTCTCTTCGGGCTTGTTGCCGTACCAGATCACCAGAAACTGCACGTAGAAGAAATCTCCGCTTACAACGCAAAATGCGAAAAGCAGCTTCCCGAGGTCGTGAAACTGTTTTTTTCCTATCAGGCTCGAGAGTCCCATTTTCATTACCGCAAAGGCCGATATCAGGATGATGACCGCCAGACCCCCATAAAACGAGACCGCGAAATAATAGGCCCCGAAGAGAGTGCTGTACCAATGCCGGCTGAGTGACATCATGAAGTCAATGGCAATTGCTGTTAGAATGAAGGCGTAGAGGATGACGTAAGCGGTTGAAAACTTTGATTGGGCGCTGGATCTCGCGGCGAGGTTTCGATAATCTCCGCGGATATATTCCAGGTCGCTTTTAACGGAGTGGTAAACGAGTGCGAGCGCGACCATGGCCAGAACCAATATGGCTATTCCCTCACGGGCAAAGAAGAATTGCGTGTTGAGCCAGAAAGCCTTTTGAGGCTCGGGATCGAGTACCCACCAGAAAACTTTGTCCCTTGCTATAAAGAGCGGCCAGAGCAGCACGAATGATAGTGGGAGAAATAGCGCGACCGATTCGGCGAGCCGCTTTACCGGCCTTCCCCAGCCCCCGTTCGTGATTACCAGGATAGGGGAAAGCAGAAGGGTGCCAAAGGCCAGTCCCGTCCAGTAGACAAAATTGGTCAGATAGGCGTTCCAGGCCCTCTCAGCGCTGCCGGAGTAAATACCGTAAAAGAAGGCGGCGGCTCCGGCCAGGAACAACACCAGCGAAACCAGCTTAAGAGCGCCCCAGTTTACCAATTTTCCGGCTGATTCGATTTCCCGGTAAATCTCGCTATTCAATCCGGCGAACCTCCCTGGCTCCAAACTGCTCCATTCTGGCATAAATGCTGTCGCAATCCGATGCGGAACAATAGACGACTATTCCGAAAAGATCCTGGCTGAACCGCTTGTCGTAGTGCTTGGAGAGCTGCCGCTTGGGCATTTTGTTCATCCATAGCATTCCGCCAAGGCTGAAAAAGACAGCGAGCAGGATCAAGAATTCAAAGGCGGGAATCACTGTCGGGACATAAGGAATCGGATACTTCCCTCCGACGATGAAACGCCACTGGGCAGCCGTATACGCAGCCAGGAAAATGCCTGTGGCTATTCCGGCAATTGCTCCGAATAAGGTGAAGAAACGTCCGGGACCAAGTGAGGGCTCTCCGAGAGCCTCCCGAATCTCCGAGCTGCGAAAAGGTGAATAAACCGAGTCGATCGGAATGTTTTCCGCCTTTAGTCGTCTTATCGCCTTAACGACCTCTTCCATATTCCCGAAGGTCCCTACTACAGCTGTTTGATTAGCCATAAAGGCCGCCCCCCTCATCCTTTGATTTCCTCTGGAGGTATCGCTTCCTTGAGTTCCGTGATGGAGATGGTCGGCAAAAACTTGGCAAATAGCAGGAACAGGAAAAAGAAAAGCGAAAACGACCCTATCAGGATGCCCCACTCCACTATGGATGGGTACTTATAGACGCCCCACGAATAGGGGTCGTACTCGCGTGCCTGGGAACCCGCTATTATGACCAGGCGCTCGAACCACATACCAATGAGTACGAGAATGCCGATCGAGAAAAGGGCCTTTAAATTTGTTCGCACTTTCTTGAAGAAAAGGGCTATTGGAACAAAGACGTTGCATACGACCATTATCCAGTACAACCAGGAATAGTAGCCCGTCATCCGCCACTCATATTGAAACCTTTCAGGCTCGTTCCCGCTGTACACGGACATAAAATGCTCGACCGCGTAGGAATAGCCCACGATGAGACCGGTAAGAATGATCGTTCTGGCAATCTGCTCGAGCACGTTGATTGTCAGGAGGTTTTCGAATTTGTAGATTTTGCGAAGAGGAATCAGGAGAACCAGGACCATTGCGAGTCCGGAATGAATTGCGCCCGCGACGAAATAGGGGGCAAAAATTGTGCTGTGCCAGCCCGGGCTGATGCCAAGCGCGAAGTCCCATGAAACGACGCTGTGGACTGATATGACCAGCGGCGTGGCCAGGGCGGCAAAGAAAAGATAGGCTGTCCCGTAATGCCTCCAGTAGTCGTTTGAACCCTCCCAGCCCAGTGCCAGAAAGCCGTAGATCCTGCTTTTCATTCCGGTCGTACGATCCCTGATGGTTGCCAGGTCCGGGATCATTCCAGTGTACCAGAAAAGAAAACTTACCGTGAGATAGGTAGATATTGCGATTACATCGAATACCAGGGGCGACTGAAAATTGGGCCAAAGATTGCGCTGGTTGGGGTAGGGTAATATCCAGTACACTATCCAGACACGCCCCAGGTGGATAAGGGGAAAGAGACCGGCAATCATTACCGCGAAAATTGTCATTGCTTCGGATGCCCTGGATACCGAGGTGCGCCAGGAAGCCCGGAAAAGGAAAAGTATGGCGGAAATGAGGGTGCCGGAGTGTGCGATACCGACCCAGAAAACGAAATTGGTGAGATAGGAGGCCCACATCACCGGGTGCATTACGTTTGCGGCGCCAATGCCCGTGGCGATCTGATATCCCCATGCAATGGCTCCGACTGCCACACCCAGTCCAGTCATCGCCACACAGAACCAGTAAAAAGTTCCAGGGTGCCACATCGTCCGAATGATCTGCATATCGGCGTCGGCGTAACTGGTGAGCCCTTGCGGCTGGCCACTTTCCATTAGATAAGTCCTCGGATTTGATTCTACAAAGGTCATGCCCTGATCTCCTGGGTCACCCTTTTCAGGTAGATCACTGCGGGCTTGGTATTTAGTTCGACCAGCACCTGGTAGGCCCTGACATCGTTAATCATTCGCGATACCCTGCTTTCCGGGTCCAAGAGGCTGCCGAAAATCAGCGCATTGGTCGGGCATGTCTGGGCACATGCGGTCGTGAAATCACCGTCTTTAACCTTGCGCCCCTTTTGCCTTGCTTCAATTTTGGCTTCTATTATGCGTTGGACGCAAAACGAGCATTTCTCCATGATCCCTTTTTGCCTTACGGTCACATCGGGATTGAGCTGCCATTTGAGCGGCGACGGCCTGGAGAATGAATACCAGTTAAAGCGCCTCACCTTGTAGGGATCGTTCTGGGAGCAAAACCGGGTACCGAAACAGCGGTTGTAGATCTGGTTATTTAAACCTTCCACGCTGTGCTGCGGGGCAAATATGGGGCAAACGTATTCGCACGGGGCGTTGTCGCAATGCTGGCAAAGCATGACCAGCCACCTCGCCAGCTTCGTTTCGTCGTCAAAATATCTCTGGACACGAATCCAGGACATCTCGCGACCCATTAGGACCTGCTCCCTCTTTACCACTGCGACATTATTTTCCGAATAGCACCCGACAACACAGGCACCGCAGCCGATACACCTGTCCATGTCCACTACCATGGACCATCGGTAATCCTTGTGCTCATGAGGTGGATAAAAATCTTTTGACTCATCGTAGCCCTTGGGGAGGGGGTAATCGATATAGGGCTGGGTCCCATTGGCAGCCATTTTATTGCGTTCATCCAGGCTGATTGTTTGCCAGAAATCGCGCCCGTGCTGGGAGAAGCTGCCATCAGTATGTGCTATGTCAAAACTTGCTCCCGTTTTGCGAACGGCAGCATACATTCCGGGGTTGCCGATACCTCCGGAAGTCATATCGATACCTGATGGCATTAATTTGAAGGGGTTTGCCGGAAGTCCATCGGCAAACCGGCCAAAGTTGGTGTGACCCTGTCCGACAGGTATGGCCGCCACCCCCTTCGGTACGGTATATATTGGCAAGGCGGGAGCTTCCACTACCCCGAAATCGGTTTTCATCTCGATAAGGTCACCCTTGCCAAGATCCATCTCCCTTGCCGTTTCCGGATGAATCTCGACCCAGCCACCCCAAGTCGTCTGAGTCATCGAGTCCGGTATCTCCTGCACCCACAGATGATTTGCCGTCCGGCCGTCGAAAAACTGGATAGTTGGATAGACAACGACGGGCATACCTTTGCCCGGCTTCTGGCCCGGTGCCGGGAAGCTGAAAGCAGTTGTCGTTATCGATGGGGCAGGAGATGGAGATGGGGATTGCGGCCAGTATCCACCGCGCATTAACAGATTCTCCCAGAAAGACCGAAACGTTCCGCTTCCTCCCGAATCCTTATAGGCACGTGTCCAATAACCCTGGAGTGCAAGATTGAAATCCCTCCAGGGGAAACTGATTTCGCTTTTGACCTTCTTGCCGGTGGAGATGAGAATATCTCCCAGCCCCCTGGTGTTAAAAACAGGTCCCATTATCGGCTGCAAAAAGCCGGAAACCCCCTGTCTGGGCGAATAGTCACCCCAGGTCTCGAAGGAATAGTTTGCCGGGAGTACAAGGTTTGCCAAAGAACTTGTCTCGTCGACAGCCGGAGAAAAGCTCACTACATTGGGGACCGACTTCATTGCCCCGGCAAAATCCCACTCGCCGGGAAGTGAGAAGACCGGGTTTGCTCGGTAGATCAGCAGTAAATCCACCTCCCCCGCGCGCATTCGGTCCGCAAGGCCCTTCATCGATTGAGCCGAGGCGGTCTTTGAATATGAATGGGGCCTGCCAAAGTCTACCGCATCCAGACTTTTCGGATTGAGAGTGCACAGGAGGTTTGCCGCAACCGCGGTTTCGGTCGCATTCGCAGAGAACATGGAACGCCCATCGGCGATGGCCATGGGCCGCGCGGCCCTGGCAAATTCGCCTGCCGCGGCCGATATCATGCCGGGATCGCATCCCGCCGCCGCCGCCGCTTTTTCCACCGACCAGTCTGCGGTAATTGCCCCGAGATAGGCGCGCCTGTCCGCCGGAATGCCCTTGATGAGGCCTCCGTCCAAAATTATCCGAAGCATACCCAGGGCAACGGCGTACTCCATGCCGGGACGAGTCTGAATCCACAGGTCCGCGTTGTTTGCGGTCATTGACAAGCGGGGACCGACAAATATGAATTTGTTTTTTTTGTCACCTTTCAAGGGGTGGAATTCCCCGAATTGCCGGGCGAACTCCAGGTTGGAAATCCAGGTTTCGAGAAAATCGGCGTTAAATGAGATCAGAAAGTCCAACCCATCCAACCGGTAGGTGGGAACCGCATCATTTTCGAATACAACCTTATTTGCCTGCCTCAAAGATTCGTAAGCATAGGTTTCGTACATTACATGCCCGTTTTGCTGCCCCATTTCGGAGAGCCAATAGGCGGTCATATCCTCTAGCGATCCGGTGATTAAATCAGTCAGGAATACAATGCGGCCGGTCCCGCCACGGCGTGCTATGCCGTTTACGGTAGATGCCAGAAGATCCTGTCCATTTTCCCATTTGATTGGTTCGAGTTGTCCCGTCGCGCCACGGCGCATCGGTCCGGTAAAACGATCAGGGTTGTAGAGGCCGTGCAGGGAAGCCTGCCCGCGCATGCAAAGTTTCCCGCCGCTTATTGGGTGTGCGGGATTTCCTTCGACCTTGATGACGCGGCCTTCGCGGTTTTTGGCAATCATGCCGCATCCGGCGGGGCATTCACGGCAGGTCGTCGCATAGTAGGCCGCCACGCCTGGAGTGACGTCTTCAGGTGGATCAATATATGGGATCAGGTAGCGTTTAGGTTCGCTACAACCGCTAAGAACTGCGCCTGTGCCGCAAACGCCGAAAAGCTTCAGAAATTCACGGCGGTTGAGATTTTGCATCTACCGAGCCCCTCACGGTTGGCAAAAATATACACGATTGATGCAGGGGTGCGGGAGACCGGCTTGGTGGGAAAACTGAAAAATGCCGCCGCAACCCTACTGGAATTAGGTCAGTACCGCTTAATAATTGAAGGAAAGATAATGTTGTACAGTGCGAATGCAATGGGGACGGCATTTCTCCAATACTGATTTCTTATAAGCTACTGAATATCAGGATAGTAATAACAACTCAGAAATGCAGAAATGGTATGATTCTCCTCGACTGAAGAGATTTCGATTTGAATCGGGCGGATATAACTCGGGTCAAGATTTGCGGTAATTACGTGATCCAGCTGTCAGCTTATCATGATAAGGTTGCCGTGGGTTCTTTATCAAAAGTGCTCGGGCTTCTTTACTCCCTTAAATTTGAGCAGGTCCGGAGATCTTTTAAGAAGGGTCCCGATGTGCGGGACATCTTTTTCATTTCCGGGGCAGGTGCTGCCGGAGGATCGCATCGCTCCGATCCAGTCCAGCAGTTCGGCGGTTGCCGGGGGCTTTTCGAATCCCTTTTCGCGTAGATTGTAGAATGTGGTCAGTGATGTTTTGAGGAATGATTCCGATATGTCAGGGAAATGCAACCGCACGATGATGGATATCTCTTCAGGACCCGGGAATGGAATGTAGTGGCAGAAGCAGCGGCGAAGGAACGGATCGGAGAGTTCCCGCTTGGCATTGCTGGTAATAACGATGATAGGACGCCTGCGTGCCGCAAGCTTGTGGTTGATCTCCCTTATTATGAAAGAGCCGTCCTCAAGCACGTCAAGAAGGTTATCCTGGGTATCCGAGTCGGTCTTGTCGATCTCATCGAGCAGCAACACCCTGAGATCTTCGGCCAGAAAAGCCCTGCCGATAGGGCCGAACCGCAGGTAGTCCCAAATATTATTTACATCCCTGCCGGTGTCCGCGCTTCCAAACCTCGAATCATTGAGCCTCAGGACAGTGTCATATACATAGCACAGTTCCTCGCCTTTAAAGGTCGATTTGCAGCGGGCCTCCTCGATTTCAAGTTCAAGTGAGCGGGCTATTTCAAAGGCAAGCCTGGTTTTTCCCGTTCCCGCCTCCCCCATCAGAAGGAGGGGCTTTCCCATTGCAATGGCGATATTAACGATTTCACCCAATTCAGGTGAAAGAAAGTAGCGCTCGGTCCCCTCGAATTTCGCCATTGAACATCTCCTGTCAGGCACGATTTGCGCTACCCCTTTACGCTTGGACTGTCGGGGCGGCTTTCCATGAAATCCCGCAGAATATCTGAGTCATCGTCGATTTCACGCAGCTTTAGATTTTCTCGTTCCGCGTCCAGAATTTCACCCAGGAAAGGCTCGGAGCCTGGGGAGACGGCAATTCTTACGAGGCCAAGCTGAGAATCAAGTGTCGAGACTACCCCGATCCCGGGGTAGGCTTCTACAATGAATCTGAGATAGTGTATCTCGCGGGGATCAATGAGAAAATGCAACAAGCTGCAATAGTCGCTCGACTGCTCCAAATTTTTGTCCTTTCGTTTTAGGTAGTTGTTATGATACCAAATAATCCTTTAAAATAGAAAGCTCCGGATACAAATACCCGAAATTCGCTGGTTCGGAGGAATATATATGATGCGAACAGGTTCCGTTTACCTCGGGACGTTTGTGTTGGCGATGGCGGTTTTGGCTGGTGGATTCAGTTTTGGGTGGGCAGCCGAGGAGGAATGGCTGGTTCACTTTGTTGATTTTGCCAGCCAGGGCAATGCTGCCTACAACGATAAGGATAAAGTCGCTACCCAGCAGATGGCAGTTCAGGACATGCTGGTGCAGGCAGTTGCACAGGCAACGGCTCGCTTCCTCAGTCCATCCGCCATTAACAACAGGTCTACCGAACTCAGGACAAAGATCTACGGCAAAGCCAAGAAATACGTTGATTCGTACCAGGTTTTTTCTGAAACCCAGAATGGAGCAATATATCAGGTATATGGCAAGGTAAGGGTATCAACGGAACTGCTTCGGATGGACCTGGAGGAGGCTGGTTTCCAGATTGGCGAAGGGGAGGCAATAGGAATCTCTCCGGGGGCACCCCCTTCCGTTCTTGCCACGGCCTCAACGGTAGTTCCTGCCCCGGTCTCCTCACCGCCACTTTCTCCACAGCCGGTTTTGGACCCTGCTGCAGTTCCCCCTAGTGCCTCCGATCCGACTCCGATCCCTACCCCTTCCCCTTTTTCGGTTCCGAAAACTAAAGCCCCCGATGCCGCTGTTCAAACCAGAGACATGGTAGTCGCTTACACGAATGAGACTACCGCTCAGCCCGGATCCAGGGGACTTACAGTCACAAAGAGGGAAATTCTGTGGGTAGTTCCCGAAAAATGGGAACAGGATTGGGTGTTGCCGGCAAGCGGGCGCGAAGGACAGTTCGTCCAAAGCATCATTCGCGAACTCGACGATTATGATTATACGTTGCATTTTCCGGAACCGGGCTCGTTGAAGATGGATTATACGGGCAACATTACCCAGACGCAGGTAATTGAGCTGGCACAGAGCCTTGGGATCAGGCTGGCGGTACTCGGCGGAGTAGCCCTAAGGCAGGAGCGAAACAAGCTTGCAAAACTCGATGCAAACCTGCGCGTCATTAATGTGGGGGCCGGAAAATTACAGGGAGAAATAAAACGGGAAGTGAGCATGGAGGACGTATCCAATCGCGACGGCGCCGCCGATCTGGCTTCGCGGATTGCACCTCAACTGAACAGCCTTCTGGGTGAGTCCATGTCAATCGAAAGTAAGGCCGAACCCTCCATGCAAGCAGTAGAAAAGCAGGCTGGATCCTCAAAAGATGAGCAACGCTCCACCGAATTCGGACAATGGACTTTTAGCCTTGCGTCTGCTCAATACCCTTTCTGGAAGGAGATGGAGAGGATTTTGCGCGATCAATTCAAAACCATGCGCGTAACCGGCCTCGAGATGGGTTCGACAGAAGGGACTATCAGGCTGGACGGGGTCGATGGTGGGTATGTCTCGAGAATGAACGGCACGTCGCTTCCGAGCGGCGCACTTGTCCATATCGAATCCTTTTCCAATGAGACGCGAACTGTGAAACTTTCTTTCACTCCGCCAGCCAACGCTGAAGCAAAGCCGAAAAGATGATAACCATCCCTAACATGCTGACCGTTGGGCGCATTTTGCTTACGCCGGTTTTGGTATGGCTGATCGTTAGGGACTGGCGCATCACTGCTTTTTTTGTTTTCACCTTTGCGGGAGTGAGTGATGCCGTCGACGGTTTCATCGCGCGGCAATTCAACCAGAGGAGCCGTTTGGGGGCCTATTTGGACCCCCTCGCCGACAAGACCCTCCTTGTGAGTTCATTTATCGCCCTGTGGTACGCCGGCAAAATTCCACTGTGGCTGATTGGGATCACGGTCGGACGCGACCTGGTAATCCTGTCCGGGTTCTTTTATCTCTACTTCTCCGGAATAAGAGTCGAGATGCGGCCGCTGGCGGTCAGCAAGGCAACGACTTTCTTCCAGCTTTTGACAGTTTTCTCAGTACTCGGCGAGCCCCTCCTGACGATGCCAAATGTAGTTTACACGACATTTTTTTGGGTTACCGCCGCCTTCTCTGTCTACAGCGGATGGCGTTATTTCTCCGTAGGGATGTCGTTGCTCAATGCGAGAAGCGGCGGTGGGGCGGATCTATAAAGGTTTTTTTATTGACATAGTTTTGCCGCATCGTTATAGATTCAAAGTTCGGATGTAGGCACGTAGCTCAGTGGGAGAGCGCTACCCTGACACGGTAGAAGCCGGCGGTTCAAAACCGCCCGTGCCTACCACCGCTTCGGCAAACCGCTCCTGGTGAGATGAGACTCCGGAAGGTAGCCGCGGCTACGAAGTACGAACATTTGATTCGGCCGACCGACCACTTGGACCAGGATAGCAATAGGAATAGAAAATTTCGACTGAAGGAAATATCATTTCCGCGCGGGCATCTTTCCAATTGGTGGGGGTGCCTTTTTTTGTTTAGAGCCAACCGGCCGTGATGCTCTTGCGTGGATTGGCCCGCGCTGATACAGGAAGAGAAAATGAACTTGGATGAAATCCGGATTACCCTTCCGGACGGTAGCAGCGAGACCGTCCCCAGGGGAACGAGCCTACAAGAGGTCCTGTCCAGGATAAAGCCTTCCGCGGACGGTTGGATTGCCGCGAAGTTAAACGGCCGGATGGTGGATCTTGCAGCGAAGTTAGAGGAAGATGCCGCCGTCGAGGGGGTGGAGAAGGGCAGTGAGGAAGCAACCGTGGTGCTTCGCCACAGTGCTGCTCACATAATGGCCCAGGCCGTTAAATCAATTTTCCCGGAAGCCAGGATCGGGATCGGACCGGCAATCGAAAATGGCTTCTACTATGACTTCGAAGTCGAAAGGCCATTTACCGACGAAGACCTCGCCAAAATAGAATCCAAGATGCGAGACATCGTCTCGCGGAAACTTACATTCAAGCGTACCGAGGTTTCCCGCGAGGAGGCGATACGATTTTTTGCGGAATCGGGTGAAAAGTACAAAGTGGAGCTGCTGGAAGAATTTACCGATCCTCACGTCTCCTATTACCAGCAGGGAGATTTTGTCGATCTGTGCCGTGGCCCACACCTTCCTCACACGGGATACCTCAAGGCATTCAAGCTGCTTAGCGTTGCGGGTGCATACTGGCGCGGCGATGAGCGCAATCCCATGTTGCAGCGGATCTACGGGACTGCATTCTTCGACGTCGAGGGGTTGAAAAAATACCTGCACTTCCTGGCGGAAGCCCAGAAGCGGGACCATCGGCGGCTGGGAAAAGAACTCGACCTTTTCTCTTTTACCGATGAAGTCGGGGCGGGAATGGTTATATACCATCCTAAAGGCGCTCTGATCCGGCACATACTCGAAAATTTCGAGAAGCGCGAGCATTTGCGAAGAGGCTACCAGATCGTAATTGGTCCGACTCTTCTGAAAACCGAGCTTTGGAAAAAATCGGGGCACTTCGACAACTACCGCGAGAATATGTACTTTACAGAGATAGACGAGCAGTCCTACGGCGTAAAACCCATGAACTGCCTGTCACACATGATGATCTTCAAGTCAAAGATCCGGAGCTATCGCGAACTGCCCATCCGCTATTTCGAACTCGGGACGGTGCACCGGCATGAAAAATCCGGCGTTTTGCACGGGCTGCTTCGTGTTCGCCAGTTTACACAGGACGATGCCCACATACTTTGCATGCCGGAGCAGTTGAACCAGGAGATCAAGAATATTATAGACTTCGTAACCGAAGTCATGGGAATTTTCGGTTTCGAATACGAGATGGAAATAAGCACCCGGCCGGAGAAATCGATCGGCACCGACGAGGACTGGGAACGCGCGACAAGCGCTCTTATGAAGGCCCTTGAGGAAAAGGGCCTGCCCTTCCAGATAAATGAAGGCGACGGGGCTTTCTATGGGCCCAAGATTGATGTTAAGCTCAAGGACGCTCTGGACAGGCGCTGGCAATGCGCGACCATTCAGTGTGATTTTACCCTGCCAGAGAGGTTCGATCTGACCTACATCGGACCCGACGGCGCAAAACATAGGCCGGTCATGGTGCACCGGGTTATCCTCGGGGCCATGGAGCGATTCCTTGGGGTCCTGATCGAGCATTTCGCGGGAGCCTTCCCGGTCTGGCTTGCTCCAGTCCAGGCAATGATAGTGACGGTAACAGATTCGCAGCTCGAGTTTGCGAACCAGGTCTGCCTCGAACTTCAGGGACGGGGGGTGCGCGCCGAGGTGGACATGAGAAGCGAAAAGCTCGGCTATAAGATACGCGATGCACAGATGCAAAAGATTCCCTACATGCTGGTAATCGGAGACAAAGAGGTGGCCGCTGGCGCAATTGCGCCCAGGAAACGTGACGGCACGCAACTTGAGCTAATGAAGCCGCTGGATTTTGCCGATCTAATCGAGAAGGAGTGCCTTGAAGAGAGTAAAGGCCGGATTGGATTGGTAATTTAAGTCGGGCTGCCAAACCAGAGCGTAGCCTGGACGATAATAGAACGGGGAGGGGATAGTCCCCTCTCGAATTGATAAAACACTGACTCAAACGAGGAGATACTGCCCTGGAGAAACAACCGAACGTGAATGAAAAAATCCGGGCGCCCGAGGTCCGGGTGATCGGGCATGACGGAGCGCAATTGGGGATTATACCGGTCAGAAAGGCGCTGGAGCTGGCTGCCCAGGAGCATTTGGACCTGGTGGAAGTGGCACCGAATGCCGATCCGCCGGTGTGCAAAATAATGGATTTTGGAAAATTCAAGTACCAGCAGAACAAGCGATCTCAAGAAGCGAAAAAGAAACAGACCGTCATCCAGGTAAAAGAGGTAAAGATCCGGCCCAAAACGGACGAGCATGACCTGGTGACGAAAATAAAGCATATCAAGCGCTTTCTGGCCCAGAAGGATAAGGCTAAGGTGACGATACTTTTCCGTGGCCGTGAAATTGCCTACTCCGACCAGGGGATGAAGGTGTTGGAGCGGATAAGGGATGAGTTGAAGGACGAAATCGTGGTCGAGCAGCAGCCAAAGATGGAAGGCCGCAACATGATAATGATTTTAGCCCCGAAGTCCTGAAAAACTTGGCCTAGTCTTCCATAATTTGTTGACTCTTTCTCCAGTCCCAAATAAACTACTATTTTTGTGCCAATGGTGGACCGGCCAGCGCCAGCCCACGCGCCGGCCTGATTCGGAACTTTACCCTGCTTCGATTTCCATACAAAACGGCCCAGGGACGGGATCGCCGATTGTTTCAATATTTCGAATAGCGAACTCGCTACCCCATATTGTTCGGAATGGAGGATGCTCGTAATGCCCAAAATAAAGACAAACCGCGCCGCCGCAAAGCGTTTCAAGAAAACGGGGTCCGGTAAAATCGTCCGTGCCAAGGCCTTCAAGAGCCATATCCTGACGAAGAAAAGCCCCAAGAGAAAACGGGCCCTTCGAAGGGACACCCTGGTGAATGCAGTCAGTTCAAAGGGTCTTGCGCGGATGTTGCCGTATCTGTAGACGGAAGGACGGAACAGGGGAGGATAAAATGAAAACCCCGTTCCGGATGCCTTATGTATGAAGGAGATTTCAGATGCCTAGAGTGAAGAAGGCGGTAAAATCGAGAGAGAGACGCAAGAAGGTTCTTGCCGCCGCCAAGGGATACCGTGGAGGGCGCGGCACGTTGCTCCGCTCTGCAACGGAGACTGTCGATCGTGCTCTAAAGTTCGCTTACCGTGATCGCAAGGTCAGAAAGCGTGATTTCAGAAGCCTGTGGATCATGCGTATCAATGCCGCGGCTCGCCTGCACGACCTCAGTTATTCAAAGCTTATGAACGGGCTTAAGAAAGCCAACGTCACGCTTGACCGCAAAGCCTTGGCAAACCTCGCTGCTACCAACCCCGAAGCCTTCGCGGAACTGGCAAGGCTCGCGAAAGAAGCTGCGTAAGAAAATGAAACAGGCTGTTCAAAACCTCCTTGATACGGCTTCCAATGAAGTGTCCGGTCTGGGAGACGACCAGAAGGCCCTTGACCAGGCACGGGTCAAATTCCTGGGAAGAAAGGGAGAGCTGGCGCAGCTTTTTAAAGAGCTGGGTAAGGTTCCCGAACAGGAACGCCGAGAGGCCGGGAGAATTCTAAACGAAGCCAAGGCCAAACTTGAGGCGATCTTTTCCGACGCGCTCGAAAACAGCCGAAGACTTGCTGCGGGAAAACGCGAGTCAATTGACGTCACCGTTCCGGGCAGAAAACCTCAACAAGGCCGGCTGCACCCGATCACCCAGGTTGCGCTCGAAATCACACGTATTTTTAACTGGTTGGGATTCGAGACGGTTGAAGGCCCGGAAATCGAGCTGGACTACTACAACTTCGAAGCCCTGAACATACCCAAAGACCATCCCGCACGGGAAATGCAAGACACCTTCTACATCTCCGAAGATGTAGTGCTGCGCACACATACCTCACCAATTCAGGTCCGTACGATGGAGAAGCGCCGGCCGCCCATCCGGATAATTGCCCCCGGCAGGACTTATCGCTGCGATTCGGACGTTACCCACACCCCCATGTTTCATCAGGTCGAGGGGCTGATGGTGGGCAAGGGCGTCTGTTTTGGCGATTTAAAAGGCATTCTTACCACCTTCGTGCATCAGATGTTCGGACACGATGTTGGATTGAGGTTCCGGCCGAGTTTCTTTCCTTTTACCGAACCGAGCGCCGAAGTTGACATCCAGTGTGTCATGTGCCGCGGCCAGGGGTGCCGGGTGTGTTCGCAGACCGGATGGCTCGAAATACTTGGGTCCGGCATGGTCGATCCCGAAGTCTACAAATACGTCGGCTATGACCCGGAGGAGGTAACGGGGTTCGCATTCGGAATGGGAATTGAAAGAATAGCGATGCTGAAATTCGGCATAGACGACCTTCGCCTCTTCTTCGAAAACGACCTCCGTTTCCTGAATCAATTCTAGGCTACCCTCTGCGCTGCTCAATGCAGATTCATGTTGGGTTTAGTAACGGCGAACCACGGCAGGCAGGGGAACGCGAAGTAAACTCCATCATTACTTTAACTGGAATGTCAGATGCTAATCAGTCTTAACTGGCTCCGCGAATATGTAGATTGCCCGCTCGCTCCACAGGAACTCGGGGACCGGCTCACTATGGCCGGCCTCGAACTCGAGGCGCTCTGGCACCGGTATCCCTACCTCAAGGATGTCATTACCGTGCGCATAGACGCGGTCGAACCGCATCCCAATGCCGATAGGCTCAGTATCTGCTCGGTATCGAACGGCTCGAAGATGTACAAGGTTGTTTGCGGTGCTCCGAATGTGCGTAACGGCGAAATCGCACCGCTTGCGACAGCGGGAGCGGAATTGCCGGGAGGTACTGTGTGTGAGGCGGTCGTCCGAGGCGAGTCATCCCAGGGAATGCTCTGCTCGGAAAAAGAACTCGGCCTTGGAGATGACCAGAGCGGGATATGGGTCCTGCCGGCCGATACCCCGGTCGGAGTCGCACTCGACACGGTGCTTGGTATAGACGATATGCTGATGGGGATAGGGATAACCCCAAACCGCGGCGATTGTCTGTCGATGATCGGAATTGCCAGGGAAGTGGCAGCAATTTGCGGAAATTCGGTCAAATATCCAGCTACTTATGTTGAAGAGACCGGCCCTCCCATCGAGGAATCTACATCCGTCACTATAGATGACCCTGAAGGGTGTCCGCGCTACTCGGCCAGGCTCATACGCGGTGTAAAAATCGGTCCGTCGCCCGATTGGCTCAGAAGTCGGATCGAAGCGGTCGGGATGAGGTCGATCAACAACATAGTCGATGTCACCAACTTCATCATGATAGAACTCGGACAGCCTCTGCATGCATTCGACTTCAACAGGCTGCGCGAGCACCGTATAGTGGTGCGTAAGGCTGCCGCCGGCGAGAAGTTCACGACTCTTGACGGCACCGAGCGCGATCTGCCTGAGGGTGCGGTCATGATTTGCGACGGGGCCGGTCCGGTTGCGATCGGCGGCATTATGGGCGGGCTAAACTCTGAAATATCACCTGACACGATGGACGTCCTGATTGAAAGCGCCTATTTTCAGCCGAATTCGATTCGCAAAACCAGCAGGAGATTGGGCCTCAAGACTGAATCGAGCTACCGCTTCGAGCGTGGGACCGATCCGGAAGGCGTACTGCGGGCGCTGGATCGCGCGGCCAGGCTGATGCGCGACGTAGCGGGTGGAACAGTTTCTGCCGGAAGAATAGATGCTTATCCAAGACCCCATACCGCCCCTGTGCTTACCTTGCGCGTTGATTCGACAAACGGCTTTCTCGGGACAAGCCTTACTGGACCCGAGATGAAGAAAATCCTCGAAAGCATCGAAATGCGCGTCGATGAGATCGACGGAGAAGGAAAAATTCTCCGGGTCATTCCACCTTCTTTCCGCGGGGATATTACCAGGGAAGTGGACCTGGCGGAAGAAGTAGCGCGTCTTTCCGGATATGACTCAATTCCGGTAACAAGCCCCACCGGGGCGATCGAGTCGGCACCGCTGGATTCGCATCAGAAGGCCCGCCGGGATCTAAAGCGCATGCTGGCAGGGGCCGGGTTTTTCGAGGTAATAAATTATTCCTTCATATCTCAAGAAGCGATAAAGAAACTTCGCCTTCCGGAGGCCGATCCGCTCGTCGAGACCGTGCGGCTGAAAAACCCGCTCAGCGACGAGCAGGCGGTTATGCGCACTAGCCTCATGCCGGGACTACTCCAGAATGCGCAATACAATTTCGACCGCCGCAACGAGAATGTCAGGATCTTTGAGCTTAGCAAGGTTTTCCTTCCCGGAAAAGGCGAACTGCTGGCCAATGAGCCTCACCACATAGCGGGACTGATGGCCGGGGCCAGGGTGGCGCAACTGATATACAGCTCCGGTGAAGAGATTGATTACACCGATATCAAAGGGGCAGTTGAGAGCATCCTGGAATTCTTCAGAATCGAGGGAGCGCGGTTTAGGGCTGAAGAACTTCCCCCGTGGCTCGACCCCTATTCGTCGGCATCCGTCTATATCGGTTCAGAGCGAATCGGAGAGCTTGGCAGGGCTCATCAGGAAGTCGAGGAAGCCTTTGACCTAAGGCGGCCGGTTTTCCTCTTCCGGCTTGATTTCGACAGGCTCTTCGAACTGAGCGGCCCCAGCTCATCTTTCAAGGGGCTTCCGAAATTCCCGGCGGTTGTGCGCGATATGGCGCTCGTTGCCGATCAGGGATTGCCGGTTGAAAAGCCGCTCGATTATATTTCGTCAATTAACGAACCGTTGCTGGAAAGCGTCGAGATATTTGATATATTCCGAAGTGAGCAGCTTGGGGATAAAAAAAGCGTCGGCTATCGGCTGACGTATCGTGCGGCTGACAGGAGCCTCACCGACGAAGAAATAAACACAGTTCATGACAAAATGGTAAAAAAGGTAGTCGAGAAATTCGGGGTTTCCCTGAGATAGCGAGCGCTCTGTGGCTACGAAGGAAGAAAACAAGAATTCAAAAGACAATATCACCGGGAAATCACCCTGCGATGTAACCTGCATTGTGGGAGATCAAGAGATTAAAGGAATCTCGACCCAGTTCAGCGAGCGAGGCATCCTGATACTTTGCAAAAAACCCGCCCCGCTTAATGCAAAGGTTAAGCTGGAACTCAATTTCCCTGGTATCAGGAATACCGTGGAGCTTACCGGTGAAGTAGTCTGGACAAATATTTATGGCTCCGGCGATTCATTGTCCCCAAAAGGAATGGGGGTGAAATTCATAAACATGGAGCGCGAACAGGAGCGCCTTCTGGCCGAGATAGCCGGACATTATGAATGCCAGACGAGCGTCTATTCCTGCTACTATACCTGATTTTAGCGGTGGTCCATAATTGCTTCAAATTTTGTTTCCCGGATTGGCCACGGGCCTTATCCGGGAAAATTGTTTCCGGTTGCCGGTTGCGGGTTGCCGGCTGAACGTGTGCTGGTCAAGGGGCTTGTTCTTGAACTAGTATAGCTGATTGGGATTGAAGAGGATGAAGAGTTATAGCGACCTTGAGATTTTCAGCCTTTCATATAATCTGGCGATAGGAGTTCATAGACTTTCATTGAGAATTCCGAAATATGAATTGTTCGAGGAAGGTAGCCAAATACGGAGGTCCGCCAAGGGGATCACATCAGCCATTGTTGAGGGGTTTGGGCGCAGAAGATACAAAGCGATTTCGTTAAATATATAATTTATGCCCAGGTTTCGTGCGACGAAACCAAAATCCATCTTCTATTTATCCGTGATATTCACGGGGATGTTGACCCGCGGGAATTTGAGGATTTATTCAAATCCTATGATGTTCTGGGCGCAAAAATTCATAGATTTATCAAGTATGTTGAGGACGAATGGAGATAAGCACCGGTTTGTTCATCAACGTGCAACCAAACGCTTAATCCGGCAACCGGCAACCGGCAAGCGGCAACAGTCAATGACAGAGGGATCGTTTTGAGGTTCATCGAAATAGCTTTTGTGGCAATCGCCCTGGGCTGCGATGCGTTTGCCGTTGGGATGGGGGTCGGGGCGAAAACATGCTCTCCAAGGCAGGTGTTCAGGCTCTCCTTTCACTTCGGGCTTTTTCAGTTTATTATGCCCCTCCTGGGCTGGTTTTTGGGACAGAATCTGGTGGGGCTTGCAAACCTGTGGGCGCCGTGGATAGCTTTTGCCCTGCTGTTTTTCATCGGAGCGAAAATGACCGGTGAAAACCTGTTGGGCAAGGATAAGGAACAAAACCCGGAGGAATGCCTTGACCCGACTCGCGGCTTCAACCTGGTGCTATTATCTGTTGCAACAAGCCTGGATGCACTAGGGGTGGGTTTAAGCCTCGGATTGATCGGTGCGGGACTGCTTTTTCCCGCTATTTGGATAGGGCTGACGGCCGGGGCAATGACCTGGTCTGCAATGAAGCTTGGCAATCGGCTTTCCCATCGGTTCGGCAGGTGGATGGAACTGGCGGGGGGTATCATATTAATGGCTATCGCAATCAAACTGGTAATATAGGAAACGGAAAACACTCCGATGGCAAAAAGACTTGAAACAGCGCTCAAGGACCACCTTTTCGACCCGGAAGGCGCGGGCCTTTGTTCGAGAGTGCGAGACTACTTCGGTTGGGAAATCGGCGAAGCGAGGGTAATCAATATAGTTACTCTGGATACGCAGCTTTCCGATTCGGAACTCGAAGCCGTGCGCACTGAAATTTTTACAAATCCAGTGACGCAAGTTTCGAAGTATGGCAGCCTGGCTGCCGATTTTGACTGGGCGATATGGGTCGGGTTCAGGCCAGGGGTGCGTGATACGGCCGGGAGCGTGGCCGTTGAAGCCCTTTGCGATTTTCTTGGCAGATGTCCGGCTCCCGGTGAGTCCGCATATACTTCAAAACTCTTTCTCCTGAAAGACGCCCCACTTACTCGCGACCAGGCCGAAAAAATCGCGCGGGAGCTTCTAGCAAACGATATCATCCAGCAGTGGCGCATTTTCAGCCGCGCGGAATGGGACCCCAACCAGGGGGTGGGCCTTGTAGTCCCGAAGGTCCTTATCGCGCATAAGCCTTCGGTAGTGGAAATTCCCATAGTTAGCGACGATCAGCTCGCAAAGCTTAGCGATGAGCGCAATCTTGCCCTCAACCGGAATGACGTTCCGGTAATCAGGAAGTATTTCCTCAGGCAGGAGGTCGTTGAGGAGCGTGCGAAATTCGGACTTGCCGGTCCGACAGACGTTGAGCTCGAAGCCATTTCTCAGGCGAGAAGCGATCATTGCAACCACAATACCTTCAGAGGGAAATTCTATTACCACGATCTCGCAACCGGCCAAAAAGTCGAGGTAAACAACCTGTTCAAAAGCTGCATTCAGGCGCCCACACTGCAGATCCAAAAGGAAAAGGACTGGGTCGTGTCGGTCCTGTGGGACAATGCAGGTGTTGCCCGGTTTGACGAGGACTTCAACTACTCGGTGACGGGCGAAACGCACAACAGCCCTTCAAACATGGAGGCCTACGGCGGATCTCTCACCGGAATTGTCGGAATTTATCGCGATATAATGGGAACGGGCAAGGGCTCGCGCCTGGTCGCTGGACTTTACGGCTACTGTGTCGGGCCGCGCGACTACAGTGGTCCTCTTCGCCCTCACCTGCACCCGAAACGCCTTCTCGATGGTATCGTTCAGGGGGTAAAGGATGGCGGAAACAAGCACGGAGTCCCAACTCCTTTCGGAATCCTTTTCTTTCACCCATCATATCTTGGCAAGTGCCTCGTTTTTGTCGCATCGATAGGCATAATGCCGCGGGAAATCAACGGGAAGCGGGTTGATGAAAAGAAACCCGGGCATGGCGATCTGATTATCATGTGCGGCGGGAGGGTAGGAAAGGATGGGATTCACGGAGTAACTGCGTCGAGCGAATCTTACAGCGAAAGTACTCCTGCTGGGCATGTGCAGATTGGAGACCCTTATCTTCAGAAAAAGATGCACGATTTCCTCCTCGAAGCACGCGATGAGGAGCTTGTTACATTCATTACGGATAATGGTGGAGGGGGGCTTTCGTCATCGGTCGGCGAATCGGCTGCCATGGCAGGCGGGGCGTTTGTCGAGGTCGATAAGGTTCCACTCAAGTATGAAGGCCTCGATGTCTGGGAAATCTGGATTTCGGAGTCCCAGGAGCGCATGACGGTTGCGGTCAGGCCCGAGGATCTGGACAGGTTTATGGAGCTTTCACGTAAGCACGATACCGAAAGTACGGTCATCGGACGCTATGAAAATACCGGAAAGCTCCACCTCAGCTACGGAGGAAGAACCTGTGCCTATCTGGACCTCGATTTCTTTTCGGAAGACTTTCCTCAGTGGGAGTTCGATGCGGAGTGGCTGGCGCCGATGGCGCGAGGTCTCGTTGAGCCGGTTATCTCCGAACCGGCGGATCCAGGGAGCCTTCTGCACGAAATACTCGCAAGCCCCAATATTTCCAGCCGCGAGTGGATACAGCGCCAGTACGATCATGAGGTCCAGGGAGGGAGCGCGGTTAAATTCATGACAGGCCGCGACCGGGACGTTCCGAACGATGCCGCCGTAGTAAGGCCGGTCCTGGAAAAGACTGCGGGAATCGCACTTGCCCAGGCGCTCAATCCGACCTACTCGCAAATCGACACGTATGACATGATGGCGGCCACTATAGATGAGGCGGTGAGGCGAATAATAGCGGTTGGCGGAAAACTTGACGAAATCGGTGGAGTGGATAATTTTTGCTGGCCCAACATCCAGTTCGATCCTGTGACCAACCCCGATGGCCGCTACAAGGCTGCTCAACTCGTGCGGGCAAACTGGGCTCTTCGCGATATGTGCCTCAGCTACGGCATTCCGCTCCTTTCCGGGAAAGACAGCATGTACGTTGACGGGCACCTTCAAGGCAGGTTTGGAGAGCGGCACAAGGTCAGCGGACTTCCCACCATGCAGTTTACGGCAACAGGAATCGTTTCCGACGTGCTCAGGTCCCAGACAATGGAAGCCAAGGCCCCCGGAGACCTGGTATATGTTGCGGGCGCCACCCGAAACGAGCTGGGGGGCTCGGCCTATTATGATTTTTTTGGCTACACGGGCCTCAATATTCCGAAAGTGGATCCGGATGAATTCCTATCTCTCTACAAGGCAATGGAACGGGCAATTTCCTCTGGTCTCGTCGCCTCGTGCCACGGCATCTACCGTGGCGGGCTGGCGGTACATGCCGCATTGGCGGCAATCGGCGGTCGGCTTGGAATGATGATCGATTTGTCCAAAATACCGATTGCCGGGGATTCAGAAAGCCCGCTCCGAGTGGATCAGATGCTTTTCAGCGAATCATGCGGACGTTTTCTTTTAACAATCCCGAAGGAGAACCAAACCGCATTCGAGGAAATCTTCAAGGGGCTGCCGCTGGGCCTTGCCGGTGAAGTGAGTGAGAAGCCGGAACTGGTATTCACCGGAGGATCGGGACGGGAAATTTTGCGCGAAGACATATTCTCGCTTCGGAAATCGTGGACGGGGAATCTGTAGCAGGGCGACAATCCGGATAAGGAATTCAGGTCTATGAAAAATCCGCAGGTGGGCATAGTCATGGGAAGCGCTTCGGATGTTCAGGTGATGGAGGAAGCCGTCCGGGTGCTGGAAAAATTTGGGGTCACATTTGAAGTGCGTATCCTGTCCGCGCACAGGACACCCGATGAATCTGCCGCATACTTTAAGGCGCTTGCCGGCCGGGGGGTAAAGGTCCTCATTGCGGGTGCGGGGTGGGCGGCCCACCTGGCAGGCGCCGCGGCGGCAAATACGACTATCCCTGTAATCGGAGTCCCAATTGATTCCTCTCCCTTAAATGGAATGGATGCTTTGCTCGCAACCGTGCAGATGCCTCCGGGCATCCCCGTTGCAACGGTTGCCGTTGGAAAAGGCGGGGCCTGTAATGCGGGCATTCTGGCAGTGCAAATTTTATCGCTGATCGATCCGGATCTTGCCGAGCGCTTCGCGGAATATAAAAAAGAAATGGCAGATGAGATAGTTTCCAGGAAAGACAAGGAGTTACAGGAATTCCTCAACGGACGCAACTCGGGCTAGACCGTTGGATTGTAAACCTGGAAAGGTTTTTCCTTCGAGCTTTCAAAAGCCCGCCGGATTATCTTTTCGGTCCCCCTTGTAAGATCGTACGAAGAAAGCCTGTCAAGCGGAACGAAGGCGCATTCATCGGCGTCGGTGGCCGGCAGAGGCTCTCCTTGGGCCGATTCGCACAAGAAATCATGTAGAATATAGTGATATTCTATACGGCCCTGGTGGTCTTTTATTACCCGGTCCAGTACGGCGACGAGGTCAAGTACCTTCACATCGAGGCCTACCTCTTCGAGAATTTCCCTGCTAACCGCATCCTCAAGGCTTTCTCCCAATTCGACCAGTCCCCCCGGAATTGACCACTTCCCCAACGCGGGCGGGGTTCCCCGGCGAATAAGCAAAACCTCGTCTCCCCGGAAAATGATTGCCCCTACACCCACAAAAGGCCTGTCGGGATAACGCCTGTTCATCTAATCCTCTCCAAATATCTCGGAAGATTTGGGACCAAAGGTCCTTCTTACCACGAAGAGCATAACGCCTCGAAGGTTTTATTCAACCCTCTTTCATGGCCGGCAAATCCTGCAGGGGCTGAAGCCTTCGGAAAATGCCCGCAGCCGGTCAGCGAAACTGATCTGGTTCAGTCGTGATGTTTCGCTGCCCAGAAGACATCGGGGCCGGTGAAAAACAAAGGTTTTGAGATTGCCGAAATATACCGGTGACGGTGTCGCGGAACACGCCTCCCATAGCCCACTGCGATTTAATATCGCCTCCCGCTGAGCCTCCAGCAGACCCGGAAGAAGTTCCAGATCCGCATTTTCACCCTTCCTGTAAACCCAGGCGCTCCCCGATCTTACCATCTCGAAATTAACGCAGGTCCCATCGGGAAGGAACACCCAGGCCAGAAGCCGGCCGTATCGATCACGCTTTTCGATCCCGTAGCGGACAGTGATTCTTTTTCCAAGCACTATTGCAATGTTTGTTTTGCGGGATTTTTGAGCATAACACTCGGAGGGATCACCGCCATGGCCCGTCTCAGGGGCATCGATGCCAAGGTAGCGCACCTTTTCACCACTGTCCAAAACAATTGTGTCCCCGTCGCAAACTAATGTAACGGTTGCTTCAGCAGTGAGCCGAGCCGATTCTGCCGCAGGCCCGGCCTTTCCTGAGCCCGCCTGGGCTGAGAGGGTCAGGCACAATGATATAGCTGAGAGGATGGAAATAATTGAACCTTTTGTGAACATTTCCTGTCTCCACTTGCATCTTGTCACTACGACATTTTAGTATATTGGTCTTGACGAAAGAGGGGGGCATGGTATTTTTTACGAGTTCGGAAATCGGTGGAGTCTCGGCCCGGCCATTTCCGAGTCATTCGAGCTTTGTATTGAGGATACGGGCAGGGGCACCCCGTACCGGGCCGCGCTTTCCACTATTGAACCACACCGGTCCCTCACCGTACTTCTTCCCACAAAGCAGCCATACTGAGGCAGGGTTTTCGGAGAGAACCATGAGATTAATGATAGCCGCGGCAACTCTGCTTGTAATCTTCGTCTGTGTGCCGCTCCCAGCCGTATATTCCGCCCTGGACCAGCCCCAACCGCTCCCGTCCGGTGCCGAGCAACCAAAAGCGGCAACACCCGAGACTCAAAAACCGGTGCTAAAACAGGCACTCATGTCTGAAAGAGTGGAAAACCTCACTCCTGTTCGTCCCGGCTTTGCTTTTTCCGTGTCATCGGGCCAGGTCTGTTGTTTTACTTCTTTCGACCCGGTGCCGCAGGCAACAGTTATCTATCACAGGTGGTTTAGAAGAGATGAATTAAGCACTCAGACCCGGCTGCGCCTTTATCCTCCGAAATGGTCCACCTATAGCGTTATCCAACTCAGGGAAACCGACAAGGGCCCGTGGAGGGTTGAGGTAATAGACCAGAACGGTCAGATTTTTCAGGTGCTCAGGTTCAGTATAACCGACTAATTGGACGGCCATATAATGACCCGCACTCTAGCGTTTCTCTCATCAATACGGTGGCAGGATATAGTGGATATTCTGATAAACAGCTATATCCTCCTGCGGGTCTATATACTTTTTCAGGGAACGAATGCCTTTAGGGTACTGGTTGGGATAACCTCTCTGTGGATCCTCCAGGAAATCGCCGCCAGTATAGGCCTGATTCTGACCAGTTGGGCAATACGCGGCATCACGGCAGCGGCTGCCATCATAATAATAGTTGTTTTCCGCAACGAAATCCGCGCTGCGCTCCAGGTTCGCAATTTAAAGACCTTCCTCTGGGGTTTTCCCAACCGCGAGCAGACCACACCCGTTGAAGTAATTACCGAGAGCGTCTTCCAGATGGCAAAAAGGAGAATGGGTGCCCTTCTGGTCTTTCCCGGTAAAGAGGACCTCGGCGAAGTGATCCACGGAGGAATTTCCTGGAACGGCACTGTTTCACAGGAGATGCTGATGAGTGTCTTCTGGAATCAGAGCCCGGTGCATGACGGAGCAGCTATCATAAGGGGGCACGAGGTCGCCGAAGTGGGGGTTCTCCTGCCGCTTTCACAGCGCCAGGACCTGCCTTCCTATTACGGGACCAGGCATCGGGCCGCGGTGGGTCTTGCCGAGCGGGCTGATGCGCTCGTGGTAGTGGTCTCCGAAGAGCGTGGGCGCGTAAGCGTTGCGCGGGACAATTCACTTAAGCCCGTGGTTGATAAGGAAGAACTCTCATACCTCATAAAAAAGCACCTTAATTACCCGGACATAAACCCGGCCAAGCAGCGGGAGCGCGAGCGGGTCAAGTTGATCGTTGCCGCCGGGCTTTCATTGATGATTATGACCGGCATCTGGTTTGGATTTACACGGAGTCAGGATACAATTGTTGGTTTAAGTGTCCCCATAGAATATATCAACCGTCCGCTTAACTACGAAATACTTGAAACATCGGTTGATGAGGCCAAGTTGCAGCTTTTCGGGTCGAGTGCAATCATCAAGTCGCTAAAACCGGGACAGGTTGGCGTCAGGTTGGACTTGAGCAAGGCAGCGGAGGGGCGAAACACCTTCACGATAAACCAGGATGATATAATGCTTCCGCCAGGGGTTTCCCTCAATAAGATTCAGCCCGCCACAATCGAAGTTACGCTGGACGTGCCGGCGACAAAAGAGCTTCCGGTGCAGGTGGACTGGGTCGGCAAGCTTCCCGAAAACCGCGCTCTTGCAGACGTGAGCGTATCGCCCGAGACAATAAAGGTAACAGGCGGCAGCAAGACGCTGGAAAAGGTGAGTACTGTCTATACGGCCCCGGTAAGGCTGGACGGCCTCTCCAAATCGGGCTCCATTTCAAGCCCGATTGTACTGTCTCCTCCCTCTCTTCGCATTTCATCGACCTCACCCGACAGGGTTACCATTCACTATACCCTTCAGGAAAAGCCCCCTGCCAGATGATTATTAAAAGCCATAGTGAAATCAGTTGCACAAATGCTGGACATTGGTTGTTTGCGTCCTTAACATCCGAGCACAAATTAGACTCGTAATATTAGTAAAATTCCCGCAGCTGAAATGAATGCTGCAACAGGTTCATATCCCCCATTCCGATTCGAATCTTTAAAGCAAAATGTCTAGCAAAATACTAGGTTTTCCGGCTGCCTTGCTTACAAGGCTGGTATCTATCATATTAACCCAAAAAGGAGAATTTAGATGAAGAAGGCGGTTGTCATACTCTTGGCAGTTTTGCTGTTATCCGGGACCTGCTGGGCATCGGAAAAGGAACGATCCGCGGCCAAAAGCAAGGAGGTCATCCTCACAGGCTCTATGACCTGCACTTCCTGTGTTCTCCCTTCGGGCCAAAAATGCACAAAGGAATGTTGCACCAATTGCCTCAAATCAGGTGATCCGGTCCTTTTTACCGATGTGGAAGGGCACCTTTACATTCTACTGAGCAGCGAGAAGGGGCAGCCCGTTCTATCAGCCGAGAGAATGAACCTTATTTCAGAGAAGATCAGGATCAAGGGAACAGTCGTGAAAAAGGATGGATTAAAAGCTATCTACGTCAATCATATGGAAAAGATCTAACAGCAGGTCAAATCAGGTCGGGGCAAGCTCCAGAGTCAACAAGGTTATGGAGGCATTGAAAGCAATTCGTTCCCTCTGAAAATCAGAGGAAATGCTGGTCTGCCGGCCGTGAGAGAGGCTTGGGGGCAAGGTGCGATTTCAATTTCGGCAACTGTAATGAGCATTGATCCATCAATAATCGGCGGGTGATCTGTTGGCCTGGACCAACGTTGCACCCGCCGCTCGCCTGGAGGTGCCAGATGACCCGATTTGTCAGGTGTATCGTTTTACATGCCCTCTTGCCCGCCATTGCCTTTTGCGGAATAACAAGAGCGGCAGTAGCCGCCGAGGAATTTCCCCCACATCTGCAATACCATGTACATGAGAAGATGATGGATTGGGAAACCACTCTTCTTTGCGCGCGTCTTTTTCTCGGCCGCCTGCCTTCGGTCATGCCAGGGGGCCAATCCGATACTCCCGAGCGAATCGCGCTTGGCAAGAGGCTTTATTTTGAACGGGCCATCTCGATAAATAGAACTCAGTCGTGTAACGACTGCCATCTGCTCAATGAAGGCCGGCGCGCCGGTGCGGAATCGATCCCCACCTCAAAAGGTGCGCTGGGAGGTTTCGGAAAGCGCAACTCCCCGACAGTCATCAATTCCGGCTTTCAGATCGCGCAGTTCTGGGACGGGCGCGCGGTGAATCTTTTCGAGCAGGCCAAAGGTCCGATTCTCAATCCGGTCGAAATGTGCATGAAGTCGCCAGAAGAGGTAATCGCTCGGCTAAAGGAAATAGATGGCTACAAGGAAGCATTTAGCCGGGCTTTTCCAGGAACTTCAGAGCCCATGACCTACGATAACCTGGCAGAGGCAATCGCGGCATTCGAGCGTACCCTAATCGCACCCGGAGATTTCGACAAGATGCTCGACGGCCAGAAAAATGCCATGAGCAGGCAGGAAAAACGCGGTCTTACAAAAATCATCCAGTTCCACTGCACCGAATGTCACTATGGGGTTACCGTGGGCGGCCGAATCTTCGAGATGATCGGAGCGGTTCATCCATACAGTGGTACAGAGGACCAGGGGCGCTACGAAATTTCGAAGAAAATTGAGGATCGTTTCGTTTTCAAAGTCCCAATGCTTCGCAACGTTACCAGAACCGCCCCTTATTTTAATGACGGGAAGGTACAAACAATCGAAGAGGCTGTGCGATTGATGGGATGGCACCAACTCGGAGTCAACCTCAGACCTGAAGATGTTTCCGACCTGGTTGCATTTCTCGGGACCCTCGAGGGTGACTTACCTCCTGTCGAAGCGCCGTGATTTGGCGAATAGCGATTTGTTGTGGTGGACAGGGGCGGGGAAGTCAAAAGATGTCGGTAGATCCGCCGTTTTTGAGGGAGAGTATAATACGGTTTGCCCTTTCCTCTACTTCCGGGATCATTTCAACCAGCGCTTTCAGGGAGGTGAGGATTTTTCTGGTCTGTTGCTTGTGGGGAATGCTCAGTGCCGGGTGGTTCAGGAAGGTAAGGATCTGGTCGAGCATAAATACCTTTTCAGCCGTAAAATCCATGTAGGCAATCTGTGGCCAGGCCTTCCTCAAATCGTCGGGCAGATGGAGCATACTCTGTGCCAGCTTCTCATCTGTGCCGATCCACATTGCACGCTGCAGGCGGTCGAGAAGAGATATTATCTCCTCGCGGCAGGCATCCCATGCATCGCTTTCAAGAAGCCTGCGCCATTTGGGACGTATCTTGTTCTCAACCCATTTCTCGGCGATAGTTGGCATCAAAGACAGCGTATCCAGTTCGCACTGTTCCTGCAGAAGCGTCTCGCACATCTTCTTAAGCTTCGGGGCGCCGTTAACGGTGCCAAGGCCTGATGCAGCAAGTTCATTGAGACGGCAAAGGATCTGGTGTTTGCTCTCCATCTCGGGAAAAGCAAGTGTAATTTGCGACTCCCATTGCTCGCGAAGGAAGCTCAACTCAGCGTTTACCGCCGAAAAGATAAATCCGAGCTTTATGAGTGTGTTTCTTAGTTCATGTGCAAGAACATTGCAGCTTTGAAGGCGCTGGCGGGCTAATTCTTTCTGCGCTTCCGAGAGCGTCTCGCGGACATGGAGCGAAAGAAGCTCGGTTCCGAGGGTGCGTGAGAGTTTTTTGATTATTTTGGTGGAAGCATCACCCATCCGGATAGTCCCCGGTTTGAAATGAATCTTCACAACCGCCACTACCACGTATTCGCTGTCTCTCCAGATTTGCTTCCCGGAAAAGTCGGTGGGGTATTCGAGAATGTTTGGCTGGTCCCCGTAGAGATAAGATTTCTTTATTAGAACGGGTTCCATGTGGTTGTGGTCTTCGGGTTCATTGCGCAACTGCTTGCGGACGCTGCGTTCATCCTGGTTTGGATCTTCGGCGGTCCAGCTCTTTCCCCTCTCGACGCACCACGCCATTGCTTCCTTTACACGGTCGGACATGTCCCGGTATTCTTCCCAACTCCTTCCGGGAGGATCATAGCCGGACTTTTCGGGAAATCCCCATTCGATCTCACCGCTGTCCCGGCGAACACCGGAGGTCACGCGCACTGCCTGCAGCCGCGGCATGGGGCCTATCCGGTAAATAGTGCCCTTCGTTGCCGTCTGAAGGCATAAAAGGATGGTTTCAATCATATCCTTGCATGCGCGCTCAAGGATGTCTTCGCCTATTATCATTTAGGTATACAGCCCCCCAGGACTCGATAGATCGAAGTACATTTCGCCATCGGAGCTTTTATCCCGAATCGGGGATATAATCAACCTGGTTTTTCCCGGTTTTTCAGTAGGAAATAACCTGTCCGGTCAAACAGGGTTATGGCATGCTGCTTTTCAGCCGCGGGTATTTGGCTTGCCTTGAACAGGCGAAGGAGTAAAATTGCCACGTCTCCGCTTGGGGAGTGAGGCCTGATTGTTCGCTTAGAATGTGGGGCAGGCTTTCCAGCCTGCCGTCCTCGCATGAAGGCATCGTGCTTCTTTGGGGGTTCGGTATGAATAGTTTCAGAGGCATGAGTACTGCGGTTCGCGTGTTCGCAATTACCCTGGTATCGCTGATGCTCGTTGTAGAGCTGTGGTCTGCGGCCTACGGTGCTGGGAAGGAGAAAAAAGATCCGAAATTCCGCTGGGCTTTCGGAGCCATCCACGGCAGCGCTCCCAAGGTTGAGTCTCTAAAGGGTACATCGGTCCTCAGTTCGGGCGATAAGCTCAAGGTAATGGTCGAGCTTAGGAGGAAGTGCTTCGTATACCTTATCCACCACAATTCGCAGGGAGAGCTTAATATGATTTTTCCCTACGATTTTAAGCAGTTCACGAGCGATTACCAGGTCGGACGCCGGTATTATGCGCCAAAGGGTGAGGCATGGTTTCAGCTCGATAACAGGACGGGCACCGAAACATTTTACCTGATGGCCTCCGATCAGCGACTGCTCGATGTCGAGTATCTATACGCCAAATATACCGCGGCCGAACCTGCTAAGAGGCCTGAGATGGCCCTTCATCTGGTTTCTGAAATAAACGGCCTCAAAGAACAATACCGGGCATCGGAAAATCACGAGATTCTCGCCAGGGAGGATTCGGTGGAGAGAGGATTCGAGCGGGCCAGCGGAGCCGATCCTACCGACATTGCCGGCCTGGCAAGGGATATGTGGTTTGACAATCTCTACTCCGAAACAGTAGTTGTCGAACACCGGTGATGGAAGACGGTTGATTCCCGCCGGAAAGCACGAGGGAATGACGCATTAGGATAATCCTGCTTTGCCGGAGTTTTAGCAAAACTCTTAAATTGACGGCCGTGGGTTTATAGCCAGGCTAGCCTCTTTTTAATTTCCGGGGTGAAGGATTCATGGAGAGTTGTTTTTCGCTCCTCCCGTTGCCTCTCGCGGTTGGCCGGAACGACTTACCCGGTAAACGATTTTGGGCTGTTTTCCTTAGGCCGGCAGCCCCTTACGGAAGTGCAGCTTCTACGAGGGACGGCTTTTTGATACCTCATCGCAAAGTCTCGAAAGAAACTTCTCGCAGTCTTCCTCCTCGCCGATCTCTCTCGCGTGCCGGCGCAATTCCTCTGCTAAAGAAGGTTCGAACTGATCGAACATCTTCTCCTTCAACTCCTCGTATTTCTCGCGTTCAAATGAAAGAATGCATGCATCCTGGAGCGGTTTGAAACAGCGCTGCCGTTTTTCTTTTTCCAGTTCCTTAAGTATTACCGGCATATCGCTAATTAATTCGCGCAGCTCGCTTATTCGCTCCTTGAGCTTCTTTACTCTGTCGCGCGCAACATTGCCTTTTGCCCAATCCATCAACATCGTCGGAAGCTTCAAATTGAGCTGTTCCAATTCGCGCTGCGCGGAATTCTCTTCAATTTTCATTCGCATGATCAGGCTATCGAGCTCGGCCCAAGCCTTCGTCGCCTCATCCCGTATCTGCTCTTCCTTATGCATGAATCGTCCTCCATCGGGCATTTTGGCTGAATAATACAGTATTTAAGGAGAATATGCACTACATTTTGAAAGTGTAAGCAGTGTCAATGACGGCACACTGCCTATCTGAGCATATATTCGGATGCTTTTGCTAAAATAAGGCAGGCGTAAAAAAGAAAAAGCCGAAGGGTGGGGCAGACCGATCGGCTTGAGGAGGAAAGAGTTTTATTGTCGGCTGATGTATTGAGCAACTTTAATGCCAAACTGCGGGAAATCTTAAAAGACAAGTAATAACACTTATTTAGGCTATTTAATGCCGGTTCCGAGAAGCTCGATAAAGCCGCATAAATCCCGCCATTAATGCGCCTTAAGGGCGTAAACCCGCCATTAAATCGGAATTCCGCCATTAAGTATAAACTGGTAAGGAGAAGATTAGGGGGTCGATGGGCGACGAGTAGCGCAAAATTCCGCAAAGGCTCACATGAAGGGTATTCGAATGGGGATATGGGACCGCCGAGTCCTTGAGGTCCTTCTGAGACCATCAGGGTTTAGTGCAGCGGCGCCATGTCATGGATTCAGACCACCCGTTGGCAAATCTCGTCAGCCAGAGGCAAGAGAACGCTATCAATGCAATGCCGCGATCATGCCTCCGCGCCTGCGTTCAAATCAACAGCGCCACTTACGTAAGCTAGTGCCATGCAACGTGCATGATCGTCTTCAAGCCGGTCGCCTTCGAGGTATTCCTGCTCGTATGACGAGCACTTCTCACAGGAAAAACCGGGCCACTTCTTCTGGATGGTCAGGTTCAAGCAATCACTGTAGCTTCGACAGAATACATTTCGCCTTACCTTGTCGCAGCTTTCAACGGCCGTGAAGCGTACTGGAGTTCCTCTTCCCACAATCTTCCTCCTGCTATTGAAATTCCGTGTACCCATTGTGCATCCAATATCATTCCAACCAGTGAAAATTGAAATCGGGTGAATAGGGTATTTTTAAACTCCCCGGCTGTATTTACGATTGGGGATATATACAGCGGAGCTTATAAGCAAGAACAAGCAGTTGGATACTCTGGTCGCCGTGAATATTTGCTTTATTCGCAGAATGGCGACACTAAGGGAAAAACTCTACTCTTCTACCGGGAACACTGTATTTTAGCGATCTAGAATCCCGGCACTAAAACTATCCGTTGTGCTACCGCGGTACACTCTTGCCTTCGGGTTGCTCGACGGAATTGAATAAATGGACCTGGACAACTTCCTTTTCGCCGGGGGCGGCACTTGTTTCGATTGTCAGGGTGGTCTGCTGCCTGGTCCCGGGCTGAATCGATTCCAGCTTGGGGTTGATTTCTATTAAATAGCCTGCATCGCTTTCCAATGGATGCTGAGTAACTGTCATCAGGCGTTCGTCGTATCCCAGGCCGGTAATCTGAAATGGAGCATTCCGGTTCGCCGTTACGGTTATTTTGCCTGGCCGCTCGGGTTGATCGGCGCTTAGCTTTCCAATCAGAATCGCCTGAGGCTTTACGGAAACCTCTCCTTCGATGAATGCACTGACTGTGATCAGAATATCGGGCTTTTGCGGCAAGTCGGTAAACACTTTCACGTACCCGCGATAATTCCCGCGCTTGGCCTTGTTCATTACCCTGAGTCTATAGAATTTACCGTTCTCGACGGTTTCGATGTTTTGTGTGATCTTTTCGTCCAGATCGCTCTCAACACGCGTGAGATGAAAAGGAACACTCGACCCGACGAACTCGATCAATGTTTCCGGTATAAAATCGGCCAAACCACGAAAAACAATCGACGTTGAAGGGCGTACGTCGATCAGGGAGGTTACCGTTCCCTCCATCTTCAACGTGAGTTGCGGGGATTGAGGATCGTCGCTGTAGACGGTGGCAGTCTTGGATACTTTGCCGCGGAATCCCTTGAGGTTTACCTTCAGAGTTATCTTTCCCTCGCCGCCGGCGGGGATCGCCCTGTCGAAGTGGGCGACGGTGCACCCTCAACTGGTCTTTACCTGGCTGATATTGAGGACCCCGGCCCCGGTGTTCTTAACCGCGAATTCGTGCTCCAGCTCCGCGCTTTCCATCTTCTCGCCGAAATCATAATTCATCTGGGGAATGTATATGAAGGGCTGTCCCTGCTGACCTGGTTCTGCCTCTTTTGCCGCTAATGCTCCTGGGGAGGAGATCAAAACCAGCAGCAAGGCAGCCGCAAGTAGAGTAATTTTCTCTTTGTGATATACCATTTATGCCATCCCTTTCATGATTAACTCGAAGCAGATTCCCCCATTCAGCGACCATTTACAAGCTCACCCGCCGCAACAACTTTTATGCCCTGCCTCTCGAACTCATCCGAGGCAGCGCGTAGTTGTTTGAGGGTTTCTCTATGAGGGTGTCCTATAGCAAGAGCCGTGCCTTTAACGCGCGNNTTGTGATCGAGGAAAATATCGCGTCTCAACGCGGGTATTTTCATCTCTCGGGCAACAGGAAAAGCCTTGCTCTTCGGGCTCGTAAAACTGTCCACGAAGTATAACCCACGCCAATTTATTTCCTGCACAACGATCTTCATCATCTTTGGGTCTTCGGTCATCCTGGACCCCATGTGGTTGTTAACGCCTCGAAAGCTCGGGTAAGCGTCAAGAGCTGAACCAATCTGTCGCCTCAGGAGATCGTCTGACATCGAAAGAAGAAGAGCCCCGGGCCCAGGATTTACTTTTGGATATCCGTAAGGCTCCATGGGAAGATGAAGGATAACTTCTCTGCCGCGAGATCCGGCGAGCCTGGCGATATCGGCTGAATGGGCCTGTTGCGGCAGAACCGAAAAGGTCACAGCAAATGGCAGGGCTGCAAATTCTTCTGCAATCTCCAGGTCCGGTCCAAAGTCGTCAATGATTATGGCGATCCTGGCAACTACAGGAGCTGTGGGAATTCGAGGTGCAGGCGTCGTTGGTGCAGGCCTGTTCAGGGAGAGTAAATCCTTCGGGGATGAAGGCTCGGATGGCAGATCAGTTGAGGAAAAAGGCTCCTTGGGAGCTATGATAGGCTTGGGTTCTACCGCGGTGCTTGAACTTGAATCGAACGATTTGGCCCGGGCAGGATCCAACTGTTCGGAGGGGACTTTGCCGGGAGAATTCGCGGGAGATTGCCTTTGGGCCTGCTCTTTGCCGGCGGCCGGAGATGATTGCGGAAGCGGCGGTCGGGAATGCCGGCC